>NZ_JBZEER010000002.1:0-673285 GCF_058310175.1 Flavobacterium sp. AK-345 | reverse complement strand
GTACTGCAGTTATGTGGGAGAGTATGTCGTCGCCTTTCTTTTGAGAATCCTCATCATTTATTTGATGGGGATTTTTTTGTTTTATAAATAGTTTGAAATATAAAATCTTCTTATTTTGGAATTTAGAGCTAAAACGGATTAATTCAATCTGCGCAACAACAAAATTTATGCATAAATGTTTAGTATAGTCTAAAAAGAAAAAAATCTACATTTCTGACACCCCTGAATTGTGATCTAAAACTTTTATTTTGCATTAAAAGCCTGTCGGAAGCATTGGTGTTTCTGTTTATATGATTTGATAGGTTTATTCTCGTTCTAATATTGCATTGAATGATTTAAATCCCGATTGGTTTACTTTTTCATGCCATTTGATCGTCTGGAAAGATCAATGATTTTTTGGTTATCTTTTAAAGATATTATACAAATTCTGGTAGGCTATATGCTTTTAGATATCCGGAATTCAAATAATAACACAGACTCTGTCTTGATTGCTCAAACCATTTGATTTGTTCTTTTATATAAATGTAGTGACTAATAATTATAAAAAAAACTCCTAAGTAAGGAGTTTTGATTACAATGTTAACTTTATTTTTTTAAACTTTTTAAATTAAAATTTATCATTATTTACATCATTTACGAATTGGACAACCCCATTCATAAAGACTTTTTGATCATCCCACATTGCTAAATGACTTCCATTAGGACAGTAAAGGTAACGTCCTTTTTGAACTAATTTACTTTGCTCTTCCATTGCTTTTGGATCCATAGTGTCATATTTTGCCCCAATCATTAAAGTTGGTATTATAAGTTCATGAAGACGATTCTTAATGTCCCATTTGGCTAAACGCCCACTAATCCCGAATTCACTTGGTCCCTGCATCAAGGTATAGATCTCTCCATTTACATGTTTGCTGGCTCTGTTTAGACCATCCGGCCATTCTTTTAAGCGGCATAAATGTTCTTTATAGAAATTTGGGATAAGTAATTCCATGTAACGTGGATTATTGAAATCTTTTTTAGCTTCTAATGCTCTTATTTCTGCAAGAATTTCCGGTTTCATTTGTTTGGCTAATACTTCATCTGCATATTTTCCGTATTCTGGCGCGCTGGCTACCATATTTGCGACTAATAGACCTTTTATGTTTTTTTGGTATTTTAAAGCATATTCCATAGCTAGAATCCCTCCCCAAGAATTTCCTAAAACATAAAAATTGTCTTTATCAGCACCAATTGCTTTTCGAACTTGTTCTACTTCATCTACGAAACGCTCTGTTGTCCATAAGCTACTGTCTTTTGGCTGGTCGCTGTAATATGATCCTAATTGATCGTATTCATAAAACTCAAAACCTTCACGTTGAAAATAGGTTTCGAAACACTCCATATATTCATGTGTCATGGCCGGACCACCATGTAATAATAAGATTTTTATTTTTGGATTCTTTCCAAAACGTTTTGTCCAAACTTTAAATTCCCCAACTGGTGTTTTAATTGAAATCATTTTTACTCCGGCTGATTCCACAGCGGTATTTTGACCATAGGTAAAATAATCTGAAAGTGTTTGTGATTTATTTTCATTTTTACAGGAAATAAATAAAGCAACGAATGCTAGAAGGATGATAGAACGCATATTTATAATTAAATTATTAGTTTCTGGTAGATTTATTCTACATCTAAAATACAAATTTTAATTACACTTTGATATTTATGTTTTACGAAGAAAAAAACATCCCAATACTCTTTAAAAAACGTCATTGGTCGAAATATTATGCAATCAAATACTCATTTACATTAAATTTATATTTTTAATTAGCTAACCACCAAAATTTTAATTGCAATCGTAATGAAAAACCTTTTTCTTTTACTGAGTTTTTTTTGTTTACTATCATCATCTGTCAATAGTCAGGAATTGGTAAAATCTCCGGAACCTTTTGGGCCACTTCCTACGCAAAAACAGATAGATTGGCAGCAAATGGAGTTTTATGCTTTTGTACATTTCTCCTTAAATACTTTTACAAATAAAGAGTGGGGCTATGGCGATGAGTCTCCGCAACTTTTTAATCCAACGAATTTAGATGTTCGTCAATGGGCGCGCGTGGTAAAGGCAGCCGGAATGAAAGGGATTATATTAGTAGCCAAACATCACGATGGTTTTTGTCTATGGCCTTCTGCTTATACGGAACGTTCTGTCAAAAATTCTCCATGGAAAAATGGGAAAGGTGATCTTGTTAAAGAGTTAGCTGCCGCTTGCAAGGAATATGATTTAAAACTAGGCTTATATCTTTCGCCTTGGGATAGAAATCATCCGGAATACGGAAAACCAGAATATATTACTTACTTCAGAAATCAGTTAAAAGAATTATTAAATAATTATGGTGATGTTTTTGAAATGTGGTTTGATGGTGCTAACGGTGGTGATGGATATTATGGTGGAGCAAACGAAACAAGAAAAATAAATACGCTTGAATATTATAATTGGGATGAAACTTATAAAATGATTTATGAGTTAGCTCCAAAAACATTAGTTTGGGGAGTTGGACCTGCAGAAGCAAGATGGATTGGAAATGAGGAAGGCCGGGCTGGAAAAACAAATTGGTCGCTTTTACGCCAGAAAGATGAATTGGCTGGTAAAGTACATTATACCGAATTTATGTCAGGACATGAAAATGGTGAAAAATGGGTTCCAGGTGAGGCCGACGTATCCATAAGACCGGGATGGTTTTACCATAGTGTTGAAGATGACAAGGTGCGCCCTTTGGATGAAATGGTTGATATTTATTATGAATCTATTGGTCGAAATGCTACTTTATTATTGAATCTTCCTGTGGACAGAAGAGGTTTGGTTCATGAAAATGATGAAGCAAGATTAAAAGAATTGGTGGCAACAATAAAAGAAGATTTTAAAACTGAATTATTGGCAGGAAGTAAAATAAGTGCCGATAATGTTAGAGGAAAGAGTACAGAATTTACTGCCAAGAATGTTACTGATGGAAATAAAAATACATATTGGGCAACAGATGACAATGTAAAAACTGCATCAATTGTGTTTGAATTTGACAAACCTACAGCTATTGATCGTGTTTTGCTTCAGGAATATATAAAATTAGGACAGCGCGTTAAGGCTTTTAATATTGAAGTCAAAGTTGATGGAAACTGGAAAACTGTTGCAAATGAAACAACCATTGGTTACAAAAGAATTTTAAGAATCGACCGGGTTATTGCTTCGGCATTAAAAGTGAATATTACAGATTCGAAAGCTAATATTGTAATTTCAAATATTCAGGCTTTTAATGCGCCTACTTTTGTTCGAATGCCGGAAATTCAACGTGATAAAAACGGAAATGTTACTATAAAATCTGAAGAAGGAAATAGTATTTATTATACCGTTGACGGAAGTAATCCAACAACAAAAAGCACATTATATAAAGATATATTTAAATACAACAAAGCCGTTCAGATAAAAGCGGTTGCATTCAATAAAGAAGAAAAAATATATAGTGCTGTTAAAACGGCAAAGTATGGAATTTCTAAAGAAAAATGGAAAATTGTTGCTGTTTCGAGTGGAGATTTAAATTCGGCTATTAAAATAATCGATGGAAATCCAAATACAGATTGGGGATTTGGAAATGAAACCAATAAACTTCCGCAAGAAGTATCAATTGATATGGGAGTAATTCTTAAAATTGCTGGTTTTACTTATGTTCCGCAGCAAGTTGGAAATAATCTTAATTTGATTTCAAAATATGAATTCTATACAAGTTTGGATAATGTAAAATGGACATTACAATCTGATGGTGAGTTTTCGAATATCAAAAATAATCCAATAGAACAAGTAAAAACATTTGCCGAAACGAAAGCAAGATACCTTCGTTTTGTAGCAAAATCTGCTGAAGGAAAAGGACAGACAGTTTCTATCAGCGAAATAAATGTAGTTGAAAAGTAAAATAAGACATCTCAATTGGAAGAAAAAAGTTTTAAAGTTTCTAATTATGTCTTTTACCGAAGCTAACGGGTTATTAGTCGAATTTTTAATTTTATCGGCAAAGTAATTCTTAATTTTATATTATAAATTAAATGAAACAGGCAAATGATTAAAGAAGGCATAAATTTTAAAGAAGCTGGAAAATTCGAAGAAACTCGTTTTGAGAAGATTCATAACGTGATTTTCGAATCATCAAAAGAGGCTTCAATATTAGTTGCTCAAGAAATAGCAAACATAATTCAAAGAAAAGAAGAATTAAACGAGCCTTGTGTTTTAGGATTAGCAACAGGATCTTCGCCAGTAAAAGTTTACGAAGAATTGGTTCGCTTGCATAAAGAAGAAGGTTTGAGTTTTGCAAATGTAGTAACCTTTAATCTGGACGAATATTATCCAATGGATAAAAATAATATTCAGAGTTACTATCATTTTATGCATGAGCACCTTTTTAATCATGTTGATATTCATCCGGAAAATGTAAATATTCCGGACGGAAAAATAAGTAATGAAGATTTACAACAATATTGTATCGATTATGAAATGAAAATTAAAGCCTACGGAGGTTTAGATTTTCAACTTTTAGGAATTGGAAGAACAGGTCATATTGGTTTTAACGAACCGGGATCTCACGTTAATTCAGGAACGAGAAGTATTACATTGGATCATTTGACTCGTACAGACGCGGCATCATCATTTTTAGGAATAGATAATGTGCCTAGAAAAGCAATTACAATGGGAATTGGTACTGTAAAAAATGCCAAAAGAATTGTACTTCTTGGATGGGGAATCAGCAAAGCTGAAATCATTAAAAAAACAATTGAAGGAAATATTTCTTCGCAAGTACCGGCAACGTATTTACAACAGCACAACAACACAACTTTTGTTTTAGATACCGAAGCTTCATCAGAATTAACACGAGTAAAAACTCCCTGGTTGGTAAAATCAGTGATTTGGGACGAAGAGTTAAAACTGAAAGCTGTAGCCTGGTTAAGTGAATTGACGAAAAAACCTTTCCTGAAATTAACAGACAAAGATTATAACGATAACGGT
Organism: Flavobacterium sp. AK-345; assembly: GCF_058310175.1. Classification (NCBI taxonomy): domain Bacteria; kingdom Pseudomonadati; phylum Bacteroidota; class Flavobacteriia; order Flavobacteriales; family Flavobacteriaceae; genus Flavobacterium; species Flavobacterium sp. AK-345. Next base: position 668,259 of record NZ_JBZEER010000002.1, on the reverse strand, counting down.
ATGTCTAGTGTGTTGACGGAAGAAGGAACTGCGTATGATTTGAACATTAAAATGTTTAATAAAATGCAGCAGACTATTACGGGATGGCCAGGTGGAAAACCAAATGCCGATGATACTTACAGACCGGAACGTGCAACGCCGGAAAGAAAAAGAATTATCATTTTTAGTCCGCATCCAGATGATGATGTTATTTCGATGGGAGGAACTTTTGACAGATTGGTAGAGCAGGGTCACGATGTGCACATTGCATATCAAACTTCAGGAAATATTGCAGTTTCTAACGAAGAGGCTTTAAAATTTGCTGAGATTTCGTTGTCATTAAATCCGAACTCTTCTGAATCTGAAAAGATCATTAACTTTTTGAAAACCAAAAAGCACAATGATATTGATTCTTTAGAAGTTAGAAAATTAAAAGGAAGAATTAGAAGAAGCGAGTCTTTGGCTGCTACAAGATATTTAGGTTTACCGGATACGAATGTTAACTTTTTAGATCTACCATTTTATGAAACTGGAACAGTTAAGAAAAATAACCTTGGAGAGGCTGATATTCAAATTATGTGTGATATTATCGAAAGGATAAAACCACATCAGATATATGCAGCAGGAGATTTAGCAGACCCTCATGGAACCCATAAAGTTTGTTTAGATAGTTTGTTTGAAGCTTTAAAAAGATTAAAGCACAAAAAATTTATGGACGAATGCTGGGTCTGGTTATACAGAGGAGCATGGCATGAATGGGAATCATACCAAATCGAGATGGCGGTTCCGATGAGCCCTGATCAGGTTCTTAAAAAACGTCATGCCATTTTCTATCACCAATCTCAAAAAGATGGTGTTATGTTTCAGGGAGATGATAGCAGAGAATTCTGGGTAAGAGTTGAAGACAGAAACAGATTAACAGCAGAAAAATATCATGCTTTAGGTTTGGCAGATTATTCGGCTATTGAAGCGTTCAAAAGATATTATTTTTAGTTAATTTTTTTATAATACAATAAATTATTTTTTAAATGGTTTATTTTGGTTAGTTACCTGTATGTTGAAAATGCGGCCTTTTGGCCGCATTTTTTTTGCGTTGTGAATTTTACGCAAAGAGCGCAAAGTTTTATATAAAGCAATTATAGATTGAGAAGTTCGCTAAGCTTTTTACAAAGTCTAACTGTAATGTATGTCATCCTGAGCGAAGTCGAAGGAACGCAAAGTTATTCCTCAATAAAAATAAAAATCTTATAAAAGTTATGCGGACAAACCCGACAGGTTTTTAAAACCTGTCAGGTTTAGAAACGTACATGTCAATAACTAAAAAACCTTTGTCAAAGTTTTAAACTTTGACAAAGGTTTTCTCATAATATAATAAGTAATTATTTAAATCGAAGAATTCAAAATTCTTTGTTTTACATGATCAATGTACGATCTTCCAATTACATATCTAAGACCTTCAATTTCAATGCTGTTTCCTTCAACGGCGTCAATTTTATCAATGGCAATGGTGTAAGATCGGTGTATTCTTAAGAAATTTCTTTCGGGTAATAAATCGGTAAAATCAGATAGTGTGCTGTGGATGATATATTTTCCTGTAAGGGTATTTATTTTTAAATAATCTTTTAAACTTTCGATCACTAAAATTTCATTAAAAAAAATTTTCTTCATTCTCTTCTTATCAATCTTAACAAAGATAAAAGGACTTTCAGGGCTAGTTTCCTGAGGAAGATTACTATTACTGTTTAGTCTTTTGCTAATCTTGTTTAGCGTTTTCATTAACCTTGGAAATTCTATAGGTTTTACCAAATAATCCAAAACGTCCAATTCGTAAGTCTCTATTGCAAACTGACTGTAAGCACTTGTTATTACAAGTATCGGTGGATTATCCAGACTTTTTATAAAATTTATACCATCAAGAACCGGCATGTTAATATCCAGAAAAATGACATCAACTTTGTTGTTTTTTAAAAAATTCAGACCTTCTATTGGATTACTAAAAGTATTTATAACCTCAAAATTTTCAATAGGCTCCAGATAGTTTTTGATAACATTAATCGCTAATGGCTCATCGTCTATGATCAAACAGTTTATTTTCATTTTCGATTATTTTGGTGAGAGAAATAATTTTAGTAAGTATAGTTGGTAAAAAAGATGCTAATGCTTGCTAAGAGACCTTGATTACAAGCTTTACGACAAAAATATCCTTTTTATTTTTAAATGAAAGCTTATAGTCGTTTTTATTATAACCTAATTCGAGTCTTTTTTTGACATTCTCTAAACCTATACCACTAGACTTGTTAAAATTGTCCTTATGTTGCGTAATTTCAGGCATAGGATTACTAATAGTGAAATGCAGAAAATCTCCTTTTACCTTGAATTTGATATCAATTAGTACTTTTCCCGTGTTTTTATTAACGCCATGTTTGAATGCATTTTCCAGAAACGTTAATAATATAATAGGGCTAATTTCTTTATCATGAATGTCTCCCGAAATTTCCATATTTACTTCCAGGCGATCATCGTTTCTGATTCTTTCTAAATCCAGGTAATTTTGAATGCATAGTATTTCATTTTCTAAACTTTGTCTGGTGCTTTTTGTGTCATACAGCATATAACGCATTAATTCAGATAGTTTAAGAACGATTTTTGGCGTTTTGTTTGATTTTTCTACCGATAAGGAATAAATATTATTAAGCGTATTAAAGAAGAAATGCGGGGAAATTTGAGATTTCAAAAAAAGCAATTCGGTTTCTAACTGAGATTTTTCAAGATCTGTAACTCTTTTTTGTTCTTTCAAAAAGTCAAAAGTAATCTTAATTGCTGTTACAAAAGTCATCACATAAAGTTCTCCCATCATCATATCAATAGTATAATTGAGTGTCAATTTATCTATTGTTTCAGGACCTTCGGGCCAAACTTCGTGCGTTATTAATAAATAGGTAAGATTGAATTTTAAAACTACCATTATAAAGATAGCACATAAAATTGAAACAACATACTGCAAGTATTTCTTTTTATAAACCAAATTGGGCATCAAAACCAAAATATTCAAATAACATAACGCCATATGAATTGGAAAACCCAACAAATTTGTTTTAAACGAATAACCATAATCATTAAAATAACTTCCCCATCTAAAAGTATTAAATATGAAATAAGTTAACCAAAATATAATGTGATACTGCAATTGAATGCGGTATAACCTGCTTGAATTTAAAATCATAATAATGTGACGTTTTGTGACTTTTTTTGATGTTTATCTAAGTTTATACGTCATCCGTCTAAATTAGTTTTGGTAAAAGTCGTATTTGTTTAAATTTAAAGTTAAATTAAGATTGTTTTATATGAAGAAATTTACTCTGCTTGTTTTGTTCGTCATTTTGGTTACAAGTTGCAAAATAAATGTAAACAAAAATAACCAACAAGATAATTTTTTTACTAATCACGTAAATCCTTTTATCGGTACAGGCGGTCACGGACATACTTATCCGGGTGCAACTGTTCCGTTTGGAATGCTTCAGGTAAGTCCGGACAATGGTATTTCGAGCTGGGATTGGTGTTCAGGGTATCATTATTCAGATTCTATCGTTGCAGGTTTCAGTCATTTACACTTAAGCGGAACAGGAATTGGAGATTTGGCAGACATATTATTAATGCCAACAAATAAAAAACTTGATTTAACTACAAAAACAACTTCACGAGATCAATTACCTTATAAATCAAAATACAATCATGTTAACGAAAAAGCAACACCGGGCTCTTACCAAGTTTTTCTTGAAGATCCTAAAATCAATGTAGAATTAACTTCTTCACAACGCACCGCATTCCATAAATATACATTTGCCAAAAACGATAAACAATCTGTTGTAATCGATCTTGGTTTTGCAATTAATTGGGATAAAGCCTTAAAAACTTCCATAACAGTTGAAGATCAATTTACTATAAGTGGTTATCGATATAGTATGGGCTGGGCAAAAAATCAAAAAGTATTTTTTGTTGCAAAATTTTCAAAACCTATCACAGAATCTGTTTTATTAGCTAATAAACATATAGTTACAGGTAAATCTGCAGAAGGAGAAAACACAGCAGCACAATTATTTTTTGATGCTAATAATAATCAGGAACTATTTATAAAAGTAGCCTTATCATCGGTTAGTGTGGCTAATGCCAAAGATAATCTGGATGGAGAAAGTTCAAATTTTGAAAACACAAAAACAAAGGCAGCTAATATCTGGAATGCTGCTTTAAATAAAATAGAAGTCGAAACGCCGGTCGACTCATTAAAAACCATCTTTTATACCGCGATGTTCCACACCCAAGTTGCCCCTGTAGCCTATAGTGATAAAAACGGTCAATTTAGAAGAGAGGATGATCAAATTGTTACAGCAAAAGATTATACCGCTTATTCGACCTTATCACTATGGGATACTTTTAGAGCCGAAAATCCTTTATTGACTTTATTGGCACCAAAGCAAACATCAGACATTGTAAACTCAATGTTAGCGTATTACGATACTAAAAAAATATTACCGGTTTGGACACTCTACGCCAACGAAACAAATACAATGACAGGATATCATTCCATTCCGGTAATTGTTGACGCTTATCAAAAAGGCATTAAAGGTTTTGATGCCGAAAAAGCTTATCAAGCCATGAAAGCCACCATGATGCAGGACGAGCGCGGATTGAATTTCTACAAAAAATACGGCTACATTCCGTATAATTTATTGGACGAATCTGTTACCATAACTTTAGAATATGCTTATGATGACTGGTGCGTGGCTCAAATGGCAAAAGCATTGGGTAAAACCGAAGATTATCAATTTTTCTTAAACCGTTCAAAAGCTTATCAATATTTATTTGATTCGAAAACCGGATTTATGAGAGGAAAATCAGAAGATGGAAAATCATGGAACGAACCTTTCGATCCAAAACATTCGAATCACAGAGAACACACCGATTATACAGAAGGAAACGCCTGGCAACACAGCTGGTTTGTGCCTCATAATGTAGATGATTTTATTACGCTTCATGGAAGTAACGAAGTGTTTACAAAACGATTGGAACAGCTTTTTACAGAAAGTTCAGAAATTACAGGAAGTAATGTTTCTGCAGATATTTCAGGATTAATTGGTCAGTATGCACACGGAAACGAGCCAAGCCACCACATTGCTTATATGTTTAATCACGCCAATCAGCCGTGGAGAACGCAATATTGGGTGCGTCATATTTTAGACACACAATACAACACAACACCAAACGGATTGAGCGGAAATGAAGATTGCGGACAAATGTCGGCGTGGTATGTTTTCAGTTCAATGGGATTATATCCAATGAATCCCGCTTCTGGCGAATACGAAATAGGAAGTCCGATTTTCGAAAAAGCAAAAATCAATCTCGAAGGAGGAAAATCTTTTGTAATCGAAGCAGAAAATGTTTCAAACAAAAACTTTTATATACAATCGGCAACGCTTAACGGTGTTCCTTTTAATACAACAGTCATTACCCATAAACAAATACTACAAGGCGGAATTTTGCATTTTGTGATGGGAGCTGAACCCAATAAAAACTGGGGAACAAAACACTAAAACCACGTAACTAACTAAAAAACAAATAAAATTAATGGACATTATTGACGTATCAATCATCGTAGCCTATATCCTCCTCTCCGTAGGAATAGGAATTTGGATTTCAAGAAAAGCATCAAAAGGTTTAGATGATTATTTCCTTGGAGGAAAAACAATTAAATGGTATTTCCTGGGATTAAGTAACGGATCTGGAATGTTTGATGTTTCAGGAACTTCCTGGATGATTGGCGTACTGTTTTTATATGGCGTAAAAAGTTTTATGTTTATGTGGCTGTGGCCGATATGGAATCAGATTTTTGTAATGATGTTCCTCGCAGTCTGGATCAGAAGATCAAAAGTAATGACAGGTTCTGAATGGATTTTAACCCGTTTTGGAAGCGACAGAGCCGGAAAAGCATCTCATATTATCGTTGCCATTTTTGCTATTATTTCTACAATTGGTTTCATCGCTTACTTTTTTGAAGGAATCGGGAAATTTGTAACCATTATTCTTCCTTGGGACTTAACGCTTCATTACGGAGATTTAATTCTCCTGACTTCAGAAAGATCTTATGCTCTGATAATTATTTTGTTAACTACAATTTATACCGTAAAAGGCGGAATGTTTTCTGTAGTGGCTACAGAAGTGGTACAATATTTAATCATGATTGTTGCCGGAGTTTTAATCGCCGGTTACGCTTTTATCAACTATACAGATTTACAAATCAATTCGGTTATTACAGAAGAATGGAAAAATGTTTTCTTCGGATGGCAGTTTGAGACCCAATGGAGTGATAAATTTCAAACCTTCAATAATTTAATTGATTCTGAAGGATACAAAATGTTTGGTGCTTTTATCGGAATGACATTGTTCAAAGGATTTTTTGCCAGTGTTGCAGGACCAACACCAAGTTACGATTTACAAAGAATTCTTTCTACAAAATCTGTAAAAGAAGCCGCTTACATGAGTGGTTTTACCAACTTGATTTTGTTCATTCCAAGATATTTACTAATTACTGGAATCGTAGTAATTGCATTGGTAAACCTTGCGCCGGAGTTAAATGCAAACACAGGTTTAACAGGAGCTGATTTAGAATTATTAATGCCAAAAGTTGTTAACTTATACATTCCCGTTGGAATAAAAGGAATTCTTCTTGCTGGTTTATTAGCCGCATTTATGTCTGGATTCTCTGCTTTTGTAAATGCAGGTCCGGCTTATATCGTAAATGATATTTATAAAAAATACTTCAAACCCGTTGCAACAAACGAACATTACATTAAGGTAAGCCAGATTTCTTCTTTCCTTGTTGTTGGTTTAGGAGTTTTCATGGGATTCTTTGCAGACTCAATTAATTCATTAACCTTATGGATTACAAGTGCTTTATACGGAGGTTACGTTGCAGCCAATTTCTTAAAATGGATTTGGTGGAGATTTAACGGCTGGGGTTATTTCTGGGGAATGTTCGCTGGATTAGTGGTAGCGTCTTTGCAATTTGCATTAGGTCAGGCCAAAGGAAGTTTATCCGAAGGTTCATTCTTATTTGAGTTAGCGCATGTGCAGGCCATTTATCTGTTTCCTGTAATTTTTGGTTTCTCAATTTTAGGATGCCTTTTAGGAACTTTTCTAAGCAAACCAACAGATATGGAAGTTTTAAGATCTTTTTACAAAAACGTAAGGCCTTGGGGTTTCTGGAATCCGGTTTATAAAACATTAAAAGCAGAAGATCAGACTTTCGAAAAAAACAATGATTTCTGGACAGATATGCTTAATTGCGCGATAGGAATTGTATGGCAGTCGAGTATGATTTTATTACCGATATTTTTCATCATCAGAGATTATCCAAAAGCAATTACAGCATTAGTTGTGTTTTTGGTAACAACAACAATATTGAAATTTACGTGGTTAGATAAAGTTCGCAGAATAGAAGATTAGATAATTAGCCAATTAGATAATTAGTCAATTAGAAAATTAAAAGAACTACGACAGCTTTGTCAAAGTTTTAAACTTTGACAAAGCTTAACAACCCAGTTTGTCATTCCGAGGAATGACAAGATTGCGCGGAGCTTCAATTTTTTTTCAGAACAACAAACAAAAAAACAGCAAACAAAAAACAAACTATAATAATAAAGAAAGAGAGCATGAGTACAATTCCTTGGCAAGACAGACCCGAAAACAGTAACGATGTAATGTGGAGATATTCTGAAAATCCAATTATTGACAGATACGCAATTCCATCATCAAATAGTATTTTTAACAGTGCAGTTGTTCCTTTTGGAGACGGATTTGCAGGTGTTTTCAGATGTGATAACAAAGCAGTTCAAATGAATATTTTTGCCGGTTTTAGTAAAAACGGAATCGATTGGGACATTAATCACGAACCAATCGTAATGCAGTCTGGTAATACAGAAATGATTGAATCTGCTTATAAATATGATCCTCGTGTGGTTTGGATTGAAGATCGTTACTGGATCACTTGGTGTAATGGTTACAACGGACCAACAATTGGTATTGGTTATACTTTCGACTTCAAAGAATTTTTTCAATGTGAAAATGCCTTTTTACCTTTCAATAGAAATGGAGTTTTGTTTCCACAAAAAATAAACGGAAAATATGCCATGTTAAGCCGTCCAAGTGATAACGGACACACGCCTTTTGGAGATATCTGGATCAGTTACAGTCCGGATATGAAATATTGGGGAGAACACCGTTTGGTTATGAAACCATCTCCATTTGAGCAAAGTGCATGGCAATGTACAAAAGTTGGAGCAGGACCAATCCCAATTCTTACCGAAGAAGGATGGTTAATGTTATACCATGGTGTTATCAATACTTGCAACGGTTTCCGTTATGCAATGGGAGCAGCACTTTTAGAAGAAAATGCACCAGATCAGGTAAAATACAGAACACAGCCTTATTTATTAGGACCTGCAGAAATTTATGAGCAAGTTGGAGACGTAGGAAATGTGGTTTTCCCATGTGCTGCTTTACATAACATCGAAGAAGATAAATTAGCCGTATATTATGGTGCAGCAGATACTGTTGTTGCTATGGCATTTGGTAAATTAAGTGAGGTAATTCAGTTTACAAAAGATAATAGTTTATAGAAAAAAGCATGCATTTAAAATTTAAATGGTTAACAGTTGTTTTAGTATTTTTTTCGATTGCGGGTTTTTCGCAATCGAAAAAAAATACCGTTATACCTAAAACTTACGTAGCGGGTAAAACTATAAATCCAATTGTAATCGATGGAGACGAGTCTGATGCTGCCTGGAGCAAAACAGATTGGACAGATCTTTTTGAAGATATAGAAAATGGCATAAAGCCAAAATATGGAACAAAAGTTAAAATGCTCTGGGATGAAACCAATTTTTATATATTAGCAAAGCTTGATGAGCCACATGTTTGGGCAAATTTAAAACAACGCGACACCATTATTTTTTACAACAACGATTTTGAAGTTTTCATTGATCCCGATAGCGACACTTTTAACTATTATGAATTAGAAATTAATGCTTTAAATACAGCTTGGGACCTGTTTCTGTCAAAACCATATAGAGAAAATGATAACGTAGTATTAAATGACTGGAATATTCCGGGCCTGAAATCAGCGGTAAAAATCAACGGAACGCTTAATAACCCAAACGATACAGATCAAGGTTGGGTATTAGAAATGGCAATTCCCTGGGCATCTTATAGAAAATCCTATAATGAACAAAATGTGCCCGAAGATAAATTTTGGAGAGTCAATTTCTCAAGAGTTAATTGGCAGCATACCATAAAAGACGGGAGTTACGAACGCAAGAAAGATGCCGAAGGAAAATTTTTGCCCGAATACAATTGGGTTTGGTCGCCAATGGGTGTAATCAATATGCATGAGCCTGAAAAATGGGGTTATGTTTATTTTTCTTCGAAAGAAGGAAAAGAGACCTTTACAATTCCGCAGGAAGAAAAAGTGAGATGGGAATTGTACACCTTGTTCAGAGCTCAAAAAGAATATTATCAGAAGAATAAAACGTGGGCAAAATCAATACAAAATCTTACTAAGGAAACCATTAGTGTCGACGGTAAAATTTTAAAACCAGTATTAGAAAATCACGCTTCAGGATATAATATTTCAGTAAAAAGTCCTTTTTCTAACCAAACATTGATCATAAGGGAAGATGGCAAAATAATATCAAAATAAACCAACTATGAAGCTACCAAAACTATTACTTTTTTTATTGACGCTGAGCCTTTTTTCATGTGTTGAAAAAGAAGAACCAACCACTTTTAAATTTGGCGTATGGACCACTGCAGATCCTAAAAAATCAGATGCAGATTATACCAAAGAATTTAAAAAATATAAAGATGGCGGAATCGACGAAGTATTAATCAATACATCAACAGACCCAAAACTCTTGAAAAGATTAGTGCCTCTGGCTACAAAAGAAGGCCTAAAAGTTCACGCCTGGATTATGGCTATGAACAGACCCGGAGATTCAATAGCATTACAGCACCCGGATTGGTATCAGGTAAGTAAAGACGGAAAATCTTGTTTTGATAATCGTCCTTATGTAGATTATTACCAATGGTTGTGTCCAACAAGACAAGAATCAAGAAATCATGTTTTAAATTTAGTTGAAGAATTAGCAAAAGTAGACGGAATCGAAAGTGTTCACTTAGATTATATTCGTTTTCCGGATATCTTTTTACCAATAAGTTTATTGCCAAAATACAACTTGGTTCAGGATACAGAATTACCTCAATTCGACTTTTGTTATTGTGATGAATGTGTCAAAGCTTTTGAAAAGATTCACCATAAAAATCCAAAAAACAGCCACAACACTTCTATTGACATGGAGTGGAAAAACTTCAGATTAAATGCCATAAAAGCAGTTGTTGACGATGCTTATAAAATTGTTCACAAACACAATAAACAATTAACCGCAGCCGTATTTCCTTATCCTGAAATGGCAGATCATATGGTACGTCAGCGTTGGGACAAATGGAATATCGACGAAGTTTATCCAATGATTTACCATAGTTTTTATGACGAAGAAATTGACTGGGTTGGATACGCAACAAAACAAGGCGTTGCCGATTTAGAAGATAAAAAGACTAAAATCAATACAGGAATTTATATCCCGGGTTTAAAATCAGATAAAGAATTAAAAGAAGCAATTTTATTGGCAAAAGATAATGGAGCCACAGGAGTTTCGTTTTTTGACGGAAATGCTTTAACAGCAAGTAATTTAAAAACCATCAAAGAAACAAAAGACGGTTTAAAATAAAGAGTTAGAAGATTGTTTAACATATAGAAACATAGATTTAAATTAAAAGTCATTTTTATAAATCCTATTTTTTTTCGCATACAACTATTAGATTTATTTTAAGTAAAAGGACTTTTTTATATATTGAAACTATGTTTCTATGTGTTAAAATAAATTGTAAAGAATTCAACAAAATAAAACATCACAGGGATTACAACTAAAAAATAAGCATATGTCAAATAGAAGAGATTTTATCAAAAAAACAACTTTAGGGACATTGGCCGTAAGTTCAGTTTTAGGCTATAGCGGATTTGCAAATAGCAGGGAAGATGAAAAAGAGGAGATAGAAAATCCTTTGAAAAAGACAAAAAAGCCAGTCGTAATTTCAACATGGAATCACGGTTTGCCAGCTAATCAGGAAACCTGGAAAGAATTAAAAGCCGGAAAATCAGCCTTAGATGCGCTTGAAGCTGGTATGAAAATTCCTGAAGCAGATCCGAATGTCCGCAGTGTTGGTTATGGAGGATATCCGGATCGCGAAGGAAAAGTTACATTAGATGCCTGCATTATGGACCATAATAGTAATTGTGGTTCAGTATGTTTTCTGCAGGGAATTATGCACCCCATTTCGGTTGCAAAAAGAGTGTTGCAAAACACACCTCACGTTATGCTGGCCGGACAAGGAGCCTTGCAATTTGCCTTATCAGAAGGATTTAAAGAAGAGAACCTGTTAACTCCGGAGTCTGAAAAAGACTGGAAAAAATGGTTGGAAGATTCAAAATACAAGCCCGTGATTAATATCGAAAATCACGATACGATAAGCATGCTAATGTTAGATCAAGATGGAAATCTTGCCGGAGGCTGTACAACAAGTGGCGCCGCCTGGAAAATGCACGGACGCGTTGGTGACTCCCCAATAATCGGCGCGGGTCTTTTTCTGGATAATGAAGTCGGCGCCGCTGCGGCAACTGGTTTAGGTGAAGCCGTTATTAGGACCGCAGGAAGTGCAATGGTTGTAGAATTAATGCGTCAGGGAAAATCGCCTTTTGACGCCTGTAAAGAAATTACAGAACGTATTTACAACAAGCATAAAAACCACAAAGACATGGAATATCTTCAGGTTGGTTTTATCGCTTTGAATAAAAATGGAGAACACGCTGGTTACAGTTTAAGATCTGGTTTTAACTATGCCGTTTCTGACGACGAAAATGGACACAGAATGGAAGATGCAAAATTTAAAATGTCGTGGGATAAATAGGAATGCGATTATGGCACGCGGATGACGCGGATTGAGCAGATAAAGCGGATTTTTTTGCTGCGCCATTTACTAACCTTTTTGTCATTTCGACGGAGGAGAAATCACATCCAGAGAGCGACGTACTATATGTCTTCACTTTACGTGATTTCTCCGCCGAAATGACAAAGCAGACGAAAATATTTCTTATGAAAATGATTGCCCTAGCCCCGATAGAAGTGGAAATCCTTTTGTGTAATGAAATGGAGCAAAAGATTGCAACGGATAGCGGGATTTGCTCCTAAAAAAATGATTTATCATAGAAATCGAAAAGACAAGTTTTGCAGAAAATTGAATAAACTAAAATTTAAACACATAGAAAAAACATAGATTTTACTCTCTCATAAGATTAGAATTAAAGCCCCACACCTTTTTTTTTAACTTGAAAATCTATGTTCTATGTGTTTTAAAAAAATACAAAGAGAGAATAAAAAAACAAATAATGAAAAAAAGAATATCCATATTACTATTACTAATAGCTTCAATATTTTCGGTTAAGGCACAGGATAAAACTCCTTTCTGGCAAAATGAAAAAATCAATGAAGATAATAGAGAGCCCATGCACGCTGCTTATTATGTTTATGAAAATGAAGCATTGGCAGCTAAAAATGAATGGAGACAATCTAAGAATTACTTAGATATCAACGGAGCCTGGAAATTTAAATATGTTGACAGCCCAAGCGCACTTCCAAAAGATTTTGAAAAAACGAACTTTAACGATACAGCCTGGGACAATTTTAAAATTCCGGCAAGCTGGGATGTTAATGGTTATGGGTATCCTGTATATGTAAATACAACTTACGATTTTGATTATTTAATGGCACCAAATCCGCCGTTTGTGCCCACAAAATACAATCCGACAGGAGTTTACAGAAGAGAAATTACAATTGATAAATCATGGGAAGGAAAAGATATTTTTCTTCATATTGGTACTGCAAAATCCAATCTTACAGTTTGGGTAAATGGTGTTTATGTAGGTTATGGCGAAGATGGAAAATTGCCGTCTGAATTCAACTTAAATAAATATGTAAAAACCGGTAAAAACAGCATTGTTTTGCAGGTAATGAAGTGGAATGACGGTTCGTACTTAGAATGTCAGGACATGTGGAGAATGAGCGGAATCACAAGAGATTCTTACTTGATTGCCAGAAACAAAGCGCATTTAAAAGATTACGAAATTATTCCTGATTTAGATGCTTCTTACGTAAACGGAAGTCTAAAAATCTCAACTCAGTTTTCGAATTTAAATGCAAAAGACGGTTATACTTTAGATGTTCAGTTAAAAGAAGGTGATAAAATTATTACTTCAAAAGTTATTTCCGCTTTAAGCGAAAAACAAACTTTTGACTTCGCTGTAAATAATCCGAAGAAATGGAGTGCAGAAATTCCGAATTTGTATCAGGTAAGTTTTCTTTTAAAAGATAAAAAAGGAAATGTTATTGAAGTTATCAATCAAAATGTAGGCTTTAGAAAAGTAGAAATTAAAGGCGGACAACTTTTAGTAAACGGAAAAGCAGTTTACATAAAAGGGGTAAACCGTCATGAAGTTGATCCGGTTACAGGACAAACCATTTCAAGAGAACGTATGGAAGAAGATATTAAATTAATGAAACAATTTAATATCAATGCGGTAAGAATGTCGCATTATCCAAACGATGAATATTTTTATGAATTATGCGATAAATACGGAATTTATGTTGTTGATGAGGCAAACATAGAATCGCACGGAATGGGTTACGATATTACCAAAACTTTGGGTAACAAACCAGATTGGGAATTAGCGCACATTCAGCGTATGCAGCGTATGATCGAAAGAGATAAAAATCATACTTCGGTAATTATCTGGAGTATGGGTAACGAAGCAGGAAACGGATACAATTTTTACAGAGGTTATTTGTGGATAAAAAACAGAGATAAATCAAGACCAATTCAGTACGAAAGAGCTACTGCAGGGGCTTGGGACGGAAAAGATTTAAAATTTGAATGGGATTCTGATATTATTGACCCAATGTACAGTTCTCCAAATAAAATGGAAGAATATATTTTGGCAAACCCAAATCCTTCAAGACCTTACATTCAATGCGAGTATGCACACGCGATGGGGAATTCTATGGGGAATTTCAAAGATTATTGGGATGTAATTCGTAAATATCCAAACTTTCAGGGAGGATTTATTTGGGATATGATCGATCAGTCTGTTTATAAAACAACGGAAGATGGAACTCGTATTTTGGCTTACGGAGGAGATTTTGGACCAAAAGATGTAAAAAGCGACAACAACTTCGTAAATAATGGTGTTTTTACAGTTGACAGAAAACCGAATCCACATGCATTAGAAATGCGAAATGTGATGCAAAATATTTTAACTTCGTGGGAAGATAAAACAACAGCAACTATTAAAGTGTACAATGAGTTTTCGTTTAAAGATCTAAGCAATGTTAGTTTACATTGGAAATTAGTTCTCGACGGAAAAGATGATGCAATGGGAACAATTGATAATTTAGACATAAAACCAAGAGAAACTAAAACGTATCAGCTTCCGGTTAATGTAGAACAAAAGGAGTTTCAGGAAGCTTTTATTGTGGTAACATATCATATTAAAGAAGAGGAACCGTTTTTACCAAAAGGATTTCAAATTGCGACAGATCAATTGCCTCTTACCGGAACTTGGAAAAATGATATAAAAATAGCGGGTACAGGAAAAATTTCGGTTGAAAAACAAGCCAATGCAACTGTATTTAAAAGTGATAAAGCGACTATAACTTTCGATAAAAAAACAGGATTTATTACAGGTTATACATTCAATAATGAGCCTATTTTAAAGGATGGATACCAATTGCGACCAAACCTTTGGAGAGCGCCAAACGACAATGATTTTGGAGCTAATTTTCAGGTGAATTTAAAAGCATGGAAAGATGCGACAGAAAATCCGATACTTATAAACTGGGTATCTTCTGTAACAAAAGACAATAAAATTTTAGTAACAGCAACGTATAATTTACCTACTGTTTCTTCAAAAATAATCTTAAATTACGAATTCAACAGCAACGGAGAATTAAACGTAAAAGAACAATTGAATATCGATAAAAATAAAGAAATTCCGATGCTGCCAAGATTTGGTATGGAAATGATTTTGCCAAAAGATTTCAGCTCAATTACGTATTACGGAAAAGGTCCACAGGAAAATTACATCGACAGAAATTACAGTTCACAAGTCGGAATTTACAATCAAACCGTTTCCGAACAATATTATCCTTATATCCGTCCGCAGGAAACCGGAAATAAAACAGAAGTTCGCTGGTTAGAATTATCAAATGATAAACTGAAAATAAAAGTGACATCAGATGAATTTTTGGCAACTACAGCTTTACACTTTTTAAATGAAGATCTAGACGATGGATTGCAAAAAGACCAAAGACACGCTGCCGAATTGAAAGAAAGAGATTTAACTAGTTTAAAAATCGATTCGAAACAAATGGGAGTTGGCGGAATTGACAGTTGGCAAGCGTGGCCGATGAAAAAATATTTGCTTGAAGAAAAAGCGTATCAATATCAATTTAAAATTACACCATCAATAAAATAATTCAATTATGAGGGTTTTAAAACCATTCCTTATCGTAATCTTCCTGACTGTTTTTAATTTCGGCTACAGCCAAAAAATATATACAGAAAAGGATATTCAGATTATACCAAAACCAACAACGCAATTATTAATTAATAAAGGTGTTTTTGAATTTTCTGCGGCTACAAAATTTGTAGCAGCTACAGATTCTCAAAAAGAAATTTCAAATGCTTTGATCAGTAAGTTTGAAAAAGCAGGAGGATTCCGTCCTCAGCTTTCTACATCAGTTCCGCAAAGTAATTTTGTACAGTTTAAAGTTGATCAGAATTTAGAAAAAGAAGCCTATATTTTAGATGTAAATTCTAAAAATATTACGATTACAGCCAAAGGAAATGCAGGTTTTATTTATGCTTTAGAAAGTATCAGACAATTGCTTCCGGTTGTTATCGAAAGTAAAAATGCGCTGCCAAACCAAAAATGGCAAATTCCGAATGTGGTTATAAATGACAAACCGCGTTTTCAATGGAGAGGATTAATGCTCGATTTATCACGTCATTTCTTTGATAAAAACTACGTTATAGAAACCATAGATCGTTTGGCAATGCACAAAATGAATGTTTTGCATTTGCATTTAGTAGACGATCAGGGCTGGAGAATCGAGATAAAAAAATATCCAAAATTAACCGAAGTAGGAGCCTGGAGAGTGGATCAGGAAAACCTTGCCTGGAATGCAAGATTGACTACAAATCCAGATGAAAAAGGAACTTATGGCGGATTTTTAACGCAGGAAGAGTTAAAAGAAATTGTAAAATACGCAGCAACTAAAAACATCGAAATTATTCCTGAAATCGAAATGCCGGCGCACGTAAGCAGCGCCATTGCATCATATCCGGAACTGGCTTGTTTTGATCAGCGTATTGGCGTTCCGTCAGGCGGATTATGGCCTATTACAGATATTTATTGCGCAGGAAAAGAAACTACATTTGAATTCTTGCAGAATGTAATTGATGAAGTGATTACCATTTTCCCCTCAAAATACATTCATATTGGAGGTGATGAAGCCACAAAAACCAATTGGGAAAAATGTCCGAACTGCCAAAAAAGAATGAAAGATAACGGATTGAAAAATACCCACGAATTACAAAGTTATTTTGTAAAAAGAATGGAGAAATACATCAATTCTAAAGGAAAAAAAATCATTGGCTGGGATGAAATTTTAGAAGGCGGTCTGGCTCCAGATGCAACAGTAATGAGCTGGAGAGGAACACAAGGAGGAATTGATGCCACAAAACAAGGTCACGATGTGATCATGACACCGGAATCTCCTTGTTATTTTAATTTTTATCAAGGCCCGCAAAATGAAGAACCTGTAGCTTTTGATGCTTATAATCCTTTGAATGAAGTGTACAAATTTGATCCTGTTGTTCCCGGAATGACGCCTGAAGAAGCCAAACATGTTTTAGGCGGACAGGCAAATTTATGGGCAGAACATTTACCTGGGCCAAAAGATTCAGAATATATGATTTTCCCGAGATTGGCCGCTTTATCAGAAACTTTATGGAGTACAAAAGAAAGCCGTAACTGGAATGATTTTACGCCAAGACTAATTTCTTTAATGCAGCGTTACAATTACTTAGGAATTAATTATGCAAAAAGTGCTTATTTGGTAACAGCTTCTTCAACTGCAGATTTGGCTAAAAAACAAATTAATGTCACGTTGAAAAATGAGTTTCCAAACCCGGACATTCGCTATGTTTTGGGAGATAAAAACATCGAACATAATCCAATAAAATATACAAGTCCAATTGAATTTAAAGAAACTACTATTCTTAAAGCATCTTTATTTCAGGATGATAAACCAGTTGGAAAAACATTTATAGATACTATTATTTTTCATAAAGGATTTGCTAAGAAAGTAAGTTACTTAACTCCTTTTAATGATAATTACAAAGGAGACGGAAAAACGACGATGATCAATACCGTTAGGGGTTCGAAGAATTTTCATGACGGACAATGGCAAGCCTGGTTGGTAAACGATATGGAACTTGTAGTTGATCTTGAAAAACAAGAAAGTATTCAGGAAGTAACCATTGGAGCTTTAGAAAGTCAGGGTGCAGGAGTTAATTTCCCAACTCAGATAAAAGTTTTGGTTTCGAATGATGGAATAACGTATAAAGAAGTTGGAAAAGTGATGCGTCCGTATGCCGCGAATGTAAGCTCAGAATTGAAAGATTTTAAAATCAGTTTTGAAAAACGCAATGCAAGATTTGTAAAAGTAATCGCCTATAACTTAAAGAAAAGCCCAAAAGGCGAATCTTCATGGTTGTTTGTTGATGAAATTTTAGTGAATTAAACACGCACAAAAGCTTTGTCAAAGTTTTAAACTCTGACAAAGCTTGGATTACGCATAATACCAAAAACAAAGAATAATAAACAATAAACAGATTAAAGATGAAAAGAGGAATATTCATAATCGCACTTTTATTTTCGGTTCAAATGTTTTCACAAGCCATTTACGAAGATGAGCGCTATGTACCGGAAACGGATCCGCTGGTGTTGAAAAATTTAGATGAATGGCAAGGCAAAAAATTCGGATTGTTAATGCACTGGGGAACATATAGCGAATGGGGAATTGTAGAATCATGGTCTATTTGTCCAGAAGATTATGGATGGTGTGAGCGTAAAAAAGGAAGTAATCCTGCTAGTTATAATCAATATGTAAAAGATTATGAAGGCTTGAAAAAAACATTTAATCCAACAAAATTTGATCCTGCAAAATGGGCAAAAGCCGCTAAAAATGCCGGAATGAAATACATGGTTTTTACAACAAAACACCATGACGGATTTAATATGTACGACACTAAATATTCTGATTATAAAGTAACTGACGCAGGATGTGCTTTTAGTACAAACCCAAAAGCCAATATTGCAAAAGAAATTTTTAATGCTTTTAGAGCCGAAAATATTTCAACAGGAGCTTATTTTTCTAAACCAGACTGGCATAACGAAAATTACTGGGATCCCTATTTTCCTCCATTCGACAGAAACGTAAATTACGATCCGTCTTTATATCCTGAAAAATGGCAGAAATATGTTGATTTTACACACAACCAAATCTTAGAATTATTATCTGATTACGGTAAAATCGATATTTTATGGTTAGATGGTGGATGGGTTAGAAAAAGAGACCAACAAAACCTAAAAGAAAACTACGAAGAAAAATTCGCAGAAAATGAATCTAAAAACGGTTTCATTAAACACAGAGTTGTAGATCAGGATCCTAAAATGGATGAATTGGTTGTAAAAGCACGTCAAAAACAACCAGGATTAATTGTAGTAGACAGAGCTGTTCACGGAAAAAACCAAAACTATTTAACTCCTGAAGGTCGTGTTCCTGCTAAAACGTTGCCTTATCCTTGGGAATCTTGTATTACTTCTGGCGGTGGATGGTCTTATTCTCCGGATGCAACTTATTTAACTGGAAGACAAGGAATTCACATGCTTATTGATATTGTAGCAAAAGGTGGAAATTTATTATTGAATGTTGCTCCAAGCCCTGAAGGAGAATGGCAGCAAGGAGCTTATGATTTACTGGCAGCTTACGGTGATTGGATGAAAGTAAACGGCACAGCGATTTATAACACAAAACCAATCGAACCTTTTAAAGAAGAAAATATTTGTATGACGCAAAACAAAACCGGAAATGTTTTCTTGTTTTATTTGGCTAAAGAAGGAGAAGATAAAATCCCTGAAACAGTTACAGTGAAAGCTATCAATCCTAAAAAAGGAACAAAAATCACAATGTTAGGTTCAAAAACTTCATTGAAATGGACAAAAGAAGCAGAAGGATTTAAAGTTGTAATTCCGGAAAGCTTGAGAAACAATTTACCTTGTAAAGAGGCATGGACTTTAAAAATCGAAGCTATTAACAGATAGAAAAAAGATTATGTTTTTAAACAAAAGGATAACTATAAAAACAGCATGTATTTTTTACATGCTGTTTTTTAGCATCAGTATTTTTGCGCAGCAGCCTGCTGATTTTGTAAATCCGTTTATTGGAACTTCTAATTACGGAGCTACTTTTCCGGGTCCAATTGCGCCAAGAGGAATGGCAAGTATTAGTCCGTTTAATGTTGCCGGAAAGCAAAATAAATTAGAAAAAGACAGTCAGTGGCTTTCGAATCCTTATGTAAATGAAAATACATTTTTAACAGGATTCAGCCAGGTTAATATAAGCGGCGTTGGCTGTCCGGAGTTAGGGGTTTTAATACTTATGCCAACAACGGGAGCTGTTGAAACCAATCATTTAAAATACGGTTCGGCCTATAGAAACGAAGTTGCAAAAGCGGCCTATTACAGTGTAGATATTGATAAATACAATGTAAAAGCTGAGTTTACAGCATCAAAAAGAGTAGGCGTAAGCAAATTTACTTTCCCGAAAGGACAATCGAATATTTTACTGAATCTTGGTTTAGGTTTAACCAATGAAGAAGGTGCGATGGTAAAAGTGGTTTCTTCTACAGAAATTGAAGGAATGCGTTCCGTTGGTTCGTTTTGTTATAATAGTCCCGAAGATGCTTATCCGGTATATTTTGTGGCGAAGTTTTCAAAACCTGCGGATAAATTCGGCGTTTGGAAAAAGCCATCAAAATATGAAGGTACAGAAGCGCAATGGATGACCTACAACGGCAAAACCAGAATGATGGACAATACCATTAAAACGGTTGTTGGTGACAGTATTGGAACTTATTTTACCTATAAGTTTAATAAACAGGAAACGGTTGAGGTGAAAATTGGAATTTCGTATGTGAGCGTCGAAAATGCAAGAGAAAACTTAGAAAAAGAAACCGGAAACAAATCGTTTGAAGCTGTTTATAAAGATACTTACAACGAATGGAACGAAGAACTTTCGAAGATTTTAGTTGAAGGCGGATCAGGAGACGATAAAACGATTTTTTATACCGCATTATATCACACTTTAATTCATCCCAATACTTTAAACGATTATAACGGAGAGTATCCTGTAATAAAAAGAACCAAGATTGCTAAAACCGAAGATACTCGCTATACCACATTTTCTTTATGGGATACGTATCGAAACATGCATCCGTTAACGTCTTTAGTTTATCCTAAACAACAATCAGATATGATAAAAAGCATGTTAGAAATGTATGA
This sequence comes from Flavobacterium sp. AK-345, assembly GCF_058310175.1. Classification (NCBI taxonomy): domain Bacteria; kingdom Pseudomonadati; phylum Bacteroidota; class Flavobacteriia; order Flavobacteriales; family Flavobacteriaceae; genus Flavobacterium; species Flavobacterium sp. AK-345. The sequence continues at coordinate 647,432 of NZ_JBZEER010000002.1, read as the reverse complement.
TGAAAACGGCTGGCTGCCAAAATGGGAATTAAATTCGACAGAAACATTTACTATGGTGGGCGATCCGGCGAGCATCGTTATCGTTGATGCCTGCTTAAAGGGAATTCAGGATTTTGATATTTACAAAGCGTATTATGCGATGTTAAAAGGTGCAGATCAAATCGAAAATAATCCGTTGCGTCCGGGACTAAAAGAATATATTGAAAAAGGGTATTTGTCAACTAATTATCGTGGACCGGTTTCTACCACACAGGAATATAATACTTCAGATTATGCCATTTCACTTTTAGCGAAAGCTTTGGGTAAAAAAGATGATTATAACCGTTTTACGAAACGCTCATTATCCTACCGAAAATTATATGACAGCGATTTAAAATTACTTCGACCAAGAACGGCTAACGGAAAATGGTATGAACCGTTTGATCCTGTATCCGGAGCAAACTTTGAAGAAAATGTTGGTTTTATCGAAGGAAATGCGTGGCAATATGCTTTTATGGTTCCGCATGATATCAAAGGATTAATCAAATTAATGGGCGGTGAAAAAGAGTTTTCCGACCAATTGCAAAAAGTATTTGACATCAAACAATTTGATATGGCAAACGAGCCGGATATTGCCAATCCTTACTTGTTTAATTACGTAAAAGGAGACGAATGGAAAGCGCAGGAAATGGTAAAAAAACTGGTGAAGGAATATTTTCAAAATAAACCAAAAGGATTGCCTGGAAATGACGATACCGGAACAATGTCGGCTTGGTTGGTATATTCTATGATGGGAATTTATCCAATTTCTCCGGGAGATCCAATTTATACGATTACAACGCCAATGTTTGATAAAATAACCATCAAATTAGATCCAAAATATTATAAAAAAGAAAATATTGTAATTGAAAAAGAAATCAATACTGATGGAAAAATCAATTCAATTGAATTAAACGGAAAAACACTAAATAGCTTTTTCATTTCTCATGAAGATTTTGTGAATGGAAAAACACTAAAAGTGATTCAAAATTAAAAACACACAACTATGTTACAATTAAGAATTAAAAAAACAGCCATTATCCTCGTAATGGCTGTAGGTTTTTTTAACCAGAGCCATGCGCAGAAAAAATACCCTTACCAAGATTCAAAATTACCTGTTGAAGACAGGGTAAAAGACTTGTTAAGTAGAATGAGTTTGGAGGAAAAAGCCCGCCAAATGGATATGTACAGAGGTGAACTTTTTAAAGAAAAAGAAGATTTTTCTAAATCAAAATCAGATGCTAAAATTGGAAAATTAGGAATTGGAGCGATTCATGATCTTTATCCGCGTTCGGCAAAAATGATCAATGACCTTCAAAGTGAAGTAATTAAAAATAACAAATGGGGAATTCCGGCACTTATTATGTGCGAGATGCTGCACGGATATCTGGATGACGGAAGTACAGCTTTCCCAATGAACATAGGTTTGGGCGCGACCTGGGATACTAATGTAATGGACAAAGTAGGTAAAGTAATTGCCATGGAAGCCAGAGCGCACGGAGTTCATTTTGGTTTAGGTCCGAATTTAGATTTGGGTCGCGAACCAAGATGGGGAAGAGTTGCAGAAACTTTTGGAGAAGATGCTTACTTAAACAGCGAGATTGGTTTGGCGATGATTAAAGGGATGCAAGGCGATGATTTAAGATCAGATCGTACTATAATTTCAGAACCAAAACACTTCGCTGTTCACGGAATTCCGCAAGCGGGAGGAAATTCATCTCCAATTTTAGTGGGAGAACGTTCGGCTCGTGAAGATCATCTTCCATCATTTGAAAAAGCATTTAGAAAAGGCGGCGCTTTAGGAACCATGTGTGCGTATTCTGAATTAGACGGAATTCCTTGTGCTGCAAATCATTGGTTATTGACAGATGTTTTGAGAAAAGAATGGGGTTTTAAAGGAATTGTAGTTTCAGATTTAGGCGCGATTAAATACCTTCAAACGACACATTATGTAACGAACTCTCCAAAAGAAAGTATTAGAGAAGCGGTTGCTGCTGGAGTTGATATGCAGTTTTATGATTTTACAAATGAATTTTGGCAACAAAGCATCATAGAATTGGTAGCCGAAAAGAAACTGACGATGGAGCAAATTGACCGTGCTGCCGGTGGTGTTTTAAGACTTAAATTTTTATTGGGATTATTCGAAAACCCATACACAGATAAAAACTTAATTAAAGAGCGTTTTCATACGAAAGAAAATCAGGAAGCTGCTTTAGAAGCGGGTCGAAAATCTATTATTTTATTAAAAAATGATAATAATATTCTGCCTTTAAGCAAAGATATTAAGACAGTTGCCGTGATCGGACCAAATGCTGATGCGTCAAGATTAGGGGGATATGCTGTAAAAAACAAAGTTGGAACTACGGTTCTTGAAGGAATTAAGCAAGTTGCCGGTGCAAAAACAAATGTACTTTATGAAGAAGGTGTTTCTTTAATTGTAAAAGGACAAATCATTCCGTCAAAATTTTTATTTACTCCTGATGGATCTCAAAACGGATTAAAAGGTGAATATTTCAATAACAGAAATGTAGAAGGAAATCCGGTATTAACGCGTATTGATAGTCAATTGGAATTTGACTGGCCTTGGTCTCCTGGTGATGGCGTTACAGATGATGATTTCTCTATTCGCTGGACAGGTTATATTCAATCAGAAAAGTCATTTGACGGCTGGTTAGGCTTAAGTTCAGATGATGGAATCAGAATGTGGGTTGATGATCAATTGGTTATTGACAATTGGACAAAAGGTGCTACAAGTATGGTGACAACGCCAAAAAATATTGAAGCAGGTAAAAAATACAAAGTCCGCATCGAAATGTGGGAAGGCGGCTGGGGAGCCAGAGCGCACTTGCGTTGGAATCTGGAAAAAGTAAACTTTCAGCCGGCGATCGATATTGCTAAAAAAGCAGATGTTGCGATTGTGGTTTTAGGAGAATCAAATGAATTGGTTGAAGAAAACAGAGACGTAGCGAGTTTAGACTTACACGGAATGCAGCAAGAATTGATCGAAGCGATCCAGAAAACAGGAACTCCGGTCGTTTGCGTGTTGTTAAACGGTCGTCCACTTTCAACAAATTGGATCAGCGAAAATATTCCGGCTCTTGTTGAAGCCTGGTTTCCGGGCGAAGCAGGAGGAAGAGCTGTGGCCGATGTTTTATTTGGAGATTATAATCCGGGTGGAAGGTTGCCAATTACAGTTCCAAAATCAGTTGGACAGCTACCTATATATTACAACCAAAAACCATCTGCAATTCACAGATATGTTTCTGAAAGCGAAAATCCATTATACACATTCGGTTACGGTTTAAGTTATACCAAGTTTGAATATTCAAATTTTGCTATCAACACCAAAGAAATTAAAGCCGATGGTGAATTGAAAGTAAGTGTAGATGTTAAAAATACAGGAAATTATGATGGAGATGAAGTCGTACAATTATATATTAAGGATGTATATAGTAGTGTAACGACTCCGAGAAAAACATTAAAAGGTTTCAAAAGGTTGTTTATTAAAAAAGGCGAAACCAAAAAAGTAGAATTTACATTAACGGCTGATGAATTATCTATCTGGAACAGAGAAATGAAGAGAGTTGTTGAGCCGGGAGACTTTGAAGTTATGGTAGGCGGGAATTCTACAGATTTACAAAAGTTAAATTTTAAGGTTGTGGAATAGTATTTTCGACGAAGGGGAAAGTAAAATACGTAGTGTTTTAAGTGTTTTATTTCGAATTCCTTTAAGAAACTGATAAAACGTAAAGATTAATAATATGTAACCCCTGAAAACGTAAGGATTTTAATAGTAAAATCAGGGGTTTTAAACAAAAGTTTGTCGAACACCTTTTCAAAGATGTCATTTGTCGAAATAATGATTTAGTTAACAAACGGGATCCTTAAATTTAACATGTTATTAACTCAAAAAACAACCTATATGATTAAAGACGTACTAAAATTATTGTTGTTGGTGTGCTTGTTTGGATTTCAAAATCTTCATGCACAAACTACAACAGTAAAGGGAATGATAACAGATGCTTCTAGCGGAATTCCGATCCCTGGAGCAAATGTTGTCGTTAAAGGAACGAAAACTAGTGTATCAACAGATTTTGATGGTAAATTTAGTATCAATGTTCCCAATCAATCAGCAGTTTTAGTTTTCTCTTATGTTGGTTCTGCCTCAAAAGAGATTCCTGTTTCAGGACAAACTACTATCAATGTAACTTTAGGTGCAGATACGCATCAGTTAGGCGAAGTAGTAGTAACTGCTCTTGGTATTAAAAGAGAGAAAAAAGCGGTTACTTATTCTGCTCAGAACATTGATGTAGCTGAGGTGTCTCAAGCCAGGTCTTTAAACGTTGCCAACTCACTTTCTGGTAAGGTAGCAGGACTTAACTATTCTACGACTTCAAATGGTGTAGGAAGTTCATCAAGAATTACTTTAAGAGGTAACAGGTCTCTTAATGGTAATAACCAACCATTATATGTAGTAGATGGTGTGCCAATTAGTAACGGAACTACAACTGGTAATCCTGATATTGATACAGGAGGAACTACACAGCCAGATGGTATTTCAAACATTAACCCTGAAGACATTGCTTCGATGACAGTTCTTAAAGGACCATCTGCTGCAGCACTTTACGGAAACAGAGCGAGTAATGGTGTTATCATTATTACTACTAAGTCTGGTAAAGCTGGTAAAACTTCAGTTTCGTTGTCATCTAATTTTATGGCTTCTACAGCTTACAATTTGACAAATTTCCAAAACGAGTACGGTCAGGGAGATGGAGGAGTTTATAATCCTATTTCTGTATCAAGCTGGGGAGGAAAATTAGACGGAAGACAGGTTGCAGCATGGCAGTTGCAACGTAATCCTAATTATGCAGGACCTGCAACTACAGATTACAGCCCACAGCCAAACAACGTTATCGATTTTTATAAAACAGGTTATAATTTAGCAAATACATTATCTATCACTACCGGAAATGAAAAAGCGCAAGGGTATTTCTCTTATACAAATACGCGTGCAGAAGGTATCGTTCAGGGTAATGCTTTAGACAGACACAACCTTAACTTAAGATTGACTAGTAAATTATCTGATAAATTTTCTTTGGATGTAAAAACAAACTACATCGTTCAAAACATTGATAATTTATTAAGAACTGGTGAGGAGTCTATCGGTACATCAGCTTATTTATTGCCTCGTAGTATTAAATTTAATGAATACAGAGATTTTGAATATACTGATGCTGCAGGTCAATTGCAACAAAATTACTTTATTGACGAAGCAGGTTCTCCAGGAGGAAATCCTTACTGGTCTGCATTACGTGACGATTCACGCGATGACAGAAGAAACAGATTTATTGGTCTTGCATCTCTTAAGTATGATATTACAAATACTTTAAGTTTACAGGTAAGAACTGGTTTAGATCAAATGACTAATAAAACAATTAGAAACAGATATGCAACCAGAGCATTTAACAACAACTTAGGTTCATATAGTGAATTCTATGAAACAGTAAGTGAATTTAATACTGATGCATTACTTTCTTATAAAGAGAAATTTGGAGATTTCACAATTGGTCTTAATGCTGGTGCCAACATGTTGAAACAGTCTAGTTCTTCTTTAACATCTGGAGGAGTTTTAAGTAAAAGAAACTATTTTTCTTTAATTAATGTTGCAACAGTTACATCTACTTCAGCAATGTCAGAAAAACAAGTTAACTCTGTTTACGGATTCTCTCAAATTGGTTTCAGAAACTACTTATTCTTAGACATCACAGCTAGAAATGATTGGTCTTCTGCTTTACCTTCTCAAAACAGATCTTTCTTCTATCCATCAGCAGGTCTTTCAGCAGTAATCTCTGACATGGCTACTTTGCCGGAAGTTATTAGCTTTGCAAAAGTTAGAGCTTCTTACGCAAAAGTTGGTAATGATACAGATCCTTATCAAACAAGTTCTCAATTATCTTACATTGGTGGTAATGGAGGTATGTTATATTCTCAAACTACAGCTGCAAACCCTAATTTAAAACCAGAGATGTCAAGCTCTTCTGAATTTGGTGCAGATGTTAGATTCTTTAAAAATCGTTTAGGATTGGATTTTACCTATTTCCAAACAAAAACATCAGATCAGATTTTCTACATTAATACTCCAGAGTCTTCTTCAAAATCAAGAGCTGTATTAAACGGTGGAGATATCGAAAACAAAGGTATCGAGCTTACGCTTACTGCAACTCCAATTCAAACAGAAAATTTCTCTTGGGATGTTATGGCGAATTATGCTTCTTATAAATCTAAAATTACTTCTATTTACGATAACAGAGAGGAATTGGTTATTGGTGAAGGAAGATTGGTTAGAAGTAAAGTTGTCAAAGGCGGAGAATATGGAGATTTATACATAAAAGGATTCCAAAGAACTCCAGATGGTCAAATGATTGTAAATGCTGCAGGTATACCTTTAGCAACAGATGATTTTAGTGTTCGTGCCGGTAACTTTAACCCGGACTGGACTGCAGGATTAAAAAATAATTTCAAATACAAAGATTTTTCACTAAGTTTCCTTGTTGATTTCAGAATTGGTGGAGAAGTGATCTCTTATACACAAGCAAGACAAGCTGGTTTAGGTGTAAGTGATATTACTTTGGCAGGAAGAGAAGGCGGAATTGTTGTTGATGGTGTTGTAGGAACAACTACTGGTGGTGTAACTACTTATGCTCCAAATACAACAAGTATTACTGCAGAACAATATTGGACAGCAATCGGACAAAGAACTCCGGTAGCAGAGCCTTTTATTTATGATGCTACAAACATTAGATTAAGAGAACTTGTTTTTGGATATTCTCTTCCAAAACGTATGTTACAAAACACTGGTTTCGCAAGTATTGACTTCTCAGTAGTTGGAAGAAACTTATTTTTCTTCTTGAATGAAGCAAAATACTTTGACCCAGAAGCTGGAGCAGGTACAGGAAATTTACAAGGTATTGAATCTTTTAACATTCCTTCAACAAGAGAGTACGGTGTTAATGTAAGGTTTGGATTTTAATTTTAATTTAAAAAAAGAGAGATAATATGAAAAATTATAAAATTAAAACAATAGGAGTTGTCGTGTCGATGCTCGCTGTTTTTTCAAGCTGTACTAAGGATTTTGATGAAATAAATACGAACAAAAATACCTTAACAGAAGATCAGTTAGATCAAACTCTTGCAGGTCCTGCGTTTGCGTCAGCATTATATGCAGGGATACACAACGGTTCTTATTCATCTCCAGGAGTTGATGATCAGGGAACCTGGGGTATTGCAACAGGTATTTTACCATCAACGTTTACACAATATCTTAGTTGTGGATATGGTACAGAAAGAAATGCTTTCGTAAATGGTTATGAAGGACGTGGATGGTTAAGATTTTACACAGTTGCTGTACCAGCTTTGAACAATGCTATTAAAGCATCTGAAGGAAATGCAGAAGCTCTTGCTGTATTGAAAATATGGAAAGTATTCATGTACAATCAAATGGTAGACGCTTATGGTCCAATTCCTTACACAGAAGCAGGAAATAATAAAGAAAAAGTACCTTATGATAGTGTAGATTTTATTTACGGAGATTTTTTCAAATTGTTAGACGAAGCAAATGCTACACTTAGTGGTACTTCTGTAACTACAGTGGCTGCACTTCAGCCAAATGACAGAGTGTATTCAGGAAATGTTGCAAACTGGAAAAGATTTGGTAACAGTATGAGATTACGTTTAGCCTTAAGAATTTCTGATGTAGATCCTGCAAAAGCAAAAACTCAGGCAGAAGCTGCAGTAGCTGCGGGTGTTATAGAAAATAATGAGGAAAGTGCTACTTTTAAAGTTAGTAATATTACACCAAACAACATGAATATGATTGTTAATGCATGGGGGTATTATATGACTGCATCTATGGAAAGTTTACTTGTAGGATATGGTGATCCTAGACTTGCTAAATGGTTCGCACCAGCTAATCCTACAGCTGCACCTGCAGCTCAATTTTATAGAGGTCGACCAGTTGGAGGTTTACAAGGTCAGTTTGGAACAACAACTTTCTCTATGTTTAATAATGACGTATTAGGAAGCGGTTCTAACGGAACTCTTAGCGAAACTAAAAATATTGAAATCTTCATGGCTTCTGAAAATTATTTAAGCAGAGCTGAAGGTGCATTGAATGGATGGAATATGAATGGTAGTGCACAATTTTTATACGAGCAGGGGATTTCATTATCATTGAGACAATGGGGAATTACAGATCCAACTGCGATTGCTAATTATATTGCAGGAACATCTACACCATCTGTACCATCTGCTGCAGCTCTTTACCCAACTATAGGTTTAGAAACAGTTCCGGTAACGCTTCCTGTTGCATGGGACGCTTCTGAAGCAAACCAACGTACACAAATTGCGGTTCAAAAATATTTAGCAATATTCCCTGAATCTTGGGAAGCATGGGCTGACTTACGTAGAAGTGATGCAAAAGTAATCTACCCACCTATTAACACAGATAATGTTGAAGCAGGTGTTGGAAAAAGTTTAATGAAACGTGTAATCTTTGTTACAAACGAATACTCTTCAAACAGAGATGCCGTTACAGATGCTATCACAAAACTTGGAGGTCCTGACTCAGGTGGTACAAGACTTTGGTGGGACATCAAATAAATAAATAAAGTAAAGATAAAGAGGTTCGTTACTTTAAAGATAAAAGGAGAGGTAACTCTCCTTTTGTTTTATACGACTATTTCTAAAATAGCCAAAAACAAAACAATGAAAACAGAATAATAAAAAAGGTTATCTCAATTTTTAATGTGAGTCAATAAAAATGAAGAAAGAAGATAACCAGCAAAAAATAAAATTATGGCTAATACCAATAAACCATCCTCATCTAACCAAACCACATTAATACCAATACTAATTATTGCCGGACTATTTTTTATTTTTGGATTTGTAACCTGGATTAATGGCGCATTAATCCCGTTTATGAAAACAATAAACGAATTAACATCTGCGCAATCACTTTTAGTAGCATCAGCATCTTATATTTCGTTTGTGGTGATGGCTTTGCCAGCATCTTATATTTTAAATAAAATTGGATATAAAAAAGGGATGTCACTCGGATTGTTTATTATAGGATTAGGTGCTTTAATTTTTATACCAGCAGCTGAAGCGAGAACCTATTGGATGTTTTTGATGGGTATTTTTATTCAGGGTACAGGAATGACATTATTACAAACGGCATCAAATCCTTATATCACTATTTTGGGGCCAATTGAAAGTGCTGCAAAACGTATTTCTATTATGGGTATTTGCAATAAAATAGCGGGTGCACTGGGATCTTTAATTTTTGGAGCAATCTTATTATCAGGAATTGATGAAATCCAACAAAAATTGAGTGTTGTAAACGCTACAGAAAAAGCACAATTATTAGATACGATGGCTGATAGTGTAGTAGCACCATATTTAATAATGGCTATTGTTTTATTTGTTTTGGGAGTTTTAATTTTAAAAGCCCCCTTGCCAGATGTTGAAGCGGCACCAATTGAAGAATCAAAAGAAGGCGAAACAACAAAAACAAGTATTTTTCAGTTTCCGCATTTATGGCTGGGCGTATTAACTTTGTTCATGTACGTTGGTGTTGAGGTTATTGCTGGAGACACAATTATTGCTTATGGTATTTCATTAGGTTTTCCAGCAGCAGATGCTAAGTTTTTTACCACGTTTACCTTAATGGCAATGGTAGGTACTTATATTTTGGGTGTATTTTTAATTCCGAAATTTATTACTCAGGCTTTGGCTTTAAGAATAAGTGCTATTTTAGGCATCATATTTTGTTTTTGCATCGTTTTCACTACAGGTTTTGTTTCCATACTTTTTGTGGCAGCGCTAGGAATTGCAAATGCACTTGTTTGGCCGGCAATATGGCCTTTAACATTAAAAGGTTTGGGTAAGTTTACCAAAACAGCTTCGGCATTGTTGATTATGGCAATTTCCGGAGGAGCAGTTATTCCGCCTTTATATGGAAAAATTGTAGATTTAACCAAAGCCGATATGGTTTCGTTTGGAATCAATGATACTTTTGCAACAGCTCAAGCAGCTACAGAAGGATATTGGATTTTGTTGCCATGTTATATCATTATTTTATACTATGCTGTTTGGGGACATAAATTAGGCCTGAGCAAAAAATAATTCCCGCCATTAAATTGAAAAGTGAGATTTGAAATTGCCATTCAAATTTCACTTTAAAAACTTTTACAATACAATGATTTCAAAATTTCATTCAATACTATTATTCGTTTTGATAAGTATTACGTGTACTTCTCAAAAACAGAACCCACAAGCTTATAATATTAGAAATAATTTTATAACAGAAAAACCAATTACTACAAACAGTCACGCTGTAACTTTGGTCGAAATAAAACCAAACGAAATTATGGCGGCATGGTTTGGCGGAAGTTACGAAGGTGCAAAAGACGTTGGAATTTATTTCTCAAACTATAAAAACAAAACATGGTCTGCACCGCAAAACTTGATTAAACCTTTAATAAAGGAAAAAGACACTCTGGCTTGTTGGAATCCGGTTTTATTTAAAGCCAAAAGTAAAACCTTATACTTGTTTTATAAAGTCGGTAAAAATCCAAGAGAATGGTTTGGCGCTATGATTACTTCTAAAGATGATGGAACGACATGGAGCAATCCCGAATATTTACCAGAAGGTATTTTAGGTCCGATAAAAAACAAACCGATTGAAGCAACGCCGGGAGTTATTTTATGCGGAAGCAGTACCGAAAGTGTAGAAAAAAACGAATGGAGAAGCCACGTAGAAACCTACACGGAAGCAACCGGAAAGTGGGAGAAAATAAACATCGAAAACAATCAGAATTTCGATATTATTCAGCCGACATTTTTGATGCATTCAGATAAAAACATTCAGATGTTATTTCGAAGCAAACACAATAAACTAATTACAAGCTGGTCGCAGGATAGTGGTCAAAGTTGGAATCATACAGATAGTATAAATGTTGTGAATTCAAATTCAGGAATTGATGCCTTAAGTTTATCTAAAAAATCTTTTTTGGTAGTTAATAACCCACTAAAGCAAGGGAAAGACTGGTTCAATGGAAGAAATGTATTAGATGTTGAACATTCAAAAGACGGAATTCATTGGAACAAACTTTTCGACCTTGAATATCAACCCGAAGGAGAATTTAGTTACCCCGCTATTATTCAAACCTCAGATAAAAAAGTTCATGTTTTATATACTTATAATCGAAAATATATCAAGCACGTAAGTTTTGATGTGAATTAGATAAATAGCATAACTCGTTGCTATAATTTGTTTTAACACATAGAAACATAGATTTATATTGAAATGAGTAAAAAAAGAATATAAAAAGAAACTAGTTTCCCACACATAGTCCCAAAGAAACTATGTTTGTTAATGCAAGTGAAACGCCTTTTTTTAAGCTACGAATACTATGTCTCTATGTGTTAAATTAATAAACGCTTATGATGAAACTTTTTAAAAATTCAAAATTTAAGACTGTATTACTATTTACATTATTTGCCAATATTGCAATTAATGCTCAAAATGGAATCAATCCTAAAACATTTTACAAACACGATAAATATCTTTCGTCAGATAAAATGCAAGGTCGTTTTCCTGGAACAAAAGGCAATAATGATGCAGCAGCTTATATCGAAAAATATTTTAAGAAATATGGTCTGAAAAAGTTCAACGATAGTTATTATCAATCTTTCAGTCTTTTTGTAAAAGAAGGTTTGAATAAAGTAAAATCAGACAGCGTTAAAACCCAAAACGTTGTCGGTTATATCGAAGGATCTGATGAAAATCTAAAAAACGAATTTATCGTAATTGGAGCACACTACGATCATTGGGGTTGGGGCGGACAAGCATCCGGAAGTAAAAAGAAAGATGTTGTAGCGATTCACAACGGAGCAGATGATAATGCATCTGGAGTTTCGGCTTTGTTGTGTATATTAGAAGAATTATCTAAAGCGAAAATCAAACCAAAACGAAGTATTATTTTCATTTCCTTTAGCGGAGAAGAAGAAGGCTTATTAGGATCTAAATATTTCGTTTCGCATTTACCAGTCGAAAAAACCGCCGTAAAAGTAATGCTTAACATGGATATGGTGGGAAGATTAAATGCAGAAAAACAAATCTACATGGGTGGTGCCGGAACTTTTCCCGATGGAGTAGAACTAATGAAAAAACTTGGAGAAAACAGCGGGCTCAATCCCGTAATTCACGCTGGAGAAGTGGGAGGTTCTGATCATGTTTCATTTTACAAATCTGGAATATCTGTAATAGGTTTCCATACAGGAGGACATCCACAATATCATACTCCCGAAGATGATATTGATTTGATTAATGTTGAGGGTGGGGCTTTGGTGGCGAAGTATATTTATAAAGCTTTGACTTCAATTGCAGATTATGATGAAGAGTTAGTTTTTATAAATCAGGATTAGAAAAGATTGACATGGTGTTGAAAATCTACGACAAGCAGAATCCAGAAGCTTTTTATGTGTCTGAAAGGTTTATAAAGACTGCTTAATGTTTAACGACTTTTGGTGTATTGCTAAATTTTCCATTGGTTTATATATGATTACAACATAAAAAAGCAACCCAGTTACGAGTTGCTTTTTGTTTTGATTTTGTTTGTGTCTTGTTGCGGGCACAGAAAGAATTTCCGCGCTATCGTCGTGTTGATATATCTGAGCCATCTGGTTCATTGTAATTAGGTAATCGGGAAAAAACGTCAACACCTCCATCTCCCATAATTAGAAAATAATTTTCTGACTTTGAAAATCCTAAATATTTATTTCCCTCATAACTATTTTGTTGCAACTCTAAAAAATATTTTTTTCCATTCTTACAATTTAAGAGTCTAGGCACCTTAATATTCCAAGTAATGTCAAAAATTTCTATGTTCCATGTATGATCTTTTGTTAATAAATTTCCACCACCACCTCTTAATCCAAAAATAAATACAGTTTCAGACTTACTTTGAACAAAATAAGTCAGATTATCATCAGATATATTTTTTCTAAATGAATTCTCATAATCACTAAATATGATATTCTTTTTAAGAATATCATAAATAAAAATTCCATCTAGATTAATTAGTAAAATATTATCATCTGAAAGCCATCCAATTGCTATTATTCCATTTAGCCGAATAGCCGAATAGTACTCCCATTCAGCTGCTTTGCCAACTAAATTTTCGTCTGATAACTCATTAAATACGTTGGCTTCATATTTGTTTTTTAACTCTCGTAATCTCATAATTATGGGTTTATAATTCTATCACTACCCGGAACTTGCCACTTAAGAAAACCGTTTATTTTATTGGAATGAACCCCGCTCGTGTACGTTCAAAGATCTATAAAAATTAAACAAGTTTGAAAGTCTTTTTAGATTTATATTATAAGCTGGAAATAATTTCCAGACATTTTGATACAAAAAAACTATTGAAAACTTTTGTTATCAATAGTTTAATAAGACTAGGAAATTAATTTATCCCACTATATTTTTAAAATTAAGCCACAGCCAACTTCACACTAGAAGAATTAATTAATGACAAAGTTTGTGAATCTAACTGACCAGAAAAAAATGTATCTAAAACTTCCTTAAATACTGGGTCAGCATTTTCAACTTGTGAAAAAAGGCTCATGGATGAACGTAGTTTACGAGCATCCAAATCTCCCAAAATAGACTCAATAGATTTTCTTTTAAAAGTCAGTAAAAGTTTTGAAATTTCTATAAGATGTTTTGCTAATACGGGATGCTGCAAAAATTCACTAGCTTCTTTCAGATCGAGAATTGCATAATAATTGGCAACGCTGCTAGTGCCAAGTCCTTTTATTTGTGGAAAGATAAACCACATCCAATGAGTTTGTTTTTTGCCTTTTTTTATTTCTGAAAGTGCAGTAAGATAAAGTTTGTTTTGTGCATCTAAAAATCGCATTAAGTCAGTATCTAAGTAAACCATTTGTATTGAATTTTAAAAGGATTCATAAAAGTTTTGAGCGTTCCTATGCTTGATTAAATAAAGTCTAATTTGATTTTTATTAATCATTTTAACAACATGTCAAATGTAAATGCTGAATTCAATTTATTGTTTATATAATTTTAGTCACTTGTTATATAATAACAACTTTATAAGACTATCTTAACTTAATTAGTTGGTTTCTATCTTAAAATTTGACAATAATAGAAGAAAAATTCGTGCTGGAATTATAAGAATAATTTTATATTAAAAAACCCAAAAAGTTTTTTGAACTTTTTGGGTTAAAATAAATGTGATATTTAATGTATGTTTAAACCTGTTTGTAGTCACTATGCCAAACAGCTTCTTCAGGACCATCTCCTTTATGTCCATCTAATTGAATTACAAAGCTTTTAGCTGGAAAATATGGTGTGATATGGATGTCTAATAAAATTCTGTCCTTTTGAGTTTTATCTTGTTCAATTTTCATCACTGTAAATTTTTCAATAAGATTAGTTGGACCTTTAATTCCATCTAAAAACTTAATGATTTGGCTTCTTAAATCAGCTTCTGTTCTTGTTGTCCAGTTTTCAAAAGCTCTTCTGTTTAAAAAGTCGAAAAGTACTTTTGTAATGTGGTCAAATACTCTTACTACAGAGTAAGTTTGTAAACCTAAGTTGTCTCCGTTAAATAATGTTTTAGCAGAGAAAGCCATAATTTTACTATACTCATTTACCATTGGTACAAGACCCATTTTTTCAAGCTCTGAAATTTCGCTCTTTTTTAAATCAAAACGAACACTTTCTACTTCGTTTAGACCTCCAAATTTTTTACCCGCAACAACCTGAGACATTAGCGTTTTGTAGATTTTACCTGCTAAAGAAGTGGATGGCGGTACATATAAATTATCTTCCTCTCCAACTTCATCATATTTACTTCTTCCCAGTAAATAGTTACAAGTCATGATTGTGTTAGATTTAAATACATCGCCACCTGTATGATTTGCATTAAAGAAAATATCTATAACGTCATCTGGAGTTTCAAGATCTTGAAAATCGGTTAATAATACCGTTTTGTTTTCGTGTGCTATTTTAGACCATTTATCTAAAACGGCATTAGAACCTAAATAACCGGGTACTGAAAGAATGGAGTAGTTTTTTCTCAAATCTAGTCTGTCAAAATTTTGTTTTAATTCGTTTGAAACATAATCAATAAACAAAGTATTATCTAAATCTTTTAATTGAGATATATCTGCATTTACGATAGTTACATTTTTAATTTTATCGCTTTCAGCATTTTTATAGAATAAAGCGACACTGCGGTAAGATGTTTCTAACTCTCTTGAAACATTTAATGCGTATTTTAAATTCCTGTTTAATGTTGAATCTGCAGATGTAGCTTTTGCATTTGCCACTTCAATCATAGATTCAACAGAATCGTTGCCTTTTAATAAATCCAACCATAACTCAAGTCTATTGGTTAAAGTTGTTCTCTCATTTTCCCATTGTGCATCATTAAGAAAAATATTTTTTCTTGCTTTTCTCGTAGGGTTTAAGTTTGACAATCCGTCGATTACATTTTCTAAAAAGGCAAAACCGCCATATTCATTTAATAAATTTATTTTGCTGCCTTGTTCCTGTAGCAATTGTTCGGTTGAAGAACCATGACTTTTTTGTTCTTTAGTTTGAGTTGCCATATTTATAGTTTATTGTTGTTAATTTCATTCTTAGCGTTTTCAAGTAATTCAATTATAGCCTCTTTAACAGCAGGGTCCTGAATAGCTTTAATTAATCCTCTGTTACTGGATAGTTGACGCACAATTTTATAAGCTTGTTCTTTTTCAGTATTTAATTTATTTAAAAAAGGACTATTCTCCTTAATTGATTTTGCTCCAAAATCTCCTAAGTTTTGAAATACCATAGATTCATTTAAATCCGAACCTTCTTCAGTAGTAAATTCAAAATCTACACTTGGTTTGTACTTTTCAAACACAGCTTCTACTGTCTGCAAATCATACACAGCTTCGGGTCCCACCGGTTGCTCATTTGTAAGTTTTTGAATTAGTAATGTTCTGTTTGAAGGAATTTCTAAAATTGATTCATTGGCATCAACCTTCACTTCATTGCCACCAATACCATAATTGAACATGCTCATAATTTTATAAGATTTTTAGTTAATTTTGTAAAACTAATAAAAAAAAACTTCTAAATAATATTGATTTGTAAGTATTTTATTTGGATTTTTGTCGTACTATGTTAAAAAATTAGAAACACCATAATTTTTGTTAAAAAACAACTTAATATTTTTTAAGATGAAATATCTGAAATACCCCGTTAATTTTAAGTCTTTGCTTAAAGGTTCACAGGAGAATTTTTGTAAGATTGACGAGTCGATTGCGTACAATATTATGATGATAATTACAACTTCTTTTGGTGAGATTCCAGAGACACCAAGCTATGGCACGATTATTTGGGATTTAGAATTTAATCAACATATTAAAAAAAGAGACTGGGAAGATTTGGTCAGAAAATCATTATATGATTCAATTCAGGCTTTCGAAAAAAGACTAATTCTAAGTGAAGTTTCTATTTCTTTAGATGAAATTAATGATAAAGAATTAGGTTCAAGTATTAGAAGAAAAGCCAATATAGTCGTAAAAGGTTCCATCATAGAAAGTTTAATTCCATTTAATTTTCACACAAAGTTGAATATTAGCCCAATTTCGCAATAAAATAAAATATGAAAGACGTTAAGTTTATCGAAATAAAGAACAGGATACAAAAAAAATGCCTGGAAATTTGGGGAATTGAAGATATCAATATGGCAGATCCTTTGGTGATGATGTTATTAGATGTTTTTGTTCATGAACTTTACTATTTGTATCAGGAAGGAGTAGAATCTGATAATAAAATTATCGAACGAATTGCCCAGGAGATCGTACCAAGCCAGTGGAATTTACCAATGCCTGCTCATACTTTGGCAAGTACAACAGCTACCAAAGGTATTGTTATGCTAAATAATGATACCGAATTTGTTGTAAAATCAGGAATGGTCACCAATGTTGATTATGATATCTATTTTACACCTTTTACAAATGAAAATATTGTAGAAGGGGAGATTAGTTTTCAAATGTATGACTCATTTTTAATAGATTCTTCAAAAACGGTACAGCATTTATCGGCACAAAATAAGGTTTTAGATCATCGTATTTGGGTTGGATTAGATGTTTCGAAAGAAAATCTGGAAAAGCTTAATTCATTGAAATTTACTTTTATAACAGAAAATTCATCATTAGACAACTTTTTGCAATTTATAAAAGTAAAAGATTCTTTGGGGAATAATATTGAAATCGAAAATGAAACTTTTGATGAAGTTCAGGATAATAAACATTATGCCGAAAATATAAAATCATTTTATAAAAATTCTATTTACAAAGTAAAACTTAACGCAGAAAACCTGGTATACGAATCGATATTAGACAGATTTGAAATTGACAAGGAAGAGCTAAAAACCAGCAAAAAAGATACTGGATTGATCTGGTTAGAATTTATATTTCCTGAAATTTTTACTAAAACAGAATTCGATAAAATTCAAATAAAAATAAATACGTTTCCAATTGTCAATAGAAAGTTAAACAATAGAGTTCATAATGCTCAGATCGAAGGGCGTCTTTTCCCGATGAAAGCAGAGAGGAATACCCATTTTCTTGATGTAATGAAAATTTTTAACGAAAAAAATATTGAGTTTACAAATGGTATAAAACAGGCTAATTCACTTACCTCAAATACATTTACTATTTTTTATGGCGGATTAGAAAATTATGATTCAAGAAATGCAAAGTTTTTTCTTAAAAAATTAGCTAGGGCATTACGAGAAGATATTGGTTCTTTTTCTAATATAAATGCAGATTATATTGATGCCACGATGACCAGAATCAACGAAGAACTTAATTCGATCGAAAGCAAAATTAATAGCAGTTACAGTCAGGTTAACGAAGAGGAAGTATATGCTTTAATCCATGAAACTGAGAAATCTAAAATTCTTTATTACTCGTATTGGACTTCGAATGGACAAGTGGCCAATAATTTAAAAAAAGGCACCATTTTAAAACAAACCTCTATATCCGAATTAGCTCAGGATTCCACCATTTTTGAAACAAGTTCAATTGGAGGGATTTACAGGAATAATAAAGTCGAAAAACTAATTAATCTGCGTTACGGTTTTTTGTCAAAAGAGCGCTTAGTAACCAAACAGGATATAAAATCAGCGGTGCACTATCATTTAAGAAATATTACTAAAGATGTTTTAATTACAGATGGAGTAGGGATAAGCAGCAATAGAAAACAAGGAGTACACAGAACCATTGATGTCGAAGTTGTTTTACAGGAAAAATATGCTTTGCAGATAGAAAACAAGAAAAAAATAGAGATGTTTTTAAAAGAAACATTAGAAAAACAATCGGTTATGAACATTCCGTTTCAAATTACAATTAATTAAACTTATGAACGAATTAGATTATAGTCCAAGCTTATTATCTGCAATTAAATCTGCTAAATCATTAGCAATTCAGGATGGTCACAGTACATATGGGGTAGCTCATTTAGCGTATGCATTGTTATTTGAACCAACAGGATTAGTAGAAGTATTAAAATCACTATCTAAGGATATAGAATATATAAAAGAATGGTTTGACGTGAGAAAAGAAGTATATACTTCTTCTCAAACCAATGATAATAGCATTACAAGTGATACCGAAGTTGAAAACGTTTTTACAGAATCAAATTTCAATAAAATTAGATTAGGGGCCGATTCTATCGATGCATTTTGTGTTTTTATTGCCATTATTAAACCCGGATTGGTTTATAGCGACAAACAAATTGATGGCTTAAACTTAAGCGATAAGGAACTTTTGAAACACTTTGGACTTAGAAATAATCAAAAGAGTTTTAGTCTGGCAGACAATGCAGATGAGCAGGAAACGATCGACATTAGCTATTGCGATACTTTATATAAAAAAAATATTATTGAAGAAGGAAGCAGTATCATTGGCAGAAATAGAGAAGTTCGATTGATACTTGAAAATATAGAAAGATATGAAAACCATGGTATTTTATTAATTGGAGAATCTGGTATTGGAAAAACAAGTATTATAAAAAACCTTATTCACAATTTACACGAAACAGATCCTAATTTCTTTGAAGAAACACTTGTTTTATCTTTAAATGTTTCTAAACTCGTTGCAAATTGCAGTAATGAAAATGAGATTTCGAAAAAGCTTATTGAAATTTTCGAAAAATTATCCAAAAACGGAAAAAGCATTCTTTTTATTGATGACATACAGGTGTTGTTAAACTCATCAAACTCAAAATCAAATGCTGTAATCAATATTATTAATACGCAATTAACTCAGGGAGATATTAATATTATTGCCTCAATTGATGCAGATTCTTATAGAAAATCAATTGAAGGAACTACAATAAATGGAAAATTTGAGAACATTTTTATTGAAGAACTGGATTATTCTTTATTGGTTGAATGTTTGAATATTTATAAAAATAAATTAGAAAAGCATTATAAAATAACCATTAATGAAGAGGTAATACAGGAAGCAATTCATTTGTCTAAACGATTTTATAAAGAAAAAAAACTGCCTTACGGAGCAATTGATTTATTAGACAGAACGGCTTCATCAGTAATTGTTTCTAACGCAAATTCATTAGTAGAAATTGTAAAAATAAAAGAACAGATAAAAGAATCTGATCCCGCTGATGAATCAAAAATGAGTTTGCTTGAAAAGGAAATATACAATCGAATAAGCTGTGTTGTAACTAGTAAAATTGATGTTACAGAAAATTCGAAAAGACAAAAAAATGAGCCGGTTACTTTTGAAGATATCGAGAAATTAGCATCAAACATTGAAAATATAGCCAAAGAAAAAATTACGGTTGTAACAAAATCTGAGATTCTGGCAGTGGTTTCTAATGCGACCGGGATACCGTTGGGAAAAATAAGCGCGGGCGAAAAAGAGAAGCTTTTAACAATCGAAGACAAACTGCAAGAAAGGGTAAAAGGACAATCGCATGCTATAAAAACGCTATCCGAAGCTATTATCGAATCCCGAAGTGGTTTGAGTAATCCTAAACAACCTATTGGATCCTTCTTTTTCTTAGGGCCAACAGGAACGGGAAAGACAGAATTGACAAAAACGCTGGCTGAATTGTTGTTTGATGATGAAAATGCGATGATTCGATTTGACATGTCAGAATTTAAAGAAGAACATTCGGCAGCTTTATTATATGGTGCTCCTCCGGGATATGTAGGGTATGAAGAAGGAGGGATGCTGGTTAATAAAATTAGGCAAAAACCATATTCAGTTGTACTTTTTGACGAAATCGAAAAAGCACACAGTTCTGTTTACGATGTGTTTTTGCAAATTATGGATGAAGGAAAAATTCATGATAAATTAGGACGTGAAGGTGATTTTTCTAATGCGATCATCATTTTTACTTCAAACATTGGAAGTCAATGGATTCAGGAGCAAATAGAAAGCGGTCATTTACCGACTTCTAATCAATTAATTGAGATAATGAGCCAGCATTTCAGACCTGAATTTTTAGGCCGTTTGACAGAGGTTGTTCCATTTGCGCCTATCAATATAGAAATTGCCAAAGCCATCTTTAAATTACACTTAAATCGCTTGCAAGAGCAATTAATAAGCATCAAAAATATTTCATTTGATCTATCAGATGGTGCTTTAGAATATCTGACAAATAAAGGATTTTCTAAAAAATATGGCGCCAGACCTATTGCCGGAATCGTGAGAACGTATCTAAAGAAAACAATTTCAAAATTAATTATATCAGAAGCTATTCTTGAGAATGAAGCTATTGTTTTAGATATAAAAGAAGATGAGTTTATTTGGGAAAAAAAGTAAGTTATGGAACAGGATATTACAGTTTTAAAACAACAGCTTAATTTCAATTTAAGAGGTGAAATTCTTTTTTATGAATTACAGAATATTCTAAAAGATGATACCGAAGTTTTTGTTAGGCACAAAGGTCTTTCAAAAAGAAACAATTCCAGAGATGCTATTGATCTTTCTTCAATGTTATATCAGGAAGATTCCAGATTTACCAAGGAAGCGCTTGTTTTGCATTTGGCGAAAAACAGCATTTACCATAATTTACCTGAACTGCTTTTTCATCCCTTGTCTGTTAGCAATCCTACAATGTCAAACAAAGAGATTGTAGAGGCGGTCAGAGAAAATAAAGAAACAGAAAAGAATGCTTTAGATTTCTTTATGCCTTTTGATAATGAGATTTTTTTTGCCAATACTCATTATGCGATCAGAAGCTTACACTTGTTTCAGGACAAGATTGATTTGTTTCTAAATATAGTAGATGAACTAGTTGGTATTGATTTTAATTTATCTAAAGAACAAAAAAAGAATCTGTTCATTTATTTATGTGAGGCTGAAAAACTAAAAGAAAATCTTCCGGAGCTGGAGAAAGTTTTAGAAATGCTGCTAGGCAATGTAGTAAAACTAAAATATAAAAAACATGTATTTACGACATCTCCTTTTTTAAAACTAAGCGAAGGTACTTTAGGCTTTGATTTAGGACTTAGCGGAGCGGTAGAAAGTGAGATTGATGATGTTGAGGTGACGTTATATTTTGAAGGAAATATTGATTATCCCATTTTAGAAAACAAGATGGAGCTTACGCGAAAAGTATTAGAGTATTTTCTTATTAGTAACAGAAAAGTTGATATTGTTTTTTTTAATAACTACCAATTAGGGATAAAACTAAACGAAAACTATTTAGGTATAAATACCATTTTATAATTTTTAAACTATAATAAAAGAGATAACATTCACTTATGAATACAATACTACCCTTTTTTTTAAAATACCTTTTAGCGCCGTTTTTGATACTTATTATAACGCTCATTATGAGTCAGTTTTCGAGTATAAAAATAAAAGCCAAGGCGGCCATAATATTTATTTTATGCTTTTCGCTTATAGCAGCTTTACCTTGTTTGTTTGCGTTTTTTAACAATGAGTTTATTTGGTTTGGCTTATTGTTTTCAGTATTATGGTACTTAATACTCGGAGTTGGATTGTTGTATTTTATGGATTCAGCCATGTTTCAAAAGATAGAAATACAAAATAGTGCTCCGGCAAAAGTTTTTCTTTTTTTAATTGTAGCAATTCTCTCTTCCTGGATTTACTATCTGGCGTTTAATTATATCGCGATTTCCAGTTATGCACATATCAGTATGCTTAATATTCTATGGTTATTTGCGCCAATCTTTTTTCAGGAATCAAAGAAAAAATATTTACAGATTCCTGAGTCATTTTATGAATATTGGAGGGTTGGAAAAGAACGTAAAGACATTGAGTATTGGGACAATATTGATAAGTTTCGTTTAATGCAGGTATCAATACATATAAAGAAAAAAAGCAATTCTGAATTTTTTTCAAAATTTGATGTAAAAATTGCCCAGGATGTTAATCTGGGTAATTGGTTTGATAAGTTTATTGAAGACCAAAATTATAGATTTCCCAATGATGCCATTGAATCCAGTGCTGAACATGAAGATAAGGGATGGACTTTTTATACAGCAAAATATTTCAGTTTTCCTTTGTTTATCAGGAATCTGAGTCCTTATCAGACGATTTCAGAGGGTAAACTAAAAAACAAACAAACCATTTTTGCTAAAAGAGTTACTTTGAAAAAGCAAAATCCAATAGAGGAATAATTAAAATGAAGTATGGAATACTTCATTAACTAAAAAAAACTAACTAATACCAGAATATAACACTTACCAATTATGAAATCAAACATACATTTACCAATTAACTGGACAGATGGTGTAAAACTAACAAAGGACCATTTTATCAATAATTATTTCAACTTTATAACAATTGTCAGTGATTATAATAAAGTTCAGTTAAACAACTTTAATTATGGGGCTATTCAGCCAGCAGGTAATATATCTATAGATGTTGAAATAAAAATTGAAGGCGGACAATTGGTTGCCTATTTAAAAAAATGCGATGTAATTGCTAAAAACGGATATGTAATTTCTTATAATCAGGATATTTATGGTACAAAACTTCCTGAAGCAAGTATCAATGCAAATGATTTAGACCGAAATTCTGCAGAGTATTATTATGTTATTGTTTCTATAAATCCTTATGATCTAATTCCTGTAGGTATTCCAGATCCGGAAATAATTCCGTTACATCATCCCCATGCGCTTCCGGAAATAAAGTTACATATTGTCAAA
Organism: Flavobacterium sp. AK-345; assembly: GCF_058310175.1. Taxonomy (NCBI): domain Bacteria; kingdom Pseudomonadati; phylum Bacteroidota; class Flavobacteriia; order Flavobacteriales; family Flavobacteriaceae; genus Flavobacterium; species Flavobacterium sp. AK-345. The sequence goes on along the minus strand of NZ_JBZEER010000002.1, from coordinate 624,117 downwards.
AAAAATGAGGTGAATGATAATTTTTTATCGGGCTACTTTTTAATCGTAAAAAAATTAGCATTTCAAAACGGTACATTCCTTGACGATGGCAAATATATAGCTCCGGTTGTAAAAACAAAAAACAATGAAACTTTAAATCAATTCATTACAAAAGTTAATACCGAATTATACCAGTTAAACGATTTTTCGATAAAAATTCATAAAAAAAACGCGCACAGTTCCAGTAATAACAAATTAGTATCGAACACATTTAGTTTGTGTACTAAAATAATTGATTACTATGCAGAGCACTGCTTTTATCTTAAAAACATAGCTTCTGAAGAAGCTCCGGTGTATATGTTTGACAAAATAATTGTGTTGGCCAATCATCTTATCTCAACATTGACCCTAATGGACGACAAAGAGAAAGAAATGCTTTTACAATATTATTACGAATGGATTGATGTAAAACCGTCAGAATTACTTAGCGTTTTATTTGAAGCAAAAAGTGCTGTTTATGACCATAATGACATTGCGCAAACGCTGGATAAACTAAATCAGTTTCTGGGGATTTTAAAACGCTTATGGCAAAAATTAAGCGAATTAGAATACATCGGAATCAGAAAAGAAAATATTGTAATTAGTGAAGAAACCAAAGTGTCAGCCCCAAAAAGCAATACGTGGTCAATACTAGATTAAACAAACAACTATGAAACCACTTAATCACGTTAAAATAGTAAGTAAAAAGCGCAAGTTTTTTATTATGTTTTTTATAACCTTCGCTTTTGTTTTTGGTTGCCTCTATATCACGCTGATAACTGCAAACAAAGGCGTTGCCGAGTTGGAACAAAAACATAAATATTACAATGATATCGCAGTAAAACAAGGCGAAATGAACCTGCTCTTAGATGAAATATTAATAGAAATCAACGATTTAAGATTTAAAGACAGAACCTTAAACGAACGCAAAAACCTTCAGTCTCTCATCAATGAGAAAAGATTTGCCATCAATAATGAGATTCAAAAATCAAAAACAAATTTGACAAATTCTTTTGTTTTATATGAAGAGTTTTTGGTCGAACTACAACATATACAGACTAAAATTGATGTTTTGAAAGAAGCCGAGACAAATTACGACATAAATAAAACTCAGCTTAAAAAATGTATTGATAAACACGATCAGGAAAATAAAAAAAAATAATCCCATTTTATGAAGAAGGCAATAGAATTTGATGAAACATATTGGAAAAAGGTAAAATTCAACTTATTATTTATCATCAGTGCTTGTATTATATTTATTGTTGTTACCAAGTTTTTATTAAAAACACCCAATTTTAATAATACAGATATGCTCAACAGAATCAATGATTATGAAAAAATGCAGAAGATTAAAGTAGATTATGCTAATAAATCAAGAAAAATTTTCCAGACCATTGATACTATTAAATATGACATCAACCAGGTACAGCGTATTGATGAAGTAAAAAGAAGAATATCAGATTATAAACGATTGTATAAGGATAACGAATTTCATTCGTCATATAACTTTTGTTTGATTGGCGGTAACCTGTTAAACGTTTTTTTAGAGATAAACCTTGAAGAAAGTACCGTGAAAAAAAACGATACTCTTGTACAAACAAGTCTTAACGAATGTAAAGCAAATTTTAAAAATGAACATTAAAAATAAAACAGTAGTTATCGTTTTGTTTTGTATTGCAATAATTTTGTTTATAGTGGCATTATTATTCCCGTACAATAAAAGATTAAGTAATCTTGATTTTTCAATATTAGACGATAACGATAATCATCAGTATGAATTAAACGAAAAATTATCTTTTAAGATAAATGACAGTACATTAATATCAGATAAAAAAGCAGTCTGGTATTTTGGTAACGGTGATTCAATTGTTAGTAAAGGAAGCGTAAATTATACTTATGACCGAGCAGGTAAATACTTAGTAACGCTAAAAATTGATAATAAATTCGATTTTTCAAAACAAATTAATATCGTCAATGGAAGAGCATTGACAGCAAAAGATTCTATTCCAAAAATATTTTGCTCAGAGTTTGGTTATGTGGGCGAAGAAATTGTGTTTACAGGATATTCTCCAAGTTCAAACAATTGGTATTGGGAATTTGGTGAAACCGGAACGATCGATTCTTATGAAAAGCAGGCTATTTATATTTTTACCCAGCCTGGTATTTATACCGTAAAATTGGAAACAGATAAAACCAGATATCCTATAACAAAAGAAATAGAGATTCTTCAATTGTACGAACCATTCAAAGAACCAGAAGTTGTAGATTCTGCAGGTATTGTTTTGAACGATATAAAAAAGCGCTTGCAAATTATTGCCAATCTGGGAGCAAGGGATACAAGAATGTATAAAGAACAGGTTAATTACTTGAAAAATAAATACATCTGCAATGATTTATCTGATGTAGTAGTAGTGGTAAACGAAGAAAAATACAATGATTTTTTAAGTTATTGTCAGGGACTTCATTACTTAGACGGAAATTCTACTATAATTCAGGAAGTAAAATTAGATACCATTAAATGCTTTAAGCAAATAAATGTTACTCAAAAAACTAAAAAACAAAGTAAATAGATGAAAATTAGTATTTTACTTCGATATACCTCGTTGATTTGCTTATTGGTAACAAATGGTGTTTTTTCTCAGGTTAAAAATAGCACAAGTGTTATCGAAAAAACAGGAAAAACAGTAAACACTTATGATAATGAAAAGCAAAAAGAAAGCGAAAAATCACAGCTTAAATTAGTTTTTTCAGATAGAAGTGATAATAATATTTATGAAGAACCTTATGGCGCCAAAGTAAATAATAAAGCCAATATTTTGTCTCCAATGTATGTGATCGATGAAGATAAAAACTATTATGAGGTTGTGGTTGCAGATAAAAAATTGATTGGGAAACCAAAAGGAACATTTTCCGTTTTACGCAGTAAAAAAAATCATTTTTCTAATGCAAAAGAAGTGCAGTATTTGGGTTGGATTAAAAAAGAAAATGTCATTGAATACAGCAGGGCGATGCAAAATCAGGTTAATTTAAAGTATGTAAAATATTTTGTGGCTTCAAATACCTTAGACAACTTGTTTTCCAGTGGTAAAAATGTCAAAAAAAGCACACTTTTATTAAAGAACGATCCCAACTTAGAATCGGCATCTAAAAAAAATATTAAACTAAATGATTTTGTATATGTATATAAAATCAACAAAACCACCAATTCAGCCTTTGTATCAAATTTTGATGATGTTATGCCAAAAGACACAACCAATCTTAAATTTGGCTGGGTTCCTTTGCAATATTTGAATCCTATAGAAGATAATATGGTTGTCAGGCTGAATCCTGCGGATACGCTGCATTTTTCTTCAGGAAAAATTAATTTTCTGGCTAATGAATTGTACAAGAATACTTTTTTTGTAAATGAAAATCAGTCAAGTGAGCCAATCAAGTTCGAAAACACAAGTAAAATATCGCTGCCCATAAATGTTTGGAACCATGACAAGAACAAAATTACAAATTTAAAAGGCGATGATATTTCGATTAAAACCATCGAACAAATCGCTTTGGAAAGTAAAAATATTAATTTTTATTACGTTTTTGAGAACAACAACTCAACAAAGCAATATTTAAAAAAAACGCTTTCGGCATTACAGAATCTTAAACTAACGACCAGTAGTGAATTATATGCCAATTATAATTTTACATATTCGTTTATAGCAAAAGGGAAATCTAAAAGTTATTATTTGATAAAATCCCAATCTTTTTCAAAATGGTTTGATTTAATAGAGAAAAGCATTAAGACACCGGATGAAATTTTGGATGAGAATATTTTACGCAACAGTAATACAAATATTAGCCAGTTTTTGAGTTCAGAAACAAATTTTGAAAATAACTTTTTTATCCTGACAGGTTTAGATGGATCTATAAACAACGTTTTACCGGATAGTTTCAATATTTTGGCAAAAAATAATGCTAAAATATTATTCATTATTTTTAAAAATGAAAACAATTCCGATAACCAGGATTTCATTCTGCAGAGTAAAATGTATTTAAGCGAGGCAAGTAGTGCCAATAAAAAAAATATCCAGAACTATTATGTTGACCCAAAACTGATTGCAAAAAACGATGAGTTTATATACAATGGTGATGTCGATAATGATTATATCTACGATGCACCATTAAAAAGTAATTTTAACGGAGGCATCATTTTTCCTAAATTAAATGGAGAGCTTACACCGGAAACTATCAATAAATCCATTGACAGCGTTATTAGTAAAACTATTAAAACAAATAATACATTATTAAAATCACTGACACAATACAAAAATGAGTTTAGCTTTTTAAGAAGTCAGCCAAGTGGAACGATCAATAATCTTATTCAAAATTATCCGCGAAAAGACAGTACAAGCACCGACATACCCAAAAACTATAAAAGCGAAACATTTGTAATAAATGCAAAAGATACTCTTAACAGTAGTTTAGAAAACAAAGTCCATATTTTACTGACTGAGAGCGAAATTAAGCAGCTTATTGAAAACTACAGAGAATTAATTAGCAAAGAATATACAAACGCAAATATTGATAAAGTCGAGATTTTAAGCTTTAGGGACAGATGTAAAATGTTTGCCAGTAAAATTAGACAAACAGAGTCAATAAAAAACAGAAGTTCTTTGGCAGATTTACTTTATTACAAGACAAGAGTATTTGTAAACAGTCCCGAGTTGCATGAAATAAGGATTAAAGATATTCGAAAGTTTAAGAAAAAACCGGACCAATTCAGAACAATTTTTACAACTTTAAACAGTAAGGTTGAAGTTTTAGAAAAAATGCAGCGCAATAATACTTTTGAGGTTTTTGACGATGAATCTCAAACTAAATATTATTATATATCAAAAAAACTTCTATTATAAAATAAGGATTATGGAGATTATGAATACGATAGAAATGACAAAACCTTTGCATGAAATAATTCTAGAATTATTTTATTTTGAAAGCAAAGGAAAACCGTGTGAGCTCACAAAAAATGAAATTTTATGGAGACTTAAAGATCCGGGCATTACTGAATACCAAATGGAAGAAGTGCTCAATTGGATGGTACATCATAAAAAACTAACCGAGAGTCTGGGGGTTTATTCCCTGGATCGCTTTGAACTGATAGATTTAGAAGAAAAATTTAAAAACGAAAGATTGAACAAAGAGAAAAAACAAGAACCTATTTTTTTTACTAATTACAGTACTATAAACAATATTCATAGTGCGGTGAGACCAAAACCTATAGAGATAATTGTTCAGTACATTTTACCAACGTTTTTATTATCCTATATTGTTTTTATCTTTTTTTTGGTAAACAAGCTAAATAAAAGTTTCGAAGTTAATAACAGTAAAATTGAAGATGTAAGTGAGTTAACCCTTAAAGAGCCTAAAACCGGGGTTATTAAGAAAAAAGCAGCTTTATCAGACAAGGAAGTAAAACGCTTGTTTTCTAATCAGCACCAAAACATTTTATATTTAAATAAAACGATTGATTCTTTACAAAAACAAGTAAACAAAATAAATGAAATCCATACAATTGCGACTTCAGATATAAAAACTCAGATAAACTCATTGCAGCCTCAGGTTAATGCTATCATCTTGCATATTACGGTTGTGCTTCTGGGATTTATTTTATTATTTTTTATGAAAAATATTATTAATTAAAATCTATTGTTAAGATTTTATTTATATATTCGTGCCTAATTGATTGCGAATCCTCCTCACCTTCCTACAAGAAGCAAATCAAAAAAGTACAATAGTACAAAAAGAGGTATTCTAAAATCATATAGAATACCTCTTTTTTTGTCTATACTAGTCAGACAACATGAGAGGATTCTAAACAAACAATTTTTAACAAATTAATTATTTTTATTATGGCATTTAAATCAATTTTAGAATTCGAAGGAAACGAGTACCAAGTATTATTTTCAAAAGTGGAAATGTTAAGACATACTGATGGGAAAGGTGCTGTTTCTTCTGAAATTAAAGGAGGCAGATTAAATTTAAGATTAAAATCTACAGACAATACTACTGTAATTGAGCAGGCAGTAAACAGTCAGCACAAACCTGTAAGTGGAAAAGTAAAATTTTTCAAAGCAGATTCTGAACAAGTAATGAAAGAACTTTCTTTTGAAAATGCATTTATTGTATTCTTCAGCGAGCAACTTGACGCTATGGCAGAAACTCCAATGACTACTGAGATCACTTTCTCAGCAGAAAAAATTACATTAGGTAATGCAACATTAGATAACAATTGGGCTAAAATCTAATTTATCTCAATTATCAGGAAGCGGTTAAGCACCGCTTCTTGTTTTTTATTATACAATTTCTTCAAAAACATTGAATAATATCACTTCTATTTCAGAGACTGATATTTTAGCTTAAAATCGAATTCGGCATAAAGAACTTTAAAGAAGAAGAGCTTTAGACTATAATCTGTTTAAGTTAAAATTTAAAAAGAATTAAACTTAAAAAGTATACAAATTATGGTCATCCCTAAAATAATCTTTGGTATAGACGGCAAGGAAATTTCTCATTTTACTAAAATCGATTTAAAACAAACCATCAATACTCATCACGAGTTTAAAATAAGTATTCCACATTCTGTTATAGAAAGGTCCAGAGCATACACGATGGAAAGCGCGCAAGAATCTCTTGGAAAAGTGCTGCATATTAGATTAGATGCAAATAATAATTTCTTAGGAATTATAACAAACGTACGATACCAACAAGAATTAGGACATGTAGGCAGTCAAATTGTTATTTCTGGTTATTCTAAAACTATTTTATTAGAGGCAGGTCAAAAATTAAACTCCTGGGAAGATTTTAATTTGAAAGATATGTTGCATGATGTAATTCAAACTGCAGCCGGTGAACAATTACAATATGAAATTGATCCTGAATTTACCTCAAAAATAGAATATCAAACACAATATCTGGAATCGGATTTTAGATATATCCAGCGATTGGCAAGACAATATAATGAATGGTTGTTTTATGATGGAGAAAAATTATTTATAGGAAAACCAAAAAAAGAAAGTAGTCCGATTAAATTAATTTATAACAAGGATTTATTTAATTTAAGTATATCAGTACAGGCAAAACCAAACCAGTATAGTGGTTTTACGTACAATGAAAATAACGACCAATTATACCAGGCTCAAACAGATGACAGTGTCGTAGAAGGTTTGCCAAAATTAGGCAAAGCTGCGTTTGAAGCTTCAACGAAATTATATAAAACATCTTCTTATGAATATGGACAATTTAGCACAGGAGATGATGTATATTTTGAAACTATTTTAAAAAAGAAACAAGAAAGTGCAGCTGCAGATGGCAATTATATTTTAGCCACAAGCGGAAATCCAAAACTTCGAATCGGCTCGATTATTAACATAGAATCTCAACAAGTATTAGATAAATCTGATGTTTTTAAAAAAGGATTAGATAGTACAAAAGTTCATTATGATTCTAATGAAATTGGCACCTATATTATTACCGAAATCACACATACAGCTACTGAAATAGGTGAGTATGAAAATAGTTTTAAGGCACTACCGGCCAAAATAAAAAAACTGCCTGAACCTGAAGTAAGTATGCCGGTAGCACAAGAACAAAGAGCCGTGGTGGTGGCTAATGATGACCCTAGTGGCAATGGAAGAATTCGTGTAGAATTGCTATGGCAGAAAAAACAACAATCCCGTACACCATGGTTGTATGTATTAACCCCAAATGCAGGGACAAGTGATATTATAAATAAAAACCGCGGCTGGGTTACAATACCGGAAGTAGGAGATCATGTGATGGTTAGTTTTCGTTACAATGATCCTAACAGACCATATGTGACAGGAAGTATCTTTAACGGAAAGACAGGCGAAGGGGGAAAATTAGACAATCATATTAAAAGTTTTTTTACACGCAGCGGCTGTACCATCACTTTTGATGATACACAGAAAAGTATACTAATTAAGGACCCATCAGACAATAGTATATATTTGGATGGTGAAGGAAATATTACAGTGAATGCGCCTAAGAATATGAGCATAAATGTGGGAGATAATCTTGATATTACGGTTGGTAAAAACATGTCTGTAGCTGTAGGTGGTAACAAAAAAACAACCATTGATGGAAATAACGAATTAAAAGTTGGAAAAAACAATACAGTAGACACAACCGAATTATATAAACTTATTACTCATATGTATGAGCAAAAAGTATCAGGAGATAAGACTGTGAAGATAAACGGTGATTTAAATAAAGTTACCGCTACAACGACTCACAAAGCCATAGGAGGAGATATTTTGATAAAAAGTTCAGGAATTTCAAAAGTATTAGGGGCAATTGATGCTAAAGTGAATAAGGGGTAAAATATTTGCTTGTAATTGAGATACTTGCATGATGAAGAAACAGGATTTATGCTCGGGAGTTAAACAATCTCTATAACAACGTTTAATGTAAACATTCCCAAAACGGTATAATTAAATAACAAAATGGAAAATGAAAAAAGCTTTTTAGAACATTTACTAATTGCAATTTTAATTGCAATAGGTATTGCTCTGTTTGGTGCTTTATTTGTACTTGCTGCATTCAAAGATCTGTATGCGGAATATGCCGCTTTATTCGTTTTTGGGAGTCTATTTTTCGGAAGCATTATTTTTTATTTCCTTTACATATATTTCAGATCCATACAAAAACTAACATGGCTTTTTGGAGGTATTGTTGTTTTTGGTTCTGTTTTAGCCATAGCTAACTCTGACATTGATATTTATTTAATAAACCAATTTAATAATAGTCGTTTACCTAAGGAATACAATCAATACCAAGATATAAAGCAATCTGTTTTACGGTTTAAAAACAAAGAAATGAGGTCCTTGTTTGACGGTTGTGATGATCCTCTCAAACAATATATTACTGTAAAAAATAATTTAATAGTAGAGGCTTCTGATTGCATACTAGCTAATAGCGAACGAATATTAGGAAAAATATATTATAAATTTGATAGTCTTGGCAATATTATAGCTAAATATAAACCATCTGAAAGTGAGGAGATATTTTTTGAAGGTTATCTGATCAATGTTGATGAAAACTATTATAGAAGTTGGCCTTTAGATGGGGATACCTTAAAACGAAAAATTGAAACATACAATGAAAATTTTAATTTAGATACAATAAAACAAAGTGACTTCGTTAAAAAAAAATTAGAAAAAGCTGATTTTTTATTTTCAACTGATTGTTACATAAAAATTAATAAATCTTATAAAAAATTCCGAAAAGTAATATTTTGGGAAAACAATAGATGGAATGCATTTTATGATGGTAGAAAAACTTATCAAATTCTTGAAAGTAAAGGTACAATAGGAAGTCGTTTGTTAACAAATGATTCAACAGGTAGAAATGTGGGAGAAAATTATATTGAAAATATTCAGTTCAAATATTTTCAAAAGACAAGGTTGCGGCGCTATGCTTATGGGGGGGAATATTGGGACGGTTCTTTATATTCTGACATTATTATTAGCAATGACACCTTAAAAATTAAGAAAGATTTTTCAATAGCTAATGATGGAAGTAAAAAGAATATAAAAATTAATAGAAAAGCTACTAGAGATTCATTACTTAAAACCTTCAAAAATATACCTTATTACTATTATAGTAATCCAAAAAATCAATATCAGTTATTTACTGATGATCCCTTTAGGTTATATCTAATAAAAAATAAGATATCAAAAAATTGAAATTAAATGAAGAAAATTAAGATCGAGTAGAAATGACATTAGAAAATTATAGTGTATAATGCAGATGAAGTTAAGAAGATTCAATGTTTTTTAAAATAATAAATAATATAAATGAGTAAAAACAATATTATAAATATAAAATCAATAATAATTGCACCAATTATTTCATTGATTATAACAAGTTGTATTTTTTCAAAAGGTTTTATAAGTTTTGCAGCAGCAGTTGTCGCAGTTGTTCTTTTTTTCGTGTTTGTTATATTATCTTTTGTAATCGTGAGACTTATTTTAAAAGCTATAGGATAAGATATTTGTATATGAGAATAATCAATTGACAGCAAATATTATAGAATTTAAGTAGGATGTTTTTGTTTTTCTCGTTAAATACAAATAACTACAGCGTGATATAAAATTAAATTTATTTGCATTTTTTAGGACAGAGATTGCGTGACAATTGGCCGCATTATTTTTGACCAAATTCAAAAAAAAATAGAAAAATATTTTTTTTACAACGATGGATCATTAAACGATTATAAAAAGGCAGATGAATTTGGTGTTTTTATAAACACTTAATAAAAAAGATATGAAAAAAATAAAAGTCCTGGCAATGGTACTGTTACTAACCCTAAGCACAGCCTGCCAAAACAAAAAAGAAGATATGAAGAAATACTCCATAATGGATGAAAAGAGACCGGAATTTGAATGGGAAGAAATGTGCAATGCACCAGAAGGCTACCCAATAGAAGTATACAAAGGAGGTATTACAGGCGCAGGACTCGCTAATGGACTTTCGGCGGGTAACAATGGAGGCTGGGGAGCAACAGGTAGTGGCTCTAGTCATGGCCCAAAAGAATTGCCGGATCATATTAACTGTATATGGGTATCGTACGCCGAGGATTGTACGTATAAAATAGATTGCCCAATAGACTATGATAAACTCTTTAAGGTATTTGAGGAAGGATATCAGGATAGCAATCGCAAATTTGGTTATAAAAAAACAACTTACAACTCTATTATAGTAGGTTTTGCACCGGGCGGTGTGGTGGTAATCTGGGCATCAGGCGCAGGAAGACAAGTAGAAATAGGCCGTTATAAAGGAGAAAAATACGAAGTTCCGAAAGAAGAAATAGCGGGATTAGATGCCAGTGGTTACACAATTTTTGATCCCAAGTTCCGAAAAATGATTATGACTTCGCCTAATATAATTCCTGTAGAAATGCAAAATAATCCAAAGCCCATTCCCTATGGCTTGTGGGACAGCTACAGAACCCGATATGTCTGGAAACCAGTGATAGAAGTACAAGACAATGCAACAGTACTTGATGTTTGGTTAGGTATGTTTAACGGAGAAAATGAGGCATTATTTGATAAGGTTTTACTTGAAAATAAATTTGAAAAAAGAGCTGTTCCCTCAGGGATTAGTATAGGCTGGCGAGATACTAGTGGACAAGGTTATGGAGGTGTAATTGATTTTGATGAAAAAGAGATTACCGATGCTTTTAAGGAAATGTACAAAAATAATCTGGAAGCCCAAGCTGAACTTTATTTTACAGTTAACCATGCTAACAATTATGTAACTGTAATGCTAAAATGGGGAGATAAAATAATAAGATTTCCTAAAACTAAAGTAGAAGTTTATAAATCTCGAAAATTAACAATTGAAAAAAAGTAACCCATGGGAAAATCATTTGTATACAACGATGGTGCATTAAACGATGATAAAAAGAGCAGATGAATTATGATTAGAATTTAGTGTTTTTATAAACACTTAATAAAAAGATATGAAAAAAATACAAGTCCTGGCAATGGTGCTGATATTAACCCTAAACACAGCCTGCCAAAACAAAAAAGAAGACATGAAGAAATACTCCATTATGGATGAAAAGAGACCGGAATTTGAATGGGAAGAAATGTGCAATGCGCCAGAAGGCTACCCTATAGAAGTATACAAAGGAGGTATTACAGGGGCAGGACTCGCCAATGGACTTTCGGCGGGTAACAATGGCGGCTGGGGAGCAACAGGCAGCGGCTCTAGTCATGGACCAAAAGAATTGCCCGATCATATTAACTGTATATGGGTATCGTATGCCGAGGATTGTACTTATAAAATAGATTGCCCAATAGACTATGATAAACTCCTTAAGGTATTTGATGAAGGATATCAGGACTCGGGGTTTTATTTTAATGGAAATGGCGAATACAAAAAAACAACTTACGATTCTATTATAGTAGGTTTTGCACCGGGTGGGGTAGTGGTAATCTGGGCATCAGGTGCAGGGAGACAAGTAGAAATAGGCCGTTATAAAGGAGAAAAACACGAAGTCCCAAAAGAAGAAATAGCGGGATTAGATGCCAGCGGTTACACTATTTTTGACCCAAAGTTCAGGAAAATGATTATGACCTCGCCTAATATCATTCCTATAGAAATGCAAAACAACCCAAAGCCCATTCCCTATGGTTTATGGGACAGCTACAGAACCCGATATACTTGGAAACCTGTTGTAGAAGTACAAGATGAAGGAGAATTAGTATATATATATATGGAAACTTTTAATGGAGAAAAAGAAAAATTATTTGACAATGCCTTACTTGAAAACAAATTCAAAAAAAGTGCGGTGATAAAATATTCAAACTTTGGATGGCGAAACATTGAAGGACAAGGTTATGGTGCTGATATTTATTTTGATGAGAAAGAGATAATGAATGCTTTTAAGGAGATGCATAAAGACAATCCGGAATCCCAAATTGAACTTTATTTTACCGTAAACCATGCCAACAATTTTGTAACTGTAATGCTTAAATGTGGAGACAAAAAAATAAGACTACCCAAAACAAACGTAGAAGTTTCAATATCAGAGACAATGACATTAAAAAAATAATATTATGGGGAAATCATTTGTATATAACGAAGGATCATCAAACGATGAAAAAAAGCAAAACGAGCTCTGCTTAGAATTTGGCGTTTTTATAGACGGTACGCTTAATAATAAAGAAAATACAAAAACACGTAAAATAGTACGGGGCGAAACTGACGAAAATGTCATTATTGATGCAGACTCTGAGCACCACAAAGATAATTTAAAACGAGAAGCGCTAAAGCATAAAGCCATTCTGGATGGAGCCGTTTTAGAAGACAAAAGGCTGGAAAATCCTAAAGATTATACCAAATACTTAAAAGGAGTTCATAGAACCTTCACGGAACAATTGGGTACTGATAACAGTTATAGCAACGATTATACCAATGTTGCCCGAATGTGGATGTGCTGTAAAGAAGAGTATAAGGTTTATGTGGAAGGTATGGGGTCTATAGATTTAATTCATGATGATGGTGATGGTTTTATGTTTGGCAAAGGACCAACGGGTATACGCGGAAGGGTGCGGGAAGCCTGTAAAAGGGTAGCCGAAAAAGTAAAAAAAGAGAAGGATAAGAATACAAAAAGTAAGGTTACTCAAATCACGTTAGATGTCTTTGGTTTTAGCCGTGGTGCGGCATCGGCGCGTAATTTTGTGTATGAGGTTACCAAATGGGAGTATGAGCCAAAAACAAAAATGGTCGAGGATGGTTATTACCCTATAAACCCATATAGAGAGGGATTTCCGAAAAAAAAATATAAAAAAGTAGCTACAGATGATGATTTTATTGAGATAAACCCAGATTTAATTATAGAGGGACAACTGCCCAAATACGGGTATTTAGGGTATTGCCTGCTTGAAAAAAAGATTATAACACTAAAAGAATTAGAAGATATCGAAATTGTCATACGCTTTGTTGGAGTATATGATACGGTTTCGTCTTACGATGAAAAAGGTTGGCTTTTAAGTTACGATTTTGATGATGATGTTAGTGAATTGCATTTGAATACAGCGAGCTTTCAAAAAATGGTTCATTTTACGGCTAAGGATGAGCACCGCACAAATTTTGCTCTCACCCGCATTAATAAATCGCAAAACGCGATCGAAAAAAATTTTCCGGGAGTACATTGCGATATTGGTGGCGCTTATGAACACGGTCCTGAAGTTATTGACGAAATTGGCACAAGTTTAAAAGATAATAATTTTAAGAAAGATTTAAAATGGGGACCAATTGCACCAATTGTTATGCTGTTTACAAAATCAGGACTTGAAGAACTTAAAGAATCACTTGTAGAACAATATTGGTACAAACCCGAAGAATTAACAATAGCGAAACAATATTTATCGCAGTTTTATAATCCTATTACAAATACAATAACAGCACCTTTATCTTATAAAAAACTAACAGGAACAAAAAAACTAGTAAGAAAAGATTATAGCTGGCTTTTTGTACATTTTATGGAAGAGTTTTGCAGGACTACGACTATGAAACAATATTTTAATTTAACAACAGAAGATAAATATCCAATTACAGAAGATTCTTTTTTAGGAGCCGTAAAGAAACAATTGCATGATTATGTTTTTAGTGATGGTTTAGAATGGGAATTTGTGAGTGATGCGCAGTTAGAACAAGAAAAAATCGAACGACAAAAAATTGAACAAGAAGAAATTGAACAGGCAGAAGTAGGAAAAGAAGAAATAAGTCAAGAGGAACTCGATAAAATATTTCTACAAAAGGAAAATTTAAAAACTGTTGTTTTAGAAGAAGTAGTTGTATACGGATACAATGTTCAAAAAGCATTGCGAACACTTAGACATGATTATTGCCATTGGTCATCAACCAGAGATTGGTTTGGTATGGATCCAAATGGCGGTTTCTTTTCCAGTCCTACAGAAAATCGTAAAAGAAAATTCCATTAAGTGTTTAAAAGTTAGATATAATGGAAACAACATCCACAAATTTTGTAGCACAAGTACAGAAATACTTACCTATACCTGGTAAAATATACCACTATCATTTTAATACCGAAACCAGTGATTTGGCGAAAATAGGCAAAGACTGGCATAAAATAGAACGAAAAGTAGAGGTTATCTATCTAGGGACGAAAGAAGGCTTTCGTTTGTATCAGATATTGACAACTAAAATTATTTTAACATCAAATAAAGCATTTCCTAACAAAGCATTACTAATAAAAACAGGGTATATTTTTGATTATATAGAAATTGGTGTGAACGATAAAGGTGTTATAAAAAAAGTTTTTAACATTGATGATTTAAAATTGCGACTGCAAGAGACAAAAAGGTATTTAGAAAAGGATCACTCTGGCGAAGTATTTACACAATTTATTAATGGCATTGCTACATTATTACAAGACGAAAAGAAGACAATACAGTTTTTACAATCTTATAAAATGTTTGGTTTGTATTTTAATGGATTGCACAAAAGATTTCAGGAAAGTACACCAAATTTAATTATAAAACCAAAAGTTTTAGATGATTTTGGCCAACTTGAAATTCAGAAAAAAGTAACATTTACAGAGGATAACAACAACTACATTTTTACAATAAAGAACAAAAATGAAGAAGAAAAAACACCAAAATATGCAGGCATCTATAAAATAGAATACAACCAATTGATAATAGGTTTTATAGAAGTAGAAAATCAAGAAACAAACATAAAACATAGTGTATCATGGGTAGGATAAATGATTGGCTAAATAATTTTTTAATGGGAGGTGATGAAGGAAAATTGATTGATATTACATCAATCGAAGAAGAAATTCCTATTGACAAACATCTTGAAGCTGGCAAATTACGAATTGAAGAAGCACGCAAAGAAAATAAAGAAAAAGAAGACGCTGAGGATGGTTTAAAATTTGTAATTGACGGAGCCAAACTCAAATGCGACTTATGCACTGTTCCGGCAGGTGACTTAAAAGTAAATTTTGACACACCTACCATACAAGACAAAAAAGTAGCTACAGTGGTTGAGAAAGACATGAAGAGTTTAATCTTTAAAGGCAACTGCAAAAAAAGTCCCAATAGTGCCAGTCCATGTGCTTCGGTAATGAAACTTGCCGATTGGAAAGATGTAGGAACAGTATACTTTCAGGACCAATTTCCGTTGCTTCTTAAAAGCACCATAAAATGCGAATATGGAGGTGTTGATATTAAAATTACAGATTCGGCACAACGTAATGAGATTGAAAAAATTGATACTACAGGTGCGCCTGTGCCTGATTTGGAAAAAAGGATTGTAGAAATGTATTGGACATATGGAAATACAAAATTAGCTGATAAATCAAGATTCTATGTAGACATGAATTTGGTTGTGAAAACTCTTAACTATAAAGAAGGAGAAAGTGTTACAGTATGTGTAAAAAATGATAATGGACAACCACTAACAGATGAATTGGATGAATTAACTCTTACAAAGACGGTTGGTAAAAGTAATAGTGTGATTTTTGAGGAAATTTTAAAGGATTTTACTCTGAATCTATTAGAAAAAGACGATTCAGGTCCAGATATCGAGCAAGATATAACAAATATAAACCAAGTATAATAAACCAATTATGGATTTTGAAAAAATAATTCCGATAGAATTAAGGCAAGCATTAGTGGTTGAATCCGGCGGAGTTCAAACTAAGCCAATTACTGTAGAACGACCTAAATGGAAACTTGTTTATGAAGGTTATCCTAAGAATTCAACAGATACAGATGATTTACCTGCAACTTTAGTTTTTCCAAAAATACTGGGAGATATTTATGACACTAAAACTTTTGGAAATGCATGTGCAACTAGGGTTTCCTTAGGATTATTAAATGGAAAAATGTCGGTAAGACAAGATTTTCAAATACAGAAAGGCTCTTTTAAGGGTAAAGGTTTTATTGCAAGTGCTGGAAGTTTAAAAAAATGGTTAGAGAAGAAAAGTGTTTGGGGTGGTGCTGATGTAACAGTTTCTGGACCATCTGATATAAATAGTGTAGCAGACAAAATAAATGAGAAAAAAATTAAAAATGGTGTATATATAATTTTAGGTGGCTTTGGTGGTGGAATTTCAGGACATGCTACGTTGTGGATCGGGAATAATAGAAATGTTATAGGAGGGCATAATTATGTGGATTACGGTGGAACTGTATATTTTTGGGAATTAAAATAAAGAAATATGAAAAAGCTAATATTAATAATTACATTGTTTATTTCATCTTTTATAAGAGCACAAGATGATGCCACATTCAATTTAGTAGTGAAAAAATTAAATAAAGATGAAATCTCATATAAACAATTTGTGAGTTTTGGAGAAACGAATTGCCTAAGAAATAAAACTAAAACTCTATTTGATGAGTATGGAAAGGCGTATAATTCTTTTTATCCATTACCAAGATTAATTAAGTTAAAATCTTTAGAGAAATCTTTTTATACTTATGAAAAGAATCTGGCAATTGAGAATAAAAATCGCAAAAAAAAATGTTCTTGTGCTTATAAAGAAAATAATGAGGAGTTAAAGTTGATATATATAAATTTAATAAATGATATAAAAAATTATAATGAAGAACCTGAATATGATATTGAAAATTATATGAAAGATTATTTAGATAGTTATTTCATAAAAATCCCAACCGAATAAAATATTGCTATAAAAACCGATGAAATAAAACTATGGGAACTAAAATAAAAGGTATATATGTATTAATCGTGTTATTAATTTCTTCAAAGATAATAGGACAGAATAAGGTATCAGAAATAAAAAAATATGCTTTCAATCAATGTATTGTTCTCAATTACAGCAAGATTGATTCGACATTTTATAAAACTTATAAAGATGCTTCTGGAGTTCAAATTTCAATAAATGGCAATTTCTTGGGGGATGTTGATTTGAAAAATAAGATAATAGATTATACTATAGCTGTAACTGGTTTATATTATTCTCAAAAGAATAATTTGCATTTTGAGACAGGAGATAAAAATATTATTTTTTGTAATTGTTTTGATTTTTATGAATCTAAAGAACTGGATAAATTTGTGAAGAAATTAATTAAAAAATAAGGAATAGCCAAGCAAGCTATTTTTTAATTAATATTTCACATTTAAAAAATCCATATAAATTCTCTGCAAGCCCTGCAAATACTGTATTCTTACATATTTAAATTGCTTCTCGGGAAAATATTTTACTATTTTTGATGAAAAAGATTACGAATAAACTTGTTTGTTTAATTTGTATTTGTATATTCGTACAAATTATTGATTGCGAATCACCCTCACCTTCCTACAAGAAGCAATTAAAAAAAAGTACGTTAGTACAAAAAAGAGGTATTCTAAAATCATGTAGAATACCTCTTTTTTTTGTTAATACTAGTCATACAAAATAAAGAGGATTCTAAAAAAAACATTTTTTAACTTAATTATTTTTATTATGGCATTTAAAGCAATTTTAGAATTCGAAGGAAACGAGTACCAAGTATTATTCTCAAAAGTCGATATGTTAAGACATACTGACGGTAAAGGAGCAGTTTCATCTGAAATTAAAGGAGGTAGATTAAACCTAAAATTAAAATCTACAGACAATACTACTGTTATCGAACAGGCAGTAAACAGTCAGCACAAACCTGTAAGCGGAAAAGTAAAATTTTTCAAAGCAGATTCTGAACAAGTAATGAAAGAACTTTCTTTTGAAAATGCATTTATTGTATTCTTCAGCGAGCAACTTGACGCTATGGCAGAAACTCCAATGACTACTGAGATCACTTTCTCAGCAGAAAAAATTACATTAGGTAATGCAACATTAGATAACAATTGGGCTAAAATCTAATTTATCTCAATTATCAGGAAGCGGTCAAGCACCGCTTCTTGTTTTTATAAAATCTTAGTGTTTTAAAATAGTAATATTTTTTACTCATCTAACTTATAGGAGTTTTCTAACTATAAAGAAAATATCTGTAATTTTTTGAGAACTATTTGTGTGGTGATATTTTTTTTCTTCTTTTTTATACGGATGAGAAGAATAAAAATAAATAAGAATTATAAGATGTCAAACAAAAATTAGGCTAATCATTACTAAAAATGAGTAGTTGTCTAGCTGTAATTTTATTTGTTCTTAATGCCTTGAATTGAAATGTATAAGGTAACTGATACTAAATAATAAGATATGCAACAACAGGATTTTCTTTATAGTAATTTAGATAAGAACTTTTTATTGAAAAAGATGTTGTCTGGTATTTTATTCTTGATGCTATTTGGAATTTTTTATATGTATTCTTTTATTATATTGATGACTATTGAATCTATTGACAGGAATTTTTTAGCTGAATATTTCTATATAATGAGAGTAGGAATAGCAACATCTTTAAGTTGTATATTCATGTTTTTATTTTATGATAAAAAAAATCCTCTTTTATCTATTTCAAAATTACTTCTGCTATTATTTATTGCCAGTTCCTTTTCAGCTGTATTTGTCTATCTGTTTAAGAATAGCCCTTTTTGGGTTTTGAAATATTCTATTGGTATTATAACAGGACTTTTTTTTTATTTCATATATAAAAAAGAAAAAGGAAATAGTCTCTCAGGAGTAGTTTCACTATTTGCACTTTTATTATGCGAAAATCTGGAGCGTTTTTTAATAATGGATCCCCCAGATTATCCATCAGTTTTATATATCAAATCATTTCCACATATATTTCTTTGGTGTGGAACAATTGTATTTGTTTTTTTCTCGTCGTATTTTTTTGCAAAAGGATTGTTGATCAAAAATAAATTTGTTAGTAGAAGCTCTAAAATATTGGTAAAATGAAATAAAACCAACCTAAACCTAGTAAACGACCAAAATAATATTCTGAATAAACCGAAATAAGATATATGATTTAATGTGTATTGAAATATTTCAAATTAATAAATTTTACCATGGCCAAATCTTCATCCTCAGGAAAACATAAAAATGCCAGCTCATTAGGTGTTAAAGGTCCTCAATATAACAGGCAAACGGGTCAATGGGAAAATACAGATAAGTTGTCGGCGATGATGCAGCGAAGAAGCGTACAAGGCTATCGTGTTGCAGAAGATGTTAAATCTAAAAATTTAAGTTCATCATTTAAAAAAGAAAAACTTCTTCATCACGAGTTTTTGACAACAATAGCCATTGATATTTATGATTTTGCAAAAGCAAAAGGAGCATCTGGTAAGGGTGCATTATTAGTTTTAGCGCAGGCAAGTTTAGAAAGCGGATATGGAGTATCTGCAATAAAAAACGGTGATTATAATTTATTTGGAGTAATGGGGAAACCTTCTAAAAGAAGTACCACCCACGGTAGTGTGAAAGATTATTCAAGCTTGGGAGGTTATCAGGCGGCTTTGACAGATTATTTTAATAAAATAAATAAAAACTGGAGTTATTTTTCAACAATAATAACTCAGGATAATATAACAGCAGATGATATTGATAAAGCTTTCAATACAGGAAAATATTATCCAACAGAAAAAGAAAGACATGCTGGTAAATATACCTATAATGCCGATAAGGATAGTGCAGGTAAAAATCATTATGGAGAGCATTTATTAAATCAGATAAGCGATTTTAAAAAACGTTTTAAAAAGAGTTTAGACTATCAAGTTGAGGAAAATAAAGAAAGATTAAAGGAAATAAATGCCCTCTTAACAAACAACTCCATTTTATTCACAGATCCGGGAAAAATTAAACTAGAGGATGAAAAGAGATTACTTATTAGACAAAACGAAAAATTCAATTCTATTTCAAATGAAATTAACTAATTTTTTTAAACTCAAAATAATTTTAATTGTTTTTGTTTTTTTTGGATGTAATGCAAAGACCAAAGAAAAAGATATTTCAAAACAGATAGTCAAAAATGAGCAAAATAAATTAGAAATTGACAGCCTTGAAGTTAAAGACAAGGTAGGAGCTTTATATACGATTAAGTATTATAATGATAGTATTCATATTAGTCAAAACAAAAAAGATATTATAAAAATAGGATATCTAAATCGATTCGATAAAGTATTTCCTTTAAATGGCCTGATTGTAAATGATAAATCCAGAGATTGTTATATCACAGATAATGAAATGCTTTTATTACCATTAAGTGAGGTTAATAATAGAATAAATCTGATAGTAATTGATCTAATAAATAAAAAACAAATTAACTATCAATTTAAAGAGACATCCGATGATATCCTGACAACAGCTATCAATTCTTTTTATTTTAATGAAAAAAGCAAGATAATTATAAGTACAAATAGCTTGAATTATGAAGGAAAAACAACCGTTCATTATTACAAACTAGGAAAAAAAACAATAACACATCAAGGAACTAAAGACCTGGATTTAACCGCTGAAATGCTTGAAAGCAATGAAGCTTTTTTTAAGTTTTTAAATACAAATAACAATAATATTCCTTAAGATTTGCTACTAATACAAAAAAATAAACTATGACACCACCAACAATAATTTTTGGAATAGATTCTAAAAAAATAAGCCACTTTACCAGCATTGAGTTGGTGCAAGTAATAAATGACCATCATCGATTTGAAATTCTTGTTCCACATGCTGCTGTAGAAAGTCCTTTGGCATATACGCTCGAAAATGCACAGGCATGGTTAGGTAAGGTAGTACACATTGTGCTGGAAGAGAATAATAATTTTTTGGGAGTTGTTACCAATATAGATTTCGATCAGGAAGACGGACATTCAGGAAATCATATTGTGGTTTCAGGCTATTCTAAAACCATATTATTAGAGTCTGGTGAAAAATTACATTCCTGGGAAGAACTATCTTTAAAAGACATCATAAAAGAGGTAATAAAAAATGGTGCTGGAGAGCAACTGCAAAATGATATCAATCCTGAATATACCAGTAAGATGGATTATCAGAATCAATATCTCGAAACAGATTTTCAGTTCATCCAGAGATTAGCAAAACAATACAATGAATGGTTGTATTATGATGGTGAAAAATTAATATTCGGTAAACCAAAAAGCTTTGATAGTCCTATATCGTTAACGTACAATAGTGAGATTTCTAAACTAAAAATATCTGTGCAGGCAGTACCTAATAAATTTAGTGCTTTTACATACAATGAAGGTGCTGATAAACGCTACACTGCAAAATCAAAAGACACAGTAAGCGGATTGCCAAAATTAGGTAATGAAGCATTTGCAAGCTCAAAAGAAGTGTTTGCAACACCTGCGTTTACGCATGGTATAGTGAGTACCGGTGATGATTTGGTTTTAGAATCTTTCTTAAAAAAGAAACAGGAAAGCGCAGCAGCCAATACTAATTATGTTTCAGCAACTACAAAAAACTCAAAACTAAAAGTAGGAAGTATTGTTACCATACAATCAAGTGTTTTAGAAAACTCAAGTATGTTGACACAAGAAGTAGGCTCTTTTATAATTACCGAAATTAGTCATTATGCAACACATTTGGGAGAGTATGAAAATAATTTCAGAGCCATACCTTCAAAAGTACTAAGCTTGCCGGAACCCGATGTTGCGTATCCAATTGCTCAAACACAGCAGGCTGTAGTAGAAAGCAATACAGATCCTCAAAATAAAGGAAGAGTGAGAGTTCAGATGCTTTGGCAGCAGGGTACTCAAATGAAAACCGCCTGGCTGCGTGTCATGACGCCGGATGCGGGTAGTAGTGATAAAGTAGGAACCAACCGAGGAATGGTATTTATTCCGGATGTAGGTGATCATGTAATGGTACATTTTCGTTATGGCGATCCTAACAGACCTTTTATTTTAGGAAGTGTTTTTCACGGAAAAAGCGGCGGTGGCGGCGGAAAAGACAATAACAAAAGAAGCTTTGCCACCAGAGGCGGAACTTCGCTTGTTCTCGATGAAGAAAAAAACACCTTTACAGCGACTGATCCAAGTGGTAATATGATAATGCTTAACGGAGACGGAACAATGACTATTTATGCCCCAAATAAGGTCGATATACAATCAAAAGAAATAAACCTTATTGCTGATGAAAAAGTAAGCATTAGCGGAGTAAATGAAGTAAATGTTGACAGTAAAAAAGTACTCGTTTCCGGGACAGATGAGGTGACCGTTAAAAGTGATACCCAAATTACTGATGAAGCACCAAGTATTAATATTAAAGGGAAAAATACAATTCTGGCAGAAGGAATGGTCGTTGATATAGATGGTAAAACCATGACTAACGTTAAAGGTGGAATTGTAAATTTAAATTAAAACCAAAAATGAACAATGCTCACAATCCTATTGCTGTAAGAGTCGAAAACATTCAAAAGATTTGGAATAAAACCAGAGCAGCCAAACCAAAAGCACAAGTGTTTAGTATGGTTTGTTATACCGAAGATTATCCATTGGTAGATAGTTTCATTCGGTTAGAATCTTCCGCTTACGGCAGATCAGAGGATTCGTTTGTAGCTTTTTCAATTGATTTTTATGATAAAAAAGACTTCTACACCACTATTATAGAACAATGGATTCTGGCTTTTGATGAAGACCTGAAAAAAAATACCGGTTGGAATTGGGAAGATTTCAATTCTTTTAAAGCTGCTCTTCAGGAGATTGATAAATTAAGTGTTGCTGGTTTAAAAGATTTTTACATCAACATGCTGGTAAGTTTCAAAAAGTTTGAAGCGAGAACAGGCAACCTTTTAATCGTTAGTTTTTTAATAAAAAAAGCCACTAATCCTGATTTATTAATAGAGAGTATAAAAGAACTTACAGTCTTATTACCAGACAATATAGGGTTCTTATTTCTTGATTATAAGGAAAGAAAACTGTACACTAAACTAATTGATTTCGTAAAACAAAAAGGAACCATAATAGAAATCCCTAATCAGGAAATAAATCAGGCGTACAAAGAAATAGCCACACAAGGAAACCCAAACGATCCACAGGTGCGCTATAGAAAATGTTTATTTGAAATAGGTGAAGCGGCAAAAGATAAAAAGCAGGAAAAAGTAAAAAAACTGGGCAATGAGCTTATAGACATTAGCAAGAGTACAGGAGAAACCAGTTTTTGGGCTTCCTCTTATCTTGTTTACGCCAGTTTTTTATTTCAGTTTAAAGATGAGCAGGAACTTATTCATCAGTTATTAGATAAGGGAATAAAAATAACAACTCCTTTTTATAAGGATAAACAAGATATTGCAGGTATTTTGATGCAGCTACTCATGTACAAAGGCTCACATTACAGCATCATGGGAAAACGCGATACTGCCATAGATTATTTTTTAAAACAAACCGATATAGCCAAAGAAGTCCAGCAGGAAATGCAGGTAATAAATGGCTATAATTATGCACTGTTATTGGCTGCAAAAAAACGAGACCAACAATATAGTGAAATTTTAAACGATGCTTTCGAATACGGATATGCCTTGACAGATGAAGTACTCAAAATCATCAATTTCACCTTTATAGCCAACAGTTATTTAGAAAATGACCCAAAAATTGATTATTCAGAAAAAGAAGCTATTTCGGACAGAATGAAGTCAATTTTTGGAAAAAACTGGAAAGACAATCCAAAACAAATTGCAAAACAAATACAAGAGGAATATCAATTAAACAACACCTATTAATTATGTTATTGACCGATAATCATTTGACTATGGTCGTAGGGATAGATATCCATTTTACAACCCTGCCTCCTTTTAATCCGTTTCATCCTTACATAGGTATTGTTATTGACCCGGCCGATTATATTCCTTTTTTAGGTACCAGTGTACATGTGAACGGTTTTAAGAGAGGGAACTCAGACACGGGAGGAATCATTATTCCGCTGGTGCACATTCCGCTTTTTACCCCTCCATGGCTTATGACGCCTATTATCGGTCATGAAAGCATGAACTTTTTTGCTTCCCAAACCGTTTTTTCAGACAGTACCAGAATGAGTCCCAAAGGACATATGCTGATGACTTGTAATGATATCGGGATTCCGTTATCGCTGTCGCTGGGAAAAACCAAAATAGGCAAAAAAATGCTTCCTTTTGCACCAACGCTTTTTGCGCCAACTTCATTTTCGCTTCCTATCCCAACGGGAAAACCGGTAATGGTAGGAGGTCCATATCCGCCGGACTGGGGAGGTATGTTAACCGGATTACTGGCCAGCATAGGATTTAGTACCCTGATGAAATATGGAAAAAAAGCATTCAATAAACTTCTAAAAGGATCCGTTGGTCCCAACTGGCTCAGTAAGCTTTTGTGTAAAGCAGGTTTTGAGCCGGTAAACCTTATCAACGGGGCAGTAATCTACGAAGGCAGCGATTTTGATATCACCGGTCCGATAGTCCTTAATTGGGAACGTCGCTGGTACTCAGATTCAGAGTATATCGGATGGCTTGGTCACGGTGTGCATTGTGTATATGACAGGGCTGTGGAGTTATATCCGGAAGATGATGCACTGGGGCTTCGTATGGATGATGGAAGAATAGTGGCATTCCCGTCGCTACTGCCGGAAGAAGAATTTTACCTGCGTCAGGAAAAAACAACCCTTAAAAGAACCGCAGACGGTTATCAGGCATATGATCATAAAGGCAAACTTTTTTATGATTTTACCCTTTTTGACGGTAAAAAATACCAGCTTACGCAAATAACCAATAACGATGGGCTGTGCATTATTTTTGAATTTACAGGATATCGCCTGAACAAAATTATCGATACCGCCGGCAGGGAAATAAAAGTAAGCACCATAAACGGACTTATCCAGAAATTAGAATTGGAGGGACCGGAAGGAGACGAACTTTTGATCGCTTATGAATATGATGAGCATCAAAACATGTCTGCCATTATAGATGCTTTAGGTAAACCGACTGTTATTAAATTCCAAAACCATCTTATGGTGGAAAAAACTGATCGTAACGGACAGACTTTTTATTGGGAATACGACACTAAAAACCGCTGTGTACACACTTGGGGCGACGGCGGATGGCAGGAAGGCTGGCTTGAATACCATCCCGAAGAAGGCTATAACCTTGTAACGGATGCCAACGGAGCGGTAACAACCTACTATTATGAGCCAAGCCAGCTGGTAACCCAGATAAAAGACCCTATGGGCAACAGCATTTTTTATGACTACACCGAGTTTATGGAACTCTATCGTGAGATCGATCAGGAAGGCCGAATCACAGGGTTTATTTACGATGAAAAAGGCAATAAAACAGGTACGGTTTACCCGGACGGCACAGAAGAAATGATGATTTATGATGACGAGAACCGTCCATCGATTGCCATTGATCCCGAAGGACAAAAGACCATTTATTTATACCATGCCCAAAACCCGAACCAGCTAAAAACCATAATTGCACCGGACAAAACCAGCACCCATTTTACCTATAATGCTGACGGACTTTTAGCAACCGTTGCCAAGAACAACAACGAACTCGAACTGGTTTATGATGAGCAGTACAACCTTATTGAATGGCGTGAAAACGACCAAAAACTAAAAACATGGGAATACGACCACCGCGGTCGCGTACGTGCAATATATACGCCAATGCAAATGGCAGATTATTTCAGCTATGATGCGCTTGACAGGGTAAGGCAAATTGTAGAGAAAGACAGCAACGTAATACAATTTAGCTACGATAGTTATGACGATGTAGTAGCCTTAAAAGACAATAAAAACAGCATTAAGTTTACCTATACCCCATTAGGAAGTCTTTCTACGAGAGAACAAAACGGCGTAAAAGTTCGTTTTGACTACGATAAGATGGAACAGCTCGTTGGTATTAAAAACGAAGATCAGGAAGCTTATTATTTTACACGAAACAAAGCCGGATATATTGTAAAAGAAACCGCTTTTGATGGTATCGTAAAAAAATACACCCGTAACCTTGCCGGAGAAGTGACCCGAATAGACCATGGAGACGGAAAATATACCGAATACGAGCAGGATGCCTTAGGACGTATTACAAGGGCCGATTACCATGACGGTACCTGGGAAACCTATACCTACAATAAAAACGGACAGCTAATAGAAGCCGTTAATCAAAATGTAAGCATATACTTTGAGCGAGATGCTGTTGGACGTATTATACAGGAAACCCAAAAGCAACATCTTGATAGCGTTGAGAATGGTGTAACAATTATATCAAATTATAATAAATTAGGACAGCGTACCAATATAACAACAAGTCTTGGAGCAGATATTAATACCAGCTATGACCAAAAAGGACGATTAGAACGCATAGAAGCCCAAAGCAACGAACTCAAGGAACAGCACCAGGCTTGGGAAACTACCCTGAAACGTGACGAATCTGGACGTGAAATAGAGCGTTTTGCCACAGGCGGACTACACATAAAAACGAGTTACAACAACAGCGGCAAGCAAAAAGAACAGGAAGTATTTGCCAATGGCAAACGCACCGGAGCGCGTTTTTATAATTGGGATACCAACCAGCAATTAAGAAGTGCGGTAAACCAAATGACCCAAAGTTTGACCTATTTTGATTATGACGATTTTGGAAACCTTGCCAAAGCCAGTTATGATGGAAAAGAAGAGCTGTACAAAACCCCTGATGCAGTGGGTAATTTATACAAAACGGCAGACCGCAGTGACCGTAAATACGGCAAAGGCGGAAAGCTTTTGAAAGACGAGAAATATTATTACAAATACGACAAACTGGGGAATTTAATACATAAAAGCCCCCGCGATATTACCAAACCGCTTATTTTTGAAAAAGCAACAAACTTCTTTGATAAACTTATAGGCAATAAAGCCGAAGAAGCAAGTTTACAAGAAGAACATGAGCAGTGGCAGGAGGGAGATACCCTTTATAACTGGCTGGCAAACGGAATGCTTGAAAGCGTAACCAACCCAGATGGAAAAGTAATAAGTTTTGAATACGATGCTCTTGGAAGACGTACGGCAAAAATTGCAAACAAAGAAATAAATCGCTATGTTTGGGATGGAAATGTTCTTTTACATGAGTGGAAATACGATCTAAAAGAGAGACCACAACTTATCGTTAGTGGTGATGATTTGGTTTACGATAAACCGGAACCAATTGAAAATCTCATTACCTGGGTATATGAAGGAGGAAGATTTGTGCCAAGCGCTAAGATTGTTGGAGGTAACAAATTTTCAATCATCAATGATTATATTGGTCGTCCTGTACAAGCCTATGATGAATTAGGAAATCTTGTTTGGGAAACTGATTATGATATTTATGGAGATTTAAGAAACCTAAAAGGAGATAGAAGTTTTATACCTTTTAGGCAACTCGGTCAATATGAAGATCAGGGTACGGGCTTATACTATAATAGACATCGTTATTACTCCCCTGAGACTGGACTTTATATTTCAAGAGACCCTGTCGGATTGGATAGTAGAGAATATAATTTTTATAGACATGTAAGCGATACAAATAGTATCGTTGATATTTTTGGATTAGATTGGAATTATTTTTTAACCAATTCTAATGGTGATGCTTACTATCATGGAAGAGCTGATGATAAGGCTACTATGGAAGATGTTGCTAAAAGACACGCAAAAACAGACGGTACTGACGGTGTTAGATTTGGAGAGGGAGATAAAATGACTAGAGTTACTGATGTAGGCTCAGATAAAGATTTAGTTAGAGGTATTGAACAAAGAGGTGTTGAAGAAAATGATTTGTTAGGTTATAATAGTGATAAAGCAAGAGGAAATAAAATAAATGGTATTTCTGAAGCTAAACAAAAAAAACCAAATGGTATTCGTAGGTTGGAAAAAGCTGATAATTTGCTTAATGGCAAAAAAGTAAGCGCATTACCATCTCTTCAAGAGTTAGAATTTGACAGTAAATTTAGAGGTTGTAAATAATTAATATGCAAGAAAAATTAGAAAATATCCACGATACTTGGATTGATAAATTGTTTGAAGAATACAAACAATGTGTTAAAGAAAAGGTTATTGAATCTTTTATAAGAAGTTTTAGCTCCAACAAGCATGATCTGAGATCAGCTTTACCAGTTTTTGCAATAATGCAAACATTCCCTAATCATAAATTTGTTTTAAGGGAAAATCAAGATTTAAAAAGGGAGTCTCCATGTGGAATCTGTTCTAATGCTTATGGCTATCCAAAAGAATTAAATGAAAAAAATATTGAAACATTGTTAATGTGTATAGATACAGGTGGATTGATTGGGCATGATTTACCTTACTATTATCATTATTTAGATTTTTTTAATAATAATAAAGATGTAGAAAATGTAAAAGTTAATGAAGAAGATATTCGCATTTTTTCAGAAATAATTGATATTCTTTTAGATACTGAAGAGGATGCTACTTTAAAAAAAGATGTAGTCAAAAGAATTGGAAAAATTAAAGGTTTTAAAACGAAACCAGAGCAAAGACAAGTTTTACTAGAAACTTTAGGATATTGTAGTATTTTGGAGACTGATGTACACAAAGGCTTATTAGAAAAATATATAAACCTTTCAGTTGCTCCAAAAAAAACTCATAGTTCAGATTGGAATTATCCTGTAGATTTTTGGCTTGGTAAAGATGGTATTAATAAGAAAGCTTTTAAATTTTGGTTTGGAGATTATAAAGAATTAGAAAAGTATTGGAAATAAATGAAGCTATTAGATACTTTTAGTAATTAATAAATTTGATTATATCATATGTCAAAAAATGTAACTGCTGTTACGCCCGGAGAAATATTTTGTATTCCTTTGTTTATGCCAAAAGATGATTGGAAATTAAAATCAAAATTGTCTGACGTAGATTTAGATAAGGATTTTGCATTTGGAAGAGTTATAGATACGAGTTCTTCTGTATTAATTGAAGTATTCAATAAAATAAGTTCTGCCAAAACAGATATAAATGAAATTATAAATTCAGGCATTATGTTTTCTCCAGTACAAATATTTTGGGATGCTATCATAAAAAAAAGATGGAGAATAATTTCACAAACAGAAAATTATGATAAATATAAGGATTCAAATTTTAATACTCTTAAAATGGCATTTGGATTAGATGGCGATTTTAGATTAAGACATTTAGATTCAGCTATAGAAACCTCAATCACAAGAAATGATCTTAGTAAATACGAATACGCAACGGTATGGTTTCCGATTGATTTTGAAAATAGAATATTAAAATCTATTACATAATTTTTTTATAATTGTAAAAAAAATTAAGAGAGGATATTAATTGAAAATTATCGAATAAACACCCGCTCTTTGAAGAGTTCTACTAAAAAGCTGTGCAAATGCCTCCTGATTTCGCATCGGTAAAGCGAATCATCGGCAAAACATAAAAAAACCTCGTCAGTATAACGAGGTTTTTTTATGTCAAAGTAAAATCTCAGAAAAAGATTTAGTTAGAGGTATTGAACAAAGGTGTTGAAGAAAATGATTTATTAGGCTACGGTAGTGATAAAGCAAGAGGTAATAAAATAAATGGTATTTCTGAAGCGAAACAAGGAACTGTTACTGGGAAAGATAGGCTACGTCAAGCAGATAAGTTTCGTAACGGTAAAAAAGTAAGCGAATTGCCATCTCTTCAAGAGTTAGAATTTGACAGTAAATTTAGAGGTTGTAAATAATTAGTATGCAAGAAAAATTAGAAAATATCCACGATACTTGGATTGATAAATTGTTTGAAGAATACAAACAATGTGTTAAAGAAAAGGTTATTGAATCTTTTATAAGAAGTTTTAGCTCCAACAAGCATGATCTGAGATCAGCTTTACCAGTTTTTGCAATAATGCAAACATTCCCTAATCATAAATTTGTTTTAAGGGAAAATCAAGATTTAAAAAGAGAATCTCCATGTGGAATTTGTTCAACAGCTTATGGTTATCCTAAAGAACTTGAAGAAGAAGATGTAGAAATACTAAATATGTCTGTAAATACAGGGGGATTAATAGGTCATCGACTGACTAGTTATTTCTATTATTTGCATTATTTTAACAAAAAAAAAGAAAAAGAAAATATAAAGATTAATGGCGAAGATATTCGAATTTTTTCTGAAATAATTGATATTATACTTAAAGCAGAAGAAGGTGATACCTTAAAAAAAGAAGTTCAGAAAAACATAGGGAAAATTAAGGGCTTTAAGACAACAATAGAAGACCGAAAAGTTTTACTAGAAACTTTAGGGTACTGTAGTATTTTTGGAGACTGAAAAATACAAAGGCTTATTAGAAGAATATACTAATCTTGCTGTTGCCCCAAAAAAAACTCATAGTTCAGATTGGAATTACCCTGTAGATTTCTGGCTTGGTAAAGATGGTATTAATAAAGAGGCTTTTAAGTTTTGGTTTGGAGATTATAAAGAATTAGAAAAGTATTGGAAATAAATCATCCATTAGATGTTTTTTAGTAATTAAAATAAATTTGATTACGTCATATGTCAAAAAGAGCAACACCTTGGAAAGAAGGTAAAATTATTAGTGTAGAAACAAGAAAAGGAATATTTGTATTGGCTCAAATGTTAAAAGATCCTTTTTTACGATTTTATAAAGTGTTTAGAGAAGATGAAAATTGGGGAAAAGTTGATACAGGTATATTCGATACATTAACTGTTACTGCTGTGACAGGACAGTTCTTAAAATCAAGTAATATAACAGAGATAAAAGGAGCTATACCCGATACATCTCGAGAGGATCCGGATACTTGGATTGATCAAAATAAAGGAACTAGAGCTGTTAAAGTATGGGGAAAAACGGAAAAGGAAAAAGAGTTTATAATTTTAGGAAAAGAAGCTGGAGGTAGTTTAGTTAAAAAAAACTTATGGTGGTCACCAACACCTGGTAATCCCACAAGACCCCATCCAAGCGGTGTTATTGATTCTGTAGTATTGGAGGATATACCATTAAATGCGAATGATATTATTGATAAACATGATTTAACTAATTTAGCTGTTTACCCTTCATTAAATGAAAGACTTTATTTATGTTATAAACTAGATAAAAATGTAGATCCTTATAAAGATTTAGTTTTCAATAGAGAAATCCCTGAAGAATATAGCGTAGCGATAGATATTTTGTCAGCAGGAGGGAATGCTGAAAAAAAAGAAAATATATTAAATACTTATTTTAGATAATTTAGTAAGCGCAAGCTTTTATAAGAGAATAAAACAACAAAATCCGCTAAATTAGCGGGTTTTGTTTAGTAAATAGTTCTTTGAAATTACCTTGCAATACGTCTAGAAAGTTATGAAGATGTATAAACGTTTATTATTAATCGTAGATATGAAATATATGGTTAAAGATTTAAGAGCTGCTGGAGGTTCCAGAAGCAAAAATAAAGAAGCAAAAAAAAGCTGTTAAAGAATATTTTTTAAAAATGTAAATAATTATGAAAAAAAATATCTTGAAAATATTTGATCAGTGGCATAAAAATGATAGTGTTAGTATTAATCAAATCAATGAAATAGCGAAAAAATTAAAAATTAATTTTCCAATTGAATATATTGAATTTCTGCAATGGAGTAATGGTGGAGAGGGTTCAGTACAAAATGAATATCTATATTTGTGGAAAGTAGAAGATATTAAACAATTAAATAATGATTATGGGATTCAAGAATTTCTTTCATCTGATTGTCTGGCTTTTGGTACAAATGGAGGGGATCTTTGTTATTGTTTTGATTTTTCCAAAGGAGCAAAGATTTTTCAAAGTCACCTAGGAGATCTTGATTATAGTGAAATTAAATTCTTAGGTTCTAATTTTTATGATTTTATCAAAAACATTAAATGATTGTAATATTTTAGATTAAGTTTTTTAAAGGAATGCATATAAACTTTAATCGTTAGTTGTATATCTCTAGTTTGGAAAATAAATAATTATGTTGGAAAAAAAAATAACTATTACCGACTATGGCATCTATATAATGTCAATAGAAAAATTGCTGATCTTTTTAAAAGAAAATAAAATAAAAAGTAAAAAAATATTAGAAGTTTTCCAAAAGAACCATGACTTGTATTTAAAATCTTTGAAAGAGGGTGTTTGGATTCCTATTATGTCTATTGAATCAACGAAATATATTATTAGTGAAAATGATATTTATTTCAATAACGGTTGGGAAAGGCAATTTAAATATGAAAATTTTAATCTTGATTTGAGTGATAATACATTTTGGGTTGGATCGTTCGGGAATTTATTAAATTTAAATGTAGAACAATTTACAAATTCTACTAACGATAGTATATCATACCAAACATTAGATGGGATTACTTTGTATAAATCATTTAAATTCAAATTAGAAAGTGGTAAATACCTAGTTAATATAATTGGTTATAAAAGAAAAAATAAGTTAGAATATCCTGAGGCTAATTATGGTTACTCATTTGAATTTAAAAAATTTCAGGAATTTAACGGTTATATGGATCCTAGAGAAGATGATAAGTATTTGTTTAATTTGTCAAAATATTAGACCATTACAATGCAAGTTCATGTAGATGTTAAGTATTATTCGTAAATAATAACAAAATGGAGCCAATTTTAAAACTAAACTTTTTCATTGAAAATGATTTGCCTGCAATTTTATCAAATTACACTGAAGATGATTTTGATATGATTTTAGATCAAAGAGATGAAGATTCTTTTTCTGAAAGATGGATGGAAATATTTGACAATGTCAAAGAGAAAATTATCAAGGATAAAGTAAATAAAACGATTACTGACAATGTGAGAGAAAAAGTTTTTAAATTGGTGTTTTCTTTAACCAGTCATTCTGATTTATCTTCGTATATATCGGATGATTTTGGATTAATATTACAAGCCATAGAAGTGAAATATAATAATTATTGGTTAAATTCTCTGTGGTTAGAATATAAAAATGGTAGTATTCCTTATAAAATACTCGTTGATGCTGAGGGAGAATTGATTGACTTATTATAATAAATGAAAATTTACAGTACAGTAACAAAAGGAAAGATATTCAACTTTACTAGAGCTCAAAAATAAAGATGAGACTATTTACTAAATAAAAAAAGAGGCTTTTAATAGCCTCTTAATTTTAGTGTTTTCCGTTTCCTTTACCATTTCCATGGCCGTTGCCATTTCCATTATTTCCTTTGTCTTTTCCTTGTTTATTATTTCCTTTTCCCGGTTTTTGTCCAATCGTTTTTTGAGGTTTCCCTTTATAACCTTTTCCGTATTTTACTTTATGCGTTTTAAAATTGTCATACGGGGTGTTTCCTCTGTAGTCTGTTAATACTACTTTATATTCGTTGTAAAGATCATAGTTTCTATAAACAGAAGGCAATGTTCTGGCTCTTAACCATTTTCCGTTACTAATGTAAATATAATTTGAAGTGTTCACATCATAATAAGTTTCAAGATCCGGCAAGTAGTAATAACGTGCCTCATTATAACCAACTGGACCCCATGCCGGAGGTGTACCAATATTGACATTAACATTCACTTGAGCATTTGAAAAATGAATAGTCAAAAGGAAAAAACCTATGAATAAATATTTTAATGATTTCATAATTTTGTTTTTTTAAATTATTATAATGATTGTTAAACAAAAAGTGTACCTAAAAGTATTATGTTACTTTTTAAACATGGCTATTTTAATGATTACCCCTAAAACAGCAGCAATAAGGATAATATAAGGTTCTTGATTTTTTTTATATAAAGTAAAGCAAAAATGGTTACAATAGCTATTTATAATGGTTTGAATATCAATAATGTTCCTTTTTTGCAACGATAATTACAGATCCTACTAAAGCGCCAATGATGGCAGCGATTTTCGCTAATGATATTAGTATTTAAAAAGCAATTCCAAATTGAAAACCTATTGTAAAAGAAGTGGGATGATCATTGCCAAAGCGAACTGGTAATGGTACGGCTGCATAGTAACTGCAGGTTTTATTTTTTACGATGGTTTTATTAAATACGGGAGTAACACCATACCTGCCGCTGGTTTCAAAAGCAACCCTTCCCGCAAAAGTATACCCATTGCCCAGAGCCACAAGAACACCGGGATGAAATAATAAGTTAGTTACTTTGTCTGTTCCCTGATCGTCTTTTATGTTGGGAACTATTTCAAAAGAAAATCCGATTTTTTCACTTTTCCAGATGTTAATTCCGGTCGGAAAACCAACAGCATAATAATCTCTAAAATTGACATTAGTTTCATGTTCACTAAAGGTAACCACCGGATGCATTATCCCAAAATAGCCAGTAATTTTTGGATAAACTGTTTGTGAAAATAAAACCGGGCTTGTAATCACGGCAAGCAAAAGGAGTGAATATCTGAGTGACATATTTTTGTTTTTTAATAATAAAAACAAAATTATAACTATCAAATCACCGTAAATAGAATCTTATTTACCTTTTGTATCTGGATTACTTTTCTTTGCTTTTTTGTGATAATAAACAGGAGAGATTGATTTTAATTTCTCTTGAAATTTGTTTTAAATCAAATAGAAATTAAGTGTCAATTTAATCCTGAATCCATTTCTTTTTTTGAAAAGATTTGGGCTTCATTCCAATATGCTCTTCAAAAACTTTAGCAAAATGACTTAAGTTAGAAAATCCCAGACTAAAACCAACTTGTGAAACAGACATTTCATTTTCTTTTAGTAATCGGGCAGCTTCTTTCATCCTGAATTTTTGGTAATAACTGAAAAAGCTGTCTCCAAATATTTGTTTAAATAATCTCTTAAACTTTGATTCGCTCATTCCTATTTGAGAAGCAAGATCTTTAATAACCGGAGGTTCATTAATGTCGGTTAAAATTAGATCTCTCACTTTATAAATTTTTTGAACATCGATTTGATTCAGGGCGTGCGTGGTAGGATTTTCTCTTTTAAAAAGCTCTTTTAAAGTTAGATATATTAATTCCTCGGCTTTGATTTTAAAGAAAAAATCACCCAAAGAATCTTGAATTTCAGCTTGAATAATTTCCAAAGCTACTTGTTGAATTTTTGGAGAAATTAACTCTTCAAAAAGAATGGATTGATCGCTATCAATAATATTTTTAAAAATTTCATTATCAATATGTAAACCTAAAGTTTTTGCTAATTTATCTGAATCAATCCCAATAAAAATAGAATTGAATTTGGTTCTGCCCGGATAAAATGTTTCAATATTTAGTTTTCCTTTAAAAATTTGAATCGAAGGCAAATCTTCTCTTGAGTATTTATTTTTTGAATTAGCATCAGGAAAAATATTATTAAAAGAAAATAGAATTCTATTTAATGTATTTTGACCTCCAAATCTCCTGGCAAGCAGATTATCATTAAACTCATAAAAACTTACAAGCATATTTATTGAATTGTCTAATCTAAATCCCATTAAATATCCTTTGCCTTTAGTTTCTGGTATTACTAATATTCCATTTTTTACTTCGGTACCTAATAAATCAGCAAAACCTTCTAAAAAACCGAAATCCTTTCTAACATTTAATTCCATTTATTTTGACCTTTTAGAGCTGTTATTGTGTCAAATATAGCTATTTTAACCCTTATTGATTAGATAATTTTGGCAAAAAATAATTTAAAAAACTACAAAATGACTAATACTAAAAGTAAGGCCATCATAAACGCGAATGTGTTTGATGGTAAAAATGTGATTGGTAAAAAAAACGTTGTTTTTATCGACGGTGTAATTGTTTCCGTTTCTGATGAATTGCCACAAAATATAGATGAGGTGATCGATGGAACGGGATGTACTCTTCTGCCGGGTTTAATAGATGCTCATGTTCATACATCAGTTGAATTTTTAAAAGATGCATTAAAATTTGGTATAACAACCGAGCTAGAAATGATGGGAGGTTTTACCAAAAAAGGACGTGATACGCAATTAAAAGGAATCACTGATGCTGCTGATGTTCGTTCTGCCGGAATGGGTCTGACAGCTCCCGGCGGTCATCCTGACGAGCTGATTCCAAAAGGGAATGGAATTCCTGAATTTGTGTTAAAAGAAATGGAAAAAATGAACGAAGAAGAAAAAGCCATATTTATAGCTGCTCACCAGGCTCAGAAAGAAGAAGAGGAATTAAGTCCCGATGTTACTTCACTTGAAGGAGCGATAGATTTTGTGAATCGTCAGGTAAATAATGGTGCAGATTATTTCAAAATAATGATTGAGGAAGGAACCGTAATGAATGCACCGGGTTTGCCTGTTATTGAAACTCACATATTAAAAGCGGCAGTAGACGAAGCTCATAAATTAGGTAAAATTGCAATAGCGCATGTTTTAACAGCCGAAGCAGCGAAAACAGCTGTCGCAATTGGTGTAGATGGCCTGGCGCATTTATTTATTGACAGACCGGACTGGACACAAGATCTTATTCAATCCATTGCCAGCAAAGGAATTTTTGTAACGCCTTGTCTGGTATTGAATTCATCGATTATCGGGAATTCTGCCTGTCATGTCGCCCATGACGAAAGAGTTGAAAATAAATTGAATGAAGACTGGAAAATGACAATGTGCTCTTGTTTCAATACTTTTCCGGAAGGCAATATGGAAGATAACTTTAATAACGTGAAAGATTTACGCGATGCAGGTGTAGATATACTTGTTGGAACAGATGTATCAGTACCGATGCCCCATTTGGGCGGTCTTGCACATGGTGTGAGCGTTCATCATGAAATGCAGCTGTTGGTAGAAGCCGGATTAAGCCCAATTGAGGCATTAAGATCTGCAACATCAGTAACTTCCAAAAGATTTAATTTATCAGACAGGGGATTAATTGCCGAAGGAATGAGAGCTGATTTACTATTAGTTAAAGGTGATCCTACCAAAAATATTTCAGATTCTCTATCTATAAGGGGTATATGGAAAGAAGGTGAATCTTATCACAGCTAGTCTTGCAGGATTTTATAATCCATAATACTCATAACTCCACTTTTGTCCACTTCATTACTCCGTTTGTCCATTCGGGCTATGTTGTCATTTCAATGCAGGTAATGCCTTGGTACTTTTGACAAGGAAATTAATAAAACAACAAATTAAATAAAACTAAAAACATGAAAACTTTAAATTTTGTATCGACCGCAGTTTCTGCCCTTAGCTTTTTAGCATTGATTATTACAAGTACTGCTTCTGCCCAGCAATCAGGAATAAAACGCACTGATTTACAACGTTATGATCTTAGTGTTCCCGGATACGAAACGGTTCAGGCACGTATTGATTTTGAAGCTCATACGGCTTTTGGAAAGCACTCTCACCCGGGTGAGGAAGTTATTTATGTCCTTGATGGCGTATTAGAGTATGAAGTTGAAGGTCAGTCTCCTGTTATTTTAAAGGCTGGAGAAGTACTTTTTATTCCGGCAGGCGTAGTGCACTCTGCAAGAAACAACAGCCACGCAAAAGCTTCGGAACTGGCAACATATATAGTAGAAAAAGGAAAACCTGTTCTGGTAATGAAAAAGTAATAAGAAGTTAAATTATAAATATAATTTATAAGTATTAAAAATTATTAATTTGATTTATAATTAAGAAAGACGCAATTTTGTCCTGTCAATAAGAAGTGACAGAATAAAAAATCAAAATTTTAAAATAACAATTAAAACACAAAAGAAATGAAAACCAATTTAAAAACAATCGTAACAACAAGCTTCGCCATTTTTTTATTAGCAGTAACAACTGCATTCTCTCAAAGCCAAAGAAAACCGGCAAGCCTTGGAAGAGAAGAGTATATTGAAGTAGAAAAAAATGTAAAATTGCATGTTACGGATTTAGGAGAAGGAAAACCGGTAGTACTAATTCATGGATGGCCATTGAGTGATGCCATGTACGAGTACCAATATGCAGAACTTATCCAGAAAGGATACCGCGTTATCGGAATTACTTTAAGAGGTTTTGGATTATCAGACAAACCGGGTGGGGCGTATAACTATGATGTTTATGCAGATGATATCAAAGTGATTCTGGATAAACTTAAAATTGAAGGAGCAACCATCGGCGGATTTTCTATGGGAGGCGCAACAGTAATTCATTATGTAGCCAAATACAATGCGGCCCATGTTTCAAAACTGGCTTTGTTTGGTGCAGCGGCTCCGTTATGGACTAAAAGAGCGGACTTTAACTATGGTTTTTGGACAAAAGAAGATATAAACGGCCTTATTGCCCTTAATAATACGAACAGACCACAATTGTTTGAGAATTTTGGAAAAATTTTCCCTGCTAATGAAACAAGCGTATCTGCAGGACAAGGTGCATGGCTTGGAACTATTCAGGCACAAGCCTCTCCATATGCAATGGCAGAATCTATGAAAGCACTTCGTGATACTGATTTAAGAGAAGATTTGAAAAAAATCAAAATACCAACTCTTATCCTTCACGGAACACAAGACAAAATCTGTTCTTATGAATTAGCAGAGCAAATGCACAAATCAATTGCCAATTCAACTTTGGTTCCATTCGAAAAAAGCGGTCATGCCTTGTTTATTGAAGAGCTTCCAAAATTCAATGCCGAATTGATCAAATTCATAAAATAAATAAAAACAAAATCAGGAAAGCTGTCTTTTATAGACGGCTTTCTTTTTTAAAACAAATAAAAAGAAACAATGAAAAATATAGCAACCGTGGTATTAGTACTACTGAGTTTTAATTTGTTTGCACAAACTCCGGAGCAAAAAATAAAGCAGTTGGGAATTGAGTTGCCACAAATACCAGAATCGTTAGGAAGTTATCTGGATATGGTAAGAGTTGGAAATCTTGTTTTCCTTTCGGGAAGAGGGCCCCTTAAAGCAGATGGTAAATATATTATCGGCAAAGTAGGGCAGGACTTAACTGCGAATGAAGGTTATCAGGCCGCCAGGCTAACGGCTATAAATCAGCTGGCGATACTTAAGCAGACTTTTGGAAGTCTGGACAAAATAAAAAGGATAATCAAAGTAAATGGTTATGTACATACTGCTGATTCTTTTACGGAGCAATCTAAAGTAATGAATGGTTTTTCGGATTTATTAATTGAGGTTTTTGGCGAGCAGGGAAAACATGCTCGTACTTCAGTAGGTGTATTTACACTTCCACAGAATATGGCAATAGAGGTAGAAATGATTGTTGAGGTGAAATAATAGCTAATAAAATAACTGCTGTTAAAACTAATGAAGAATATATCAATAATATCTTGTTTGATATGATTGCTGAAAAATACTAGATAGTATTTGTTGTTTGTTTTAAAGGCAGAGTTACTATAAATTCAGCCCCATTATCTTTTTCGCCTGTAACAGTAATAGTGCCGCCATGTCTTAGCACAATTTTTCTGCAAAGTGACAGCCCAAGACCGTTTCCTTCATATTGATCTTTAGAATGCAGTCTTTCAAAAGCATTAAATATTCTTTCGTAATGACTTGAATCAAGCCCAATTCCATTGTCTTTAATGTTTATTTGAACAAACTCTCTTTGATCATTCCTTACAATAAGAGATGATATAATAACTCTGGGCGGTAGGTCTGCTTTTGAAAATTTTAAGGCATTGTGTATCAAATTATAGAACAGCTGCTGAATTAAAATTGTAGCCCCTTCTATCTCAGGAAGCTCGCTTTTGATTAGTATGGCGCCTTTTTCTTTTATGATGAGCTCAAGATCAACTTTTATGTTTTCAATTACTTCATCAAGATTAATGTTTTCTATAGGCTGAGTTTTTTTATCCAGAGTAGAATAGGCTAGTATTCCTTCTATTATTGTCTGCATTCTTTGAGCAGACTGATCTACCTTAGTAAGATACTTGTTTGATATATCATTAAAGTAGGCACTGGAGTTATTCCTTAAAAGACTGATGAAGGTTTTGATTTTTCGAACAGGTTCTTTCAGGTCATGGCTTACAATATTGGCAAAATGCATAAGATCTTCATTTGATCTTCTAAGTTCCTGAGTGCTTTCATCCACTTGTTTTTTTAACTCCTGCTCAAATTGTCTTTGCTGGTCAATATCCTGAACAATTCCAATAATAGTAATTGGAATACCGTTCTGATCATTAATTAATTTACCGTTAACCTTTATCCACTTAACGGTCTGATCCTGATTTATAATTCTTGCTTCGTAATTTATTTTTCCGGTGATATGTGCCTCCTGGTGTGCTTTTTCGCGAAGAAGCTGATCTTCTGGATGCAGTTTTGCTATGAGCTGCTCATTCGGAATTTCCTTGTCAATGGACCATATTGTATTGAAATTTCCATTAGTATTGATCTTTTTTGTAGAAAGGTCTATTTCGTAAGTTCCCATTCCAGAAGATTCAATAGCCATTCTGAGCCGCTCATCTGAACTTTGAATTTTTTTATGTGCTTCGTAAAGATCAGAAACATCTGCACCTGTATTCATTATGCCATAGATTTTTTTCTCATTATCAAAAAGAGGAATAAAACTATAGTTGAAATAAAATGTTTTTAATACGTCGTCGATTACCAACTCTACTTTTTTGTTTTTGGCATGAAACGGAATTCCCGTTTGAAACACCCTTAATGCCTGGTCAAAAATCTGCTGGTTTTCGATTTCGGGAACGACCTCAAGATATTTTTTACCAATTACCTCGGTTCCTTTTCCCCATGCCTTAATCATGGCAGGATTAGCCAATTCTATTTTAAGTTCATTTCCTGTGTAAACAGCTATTGGCAAAGGGGTATTATCCACAATGTTTTTCAAAAGCATTAGGTTGTCGTACATCAGTATTGGTGGTTTAGATTTCTGACGAAACTAGCTATAAGTTTTCATCATTTTGTTACGTAAATATAAAAGAATGTTTCAAAATTACAATATTAGGTTCTTTTGGATATTTTATTTATAAATATGACGCTGCCTGAAATTCCCCAAAACTGCTCACTAATATAATTCAGTTTATTAGAAGTAGTAAATGAAAAATTATAACGTAAAGATTATTATCTGCATATTTAAACTTTTACAGGATTAACTTCCTGAAAAATTTTCTTTTTGTGGTTTAATCCCCAATCTTTCATAGCATAGATAATCGGTGTTAGCGTATCCGCATAGGGTTGCAGAGAATAGGATATTTTGACAGGATAATCGTTCGTTATAACTCTTTTAATCAGTTGATGTTGCTCAAGTTCCTTAAGTTCTTTAGAAAGCACTTTTGGAGTTAAGCCTGGAATGCTCTCTTGAATTTCTGTAAATCGGCTATTACCTACACCTACAGAAATAATGATGGATAATTTCCACTTTCCATTTATTACTTCCAATGTGTCACGCACTGGCTTGACGGTATTTAGGCATTCACAATAAGGTTTCTTTTTTGACATCATACAATTATTTATTTCGCTTTCCTTTGGGAAAGGACTATACAAAGGAAAGTAATTTTGAGTTAATTTTGCAACATAATCTCTTCAAAATTTGCAAATTATAACAACTAAAATTTACATAAAATGAAAATAGGAATAATAGGTACAGGCGCAATAGGCGGTACAATCGCAAAAAAAATGGCAGCCGCGGGGCATAATGTGAAAGTCACTAATTCAGGAGATGCTGATAAATTAAAGGCTCTTGCTGGAGAAATAGGTGTAGTAGCTGCAACGATTAAAGATGTTGTAAAAGACGTAGATGTTATCATATTATCAGTGCCGACAGTAGCAATCCCAATTTTGCCCAAAGATTTATTAGCAAACGTTCCCGAAAATGTAATTGTGGTTGATACATCAAATTATTATCCTTTTCGTGATGCCGATATTGAAGAAATCAAAAAAGGAAAAGTAGAAAGTGTCTGGGTGTCTGAGCAACTAGGAAGACCAGTAATAAAAACCTTCAACAATTTATTGGCAGAAACATTAGGAAACGGAGGAAAAGAACCTGGTGCTGAAGACAGAATAGCAATGGCTGTTGCAGGTGATAATACAGAGGCAAAAAAAACAATTACAGAATTAATTAATGATACCGGTTTTGATGCCGTTGACTCTGGAAATCTTTCCGGATCCTGGAGACATCAGCCAGGAACACCTGCTTACTGCACAGAACTTACTGCAGAAGAATTAAAACAGGCACTTTCTAATGCCGTAAAAGAAGAAGCACCGTTGTTAAGAGATAAAGCTATTGCTGATCTTTCTTCGCTGCCATCTTATCCATCTCATCAGGATATAGTAGAATATAATAGAGGATTGTTTCAAAAAAATCCTAAGTCTGTTTAAAAATCCGATTATAAATAGATCTTCCCTTTTTGATCAGGAAAGATCTATTTTGATTTTTTTTGTAACTCAATATAAGAACAATCCAGAAGAAATAGCAAGGAAATTATGTTGATATCTGTTACAAGTGCCGAGTTCGACAGGGATAGAATTTCGTA
Source organism: Flavobacterium sp. AK-345 (assembly GCF_058310175.1). Classification (NCBI taxonomy): domain Bacteria; kingdom Pseudomonadati; phylum Bacteroidota; class Flavobacteriia; order Flavobacteriales; family Flavobacteriaceae; genus Flavobacterium; species Flavobacterium sp. AK-345. The sequence continues at coordinate 581,339 of NZ_JBZEER010000002.1, read as the reverse complement.
AAAACGTTTCATTATTGCCTACTTTTGTATCACAATAGCTATTACTGATTAGCAGAACTTTGTCATTATAATATTAAAGATAAAATAATGGCAAAAACAATTTTTATAACAGGTGCATCCCGCGGATTCGGGAGGATTGGACAGAAGCATTTTTACAATGTCGGGATAATGTAGTTGCAGCTGTCCACAACGCTGAAACATTAACCCAACTTACAACAGAATTTCCATCAAATCTATTGGTTGTAAAGCTTAGTTTTCTGAATTCATAAAATCTGCCAAGGTTACTATTGTGAAAAACTGCTTATTATTGGTAAAACACACCTACCCGAATCTAAATAACCCGATTCTTTTTTAAATTGAGAACAATGAGACATTTCAAAAAAATTAGCGATCTGCATGAAGCTCTTGGTGTAAAACCTCCGGAAAATCCACTTTTTAGTGTGGCTTACGGTGAACGTGGTACATGCAATGGTAGTAATATTCTCGAATTTTCTTCAGAATTTTATATCATCGGATTTAAAAAATTGAAATCCGGCAGTATGTTGTATGGAAAAACAAAATATGACCATGACCTTGGTTCAATGTCGTTTGTAAAGCCTCAGCAGAAAGTGGTTTTTAAAAATGTGGAACTAGAGGAAAAGGGATTCCTGATTATTATTCATGAAGATTTTTTACCGGGAACAATGCTTTACAACGAAATCAGGAAATATGGTTATTTTGATTATGAGGTCAATGAGGCACTGCATCTTTCACCTGCAGAAGAAGATATCATCTGGAATTTGTATTTCAGCATTGAAAAAGAATATCATAATAATACTGACGAACTGAGCAAAGCTATTATTGTAAGTCATCTGGATTCTATGCTTAAATATGCACAGCGTTTTTATAAGAGACAGTTTATTAACCGTAAACAACTAACCGGTTCTACAGTCACAAAGTTTAATGCACTGCTGGCCGCTAATTTTGAAGAAAGAAAAACAAAAAACATTGGATTGCCAACGGTATCCCTTATGTCAGAGAAGCTAAATATATCTTCGCGCTATTTAACCGATTTGCTCAAACAAGAAACAGGAAAGACGGCGTTAGAATTGATTCATCTTTTTTTGATTGGTGAGGCAAAAAACTTATTGACCGAAGGGGAATTGAATATTTCTGAAATTTCGCACTTACTTGGTTTTGAAAATACAACTTATTTTTCACGTCTGTTTAAAAAAGAAGTAGGCAGCACACCAAATGAATTTAGAGGAAGCAGGCTAAATTAACAACATATCTCATAAGTTATAAAGAAATAGATCTTGGCTGGTATAAGTGAAATTATATGGGCTGGGCTCTGTAATGATTAATTTTTAAAATACTAACAAATATAAAAACAATAAAAATGTCAAACAATCAAAATAAAATAGCATTAGTAACAGGCGCAAGCCGCGGACTTGGGAAAGATTCAGCTTTACAATTGGCCAGAAAAGGATTTGATATCATCCTTACTTATCAAACCAAAAAAGAATTTGCAGACCAAGTGGTAAAAGAGATTGAAACTCTTGGAAAAAAAGCATTTGCATTGTCTTTGGATATTTCAACAACGGCAGGTTTTGACCAATTTGTAAATGAAGTAAAAGATGTTTTAGCAACTCAATTTTCTTCGGCAAAATTGGATGCATTGGTAAACAACGCAGGCATCGGAATCAATGAAAATTTTGAAGTCACTACAGAAGAAACTTTGGATGCAATGACAAATATCCATTTTAAAGGGCCTTTTTTCTTAACACAAAAATTGCTTCCATTATTAAATGACGGAAGCAGTGTCGTGAACACGTCTTCAGGTTTGGCAAGATTTTCTTTTGCCGGATATTCCGCTTATGGCGCAATGAAAGCGGCAGTCGATTCATTATCAAGATATCAGGCTTTAGAATTGGGAAGCAGAAAAATAAGAGTCAATTCCATTGCTCCAGGCGCCATTGAAACAGATTTTGGAGGCGGTGCTGTTCGTGATGTTTCAGATTTGAATACGTACTTAGCTTCAGAAACAGTTTTAGGAAGAGTTGGTTTGCCGGATGATATTGGAAGTGTGGTAGCATTCCTTTGTTCTGATGATTCCAAATGGATTAACGCACAACGAATAGAAGTTTCCGGAGGATTTAAAATATAATAGAGTTTTAAATTTTAAAAAAGCCTTTAAATACAATATTTAAAGGCTTTTTGTTTTTTAACTTCTACAGAAAAATTATCTTCAGAATTAAACAATGCTTATTTTTTAGAATTTTCCTTTTGCAAATAGGTAATAAAGTCTAAAGGTGAAACTCCTGTGATTTTTTTAAAAGTTATTGTAAATCTGCTATGTGATGAAAACCCTGATTGATCTGCAAGATAACTGATCTTATATTTTAAATAGTTGCTGTCATTTTTCAAACGATCAACTATATAATTAATTCTTAACTCATTGATGTAACCGGCAAAATCTTTTGATTTATGTTTGTTTATAACATACGACAAATACCTATGATTGATATTAAGGTCTGCCGCTACAGAATTTAGCGATAAATCTTTATTCAAATAAAAATGTGACTTTTCAAATTCCTTTATACTTTCCAAAATAGTATTTTCAGTAGTCTCTGACATATATTCCCTGGCAATTTCCTTTTTTGGTTTTTCTTCAATCTGAACCTCTGAAATTACCTGGCTTTTATTGATAAAGCTTTTGAATTTTTTATAGTCCTGCTGTCTTCTGTAATAATTAAAGCAAACGATGAGGATAATGATAAAAATGGAAATACCTATAATTATTAAAGTAGTCTTTTGATATTCTGATTTGTTTTCTACTTGCTTTTTGCGGAGTGATTTGATTAAATCATCTGCAATAATTTTTCGGCTATGCTCTTCATTTTTATGTAGCTCCAGATTTTTTTCATTATAAAGAATGTATTTTTTATTATCGGTCTTTTTATAAAATTCCAAAAGAGAGCTGTATACTTCCTGTTTTAAAGCGAAGAAATTTGATTCATTAGCAATTTGTTCTGCTTTCTGATAATTTGAAATTGCATTTTTATAATCAGCCTTGGAGTAATAAACATTTGCAAGACCATTATATAGAAAACCTTTTAGAGGACTGTTAGAAGACTGCGATGCATTAAGTTCTGTCATTGCTTTTTGAAAGAATATCATAGCAGAATCAATCTTTTGCAATGAAAGATAATTTTTTGCGATAAGTTCATCATTCACTGCAAACTGAAAATTTTCGTCAATACTGGAACTGGCCTTTTCAAATAACTGATTTCCATTTTTAAGATGTTCAATTGCCTTGGCGTATTTCTTATCGTACATTTCATAGTAGGCTATTTCCTGAGATAAATTTCCCTGAAACTTATACATCTCATTTTTATCCTCTATTTTTTTACTCACAGCCAATGCTTTTTGCAAATGAATTTTCCCAAGACTATAAATTTCATTCTCACGGTAAAGCGTTGACAAAAAGCCATTTATTCTTGCCTGCAGATTGTAATTTTTATCAATTGTGACTATACTGTCTGCGCGTTTTAGAGATAAAATAGCTTCATTACGTAAACCGTATTGACGTAAAAGTGTTGCTCTAAGCATGCAGGCTTTAATTCTTTCTGCATTATTACTTGAGATTTTATAGAGATAATCGGTATTTTTTAGTGCTTTTTTTGGATTTGAACTTAGAAGAACTTGCGCTGTTTCAGAAAAAACACTATCGTATTTTGACTGGGAGAAACCTGAATAAGAAGAAACAACAATTAATAGCAGTAGGAGAAAAGATTTTAAGTGCATATAAATAAGTATGGAAATTAAAGTATAATAGATTTCTAGGTGGATATTTTAAATTTTAAGATAAGCAATTATTTTCATTATGATACTATTTTATCTGCATTCTAACAATATTACATTGTTAAGTTAGAAAATAGTAGTTGAGATGCTTTTGAAGACCTAACAGGATTAACATTTTACATCATCATTTTAAACTTCGTCATCTTATTGCAAAATTAAAAAAATGTTGGATTTAAAATATCATTTTCTCTTTGTACCTGCCTGATCTCAATTTAGATATTATTGTATCAGGATGGCGTACAAATATATTTTATACATCTTGTCTCGCGTTTTAGGACGATTCTTTCTTGAGGTTTATCCATAATATAACAGTTGTACGAGCAACTTATATACAGATATTAAGAATTAGCTATGAAAAGTGTAAATAATACTCTTTTTGTAAAGTTCTGTATTTTAGTTGTTTATAGGTTTTTTGAATGATAGATGTTTTTCTTTTTACGTAATTGGTAAAGGTTTAAGGTAATTTTCGGTGGTCAAATAATTTAGTTTCGCAGCCATATTCTATAAAGCTATTTTAAACTAAATTTTCACTTATGATCAGAAATATTTATTGGAAATACATCTGTTCCAACCTTAGAAAACAGTTAGTCTGTTCTTTATTTTTAATCTTATTTATACATCAATCTCAGGCTCAAAACCAAATCAATGGTGAAATTAAACAATTTTATGCAGTGATTTCATTTGATGAAAAAATGAATTTTGGACATTTTGATTCAGATGTATCTTGGAAGATTACAAATTCTCAAAACAACATTAATGTTTCTTTGCAGGGTAATGAAATTAACGATTATGTATTCCAGCAGGCCGGAGATTATGAAATAAATTTTACGGAAAACAGAAAGCATAATCCAGATGAATGCAATCATCCGGCAATGCCCGAAAAAGTACTTGTGAAAGTGCAGCCTGTTAAATTGGTTTTCGATTTTTCTAAAATTCAGTTTTCTGAGAAATTGCAAAAAGGGAGAAACTATTCAGATTTAATAATTACTGTTCCTGCAAAAGTTATATCAAAAGATAATTCGATCACAAAATTACCTGCGCCGGGACTGTCAGTTAACGGTATAGGAGTTGCTTTAACAGCTAAGCCTGTGAATACCGAGATTGTCTTAAATAACAAAATTCAATTATTGAAATATAAAATTTCAGGAAAAGCAGACAAAGAAGCTTATCTGATGTTTGACTTCTATGATTTCAATAATCAGGTGCAGACTTACAATCTTTCTGAGAAAATAAAATAATAAGATAACTTATGATAAAAAACTACTTTACACTAAATAAAATATTGAATTTCAAAAAAACAATCTTCTTGTTTTTTTTGTTTTTTATATTCAATCAGGTTTCCAATGCCCAGTGTTCGACGCCCATTGTTGGATGCTCAAATACTGATTTATCGAATTTTGGAAGCGATTCAAATAACAATGCAGCCACTATAGAGTATGATAATTTTGTTTCTAGTTTTCATACAACAGTAGTAAGAACTTCAGATGGTTCTTTTCAGGTATGGGGAGAAGATATTGGAAATGACGGACTTGCAGATGTACTTTCGCCACTAACAATAAATGTAGCAAATTTTCCTGCTTTAACAACTGCAACGCCTTTAAAGGTCGGATTAGGAAGTATTTCTGCGAATAATGTTCAGGGTATTGTTTTAGCTACAGATGGTTTGTATGCATGGTCAAAAGAAGGAATTGTTCTTGACGGGTCAATTACTTCAGGAACTGCTTTTCAAAAAATTACTATTGGTGGAAATGCAAATGGTTTACCAACAGGAGTAACTCCAGGAGATGTTAAAATGCTGTTTGCAACCTACAAGACATTAGCCATTACGACCTGTAGTGGAGATGTTTGGGTAATTTCACAAACCGCAAGTGTTCGCGGTAATGGGGGAGCAGGAAATGCAACCACCTGGTATAAAGTTACAACTGATGGGACAGGTAATCCATTTTTAAGTGATGTAGTAGTCTGTAGAGGAAATTATGACGGACTTATGGCTTTAAAATCAGATGGTTCAGTCTATGTGTGGGGAGTGAATGTATTATTAGGAGATAATACAGCTATAATTCCGAGCCAGACAAGAGCTATACAAATGGCACTGCCTGGTGGAACACCAAAAATGATTGGTTCATCTGGAAGTGGTACTGAAAGATCCTATTATATTTTAGCGACCGACGGTAACATGTATGCTGTAGGTGAAAATACAAACAGACAATTGGGAGATTGGACAACTATTGATAGATTAGGATGGGTTCAGCCCCGATATACATCTGTTACGGGCCCACTTATGGAGAATATGGATGATATTAAATGGTTCAGCGTACAGGAGCATGATAATTTATATGGCAGTGTTAACGTGATTAACAGCAATAAAAATTTATATGCTTTTGGACAAAGTAATAACTTTTTGCTTGGTACTGCTTCAGATCCAAGTAATCCGTCAATTCCAGCCGGACTAACCGTTGCAGATAAAATTCTTGCTGTTGAAACAGGAGGGCATACATCAATGATAGTTAAAAGCTGTCAGACTAATTTTGGTTATGTTGGTCATAGAATAAGAGGAAGTATGGGTAATGGTTCTAATGGTACCAGTGACGAAAAATCTTATAATTTTGCTACTGCAGCTGTACAAATTTGCGGTGCAGAGTCAAATCCTGTTATCCAGCCTATCTCAACAGGAGGAGGACCTGGTTCAAAATACTGTGTTGGCGATCCTGTTTTGCTAAATCCAACTCCCGCCGGAGGTACATTAAGCATAGTAAGCGGTCCGGGAAGCCTTACAGGAAATACTTTGAGTTTTACATCAGCCGGTAACGTAGTGGTTCAATACTCCGTAACCACCGAGTGTGGAGGTACTTCAGTTACTACTAAAAATTTTGAAGCGGCTCTTTGTCCTATAGATTTAGAGGTTACAAAAACAGTTGATAATATTAATGCAAGTGTTGGTAATAATTGTGTATTCACAATTACGACAACTAATAAAGGACCTTATAAGGCTACAGGAGTTAACGTAAATGACGTTCTTCCTGCTGGTTATACTTTTGTAAGTGCAACACCATCAGTAGGAACATGGTCAGCACCAAATTGGACTGTTGGCAGCCTTATTAATGGAGAAAGTGCCACCTTATCAATTGTAGCTACAGTTAATGCTTCAGGACCGTATGCGAATACGGCTATTATTTCAGGTAATGATCCTGATACTAATTCTGCAAATAATACAGCAACTGCAACACCTGTAGTTGATACTAATCTTTTGGTAACCAAAACGGCAAGCACTGGTACACATAATGTTGGGGACAACGTTACATTTACTATCACAGCTTCTAACTCAGGACCAAGCAATGCTACGGGAGTTAAAGTAACCGATACACTTCCGGCAGGTTATACCTTTGTAAGTGCAACACCTTCAACAGGAACATGGTTAGCACCAGACTGGACTATTGGAAATCTTGCCAATGGAGCCAATACAACACTTACGATTATTGCAAAAGTAAATGCTACTGGTTCTTATGCCAATACGGCCAGCATTACAGGAGAACAGAATGACCCAACACCTGGAAATAATTCAGAATCTGCTACGCCAACAGTAAATCATGCACCAGTGGCTACTGACGATGATCTTAGTGCTTCTCCTTTAAATGAAGATGGAGCTAATGGTACAGTAAATGTACTTTCTAATGATACTGATCCAGATGGTAACCCGATTGCTCCCGTAAATGGAGTTGGGCAATTTACAGTAGATTTAGATCCTGCTTTGCCAGGTATTCAAACAACGTATTCTGATGCTAAAGGTGTTTGGACATTAAACACATCTACAGGAATTGTAACTTTTAATCCTGCAGATAATTATAACGGAACAGCAATAATAACTTATACTTTATGTGATCCTTTCGGATTGTGTGATAATGCAGATATTACTTTTGTTGTGGCAGCAGTAAATGATAATCCGGTAGCGGTAGATGACGTTTATACTGTTGCAGAAGATGCTACGGTAACTTTAAATCCATTAGCGTTGGATTCGGATCTTGATGGCGATACATTGAGTATCACTTCAATTAATGGAACAACACTTACAGGTGGCGTACAAACAATTACCGTTACTAACGGAACAGTAAATATTTCAGCTGCAGGCGTGATTACTTTCACACCATCGGCAAACTTTAATTCAGCTACGGCTATAAGTATTCCTTACGTAATCAATGATGGTCATGGCGGAACTGCTACTGCAAATCAATTAATTACAGTAACGGCAGTAAATGATATTCCGGTAGCTGTAGATGATGTTTATACTGTTGCAGAAGATGCTACAGTAACCTTAAACCCATTGGCGTTGGATTCGGATCTTGATGGCGATACGTTGAGTATCACTTCAATTGGTGGAACAACACTTACAGGTGGCGCACAAACAATTCCTGTTACAAACGGAACAGTAAATATTTCAGCTACAGGCGTGATTACTTTCTCACCATCGGCAAATTTCAATTCGGCAACGGCTATTAGTATTCCTTATGTAATTAATGATGGTCATGGCGGAACTGACACGGCAAATCAATTAATTACAGTAACGGCAGTAAATGATAATCCGGTAGCTGTAAATGACGTTTATACTGTTGCAGAAGATGCGACAGTAACTTTAAACCCATTAGCATTGGATTCGGATCTTGATGGCGATACGTTAAGCATTACATCAATTAATGGAACAACACTTACAGGTGGCGTACAAACAATTCCTGTAACAAACGGAACAGTAAATATCTCCGCTGCGGGCGTGATTACTTTCACACCATCGGCAAACTATAATTCGGCAACAGCCATTAGTATTCCTTATGTAATTAACGATGGTCATGGCGGAACTGCTACTGCAAATCAATTAATTACAGTTACGGCTGTAAATGATAATCCGGTAGCGGTAGATGACATATATACTGTTGCAGAAGATGCTACAGTAAACTTAAACCCATTGGCATTGGATACGGATCTTGAAGGCGATACATTGAGTATCACTTCAATTGGCGGAACAATACTTACAGGAGGAGCACAAACTATCCCTGTAACTAACGGAACAGTAAATATCTCAGCTGCAGGTGTGATTACTTTCACGCCATCGGCAAACTTTAATTCGGCTACGGCTATCAGTATTCCTTATGTAATCAGCGATGGTCATGGTGGAACTGACACGGCAAATCAATTAATTACAGTTACGGCAGTAAATGATAATCCGGTAGCGGTAAATGATGTTTATACTGTTGCAGAAGATGCGACGGTAACCTTAAACCCATTGGCGTTGGATTCGGATCTTGATGGCGATACGTTGAGTATTACTTCAATTAATGGAACAACTCTTACTGGTGGCGTACAAACTATCCCTGTTACAAACGGAACAGTAAATGTCTCAGCTACAGGCGTGATTACTTTCTCACCATCGGCGAATTTTAATTCGGCAACGGCTATCAGTATTCCTTATGTAATCGGCGATGGTCATGGCGGAACAGCTACAGCAAATCAATTAATTACAGTTACGGCTGTAAATGATAATCCGGTAGCGGTAGATGATCTTTACACGATAAACGAAGATACTACAGTAACCTTAAACCCATTAGCATTGGATTCTGATCTTGACGGCGATACATTGAGTATCACTTCAATTGGCGGAACAATATTGACAGGTGGCGCACAAACTATCCCTGTAACAAACGGAACAGTAAATATCTCAGCTGCAGGTGTGATTACTTTCACACCATCGGCAAATTTCAATTCAGCAACAGCCATTAGTATTCCTTACCTGATCAGTGATGGAAAAGGCGGAACTGCTACAGCAAATCAGCTTGTAACAGTAAATGCTGTAAATGATAGTCCGATTGCAGCTGATGATATAAATACCCCAATTTCATCAACGGCAGGAGCGACAGCCCTAAACGCATTAAGCGCGACAGATATTGACGGAACGATATCAAACTATACAGTTTTAACATTACCATTTCATGGAATTTTAGCATTAGCAGGAGTTCCGGTTACCGTAAATCAGATTTTGACGCCTTTAGAAGCAAGCATGCTTACTTATGAACCAAGCGGAACATTTACAGGCAACGATACCTTTACTTTTACGGCAACAGATGACCTTGGTGCGATAGATTTATCAGCGGGAACAATTACAATTCCTGTTGGAAACAATGCACCAGTTGCAAACGACGATACTAATGCTGGTATTCCGTCAACAGCAGGAGCAACAGTGATCAATCCTTTAACAGCAACAGATACCGATGGAACTGTTGTAAGTTATACAATCCTGTCATTACCAGCTAATGGAACTTTAGCATTATCAGGAACACCAGTAACGGTAAATCAGGTATTAACACCTTTAGAAGTTAGTATGCTTACATACGATCCTAGCGGTGCTTTTTCAGGGAACGAAACTTTTACTTTTACAGCAACAGATAATAACGGCTCTATTGATGCAACGCCGGCAGTAATAACAATTGTGGTTGAAAAAACAATTTTGAATGCCGTAAATGATCCGGTAAATCCTGTAGTAGGAATTGATAAAACAGTTACAATTGTAAATGTATTTGATAATGATACTTTAAACAATAATCCTTTAATACCTTCAGATGTTGATTTACATGAATTGACCCCTGATCCAACAGGAACAATTACATTAAAACCTGATGGAACTGTAGAATTGATTCCAAATGCTCCGGCTGGAAACTATACTTTAACATACGAAATTTGCGAAAAAGCGAATCCGTCAAACTGTAGTCCTGCTACCGTTTCAGTTTCGGTTGTAGCCCCTACTATGACAATAACGGCAAATAGTTATTGCGATAATAATACACCGTATGTTTCTTATAATGTTGTTGCAGATAATTTTACACCAACAGGATTATTAACTATTAATTGGATAGACAGCGCTAACAACATTGTGGCAACCCAAAATAATATGCCATTAAGTGGTACTGTTTTATGGCCGGGAGCAGTTGTTGATAGTAATAATAAACCAACAGACTGGCCGGGATGGGTATTAGTAAACGGACAATGGACACAAGGAAATGACGGGTTTGAATTAACAAGACCTGCTGTTACTATGCAGTTTACATTAAACCCTACACAATCTGTTGTCGTTAATTATCCAGCAGCAGCAGCTGGTTGTAACGCGATGCCAACATTCGGAATTCATGCAGGTAATGAAGATGAGGTAACTCTTGCTGACGGACTTAATGGTTCATTAGAAGTAATCAATGTTTTAGACAACGATACCTTAAACGGTGTTCCTGTTAAACCTTCAGATGTTATAGTAAAAGGTATTGACTGGCCAACAGGAATTACCCTTAATAATGATGGTACAATCAATATAGCACCAGGTACAAAAGGAGGAGAACATACACTAACATATCAAATATGCGAAGTAGCCAATGGATCAAATTGTACTACTGCCACGGTTAAGATTTTTGTTGAAATTCCTGCAATTGCAATAGTAAAAACAGTTGTATTGAATGATGATAATGGAAATGGATTTGCCGAAGCCGGAGAAACTTTAACCTATAATTTCGCGATAACAAATAAAGGAAATGTTGCTCTGGAAAAAATAATGGTTTCAGATCCTTTACCTGGAATTGTTATGAATGGAGGCCCTATTAATCTGGCGGTTGGTGAAACCGATAATTCTTCAATAACAGGAACTTATACTTTAACTCAGGCAGATGTCGATTCCGGAAGCATAAGCAATCAGGCAACGGCATCAGGTACGACGAAAAGCGGAATAATTGTTTCGGATAAATCAGATTCTAGTGATACTGAAGGAGATAAACCAACTATTTTAGAATTAGGCGGTTGTGTGATTAAAATCTTTAATGCTGTTTCTGCAAATGGAGATAATCAAAACGAAAGATTCTACATTCAGGGCTTAGAATGTTATCCTGACAATAGCGTACAAATCTTCAACCGTTGGGGAGTTTTAGTATTCGAAAGAGAGCATTATAACAATGCAGACATTGCTTTTAGAGGTGTTTCAGAAGGTCGCGCTACTATTAAAGACTCAAACGGATTACCTGAAGGTACTTATTATTACATCATTAGATATAAAGATAAGCAATCTAACCTACAGCAAGAGGCTGGGTATTTATACCTTACCAAGTAACATACTATACAAATTAAATGGCTTAGTGAAAGCTAAGCCATTATTTTAAAAATAAAATAAATGAGAAAATTAGTTTTAGTTTTATTGTTTTGTTCGGTTGCAAGTTTTGCTCAGCAAGATGCGCAGTTTACACAATATATGTATAATACCATTAGTATAAATCCGGCTTACGCGGGTTCAAGAGGAGTCATAAGTGTTTTAGGACTTTATCGTACACAGTGGGTTGGGTTAGATGGTGCACCCGAAACAAGCAGTTTTTCTGTAAATACACCTGTAGGTAATAATGTAGGACTTGGAGTTTCATTAGTAAATGACAAAATTGGTCCTACAAATGAAAACAACATATCAGCAGATTTTTCGTATTCTATCCCAACATCGGCAACAGCCAAACTTTCTTTTGGTATAAAAGGATCAGCAAATTTATTCAAACTTGATCCCACAAAGTTAAACCCCGAAAATCAGGGCGATCCGCAATTTCAGGATTTTAAAAATAAATTTTCACCTAATGTTGGTGCTGGTGTATACTTGCATTCAGACAAAGGATATGTTGGTTTATCGGTACCCAATTTTATCGAAACAAATCGTTACGATGATAATGAAACTGCAATTTATAAAGAGCAGATAAATTACTATTTGATTGCCGGATATGTATTTAATCTGGATCGTTATGAGCAAATAAAGTTCAAACCAGCAGTTTTGGCCAAGATGATAGAAGGTTCACCGTTTCAGGTTGATGCTTCGGCAAATTTTATGTTTAATGACAAGTTTGTTGTTGGTGTTTCGTACAGATGGAGTGCTGCAGTAAGTGCACTGGCCGGATTTCAGATCACAGACAGTTTATATCTGGGTTATGCCTACGATCGCGAAACAACTAAGTTAGTGAACTACAATTCAGGATCGCATGAAATATTCCTGCGTTTCGAGTTTTTGAATAAGTATAGCCGAATAACATCACCAAGATTTTTCTAGTCATGAAAATAAAAAATATAATTTATACCGTACTAATGTCTTTTTGCTTTTTTAGCGGAATGGCTCAAAAGGCACTTTTGCAAAAAGCAGAAAAGCAATATGATAATTATGCCTATGCAGATGCAATTTCGATTTACGAAAAGCTTGCCGTTAAAGGATATAAAGACGAAAAAATGTTTCAGAGATTAGGTAATGCTTATTACTTTAATGCCGAATTAACAAAAGCAGTCGTTTCTTATGATGAACTTTTCTTTCTGAATCCCAAGCAGGAACCCGAATATTTGTACAGATATGCACAGTCTCTTAAAGCAGTAGGAGATTACGCTAAAGCGGATAAAATGCTCGACGAATTCAATAAGAAAGTAAATACAGATACCAGAGGAATTTTATTTGAAAATAACAGAAATTATTTAGAGCAGATAAAATTAAATTCTGGCCGATTTGATATAGTAGATACCAATATTAATACAGAACAATCAGATTTTGGAACTGCTGTTTTAAACAATAACCTGATATTTAGTTCGGCACGTAAAATTAGAAAGAAAGAAGGAAAGACTTTTTTATGGACAAACAGAGCTTTTACAAATTTATATACTGCAGCCATTCAGCCAGATGGTAATCTTGGGACTCCGGTTTTGCTGGATACAGATGTTAATTCAAAATTTAATGAATCGACTCCTGTTTTTACAAAAGATGGCAAGACGATGTATTTTACAAGAAATAATTTTTTGGATGGAAAACGAGGAAAAGACGACAAGAATATTACCTTATTAAAACTGTATAAGGCTAGTTTCTTAAATGGTAAATGGGATAATATTACAGAATTACCTTTTAACAGCGACGCTTATAGTACAGCTCATCCGGCGTTAAGTTTAGATGAAAAGAAATTATTTTTTGCATCGGATATGCCGGGAAGTTTAGGTCAGTCTGATTTATACAGCGTAACGATTAATAAGGACGGAGCATTTGGAAAACCAGAAAATCTGGGACCCAATATTAATACGGAAGGAAGAGAAACTTTTCCTTTTATTTCAGGAGATAACGAATTGTACTTTGCAACCGATGGACGTCCCGGACTTGGCGGACTGGACATATTTGTTTCGAAAATACTGGACAACGGAACTTTTGACAAAGTGCAAAATATCGGTGAACCGGTAAATACCAAATTTGATGATTTTGCTTTTATCATTGACAGTAATACGCGTAATGGATATTTTTCTTCTAATAAAAAAGGAGGAATAGGCTATGATGATATTTATAAATTTACCGAGACAAGAAAATTAGTTTGCGAAAGAACTTTAAAAGGAACTATTTATGATGGTAATTCTAATACTGTTTTAGAAAATGTAAAAGTAGTTTTGCTTGATGAAAAGCTTCAGGTTTTAGAAGAAGTACTTACAGGAAAAGACGGAAGTTATTCTTTTAAAGTTAACTGCAGCAAAGCATATACTGTTCGTGTAATTGGAGAAGGTTATCCAGTAAAAGAAAATCAGGTTACGATCTCATACGCTGTTGATAATAAGTTAGATTTTACTTTAGAAAAAGAAAAAACAGAAATTAAAGAAGCAAAACCAATTGCAATTGGAACAGATTTGGCCAAAACGCTAAATATTTCAATGATTTATTTCGATTTAGGAAAATGGAATATTACAGATAAAGCAGCAATTGAATTAGAGAAAATATTTGCCGTAATGCAGGAATATCCAAAAATGAAAATAGATATTCGTTCGCATACAGACAGCAGATCATCTGTAAAATCAAATATGGTTTTATCTGATAAAAGAGCAAAATCTATTATGGCGTGGCTTGTAAAAAAAGGCATTTCCGCAAATCGATTAAATGGAAAAGGATATGGCGAAAGCAAATTGCTTAACAGATGTAAGGATGGTGTAAAATGTAGTGAGGAAGAACATCTCTTAAACAGAAGAAGCGAATTTTTAATAATATCCATGTAATTTTAAAACAGCCCAATTCGAAAGAATTGGGCTGTTTTATTTTGGTACAAATTATTTAAAAAGAATAAGTCTGGTCTGAAGTACAATCCTCAATATCTCCTTTGACAATAGCAAAGCATATACATAAAAAAAGCTTCAGAGAAATCTGAAGCTTTTGTATTACTGATTGCGATATAATTTTAGATTGGTCTTTTGTAAACCGTTACATCATCTACCCACATCATTACAGATGAAAATAAGTTAATTTTATTAGGATCTATAAAATTAGAGTCTTTAGATCCCACATTCATATTGAAAATAATCGAATGTGTTCCAAAATTATTAAAATTTAGATTGGCTACACTACTGTTTGTATACGTTGCAACAGTTACATTGTCAACCTTTATGGTTACCGTTACGACATTGTTTTGCATTTTCCAGAAGGATTCATATAAGTGCCATCCGTTATTTCCGTTTAGATTAAAACTACCGGGATAGTTTCTTTCGGCAGCGTTTCCTAATAAGTTGTTTCCGGAAGAAGTTCCATAAAAAATATTTGAAGTATAACGGCTCGCATTTGGTGCAAAAGAGTAACCTTCCAGAATATCAATTTCTCCCTTAGTTGGCCATGCGTTTTGCTGTACAGACCAAAAGGCCGGCCATGCACCGTAAGTATCTGAGAAAGATTTGTAGGTTCCGCCATCCATCGCTATTAATTTAATATTAGCAGAAAGCATATACTCTGTATTGTTTTCCGGTTTGTATTGGTAATGAGAAGAAATGAAACCAGATTGATATTTGGTAGCACTTAACTTGGTTGTTTTGATTTCTAAACATTGTTTTCCATCCCTCCATTGTGTGGTAGGTACCGAACTATTATAGTCACAATACCAGGAATTATAATCCGCTCGTTGTTCTTTTGTCCATTGTGACAAATTAGAACCTACATTGAATGTGTCTTCAAATTGTTTCACCCAGGGTGCAGCGGCTATTTTGCCTGTACTTGGAGCCGTATTTACACTTGACAATTGCTCTTCTGCCAATACAGGATTTGTACTGTCTGAGCAGGATGCAAATCCTAAAGCACAGGATAATGCTAATGATAATAAATTTAATTTTTTCATAATTTTTTGTGGTTATATTAATAGTATAGTAAAGTATTATGCTTTAAAATTTAATCTAAACCTTCCAGAAATCCGGTATGCGAACTTTTGATAGCAAAATTAGAGTCATACAATAAAGGCCAGTCATTTCCAACATGGTTCAGATCTGTACTATACGGAATCCAGGATTCATTATCCTTCATTCCCCAAATCGTTAAAGCGTATTTATTTGCTGCCGGAATTGCATTATAGATTTTTACCATTTCCTTGTATTTTGCTTTTTGGGCTAACCTTCTTTCATTTGTAAAAGTAGAGATGTCATTAAATGGATTGACCTGAATGTCTAATTCTGAAACGTGAATTTTCAGACCTTTTGAGACAGCTCTGTTAATATCTGTTTCGATTTGAGTTTTTGTTGGGCTTAAATAAGTATTATGCATTTGAAAACCAACACCATCAATAAGGTTACTTGTTTTTAGATCATCTATAATGCTAAAAACTTTATCTTGTTTTGGGATATTGGCAGACGTTGCATAATCATTATAAAACAATAATAAGTTGGTGTCACCTGCCGCAGTTGCTGCATTTCTTGCCCATTGAAAACAATCTTTTACATAATTAGGACCCATTCGTCTAAGAAAAATAGTATTTCTCATATTTCCTCCATTGTCATCTACAGATTCATTAACCACATCCCAGGATTTTACTTTTCCGGCATAATGCGTAACAACATCTGTAATGTATTTTTTTACTTCTGCAGCAAATTCAGCATCAGTACCTGAAAAATCGGTTAACCATTTTGGTACTGAATTATGCCATACTAAAGCATGACCGTGAACATTGATACCATTTGAATTTCCGTAAGCAACAATTTGATCAGCCACCGTCCAGTTATAAACACCGCTTGCAGTAGAAATTTGATCCATTTTCATTTCATATTCAGCAGAAATACTGCTAAATTCATTTTTCAAAATGATATCATAAGGGCTTCCGCTGGTTAATTGCGAAGCCTTTATTGCCATACCAACAAAAAATGGATTTGCCGCCTTATTGACTTTTACTTTTAAGAAAGTAGGATCTTCAGGAATACCGTTAGACCCGGTAGTTACAACACTAATAACATTTGAATAATCTGAAATCTCTGTTTCTGATTTGGCTCTTACTCTGTAATAATATTGCGTGCCTCCTGTTAAACCAACTACAACTTCATTTAAATCAGTCACTTCTTTTGCATTGTAATTGGACACAAATGCTGTAAAATTTTCGGTTGTAGAAACATCCAAAAGGTAGCTTTTAGAATTGGAAACATAATTCCATTTAGCTTTAAACCCATTGTCATTCACATCTTTTGGTGCGTTTGCAACTGGATTTTCTAAAGTTTCAACAGTTTCATTGTCATCTTTAGAACAGGCACTTAAAAAAAGGAAGAGACTGCTGAGCACTAGTAAAAATTTAATTTTCATACTGTTTTTTTATTATAGAATATTCTGGAATACTCTTATTATATTTTCTTTATTATTTATGATATAATTTGCTTTTATAAAGAGGCTGCTTTTGATAACAACCTCTTTTTTAGTTAAAGCATATAATCCTCAATTATTCGTAACGAATTTTAATATTGTCAAATTTTATCACACTAGGATTTGGCGTATCACTCTGTACAATTCCTACTTTGATTTCATTAACTTTAGAAGCGTCCAGCGTAGTGGCAGGCAATCCAAACCCATAATTATCTTTAAAATCAGCTAAGGTTATGGTTTTTGTTGTCCAATTTGTATCGGTTACTTTAAAATTATAACCATAGTCTTTACCATCAATAGTGTTTAATTGTATGGCAAATTGAGCGCCTACGACATTGGCACTTACGTCAATATCTATAAAAGTTTTTGCAGCATCAGTGTTTGATGCACTTAGAAAGCTAGTTCCCCCTCCGGCGCTGCTTCCGTTGTAACCGTTGGCAGTTGAACCAGTCCATGCAAGTGTTGCGTAATTACCTGTTGGGCCACCTGTAGTATTTGCGTTAAAACTATCGATATCGCCATACGAATTCCAACTCGTTCTGACACCGTTTCCGTCAAAATCAGACACGATAACAATAACTTCCGGAGTAACAGGAGGAGGAATCTGTATTACTTTTTTTGCTATACCTCCCGGCGTTGTAAGTATTAATTCTGAGCCAAAGACTGCATCTTCAGGCACACCGATAATAATTGAAGAAGATGATTTTGAAGTATAACTTATTGCTTTTCCGTCTAAGGTTATCGAAGAAATATTATAAAACCATGTACCTTCAATTTCAAGCGGAGATCCCGGAGTTGCTATTTCAGGAATTGTTTTTGTAATGGTAGGTACAGGCTGTAAAATTTCAATTTCTTTTGTAAACGAACCAGCAGCAGTTTCAAATGTAATGGGTTGTACACCAAATCTGCTTCCTAGTTTGTCATCAAAGGGAATACTAAAAATAAACGCTTTATCTGAATTATGATTAGGATTAAAACTGATATTGATTTTATTATCCAGCGTAATCTTTTTTAATCCCGCTAAACCTTCACCTTCGACCCTAACTTTATTTAACGGAAAAGCCTGATTAAGTAAATCTCCGGGTTCAGCAACCATTGCGTCTATAGTTGCAACAGTATTATTATCATCATTTTGGCAAGCTGTAAAAGAAACCAAGGCCAAAAGAATTATAATTCTATATTTTATTTTATTGATCATAGTATAAAAATTAATTGAAGTTAAAAGGAACCGGCGCTTCTAATAATGATGGATTAGTATCAATAGCAGATTGAGGTAATGGCAATTCAAAATAATTGTTTCCCGGAGTTATCTTTCTGGAAACCAATTCTGTTCTGGCATCATCAGAATAAAAACCAACTTCCTGCTGTGAAATAATTGCTGTAGCTTCAGCAAGGCCGCGGCGTTTTAAATCAAAGAAATATTGTCCTTCAAGTGCAAATTCAACTCTTCTTTCATTAAACAGATCATCTCTTGTAAGTATTGTTTTAGCTGGTAATCCGGCTCTTGATCTCACTTCATTAAAAGCGATTAAAGCATCTGCAGAAGTAGTAGAACCTGCTCCGGCCAAAATCGCTTCGGCATGCATTAATAAAACATCAGAATATCTTAGTATAATCGTGTTTTGTGATGTTCTCATAAAAAACACATCGTTTCTTTCGGCTGCAGAACCTACAATGTATTTTCTGAAATTAGCTCCTGTAGAAGAAAGGATTTTTTTGTATGTGAAACCACCTTGATTTTTTAATAATTCAGGATAAAAGTCACCATCAGTCATAATCGTGTTCTTTTTTCTGGTATCCTGTGGCTCAAATCCAGCTTGTAGTGAGATAGAAGGCAGGTAAACTCCCCAGCCGTCACCACCACCGGTTATTCCTGTACCTCCCGGAACTATATAGGCCTGATTGGTGTTTTGTGTTCCCCATTCTGTAGCAATCGCTTTCCATTGCAGGGCAAACATACTCTCTGCGCTGTTATTATTTTCAGGGCTGCTAAATAAGTTTCCGTATTCCTGGATTAACTTATATTGGTTTCCAATAATTTGCTGGGTTAAGGCTAAACTTTCTCCGTATTCATTTAAGGTTAAATGCACTTTTGCAAGAATACCCATAGCGACATATTTGGTAACATACCCTTTTTTTAATGGTTTTTCAGGTAGATTTTCAACAGCATATTCCAAGTCCTGTTTTATAAATTTATACACATCAGCAACAAGATTTCTTTTTGGCTGTGCAGCAGAACCTGCTTTACTAATAATAGGCACAGCACCAAAAGTTCTCACGAGATAGAAATAAGCATTGGCTCTCATGAATCTGGATATTGCAATCGCTTTTTTATAAGATGCTTCTGGCAGTTCGCTTTTTCTTTCTTCAACCAGACTCATTAAATTATTGGATTGATCGACAACCGAAAATAACGAAACGTATCCTTCTGTCAGGATTGGGTTTTGCGAGGTTACCTCGGCATCTTTAAATTGCGCATAAGCACCATCAAACGAAAAAGCATTTCCCGCATACATATCTCCTACAGCAATCAGGAATTTATCATTAAAAGTAAACCACGGCTTAAAGTACAAACTCTCAGCGATTCCGTCAAAAGCGGTAACTCCTTCGGGTAAATCGCCCGGAGTTAATTGATTTTCAGATGGTGCATCCAAAAAATCATCTGAACAGGAAAATAAAGACAGCAATGGTATTAGCATTCCCATCATAAAAAGTTTAAAAAGTTTTTTCATAACTACTTTTTTTATGTTAACGATTATGAATCATTAAGTTAAATGTGTTTTTTATCAATTTTAGAATTCTAAATTCACTCCCATAGAAATTGTTCTTGGCACAGGATATCTTCCTAAATCAATACCGCTCAGGGTTATATTTTGATCTAAATTTCCAAGGGCAGGATCAAAACCGGAGTATTTAGTAAACGTGTATAAATTTTGAACATTTGCGTATAATCTTACTTTAGAGAAAATAGAGTTTTCGAATATTTTTTCTGGTAAATCATAGCTCAGTGAAACATTCTGAATTCTTAAATAAGAACCGTCTTCAACAAATCGATTCGAAATTCTGCCATTACCGTTTGGATCATTAAGTGTGATTCTCGGAACATCAGTATTTTCGTTTACTCCAGGTTCAAAAGCCTGCAGCGCCTCAGTACTAACGTTTCCAAAACGATCTCCAAATCCCGGATAAATACCATCTGTATAATGACGCGTAAAGTTGTAGATCTGGTTGCCCTGACTTCCTGTTAAAACAACAGATAAGCTGATATTTTTGTATTTAAAATTATTGGTAAATGCATACGTAAAATCTGGAATTGCATCTCCTATGGCTGTTTGATCTTTACTATCGATTTTTCCGTCGCTGTTAAGATCTTTAAAACGAATATCTCCAATTCCGGTTCCTGTTTCCTGAGTTGGTCCTGCAGCTAATTCGGCAGCATTTTTAAATAATCCATCAGTAACATATCCATAAAATTGTCCTACCGGCTGTCCTTCTGTAGTTCTGGTAACGTTATACAAATCGAATTGTACTTTTCCTAACAAAGATTTGCCCTGACCCTGAAAACTGGTCAGCTCATTATTGTATTTGGACAAAATAATTGTACTGTCCCATGTGAAATTTTCGGTAACAATATTTCTTGTATTCAAGGTAAATTCAACTCCTTTAGTTACAATCTCGCCTGTGTTGAGGTAGTAATTAAGTGCACTTTGATTTGATTCATCGTTGATTTGTTTAGTCAGGAAATCGGATGAATTCTTAACATAATAATCAAAATCTATTTTTACTCTGTTATCAAATAATCCTAATTCAAAACCAGTATTGAAAGATTTAAGAGATTCCCATTTAATATCCGGGTTACCTAAATTATCAATTGTTGGCGACACACCTCCAAACGGGGATGAAAGTAATGATAGTATAGTTTGATATCTGTTTGCCGGAATATTTTGATTTCCTACAAGACCATAACCTGCCCTGAATTTTAAATAATTTATAGTCTTTGATAAAGGCTCAAAGAACTTTTCGTTGCTTACTGTCCATCCTCCTGAAAATGATGGAAAATATCCCCATTTGTTGTTAGGGCCAAAATTTGACGAAGCATCTGCTCTTAAAGACGCAGAGAAAGAATATCTGTCAGAAAAACTATAGTTTAATCTCGAAATATAAGATGCCATCGACCATCTGCCAGAACCATTGCCGTTTAGTGCGGTATCAATATCGCCAATGTTTAGGTTTGTAAAATTCTTATTTAAAAACTCACCCGTTCTGTAACCGCTTAAATATTCATAGCGGCTTTCCTGAGCTTCCTGACCTAATAAGAAAGTAAAATTGTGATTTTCATTTAGCATTTTATTATAAGTCAGATAGTTTTTAATGTTCCAATAATAACTTTGATCTTGCTGTTTGAAAGATTTGTTTAAAAGTTCAGACACATTTCCTAAAGTATATTTAGGCGCAAAAGCACTGCTTTTTGAAAAATTAAGGTCATATCCTAATTCAGATCTAAAAACCAATCCTTTGATAATCGTGAAATCAGCAAATAAATTACCATTAATTTTAAATCTCTCTGTAGTTGAATTATTGTATTCCGATAAAGCAATAGGGTTCGTTGCTTCATTTGCCGAAGATCCTAAACCACTTGTTGGTCCCGCATAAGAACCATCGGCGTATCTAACCGGTAATTCCGGCGATTGTCTTAAAGTGTTCATCACTAAACCACCTCTGTCATCGTTTCTTACTACTTGTTGAGACGATTTGCTTACAGATAAGTTATTACCAATTTTTAGCCAGGATTTAACATTAGAATCTACATTTAATCGCATCGATAATCTGTTGAAATCTGAGTTTAGAACAATTCCTTCCTGATCAAAATAATTTAAAGAAGTATAATAACGTGTTCCGTCTTTTTCACCAGAAAATGACAGCTGATGATTGTACATTGTAGCGGTTCTAAAAAGTTCATCCTGCCAGTTTGTTCCATTACCTAACAAATTAGGTTTTTGATATTGATACGGAACAGGCTCGCCATTTAATTTGAAAATTTTTGCCTGATAAGCAGCATATTGAGGCAAGTTTAAAACATCAACAGTATTGGTAACCTGCTGAGTACCTAAATACGTTTCATAGGTAAACTTTGATTTTCCTTTTTTTCCTTTTTTGGTTGTAATCAAAACAACACCATTTGCACCATTTGCACCATATATAGCCGTTGCCGACGCATCTTTTAAAATATCAATAGTTTCGATATCAGAAATATTCAAGCCCGATAAAGCCGAGTTTTTAGTTTGTCCGTTTCCTCCACCTAAAGCGCTAAAAGAAAAAGAGTCGTTGTTTTTATCTGCAAAAACGGGAGTTCCGTCTATAACGTATAAAGGCTCGTTACCGTTAATGGAAGTTATTCCTCTAATTTGAACAGAGATTCCGCCTCCGGGAGTACCTGAATTTTGAGTCACGTTTACACCTGCAGCCTTACCCACAAGAGCCTGATCGATAGAAGTAAACGGTTTGTCCTGAATTTCAGAAGCTTTAATAGAAGAAACAGCACCGTTTATATCTTTTCTTTTTGAAGTTCCGTATCCTATTACAACAACCTCATTTAATTTTTCCAGATCATTGACCATAACCACCTGCATTACTGATTTTGCGGGCAGTATTAAATTTTTATATCCTACATAACTAAAAAGCAATGAAGCTGTTGGTTCGACATTGTTTAAGGCAAAACTACCGTCGAAATCGGTAACAGTTGCGTTTTTTGTTCCTTGTACTATTACACTAACACCTGGCAGACTGGTTCCGCCTGATGTTACTTTACCTTTAACAGTTTGAGCAAAGAAAAAATTTCCCCACATACACACTATTAAACACAATAGTTTTTTTAATGTTCTTTTCTGCATAAAATTTGGTTGTTAGACTGAGTTAAATAATTAGTTATTTTAGTTTGTAAAAAATATTTAATGGGTTGTTTTTGTCTCACTTATTATTTGAGTTGTGATAAAAAAAACTATTTCTTAAATATTTCTTAACGAAAGTAAAATCTACAGCAGTCCAAGTGTAGAACAGATGAAGCAAATCATGCATCATTTGATGCAAAACCGCATCTCAACCCTCTGGATTTAAATAATAAGAGGTAAAAACCCAAAAACTACCAATGAAGTATTGGTAAAAAATTATGCTTTAAAATATATTTTGCGAAATTATATTGTAGTATTTTTATTAAAATAACAAGTTTTCGCCAATTAAAAAAAATCCTTTTTTAGAAACACACCAACAAAAAAAGCCCTAATTTAAATCAGGGCTTTCTAAAATTATTATCGCTTTTAAAAGTCTTTTTATCTCTCTTCTATATTCTCTCTTCTATATTCTTTCATCTTCCATCTTTCCTCTTTCCTCTTTCCTCTATTCCTTCGATCCAGTTTCCTGCGTAGGCAGATGTCCGTATTTAAGTTTATAACATTTGGCAAAATAAGAAGGGGAAGTGAATCCTACTTTATAACTAATTTCATTGATATTAATAGTATTATTGCCTTGTTCGAGCAATTGTTTTGCTTTTTCTAATCGTACATTTCTAATAAACTCATTTACAGAAACACCCGTTAGCGTTTTTATTTTTCGATACAATTGACTTCTGCTCAGGAAAACTTTAGAAGAAAGCAGCTCCACACTTAAATCAGATTCGCTCAGGTTTCCATTAATAAAATGAAGAATTTTTTGAATGAAATCATTGTCTAAAGAAGTTGTTTTTTCCTTTCCATCTTTTGTAATACCGGTATAAAATTTCTTAAACATTATTTGTCTGCTTGTAATAAGCTGCGCCAGACTGGATTTTAAAATATCCAATTCAAATGGTTTGCTCAAATACATATCGGCACCAGAATCTATTCCTTCAATCCTGTCCTGTACCATTGCTTTTGCAGAAAGCATTAATAACGGAATATGACTTGTTTTCAGATCTCCTTTTATGTTTTTACACAACTGCAATCCATCCATTACCGGCATAATAACATCTGTAATTATGATATCCGGCAATTTTTGAACGGCCAGTTCGTAACCTTTTTTACCGTTTTCGGCGGTAATGACTTTATATAATTTACTCAATTCTGTTTTCAGATAATTTCGTAATTCAAGATTGTCTTCAACAATCAAAACGGTATATGCTTTTGCAGTATCTGCTTCAATTTCTTTTATTGATTCGTTAGAAATCTCTTCATCATCTGGCTGATATTTATTCGATTCAAACAAGAACTTATTTTTATTTTTTTCTATTTTAAAAACTTCATTGACTACTTCATTTTCCTTATAAAAAGAGTTGCCTAAAGGAAATATTACCATGAATTTTGTTCCTTCTCCCGGCGTACTTTCAACATCAATTTTTCCTTTATGAAGCTCAACAAATTCTTTTACAACCTCTAAGCCAATTCCGGTGCTTCCGTAGTAATCTTTATTTAGGTTATTTACCTGATAAAATCTATCAAAAATTCTTTTCAAATCCTCTTTGTAAATTCCTGAACCAGTATCTGTAATGGTTATTGAAAAGGAGGGAACCTTGCTTCCATTAATTATTAAGGAATTATTCTCATCTAATTTATCGATAGAAACAGTAATAAACCCATCATCGGGAGTAAACTTAAAAGCGTTTGAGATAATATTGAATATTATTTTTTCCAGCATTTTAGGATCTAACCAATCTTCAAGCTCATCAATTGATGGCTCAAAATCAATAGTTATGTTTCTCGCAGCTGCTTCCTCATCAAAATAACCTATAATTTCTTTTACAAAAGCGATCACTTCAATTTTTTTAACCTGAAGAAAAATTTTGTTGAACTCTAATTTATTAAAATCCATGAGTTCATTAATAAGCCTTGAAAGTCTGTCTGAGCTTTTATGGACCGTTTTTAATTTGTTATGTATTTCGCGCGATACATTCTTACTTCTTAAAATATCTTCGAGAGGGTTAATAATTAAGGTCAATGGTGTTCTGAATTCATGCGAAATATTAGTGAAAAACTGTAATTTTTTATTGTTTAATTTCTCTAACTGAATTGTTTTTTCTCTTTCTAAAATTATGGACTGTCTGGCTTTAAAGCGATTTTGATAAATCTTGTTGAAATATATAATCAGGAAAACTAAAATAGAAACGTATATTAAATAAGCCCAAATGGTTTTCCACCACGGGGGAAGGATTTTTATTTTTAGTTCTAACTGAACATTACTCCACGAACCATCTGCATTGGCCGATTTTACTTTAAAAACATAATTACCTGGCTCCAGATTGGTGTATGTGGCTGTTCTGTTATTGTCTACGTAATTCCAGTCTTTCTCAAAACCTTCAAGATAATAGGCGTATTGGTTTTTTTTAGAATAATTATAGTTTATCCCCACATATTCGATCGTAAAAACCGATTGTGCATGATTGAGAATAATTTCTTTTGTCTGCGAAATTACTTTGGTTAACGGCGAACCTTCTTCATTTGGTTTTACAGATTTATTGAATAATTTGAAATCACTAAAATACAGCCTTGGCGCTTTTTCTGTTTTTTTAATCTCGTTCGGGTTAAAATAGTTTACTCCTTCATAACCGCCAAAATACAGTTCGCCATTTCCGTCTTTAAAGACTGCATTATTATTAAAATCGTTGTCAATAAGACCATCATCTTTATTGAAATTGGTGCTTTGTTTGTTTTTAAAATCGAGTTTTGTTAGCCCGGATCCACCGCTTATCCATAAAGATCCATTGTTATCAGAAATGATGGCGCGAACTGATTTTTCTTCAAAACCCGGAAAATCATCATAATTAGAAAATATCTTGTTTTTTTTATTATAACTAAAAAGTCCTTCGCCATCTGTACCGATCCATATTTTTTTATCGTTGGATTCATAAATTGATAAAATGGTCTGAATACCGCTATATTTTGTTTTATCCCTGAACATTTCATCGCGCATGTTTATCACTCTAAAACTGGAATCGGCATTTAAGTGTACCTGATATAGCCCTAAAATTGTTCCTACCCATAAAATATTATCAGAGTCAACAAAAACTTTGCGGATAAAGGCTTCGTCTAAGGAGTTGTCTGCAAATGGTTTAGTGTCACAATGCACGAATGTGTTGCTCTTATTGTCAAAATAATGAAGTCCTTTTATGAAAGTTCCAATCCAGATTCGGCCTCCGGAATCTTCAGAAAAACTAAAAATCCTATTCGATTTCAGTCCTGCTGTATTTGTCGTATTGTAGTTTATGAATCGGGTAGTTCCATTTTTCAAAAAATAGATACCGCGATCCCAGCTTCCTACCCAGATATTTTGTTTACTGTCTATGAATATAGTCTGAATATCAACAGCATCAAGACCAGAATAGTAACTTTGATTGTTTTTGTTAACATGAATGTAAGTTTTAGCCGAAAGATTATATATATCAAGTCCGCCGCCTTCATTACTTATTATCAGATTGCCCTTTTTATCTTTTATAACTGAAGTTACATAGCTTGTTTGCAGGGAATTATCATTGTTAACAAGCGACTCAAGTGAATTAAATTTATTGTTTGGCTTATCAAATACGCCAAGCCCTTTATTGAAATAACCTAACCAAAGTCTTTTTTCCTTGTCTTCGTATAATGACCATACGGAATTCGACTTTAAACTAAAATTATTGTATTTGCTGTGCAGGTATTTTTGCAGTACTTCTCCTTTAAAATTTACAACTAATAAGCCATCATTTTCGGTACCGCAAAGTATATAATCCTGACTGCTTTGTATAATAGATAAGATTTTATTTTTGGTAATAAAAAAATTCTCAAATTGATAGTTATCCGTTTCAGGTTTAATTTTTATCAGCCCATTTTCAGTTGTTCCCAGCCATAAATATCCAAATTTGTCTATAACAACACTTTCTATATCATCTAATAAAGGTTCTCTTTTAAACTTGTCTTTATAAACCTGCTTTACTTTTCCGTTTAGATCGATCTCTAAAAGTCCATAACTGGTTCCTAAATAAATAATTCCCTGTTTATTTTTTACCGAACATTTGATTAAAAAGTTTGGTTTTTCGAGAACTTTTGAGTGCACTAAAGACGCTTTTAAGGTTTTTACATTTACTTTAAATAATCCAAAACCATAAGCACCTAAAAGTATGTCGCCATTGTTATCTTCAATAATGGTTTTTATAGTAATTGGCTGTTCGTAACCTTTTACAATTGCATCCTGAATATTGATTTTAGTAAAATTATCCAGATCCCGATTGTATAAACACAAGCCTTCATCTGTACCAATCCATAAGTTATTTTTAGAATCAATAAAAGTGGCATAAATAAAGTTACTGTTTACTGAACCTGGTTTTTTATCATGTTTATATCCAAAATAATTTACCCCGTCATATCGATATAATCCTGCGCCATTAGTTCCTATCCAAATAAAGCCATTGTGATCCTGAATGATAGAAGAAATAGCCCTTTTTGAAGTAGTTTCCTGTATGCTTCTAAATTGGTAGTTTTCAAATTTATCCTGAGAAAACATACAATTTACAAGACCAAAAAAGCACAGAAGAATATATTTGATATTTTTCATTTACATTTTAATATTTATCAATTCTATTAGAAATAAAATTTATAATTGATTTTATTTAATCATATCTAAAACAATATTAATAAAACTAAACAGAACACTTACTTTTTTTATCCAGATTTACCATATTGCTAAAAACCTGAGCAGATTAATAACCTCAAAAGGATTAATCGTACTCAGGCTATAAATTGCTTAAAAATAAATCAAATAATAAGGTTTATCTTTTTGTTTTTAAGTTCGTTAGCGTTTATTTTAGTTCGAATTTACTCGTAAGACCTTCATTAGAATTCCAGCCAACCATAACATTAAACAAACCAGCTTCGGTTAAAAATTTACCATTGTTGTCATAAAAACCAAGTTCCTTGTCAGTTAAGGTAAACTGAACGGTTTTAGTTTCTCCTTTTTTTAATGCAATAAGTTCAAAACCTTTTAATTCCTTCACAGGTCTAACCACACTGGCGGCGACATCATTTATATACAACTGAACGACTTCTTTCCCATCAAAATTTCCGGTATTGGTAACATCAACACTTAGTTCAATTTTTTCTCCTTTCTGGAAGGATGTTTTTGCTAATTTCAGATTTTTATATTCAAAAGAAGTATAGCTTAATCCATAACCAAATGGATATAATGGTGTTTTTTCGACATCAATATAATGAGACCAAAAAGCGTTTTGATCTTTATTGGTTGGTCGCCCTGTATTGTACAAATTGTAATAAATTGGACATTGCCCAACGTTTCTTGGAAATGACATTGTCAGCTTACCACTTGGGTTGTAATCTCCGTACAAAACCTGTGCAATTGCATTTCCGGATTGAGTTCCTAACTGCCAAGCTTCAACAATAGCAGGAATATTTTCTGCTGCCCAAGGTAATGCCAGCGGACGCCCGTTATTTAAGACCAAAACGATATTAGGATTCACTTTGTAAACTTCTTCTAGCAATTGCTGTTGATTACCAGGCAGACCTAATTCAGTCCTGCTGCGTCCTTCGCCACTTTGAAAACCAATTTCTCCTAAAACCATTACCACAACTTCTGCTTGTCTGGCGGCCTTTTTAGCGGCTTCAAATCCGGAAAAATCAGTGGTATTAATTTTTACTTCATCAACAAATACTTGTTTGTTTAAAGCCACATCAGTTCCTTTTTCATAAACTAAAGTATTATTTTTATATTGCTGCATTCCTTCAAGAACCGATATTGCTGTATTATCATCAGCGGCAATTCTCCAGCTTCCAAGCGGACTGGTTTTGTCATTTGCCAAAGCACCAATTAAAGCGATTTTTACTCCTTCTTTTTTTAATGGCAAAAGTTTTTCATTCCTCCCCGGCGGACTAGCATTCTTCAATAAAACAATTGATTTTTTTGCCATATCAAGGACAGCATCATTATTGGCCTTGTTTCCAATACTTGATTTTTCACGGGCTTCATCACAATATTTGTATGGATTATCAAACAAGCCCAATTCAAATTTTACTCTAAGAATTCTGCGAACAGCATCGTCGACCACACTTTCTTTTACCAATCCTTTTTTTACCAGCTTCGCCAATTCTGTTACATAAACATTTGATTCCATATCCATGTCAGAGCCTGCAATAGCAGCTTTTTGAGCGGCATCGGCTGCATCGGCTGCGTAACCGTGGGTAATCATTTCGCCTATAGAAGCCCAGTCAGAAACTACAAAACCATCAAATTTCCAGGCTCCCTTTAAAATGTCTCTTTGCAAAAAACTATTTCCGGTTGCCGGAACTCCGTTTAATGTATTAAATGAATTCATGAAAGTACGAATTCCCGCATCGACAGTCGCTTTAAAAGGCGGTAATACACTATTGTACAGCTTAGAATTACTCATGTCGACACTATTATATTCTCTGCCTGCTTCTACAAAACCATAACCTGCAAAATGTTTGGCGCAGGCAATAATAGAAGTATTCGCACTTAAGCTCTCTCCCTGAAACCCTTTAACACGAGCGGTAGCAATTTTGCTGCCCAGATAAGGGTCTTCTCCGGCACCTTCCATTACTCGTCCCCATCTTGCATCATTCGAGATATCTACATTAGGTGCAAAAGTCCAGTTTAATCCGGAAGCAGAAGCTTCAATAGCAGCAATGCGCGCCGAATTTTTAATGGCTTCTAAATCCCAGCTTGCAGCTTCAGCCAGCGGAATAGGGCTGAGGGTTTTATAACCGTGTATCACATCAAAACCAAAAAGTAACGGAATACCAAGACGGGTTTCTTCAACAGCTATTTTTTGTACGGCTCTTACTTCTTTAACGCCTCTTACACTTAGCATAGAACCTACCAGTCCTTTCTTTATATTATTGTATTTTTCTTCATTAGAACCTGATTCGGGTTTTGGGCCAGTAACATCCCATGAACCATTGTATTGATTCATTTGCCCTACTTTTTCTTCTAATGTCATTTCTTTCATCAAAAGCGAAACTCGTTCTTCAATTGGTTTATTGGTATCCAGATGTTTTTTTGATTGTGCATATCCGTTTCCAAAAACGATTAGCAGTAAAAAGGCATATTTTTTAATTGGTCTTTTCATCATTGTGTTTTAGTTAGCATCAAATTTTTAAAATCTGTATATATCATGCATTATCTTTTAGTATGATCTATATAGATTGTAAATGTACTTTTACAGTAGTGTCGATAGTACAAGATTTGAAGCATTTTCTAAAACAAATGATGTATTTGCATGTCTTTAAATAAACAAAGAGATTGCTATTAAAAGTTTTGGATACGATTTTCAATAAATTGATAAAAGCAGTGGGAGCAATTTTTTTAGAACTCCAAAGACCAAAATAAATGCCTCCATACGTATCTGTTTGGAGGCATTTATAAAATGTAATATATTGATAAGACAAAAAAAATGGAAAAACTAAAATAATTATTCCGTGGATTAGAATTCCTATAAGTTTTCGTGCGTTGTTGTCTGATAATTTTCAATTTCCGATTTTATAACATCTTTATATTTTGCAATCCCAATTCCTATTATCGGAATAGACAATTTCCCTACTATTGAGCCAGCCTGTTTATGGCCTGTTTTATTTAGGTACGAAGACAGAAGTAAAGCACCAATTGCTCCAAAAAGTATCACTTCTCCGGGAACGTCTGCAATTTTAGATTCTATTAATTCCCTGATGTCTTCAAGATTCTCCTGATTGATTAAGTTTTCCATATTTTTATTTTTAAGTGATTCTATTTATATGAATTAAAATTATGGGTAAAAAAACATTTTCACTTTATATAATTGAATGATACAGTTATATGATTATCATTATGATGTAAATTATTGTCGGACTTTGAAGTAAGTAGAAAAAACAGTAAAATATATTTAAAATTTATCTTTATAGAGAATAAAAACATTAGCATTAGCGTTGTTTAAATAAAACAATACTATATATGGGCTTATTTGATTTTATGATGGTGGAAATAGCGATGGATTTAGGAACGGCAAATACTTTAATAATTCATAATGGAAAAATAGTGGTAGACAGTCCTTCGATTGTAGCCAGAGATATTAGAAACGGAAAAATTATTGCAGTTGGTAAAGAAGCGAGTTTGATGCAGGGTAAAACGCATGAAAATATTAAGACAATCCGGCCTCTTAAAGATGGGGTTATTGCAGATTTTGATGCCTCTGAGAAAATGATCAACTGGTTTATAAAAAATATCCCAGAATTAAAAAGAAATTTTTTTACTCCTGCACTGCGAATGGTAGTCTGCATTCCCAGCGGTATAACTGAAGTAGAAATGAGAGCTGTAAAGGAGTCGTGCGAACGTGTAAATGGTAAAGAAGTATTTTTAATTCACGAACCTATGGCGGCCGCAATTGGAATTGGATTAGATGTAATGCTTCCAAAGGGAAACGTTATAGTAGATATTGGGGGCGGAACTACCGAAATTGCGGTTATTGCTCTGGGAGGCATAATTTGTGACAGTTCCTTAAAAATTGCGGGGGATGTTTTTACCAACGATATTTTATATTATATGAGAACGCACCATAACTTATATATTGGAGATGCAACCGCAGAGATAATAAAAATTGATGTTGGTGCCGCGATAGAGGAACTTGAGGATGCTCCTGACGACATAACAGTTCGAGGAAGGGATCTTCTAACCGGAAAACCTAAGGAAGTTAAGGTTAGTTATCGCGAAATTGCAAGAGCTTTGGATAAATCAATACAAAGAATCGAAGATGCTCTTATGGTAACACTTTCTATAACGCCGCCGGAACTTGCGGCTGATATTTATAATACAGGATTGTATCTTGCAGGAGGAGGAGCACTGCTGCGCGGTCTTGATAAAAGGCTTTCACAGAAAACAGATTTACCGGTTTTTATTGCAGAAGATCCTTTAAGAGCAGTAGTTAGAGGTACAGGTATTGTTTTAAAAGATATATCGAAATACCAAAGTGTGCTTATAAAGTAAGATCACAGCTCTGCAATAGCTTTTAGAATCCGAATTTTTAACATTAAAATTTAGCTATAAAAAAAGTCCTAATGAAAATTAGGACTTTTTTAGTGGTTCTAATCTGTTATTTGGCTTAATGGAAAGTTGGTTTTGTATTTGTGATAAAATTTGGCAAATTCGAATATTGGGTTTAATTTAGTCCCAAAATCGCTTTATTATCAGAATGTTATGCATCATTTTACACGATAAAAAACAGAAATTAATCTATGGAAACAAAAACATTAGTTAATATTATTTTGCTTTTAGTTGTTTTAACAGTAGTAATTTACTATCAATTAAAACAAAAAAGAACAGATGACAGATATTTTGGTAAAGAAGTAAAACTATCCAAAAAAGAGTTAAAGATTATTGAAAAATATAAAGCTGAATATGAAATTATTAAAAATGATTTAAGATTACCAACTTTAAAAAAAGATAAATTTATTTTAGATGATATTTCGAAGCTTGCAACACAAATAATTTTCGATTATCCAATACCAACAAAGCAGGAAAAAGAAAATCTTAATAACGGTGATTTGGTCAAACTTGTCTTTCTCGATAAAGAAAATTTTGGAGAAAGAATGTGGGTAGAATTTATAGAAAAAGAAAACGGACTCTTAAAAGGATTACTGAGAAATGATGCTCTTGACGATGAACAACTGAATTATGGCAAAATAATTTGGTTTCATCCAAATCATATTTTTGCAATAGATAAAAAATAAAACCAAATACATAACAGCAACTAAAACCATTTTGGCAATTGGCTTAATGGTAGTAATTTGTTTTTTGGGAAGATTGCCAGAATTAAATAATATCAAAATGGATTATAAAAGCATTGCTGAAAAAATAATTGACCTGAAAAATGCAGACTTGGAGTTAAGGGATAAACTTGTGAAAAGCGGACAACTTAGCGAAGGGTACAATGAAGAAATGAAAGAATTGCATAACAGAAATGCAAAAACATTAAACGATATAATTGATACTATAGGTTATCCAACAATAGATAAAGTTGGTAAAGAAGCAAGCGAAGCGACCTGGTTGGTTATACAACATTCGATTGGGCAGCCAGTATTTATGAAAAAGTGTGCAAAACTATTGAAAACTGCCGTTAGCGAAAATAAAGCAGACCCGAAATATTTGGCTTATCTTACTGACCGGATAGCAGTATTTGAAGATAAGCCGCAACTTTATGGAACTCAATTTGATTGGGACGAATATGGAAATTTAAGTCCAAATCTTTTTGATCATGTAACCAAAGTAAATGAAAGAAGAAAAGTAATCGGACTTAATACTCTTGAAGAGCAAACAGAAATTATAAGAAAACAGGTGGAAAACGAAAATCAATCGCCACCGGCAGACTTTGAAAAAAGAAAAAAGGAAATTGAAGAATGGAAAAAAACTGTTGGCTGGATAAAATAAAAACAACCACTAAAACAATTGATGTTTTTGAACTTTCCTATTCTCAATTACAATGATATTGCTACTTAATTTTTTTCTTTTTTTTCCTTCCCAGCCATATTATTAAACCCGTAACAGGCAGTGTCGCAGCAAAAAGGCAGACTAAAAAAGCCAGAATTTTTGTTGGATAGCCATAAATGCTTCCTGTATGAATGGGATAAATAAGACGGCGCACTTTATCGCCTCGGCTAAAAGATTCGTAAGGTTTTATTTTTAAAAGTTCTCCCGTATATTTATCAAAATAAGCCATACTTGAAATATTTGGAATCGATTTTTCAAGGTTGAGTTTAATCACCATAATACTGTTTATGGTGTCAGATGGGATTCTGATTTGAGTATCTCCTTTATATTTATAAATACTGTCTGTTTTTGAAAATATGTTTTGATAAAAATATGTTTTATCAAGTTTAGGATCAACTTTTGTTGGATTTTCAACTTTTGCTGAAGGCTTTTTTGTGGTTCCGTCTGCTAGTAAATAGATACCGCTTTCAAACCATTTAAAAGACCATGTTAATCCGGTCAGCGATATTATCAGAAGAAATAAAAAGCTGTAGAAACCAAAATTCGAATGGAAATCCCAATTGACTCTTTTAAAAGAAGCGCTCCATTTTACGGTTAATCTTTGCTTTAGGTTTTTTATTTTTTTTGGCCACCATAAAATAAGACCTGAAATAAGCATAAATGCAAAAATGAGACAACTGCAGCCGGTAATAAATTTTCCGACTTTTCCTAAAATCAAATGTCTGTGCAGATCTAGTACAACAGAAAAAAACCTGCTTTTTTCAGGAATAGACGCCAATACTTTTCCTGTGTAAGGATCTACAGAAAAGATCTGATCTTTTTTATCAGCATCGGTTCCGGAAATAATTACAGTTCTTGCCGGATCTTGATAAGTTTGAATACGATCTAATTCAGTAATATTATATTTTTTCTGAATGGTATTAACGTAAAGATCGACAGGTAATTTTTTTGTTCCCAGAGTCGAAACTTTATAAAATTCAGGATTGACAAAAGCATCAATTTCATCTTCAAAAACTAAAATGCTTCCTGTAAGTGCTACAATAAATACAATAAGCCCGGACGAAAGTCCGAGCCATAAATGTAAAAATCCAATATTTTTTTTAAATGTTTTATTCATGTAAAAGAGGAAAATATTCTCAAATATAATAAAGCTTTTTAAAACGAGTAACCAAGAGTTAAAAGCCAGTTCGAAGGCGCGCCGGGAAACAAACGAATATAATCATAGCCACCAACCCAGTAGGTTTTATTCAATATGTTATTGGCATTTACCTGAATTTTAAATTTATTAATGCTGTAATATAATGCCGCATTAAATAAAGTATAGCCAGGAAGTGTCTGCTTGTCGGTTTGGCTTAGTGTACGTGTGGTTGCAAAATTGCTTCCAAAAGCAAGTCCAAAATCTTTCAAAGCTCCGTCTGTAAAATTATAACGGGTCCATAAATTACCTTGCTGGCGCGGTGTATTTGGTTTTTGTCTTCCAATTTCAGATTCAATCGGACTTTCAGAAATTGCAGCTTCATTATAAGAATAAGCAGCAGAGATGCTCCAGTTTCTTGTGATATTTCCGTTCAAATCAATTTCAATACCTTTCGATTCTTCTTCACCTATAGCACGCATTAAATCAGGATTTGTAGTATCGTTTGCCGGATATAAAGTGTTTTTTTGCTGAATTTTGAAAAGGGCAACCGTTACAAAAAGCTTTTCTTTAAACCAGGAAGATTTTCCTCCAAACTCGATCATATTACTTTCTAACGGATCAAAAGGGCCACCCGCATTTGGGTTTGATAAAGAAGAAGCCGTTTGTGGATTATATCCTTTTACGTAAGTTCCGTACAAATTAATGTTTGGGTTAACAGTATATGTAAGTCCAAAACGAGGTAAAAACGAATGTTGTTTTACTTTGTTTTCATTTGTCTTTTTGTAGTTTTCTTTATCGCTGTATTCATCATAACGTACTCCAATTAAAGCCTGAAATGCACCAAACTTAATATGGTCCTGAAGATAAACTCCGTATAAAGAATAAAAAGTAGGATCAAAAGGACGGGCTGCATAAAAATACTTGCTCATGTCTTTTAACTGCTGTGATCCAGACGGATTTGTTAAATCAAAATGCGCCACGTTTGGCACCGGATTACCTTTGGAATCCAATAAATAATTAGCTTTATTAGCTGGGTTATATGTTGCAATCGATCCTGTATTTGCAGCATTTCTATATCCTGTAGCCTGCAATTGCGAACCTCCTGCAGGAACTTCTTCCTGAGCATAATCGTAACCCAAAATCAGGTTATGATCTAAAGCTCCGGTTTTGGCTTCGTATTTAAAAAACGTCGAAAGATTATCGATATAACGTTTACGTTTACGCATAAAAACCTGCATTTCTATAGAAGTCGGAATCGTAGATCCGTCACCGGCAGATGCATATTTATTGGCACCACGATGTTCCAAAAGATCTTCTGTGTAACCAGTACGGATATAAGATCCAGAAAATGACAAACGATCTGTAAATTGATGATTTAAGGAAGTCGTTACAATGTAAGTTTCTTCATTTAAATAATCGTTGGTAGAATTTAATGAATTAGAAATTTTGGTAGAGTATAAATCATCTTCATATGTCGATTGTCCACGATCCAGTATACTTTTTGAGCTAGTGTAAATTAAATCAAAATTGACACTCGTTTTATCATTTGGAAGGAAAGACAGGGAAGGAGCAAGTACAATATTTTTATCGAATTGTAAATCCCTAAAAGAATTTGCATTTTCATAACCTAGGTTTAATCGGTATAAAAGCGATTTATCCTCAGTCAATGGTCCTGTAAAATCGGCTAAAGCGCGTAAAGTATTAAAACTTCCGGTAGAAAAACTCACGCTGTTTGCAGCCTGATCCAAAGGTTTTTTGGTAACTCTGTTGATAACTCCTCCTGGAGAAGCATTTCCAAACAAAGCCGATGAAGGCCCTTTTAAAACTTCAACACGTTCCAGATAATTAGCAAGCGGTTGTTTCCAGAATCCTGTAGACGTTCGCATACCATTAAGTAATTGCGTGTTACTTCCTCCGTTTATTCTAAAACCTCTAATCGAAATATCATCATAAAAAGTAAACTGGCTCACACCACTGAAATTTTTCACCACTTCGCCTACGCGGATAGCACCCTGATCTGCAATTAATTCTTTGGTAGCATACGAAACGGCTTGTGGTAAATCTTTTAAAGCAATTTCTGTTTTGGCACCAATAAAAGATTTTGTGTTTCGATAAGATTTCTCTTTACGTCCTGTAATTTCTACAGTTTGCAGTGTATTGATATTTTCTTTTAAAACAACAGAAAGATCAAGGTTTTCATCTTCATGGAGTTCGATATTTTTTTCCTCAACTGTAAATCCCATTGCCGAGAAATTAACAGTATAGTTTCCAGGGGTAAGATTAGAGATTTCAAAATTTCCCTTATCATCAGAAACAGTATTTTTTTTAAGGCTTTTAATTGAGACAGAAGCATAAGAAACTGCTTCGTTATTTTCGGAAACAATCTTTCCGGTGATTTTGGCGTTTTGTGCCAGGCCTATATTAAAAACGGCAAGCAGCATTAATGAGAATGTTAACTTCATGGCGGTTATTTATTTTTAAGACTGCAAATCTAAACTTATTTAGATTAAATACAAATAAGATTCTTTAAATAAATGTTTTTAAATGAGCCAATATTGTTTCTAATAATTTGATTGTGATTTTGTTAATTTTTTAAACTAGC
This sequence comes from Flavobacterium sp. AK-345, assembly GCF_058310175.1. Taxonomy (NCBI): domain Bacteria; kingdom Pseudomonadati; phylum Bacteroidota; class Flavobacteriia; order Flavobacteriales; family Flavobacteriaceae; genus Flavobacterium; species Flavobacterium sp. AK-345. Next base: position 543,617 of record NZ_JBZEER010000002.1, on the reverse strand, counting down.
TAACATTTAAGAAATTAATTTTTGAGGGTTAAATTAAAATCTCCTAAAAAAACTCTAACAGCATTTTTTTTGTTAAATTATCTATTATTCTATCAATAAAGTAAAATTTACTATAAAAAACGGATAATATAGTATTAGCATGTGGTAATATAAACATTTTTGTTAACTCTAATTTAACATAATTTTACAAGTGTCAAAAGTACACTAACCAATATTGTTAAATTATGAAACCAGCCAAACAAGCTTTTAAAAGTACAGCAACATCCTGTTACAGAGATAAAATGCTGTATACGATTTTATTTTTGTTTGTAGTTTTTAGCTCATTTTCGCAACAGAAAATCAGCGGTAAAATTACAGATGCAAATAATCTTCCTCTGCCTGGAGTATCAGTTTTAGAAAAAAACACCTCTAATGGCGTTGTAAGTGATTTCGATGGAAATTTTGAGATTACGCTTAAAAATAAAGATTCAAAATTAATTGTCAGTTATTTAGGTTTTTTAACTCAGGAAATTTCTGTTTTGAATAAGAATAAAGTAAATGTAGTTCTTAAGGAAAGTAAAGAAGAATTAAATGAAGTAGTTGTTGTAGGATACGGAACTCAGAAAAAATCACGAATTACAAGTGCTATCGCCAGTATAAAAGAAAAAGATTTTACAAGAGGCGCAATTAATGATGCTTCTGATCTTATAAAAGGTAAAGTTGCGGGTCTGACCATTAATAATGGTTCAGGAGATCCGGGATCCAGACCAGATATTACATTGCGTGGATTCTCAACCTTAAAAGGAGGAACTGGTCCTTTGGTCTTAATTAATGGTGTACCCGGAGGTATTGATACGGTAGCTCCAAATGAAATTGCGTCGATAGATGTTTTAAAAGATGCTTCGGCAGCTGCAATTTACGGAACCAGAGGAGCTAACGGAGTAATTCTTATTACAACAAAAACAGTAAATAAAGAAACCGCACCCACAATTACGTACTCAACATTTGCTACAACATCTAATTTTGCTAATAAGGCTAAATTTTTGGATGCCAATCAACAAAGAAGTTTGCGTTCACAAGGTGTTACCTTACCTTTTACCGACGGTGGTGCCAGTACGGATTGGTTAGATCAAATCTCAGGAACAGGATTTTCTCAAAATCATAATTTAGCTTTAAAAGGCGGAAGTGCTAAAACAAATTATGTAGTAAACCTTAATTATGTTAATCAAACAGGAGTTTTTGTTAATACGTTTAATAAAGAGTATCGATTTTCATTTGATGTCAATCATACCATGTTCAATGATAAGTTAAAGATTAACTTAAGCTTGCTAAACGGGACAAGCGATATGGGAATTGAAGAGACCATCGCTGCATATGCTTACAGACAGGCAATGATAAGAAATCCTACTGCTCCTGTATATAACCCAAATGGTACATATAATGAAGATCCAAATAAACTTCAGTATTACAACCCTGTGGCAATTATGAATGAAACCACACAGGATAGAAATAGCACATGGCAAAGATTTACGGCTAATCTGACTCTGGATTTGTTACCGGGATGGGATATAAGTACACAGCTTTCAAAAAATAAAAATACAGGTTTAAATGGATATGTTGAAAGCAAAAAACATTATTCAAATACCATAAACAGAAGAAATGGAGTTGCCTCAAGAAGTACAGGAGCTACAGATAATGATTATGTGGAAATAACATCTAAATACCATAAAATTTTTGGTAAGCATGAGTTCACAGTATTAGGTGGTTATAGTTATCAATATACCCTTAACGAGGGATTTGAAGCCAGAAATTCTGATTTTCCAACAGATGCCTTTTCTTATAATAATTTAGAAGTAGGAAATGGTTTGTCAGATGGTATCGCATTTATGGATAGTTATAAAAATGACAGTAAATTAATTGGATTCTTTGGCAGGCTCAACTACAATTATAATAACAAATACGATTTATTGTTCAGTATCAGGCGTGAAGGTTCTTCTAAGTTTGGAGATAATCACAAATGGGGTAATTTTCCGGCAGCTTCTGCAGGATGGAGTATAAATAAAGAATCTTTTCTAAAAGACATTACTGCTGTAAATACTTTAAAACTAAGAGCTGGTTATGGAGAAACAGGAGTAATACCTAACGACCCTTATATGTCAATGACATTGTATGATTATGAGGGGTATTTCTTTAGTAATGGAAAATGGGTTAAGGGTTTAGAGCCGGTAAGCAACCCGAATCCTGATTTACGTTGGGAGAAAACTACGGAGATAAATATTGGTCTTGATTTTGGTTTTTTCAATAATAGAATTAGCGGAAGCTTTGATGTCTATAATAAAAAAACAAGTGATATGTTATGGGATTATAGTGTACCAACACCTCCTTATTTGTTCCCTGAGATTACTGCAAATGTTGGAAAAATGGAAAATAAAGGATTTGAAATTCTTCTTAATACGGTTCCGGTTAAAACAGAAAATTTTGTTTGGAACTCTTCAATGACTTTTTCGCACAATCAAAATAAGCTGACGAGTCTTTCTAATGATTTATATAAAATTGAAGGAGATTTTTTGAATACCGGAAACACAGGAGACCCAATTTCGTTTGAAACACACCGATTAGAAGTAGGACAGCCAATAGGTAATTTTTGGGGATTAAAATCGGTAGATATTACTACAGATGGAAAATGGATTGTTGAATTGCCAGACGGCACAAGAGAAACACTTACCACAGAAATGTATAACGATGATTATAAGCAATATTTAGGAAATGGTATTCCACAATATTATGCCGGATGGACAAATACTTTTACCTACAAGAAGTTTGATCTGAGTGTTGTATTAACAGGTGCTTTCGATTTTCAAATACTAAATACACAGCGTATGTTTTACGAAAATCCAACAATTGCTTACAATACATTAGATTCAGCATATGATAAAGTATATGATAAATCAGTATTAAGCTACAATCAAACCTATGTGAGTTATTATGTTGAACAAGGAGATTATGTAAAAGTAGATAACATAACCTTGTCTTATAATTTTGATGTTAAACCATTTAAAGTTATAAACGCAATGCGATTGTATGTATCCGGAAATAATTTAGCAACAATTACAAAGTATAAAGGATTAGATCCTGAGATAAAGAGAGATGATCCGTTGTCGCAAGGAATGGACAATAGAGATAAATATCCAAGTACTACAGGCTTAACCCTAGGCTTAAATGTAACTTTTTAAATTAAATCAAAATGAAAAATATAGTATATAAAATTCTTATTTCCGGCTTGCTTCTTTCAGGAGCAGGATGTACAAATCTGGATGAGACCGTTTATGATCAGGTAAGTGCAGAGGATACTAAATTAACCGCAGAAGATTTATCGAGTATTATTGCACCGGCCTACAACTCATTCAGACAAATTTACGCAGATTGGGATGCTATTTATAACTTGTATGAAGACTCATCAGATCTAATGGTAACACCTCAAAGAAACGGTATTGGCTGGGGTGATTATTACATCACAATGCATAAACATACCTGGGGAACTGCACTTCCAATGGCAGAGGGTAATTGGTATTATATGTATACCGGAGTAAATAAAGTCAATAGGGCGATATACCAAATAGAGGAATTAGAAGGTATTGAAAACAAAGAAAATATCATTCAGGAATTAAAAGCGTTAAGAGCCATTTATTATTATTTATTATTAGATAATTTTAGAAATGTACCCATTGTAACTTCTTATATCAATCCTCCGGGTTATTTACCTGTTCAAAATACAGGGAAAGAAGTATATGATTTTGTAGAAAGCGAATTAAAAACAGCTTTACCTTATTTAAGCAATAAGAATAATTCTGAGACTTATGGTAAAATTAATCAGTGGGCTGTTAAAATGACTTTGGCAAAATTGTATTTAAATTCGGGCGTTTATTTAGGTACACCAAAATGGGATGAAGCTTTGGCTCAGGTTAATGATGTTATAGATAATGGCGGGTTTCAATTGACACCTAATTATCGGGACAATTTCATCATTAAAAATGAACTTTCTAAAGAACAAATATTATCGATTCCTTTTGATCAGGTGAAAGCTCCGGGAACAAGCTGGCCCTACAGAACATTGGCGGCTGCAAGTCAGGCGACTTTTGATTTGGCGGGAGGTCCCTGGAATGGAACTGGTGGAATCCCACAATTTATAGATACGTATGATCCGGATGACCAAAGATTAAAAGACTGCTGGTTAGGAGGTAAACAATTTACCAGTCAAGGAGACCCAATAATGTTGGATGACAAAGTAACACAATTTGAATATATTAATTATATAACTAATGTTGATGGTGCCGAGCCTAATGAATGTTTTAGAATGGTTAAATATGAAATTGGCCCAGGTGTTGTAGGACAAGCAAGTAATGATGTTCCTTTTTACAGATTAGCAGATGCTATGATGATCAAAGCAGAATGTTTATTAAGAAAAGGTGATGCCGGAGGAGCCGCAGCTATTGTTACTGAAGTTAGACAAAGAAATTTTAAAAATACCAATCCTGCCAAAGCAACAGTAACAGGAGAAAAACTTTTAGGTGGCAGTGTTTATAAATACGGAACTTATGAGGCTGGAGTGATTACAAATTATGAAGGAGGTGCAGATATTCTGTATGGTGGTTTCCTTGATGAATTAGCCTGGGAATTTGTTGGCGAAGCACATAGAAGACAAGATTTAATACGATTTGGTGTATATTCAAAAAAATCATGGCTTTCGAAAAAAGGAGATGCCAGTGAAGAATTTAGAGCTATTTTTCCAATACCACAGTCAGAAATGGCTAAGAATGGCAATTTAAAGCAAAATCCGGGATACTAGATTTAAATATAAAATTTTTGCAGGTTGGTTACTTGTAATTTATAAGTGTGTGAAAAGCTATTCCTCCCCAGGAATGGCTTTTCATTTTAAATGATGTTGATATGAAAAATAAAATAGAAATCTTAAAAATATGCTTTTTTCTGATCTTTTTTCAAGTGATAATTTATGGTCAGACAAAAAACAAAAGTGCTAATTCAACCATAAAAATGAACTATTCGGTTGCTTTTCAGGAACCGGAATCTCATTATGTTGAAGTGACTTTGAATTTTGATGAGCTTCTGGCTTCGCAAACAAATTTGATACTTCCGGTTTGGACTCCGGGTTATTATTTGATTTTGGACACACCAAGATATATTGTAGATTTTGATGTGACAGATTCTGATGGAAACAAAATAAAATGGACTAAAAAATCTAAAAATTGCTGGGTTGTAGAAAATGGTAAAAAAGCCAAAATACAAGTAAAATACAGGGTTTTTGCCAATAAAAAATCGGTTGCAGAATCGTATGTTGATGCAGAAAAAGCGTTTTTAATGCCCAACACTATTTTTATGCATGTAGAAAATGCACTCAACAATCTGGTAACACTAACGATTAATCCTTATAAAAATTGGAAAAAAATCTCAACAGGATTAAAACCAGTCACTCCGGACAGCTTCACTTTTACAGCCAAAAACATCGATGTTTTTTATGATAGCCCTATTTATTTGGGAAATCAGAAAGTAATCAATTTTGAGCATGAAGGAAAATCCTATTCATTGGGTATTGCAACTCCGGAAGGATTAAATGAAGAAAAATTTACCTCAGATCTTAAAAAAATAATGACAGCAACAACGGCAATCATGAAGAAAGTTCCCTATGACCATTACACTTATGTTATGATGGAAGCCGGCGGCGGCGGACTGGAACATTGGAATTCTCAGGCCATTTTTACCAACGGAACTTTCGACTTTAAATCTGCTGAACAATACACCGATTTTTTGAATTTTGTAACCCATGAATATTTTCATCTTTACAATGTCAAAGCAATTCGCCCAATAGAATTAGGCCCTTTCGACTATAATAAAGAAAATTACACTTCTATGTTATGGGTTTCAGAAGGATTTACGGTGTATTACGAATACATCATTATGATCAATGCCGGATTACTGGACGGAAGAGAAGCCTTAAAATATATTACAGAATCCATAAAAAGATATGAAAACATTGAAGGAAGCAGACACATGTCGCTATCAAGATCAAGTTTTGATATTTGGCTGAACTTTTTTAATAATGAAGCAAATGCAAAACAAACTACAATATCATATTACAACAAAGGACCAGTAATTGGCCTTTTATTAGATTTGGAAATTAGAAACAACACACAAAATCAAAAATCATTAGACGATGTGATGCGTTTTTTATACAATGAATATTATGAAAAAAAAGGAAGAGGATTTACAGAACCCGAATTCTGGGAGGCATCTGAGCAAATCGCGGGAAAATCTTTAGCCGAAATAAAATCTTATGTTGATACCGTAAATGAAATCGATTATAAAAAATACTTAAAATACGCAGGCCTTCAAATCAATTTAAGTCCGATAAATTCTGATGCAAAAAATAATGATTTAGTAGAAATAAATTTTGAAATAAAAGAATTACCGCAAGCTTCAGCATTAGAATTACAAATCAGGAAATCGATATTTAAATTGTAATACAAATAACCAAAATCATTGTAAGCCCTTGTTTGTAATGACATAAAAAACGGAGCTAATTTTGTGTAACCTTTGTCAAAGCTTTAAACTTTGACAAAGGTTTTTAGGCATAATCAAACCCGACAGATTTCCAAAACCTTTCCGGAGAATAGAAATAGGGGCGACAAAAATATTCCGACATAGCCCGTGGTTTCAACCGCGGGAAACGAATCATGATCAATTTTATATTTCTATAACATGATAACATTTTCTCTGCATTAAATCAATTGCAAAAAATAACAATCAAAAATGTGCACGATAATGCGAAGGCGAAATTCCTTTTAACTCCTTAAATTTTCTGTTGAAATTGGCAATATCCTGAAAACCGCAAAGCTCAGATATCGAGGCAATCGAAAGGTCTTTTTTATGATGCAATAATTTACAGGCATTTTCAATTCTGATTTCAATCAAAAACTGAAAAAAAGTTTTATTGGTGCGCTTTTTAAAATAACGGCAAAAAGCATTTTTACTCATATTGGCTTTTTCTGCCACTTCATCAAGAGTAATATTTTGATGGTAAAATTCAATCGCATATTCAAAAACGGCGCTCATTCTTCTACCTTCATCATCAGTATATTTTTTCTTGTAAACAAAAGAAGAAAGTGGTGTTTTTTCTGAACCGATAATGATGTTAATAATTTTAAGAAAAGAAGCAATTCGCTGTATTTTATTTTGTTTTTTAAGTTTGGTAAAATGATGAATTATTTTCTTTTGGTTCGATAAGATTTTCATCCCATATTCAGATTCCTTAAAAAAATCGTCGAGACCACTCATATCATTCAGGCTGAAAAAATCTTTTCCAAAGGAAGTTTTGGTAAAAAATAAAGTGAGCATTACAGACTCCGGACTGGCTTCAACATTACTTCTAAAAACATGCGGTACATTCTCGCCAATGACCAAAATATCCTCTTCTTTATAATCGTTAATAGAATCTGCAACAATTAGTGAACCGGAACCTTTCATAATATAACTGATCTGAATTTCTTCATGCTGATGCAGCTGGTCATAGAAAACACGTTCAATATCTTCCTGATATATCAGCGCTTCCCGTTCGGTTTTAGGTATTTTAAAAGGTAAGATTTTCAACGTAATGTTTTTAGATATGTAAATATTAACAAAAAAAACAGATTATCCAACAGATATGGTAATATAGTATTGATAAAGGCTAATAATGACAAAGGAGCTATTTTGTTTAAGCTTTATTTTTGATAAAAATTAAGAATATGAAAATAAAATGGGAAGGCGTAATGCCAGCTGTAACAACAAAGTTTACAGCAAAAGGTGAGTTAGATCTCGTAATGTTCGAGAAGAATATTAAGGCACAAATTGACGCCGGTGTTAATGGAATTATACTTGGGGGTACTCTTGGAGAAGCCAGTACATTGACTAAGGAAGAAAAAGAGGTTTTAATAACGGCTACTTTAAAATTCGCCGACGGAAAAATTCCGGTTATCGTAAACATTGCCGAGCAAACTACAAGTGAGGCAATAACTTTGGCAAAACGTGCAGAAGAACTTGGGGTAAATGGTTTAATGTTACTGCCTCCAATGCGATATAAAGCAACAGATTACGAAACGGTGGTTTATTTTAAAGAAATTGCAAAAAGCACATCATTGCCTATCATGATTTACAATAATCCTGTCGATTATAAAATTGAGGTAACACTGGATATGTTTGAAGAACTTTTAAAATTAGATAATATTCAGGCGGTAAAAGAGTCCACTCGTGATATTAGTAATGTAACGAGAATCAGGAACCGTTTTGGAAATCGCTTAAAAGTGCTTTGCGGTGTCGATACTTTGGCACTTGAGAGTTTAGTGGCAGGAGCCGATGGATGGGTTGCCGGTTTAGTAGTGGCATATCCGGCAGAAACCGTTGCCATTTACAAATTGGTAAAAGCCGGAAAAGTAGAAGAAGCTTTAGCTATTTACAGATGGTTTATGCCATTGCTTGAACTGGATATCTCTCCGCAATTGGTACAAAATATCAAACTGGCAGAAGTAGCCACAGGACTTGGAACCGAAAATGTAAGAGCACCAAGATTGCCGTTACAAGGAGCAGAAAGAGAACGTGTCTTGGCGATCATTGATGTTGCCATGAAAAACAGACCGGTTTTGCCAGCCTACAAAAACATTTAATTTAATTTTAATAGAAAGCGATGACTACAGGTAAAAATTATATTGGAGACGTGCTTTCCGCAAAAGGTAAAACGACATACAAAACCGTAAATCCGGAATTAAATTCTGAAAATGACACTGTTTTCTACGAAGCTGCCGCAGATGAAATTTCCAAAGCTGTAGCATTAGCCGAAGAAGCTTTTAAAACATACGGTGTAATTGAAGATGCAAAAAAAGCCGATTTTCTCGAAGCTATCGCAGAAGAAATTGAAGCACTTGGCGAGGATTTATTAACCACTTATAGTCAGGAATCCGGTCTTCCGGCCGGAAGAGCCAACGGCGAGCGAGCCAGAACAACCGGACAGCTAAGAGCATTTTCGGCTATGTTGAGAGAAGGTTCCTGGGTAGAAGCGATTATTAATAAAACCGAAGGAAAACCAGATATTAGAAGATTGCAGATTCCGCTAGGACCTGTCGCTATTTTTGGAGCCAGTAATTTTCCACTTGCTTTTTCTACTGCAGGCGGTGATACTGCAAGCGCTTTGGCAGCCGGTTGCCCTGTAGTGGTTAAATCGCATCCGCTTCATGCGGGAACAGGAGAATTAGTAGCTTCTGCAGTTATTAAAGCAGCCCAAAGAACCGGAATGCCCAACGGTGTTTTTTCCAATCTTAATAGCAGCGGTATAGAAGTAGGAACAGCTTTGGTAGAACATCCTTCCATAAAAGCAGTAGGATTTACAGGAAGTATAAAAGCAGGTACGGCACTTTGTAAAATTGCTGCCAACAGACCTGTTCCAATTCCTGTTTATGCAGAAATGGGAAGTATCAATCCGGTACTCATTTTACCCTCTGCTTTGAAAACCGATGCCGAAAAATGGGCTCAAAATTATGCCGCATCTATTGTGGCAGGAACGGGTCAGTTTTGCACAAATCCGGGACTTATTTTAGGAATAAAAAGCAACGAATTGGACTATTTTATTACTATTTTAGCTTTAGAGATCGATAAATTAGAGCCAACTTGCATGCTGCATCCTAACATAAAAGCACAATATGAGCGTCTAAAATCAGAAGTGCTTGGAGAAGAAGGATATACGCAGCAGACCAATTTAGAGAGAAGTGTAAAACCAAATTATGCATTGCAAAATGTTATTACGGTTGATGGCGATATCTTCTTAAAAAACAAAACATTTCATAAGGAAGTTTTCGGGCCATTTTCTGTTGTAGTTAAATGTGATAATATTGAGCAGCTTAATGCAATTATTCTTGATTTAGAAGGGCAACTGACCGGCACAGTTTTAAATGCTGATTTAAACGAATGGGAAGATTTCAAAGAAGTAATTGAAAACCTTAAAAATAAAGTAGGCCGATTAATTTTTAATAATGTTCCGACAGGTGTTGAGGTTTGTTCAGGAATGACACACGGAGGACCTTTTCCGGCAAGCTCAGACTCCAAATTTACATCAGTTGGATTAACAGCGGTTAAAAGATGGGTACGTCCGGTAACTTTTCAGGATTGGCCAAATCAACTATTGCCAGTCGCGCTTCAGGATATCAATCCGTTAGGAATTAATAGAATAGTAAACGACATAGTAACCCACAATCCTATTTAATATATGCCTAGAAAAACCTTTTTTTGTGTAGATGCACATACTTGTGGAAATCCAGTAAGAGTTGTTGCTGGTGGTGGTCCAAATTTGATTGGAGCGAATATGAGTGAAAAACGCCAGCATTTTCTAAAAGAATTTGACTGGATTCGCAAAGGACTTATGTTCGAACCCCGTGGTCATGACATGATGAGCGGCAGTATATTGTATCCGCCAAGCAATCCCGAAAATGATTTTGGAATCTTATTTATTGAAACTTCAGGATGTCTGCCCATGTGCGGCCACGGAACTATCGGAACGATCACTATTGCCATTGAAGAAGGTTTGGTAATTCCTAAAATTCCGGGAAAAATTAAAATGGAAGCACCTGCAGGTTTGGTTCAGATTGAATATCAGCAGACCGGTAAAAAAGTAGATTGGGTGCGTTTGACCAATGTAAAATCATATCTGGCCGCTGAAGGACTTACGGTAGATTGTCCCGAATTGGGAGAAATTGTTTTTGATGTCGCTTACGGTGGAAATTATTACGCCATTGTCGACCCGCAAGAGAATTTTTCAGGAGTTCAGGATTTTACAGCAGGAAAAATTGTGCAATACAGTCAGGAAGTGCGCAAAAGAATTAATGAGAAATACCCAAATCTTTTCATTCATCCTGAAAACGATACAATTCGGGATGTAAGCCATATGCTGTGGACAGGCGATCCCATCGACCCGGCTTCATCAGGCAGAAATGCAGTTTTTTATGGAGATAAAGCAATCGACCGTTCTCCCTGCGGAACCGGAACTTCGGCCAGAATTGCACAACTTCACGCAAAAGGAAAACTTAAAAAAGGAGAAGATTATATTCATGAAAGCTTTATTGGAAGCAAATTTATTGGCAGAGTAGAAGAAGAAACTTCTATAGGAGATATCAAAGCCATAGTACCAAGTATTCAGGGCTGGGCAAAGGTTTACGGTTATAACAATATCATTATTGACGAAGATGATGATCCGTACGCGTTTGGTTTTCAGGTGATTTAAAAGAAAATAATAATATAAAAAATTCATTGGTTTGCAGATAACTTTCGAGGCCAATGAATTTTTAAATTTATAAGACTAATGAAAAAAGTAAGTATAATTGGTGGAGGGATAATAGGCTTGTGTTCAGCTTATTATTTAGCCAAAGAAGGTTATGAAGTAGTTGTTTTTGATAAATCAGATATGAATGATGGCTGTTCTTACGGAAATGCAGGAATGATCGTTCCTTCGCATATTATCCCACTGGCACAGCCGGGTATGATTGCTCAGGGAATAAAATGGATGTTTGACAGTCATAGTCCGTTTTATGTAAAACCCAGATTAAATATGGATTTAATGAAATGGGGATTGCAATTTTACAAACACGCCAATTTAAATCATGTCGAGAGAGCAATGCCGGCACTTTGCGATTTATCACTTTTAAGCAAAGAATTATATCAGGATCTTGCCAGACAAAACAACTCTTTTTTTTATGAAGAAAAAGGGCTGTTAATGCTTTATAAAACCGAAAAAACAGCAGAAGAAATTTATCATGAAGGAAAACTGGCAGAAGCATTAGGTTTAGAAGTTGATTTTCTTTCCAAAGAAGAAGTTACAAAATTAGAAAAAGGAACAGCCACAAATGTAATTGGCGGTGTACATTATAAAAGCGATGCACATGTTTATCCGCAAAAATTCATGCAGTTTATAAAAGACGAATTAAAACAGCTCAATGTAAAAATTCAACCTTTGACTACAGTTAGTGATTTTGTGTTAAAGAACAACACCATTGCCGAAATTATAACCGACAAAGGTAATTTTACAACAGACGAAGTAGTTTTGGCAACAGGATCATGGAGTCCGCATATCGCTAAAAAACTCAATATCAATATTTCGATTTTGCCGGGAAAAGGGTACAGTTTTACATTAAAAGATCAAAACCATAAACCATCTATCCCAAGTATTTTATGTGAAGGAAAAGTAGCCGTAACTCCCATGAACAATGATATACGTTTTGGAGGAACAATGGAAATTACGCACACCAATGACACCAAAATTAATCAAAACAGACTTCAGGGAATCGTTAATTCCATCAATGATTTTTACCCCGATCTAAAAATCGAAATGCCGAAAGAAGAAGAAACCTGGTTTGGATTCAGGCCTTGCACGCCTTCCGGAATGCCAATAATAGCCAGAGATAAAAAACTTAAAAACTTAACTTTGGTTACAGGCCACGCCATGATGGGATTAAGTCTTGCCCCTGCAACAGGAAAAATAGTAGCAGAGATTATTTCTGAAAAGAAAACTTCTGTAGACACCCAAATGTTTCAATTCTAAAATTCAGCTTCAATTTTTTAAAGATTGAAGCTGAATTTTTTATTTAGAACAAAACATGTAGGTTGCTAGCCTTGAAAGGGCGTAATATTTATAGAAAAAAGAATGTGTCGCTCCGCTGGAGTTCTAATGTTGAAATATATGGATTGCCGTAAATATTCCGTTCCGCCCGAGCACGCTGGACAATGATCTTTACAAGCCCTGAAAGGGCGAAATATGTATAGAAAATAATACGTTCATTTTGTTGAACCCCATCGGGGTGAAATATTTTTCCGTAAAACGCATATATCGCTCCGCTGGAGCTCATATAAAATAATCTAAAATTCAACTATAAATATCTTGCTCCGCCGGAGCTTTAAAATTGAAATATTATAGCATAAACATTCAGACTGATCATCTGAAAATCTAAATCCTAACTCAATTTAGATTCAATACAACCTTTTCGCATACCTAACAAAAAACAACCAAAAAACAAACCCAAAATGACAGATAATAATCAGGAAGAATTTAAAAAAGAACTCGGACTTCTCGACGGAACCATGCTTGTGGTAGGTTCCATGATAGGTTCCGGAATATTTATTGTAAGTGCCGATATTGCCCGACAAGTAGGATCAACAGGATGGCTTATTTTGATATGGCTTATTTCAGGAATCATAACGATGATTGCTGCAGTAAGCTACGCAGAATTAAGCGCCATGTTTCCCAATGCAGGCGGACAATATGTGTATCTAAAAGAAGCTTATAATAAATTGATTGCCTTTTTGTACGGCTGGAGTTTTTTTGCCGTTATCCAAACCGGAACAATTGCAGCAGTTGGAGTAGCATTTTCAAAATTTGCGGCCTACATAATTCCTGCTGTCAGTGACGAAAGTATCCTTTATGAAATGGGCAGTTTTAAGCTCAATGTAGCACAAATTGTTTCTATTATAACCATTGTTTTTCTTACCTATCTGAACACACGTGGTGTAAAAAATAGCAAGATTTTACAAACCATTTTAACCATTATAAAAATAGTATCCATTTCTGGATTAATCATTTTCGGATTTACATTAGCAGCTAAAGCTTCTATTTGGAATGAGAACTGGACAGATGCCTGGACACCACATTCTTTCAATACCGAAAACGGATCCTGGATGCCAATTGGTACAACAGCTTTAATTTCGGGAATTTCTGCTGCAATGGTTGGAACCTTATTTTCCAGTGATTCCTGGACTGGTGTAACTTTTATTGCAGGAGAAATTAAAAATCCGAAAAGAAATGTGGGATTAAGCATGTTTCTGGGAACTTTAATTGTAACCATAATTTATGTATTGACCAATTTGATGTATGTGGCCGTAATTCCGTTAAACGAAATAGCCGGCGCAAAATCAGATCGGGTAGCAGTAGTAGCGTGTGATTATATTTTTGGAGATATCGGAACTCTTATTATCGCATTAATGATTATGATCTCGACTTTTGCCTGTAATAACGGATTGATTATGGCCGGAGCCAGAGTTTATTATACAATGGCCAATGATGGCTTGTTCTTTAAAAAAGCAGCCGTATTAAACCATTCAAGTGTTCCCGCCTGGGCATTATGGGCACAATGTATTTGGGCTTCAGTATTATGCCTTACAGGCAAATATGGTGATTTGCTGGATTTTGTAATCATCATCGTGTTGATTTTCTACATTCTAACGATTTACGGAATCATACGCCTTCGTAAAAAAATGCCCGATGCCGTTCGTCCATATAAAGCAATAGGATATCCTTTTTTGCCAATATTCTATATTATAGTGGCTTCGGCAGTTTGCATTTCCTTATTGTTTACCAAATTTTCAACTTGTGGCTGGGGCGTTTTTATAATGCTGCTGGGAATTCCAATTTATTATTCAATTAAAGAAAAAACCTCTAATTAAAACCTCTTAAGTCTATCGAATTCCAAAATATAATGTAGAGACGCACAGCAGTGCGTCTTAGACATTGCATATCGACAACCTGTTGTAGACACTACTGTGTCTCTGCAATATTGAATACTTGTAATATGCATTTAATAACTGATTTTGCTTATATCTTTCTTCTGATGGGTAATATAATATTACTATCTGTTAATATTAACCCATAACCGTCAATAAATAATATATATTTTTATTAATATTTAAATTATGAAGACAACTAACAAAAAAATAAGTGTGTTTTTAACACTTTCATGGTGTTTGTTTGCTCACGCTCAGGGAACTTTGAAAGAGTATAAGAAAGCAAATGCCGTAGATTCTTTATTTAAGAATAAAGTGATTAATACGCCTAAAGAATTTCATTGGATTGGAAATGATTATGTATGGTATAGCAATAACCTGCAAAAAGGAAAAGAATTTCTTTTGGTAAACACCAAACAGCAAAAGCAATCTCAGGCGTTTGACCATACAAAATTAGCACAATCCTTATCTAAATTTTCGGGTAAAGAAGTTACTGCAAAAGATCTTCCAATTGAAAATTTAGAATTTGATAAAATGCTTGAAAAACTGGTTTTTACAACAGATACACTTAAACTTTCTTGTAATTTACAAACATACGAACTAACAAAAGTAAGTGGTTATAAACTGCCATTAAACAAAAATGAATACTGGGGCGGAAATTTTGATGAGTTCGGAAATAAACCCGTAGGCTCTCCGGATTCCCTGCATATTGCATTCATAAAAAATTATAATTTATACATACAAAACAAAAAAACAAAAGCAGAAACCCAATTAAGTTATGATGGCTCAAAAGGGTTTTATTATTCGTCTTATATGCAATGGTCGCCAGACAGTAAAATGATTATGGCCTACAAAGTGAGACCGGGAGAAGAGCATAAAATTTATTTTGTAGAATCAAGTCCTGCAGATCAGTTTCAGCCAAAACTGCAAAACAGAGATTATTTAAAACCAGGCGATCAATTACCATTCAAAAGTCCGCAGTTATTTGTAGTGGCTTCAAAAAAACATATTCCCGTTGCCACAGATTTATTTCCGGAGCAATATGAACTCACAGAAATAGAATGGAAAGACGACAACAGCGGCCTTACTTTTGAATACAATCAAAGAGGACATCAATTGTATCGTGTTCTCGAACTAAATGCAGCTACCGGAAATGTAAAAGTTATCATAGAAGAAAAAAGTCCAACCTTTATAGATTACAGCGGTAAAAAATTTCGTTACAACAGCAAAAAAAGCAACGAAATAGTTTGGGCTTCAGAACGTGACGGCTGGAATCACTTGTATTTGTATGATGCCCTTACGGGAAAAGTAAAAAATCAGATTACCAAAGGAAACTGGCCGGTAAGAGAAGTAATAAAAGTTGATGAAGAAAAGAAACAAATCTACTTTGCTGCCAGCGGATTAGACAGCAATCAGGATCCATATCTGCTTCAGTTTTGCCGAATTGATTTTAACGGTAAAAATTTCATCAAATTAACCAAAGAAAATGGTAATCATAAAGTAACTTTTTCGCCAGATTACAAATTTTATGTAGATCAGTATTCTCGTGTAGATGCTCCGCCAGTTACAGTTCTGAAAAGTGTAGACTCTCAAAAAACAATTGTCGAAATGCAAAAAGCCGATATTTCGGCATTAGAGAAAACAGGATGGATCGCACCTGAAGTTTTTACAGCAAAAGGCAGAGACGGAAAAACAGATATTTGGGGAATGATTGTGCGCCCGACTACTTTTGATCCTAATCGTAAATATCCAATTATCGAATACATATACGCCGGGCCTCATGATTCATTTGTTCCAAAAAATTTCCAGCCTTATTATTGGGCCATGACTTCTTTGGCAGAATTAGGATTTATTGTGGTTCAGATTGACGGAATGGGAACTTCAAATCGTTCAAAAGCTTTTCAGGATGTTTGCTGGAAAAACTTAAAAGATGCCGGTTTCCCTGATAGAAAACTTTGGATGAAAGCCGCTGCCGCAAAATATCCTTATATGAATATTGATAAAGTGGGAATTCACGGTACATCGGCAGGCGGACAAAATGCAGGAGCCGCTTTGGTCTTTAACTCAGATTTTTATGATGTAGCCGTATCATCTTGCGGTTGTCATGATAACCGAATGGATAAAATGTGGTGGAACGAACAATGGATGGGGTATCCCGTTGGGCCAGAATACGAAGCCTGTTCCAATACGACGCATGCAGCACAAGTAAAAGGAAACCTGATGCTAATTCTTGGAGAATTAGATGATAATGTCGATCCATCTTCAACCATGCAATTTGCAAATGCTTTGATAAAAGCCAATAAAAATTTCGAATTAGTAACCGTTCCCGGAATGGGACATTCTGCCGGAGGAGATTTTGGAGAACGCAAACGCAGAGACTATTTTGTACAGCATTTGTTAGGAGTTATTCCTCCAACATGGGAAGAAATTTATACGAAATAGGGAATTTCTAAAAGAAAAAGAGATTTTGTAATCATAAGAAAAAGAAGCAGTGATGAAAAAATATCAGTTATTTATTAGTGCGATTTTGAGTTTTTGTGCACTAGGCACAACAAACCTGAACGCGCAAAACGGCGATCAGATTTTAGACGGAATTGGAGAAACCGGATTAATTGCCCGCTATGTTTTTGATGGCGATACAAAAGACTGGTCACGAAATAATTTACACGGTAAAATTTCCGATACAAAAGCCAAATTTGTAAACGACGAACAATTTGGCACCGTACTTTCTTTACCCGCCGACAGTAAAGCTTTTGTTTCTATTCCTGCCGACGGATTGTTGGGAGAAGAATCATTGAGTATTTCAGGATGGATTTTCTTAAGATCTCTACAAAAAGACCAGCGCTTTTTTGATTTTGGAAAAAACACCAATTCACATTTGTTTTTTGCACCAGCCGGAACAGAAAATGAAGCCGGAACTCAAACGCAGGGTATTACTGAAACGGGAACAAAATACACAACAAAATCGGCAGCTTTAGAAACAGGAAAATGGAGCTATGTTGCAGTTGTGATTAATATTCCGTCCAAATCGATTAACACTTACGTGAATGGATTATTGGTAAATGATACCAAGAATGTAGAATTGGACTTAGCAAAATTATTCGATTATAATTCAGCAGAAAAAAATAAACTGTACATCGGAAAATCGCTCGCAGACAGCAATATTTATCTCAATGCAAAATTGCACGATTTCAGAATTTACAGAGTTCCATTAACAGACAAACAAATTACCAGAATTTACAATAATGCCCTCAAAGAAAATCAGGAAGAAGAATCTGGAGAAGAACAAACCGCAGATTTGCCAAAGTTTGCTGCAACAACTCCACAGCTTTATAATCAGTTCCTGACAAGCGTTTCAGATGTAAAAGTGGAAACAGTTGTAGGTACACTTCCAAGATTACCGAGTTATATAAAAGGCGTTTATTCTAATGGAATTGAAGGACCGGAAGTTAGAGTGATTTGGCCTTCGCCGAAGGATAATAGCGATGTACTTAAAAGCGGACAATATACCGTAACCGGAAGCATTTCCGGAACAGATTTAAAACCAAAAGCCACTGTAAGCGTAAAAGAAGCCAAAGAAACTGCAACACCAGAACGTAAATTAGAAGTTTTTAAACTGGATCAAGTTGTATTAAATACGGATCTTGACGGACATCAAACAAAATTTATAGAAAATCGTGACAAGTTCCTGACAACGCTTGCGACGACAGATCCGGATTCTTTCTTGTATATGTTTCGCAATGCTTTTGGACAGCAACAGCCAAAAGAAGCAGAGCCGCTTGGCGTTTGGGATACTCAGGAAACCAAATTACGTGGTCACGCTACAGGACATTACCTCACTGCAATTGCTCAGGCATATGCAAGTACAGGTTATGATAAAACGCTTCAGGCTAATTTTAAAGATAAAATGGAGTACATGGTTAATACGTTGTACGCCTTAGAACAGCTTTCAGGAAAACCAAAGGAAGCCGGAGGTAAATTTGTGTCAGATCCGACGGCAGTTCCTTTTGGTCCTGGAAAAACAAACTATGATTCAGATTTGAGTCCGGAAGGCATTCGCACCGATTACTGGAATTGGGGAGAAGGTTTTATTAGTGCTTATCCTCCGGATCAATTTATTATGCTCGAAAATGGAGCAACTTACGGCGGACAAAAAACTCAAATTTGGGCACCTTATTACACCTTACATAAAATTATGGCCGGATTAATGGATGTTTACGAAGTGAGCGGTAACGAAAAAGCGCTTGAAACTGCAAAAGGAATGGGAAATTGGGTGTATGCCCGTATGAAAAAATTACCGACCGAAACGCTTATCAGTATGTGGAATCGCTACATCGCAGGAGAATTTGGCGGAATGAACGAAGCCATGGCAAGGTTATACAGAATTACAAAAGATCCTCATTATCTGGAAGTAGCACAATTATTCGACAACATTAAAGTCTTTTACGGCGATGCTAACCATACACACGGACTGGCTAAAAATGTAGATACTTTTAGAGGATTACATGCTAATCAGCATATTCCGCAAATTATGGGAGCGCTGGAAATGTATCGCGATTCAAACACACCTGATTATTACCGTGTTGCTGATAATTTTTGGTACAAAACCGTAAACGATTATATGTACAGTATTGGAGGAGTTGCCGGAGCAAGAAATCCAGCCAATGCCGAATGTTTTATCAGTCAGCCCGCTACGATTTATGAAAACGGTTTTTCATCAGGAGGTCAAAATGAAACTTGTGCCACTTACAACATGCTTAAACTAACCGGAGATTTGTTTCTCTATGATCAACGTGCAGAATTAATGGATTATTACGAGCGTGGTCTTTACAATCACATTCTTTCTTCTGTAGCAGAAAACAGTCCTGCAAATACATACCATGTGCCGTTGAGACCAGGTTCAGTAAAACAATTTGGAAATGCGCACATGACAGGATTTACCTGCTGCAATGGAACAGCGATTGAAAGTAATACAAAATTCCAAAATTCAATTTATTTTAAAAGTGCCGATAACAATGCACTTTATGTAAATCTATATGTGCCTTCGACATTAAAATGGACAGAAAAAAACATAACAATCGAGCAAACAACAGATTTTCCTAATGAAGATTTTACCAAATTAACAATCAAAGGAAATGGTAAATTTGATCTTAAGGTTCGTGTACCGCATTGGGCAACCAAAGGATTTTTTGTGAAGATAAATGGAAAAGAGGAAAAAAAAGTAAAAGCACAGCCGGGAAGTTATCTTACGTTGAATAAAAAATGGAAAGACGGCGATGTAATTGAATTGCGTATGCCTTTTCAGTTTCATTTAGAACCTGTCATGGATCAGCAAAATATAGCCAGTTTGTTTTATGGACCAATTTTATTGGCAGCACAGGAAACAGAACCACGAAAAGACTGGCGTAAAGTAACTTTTGATGCAAAAGATATCAGCAAATCAATAACCGGAGATGCGAAAAAATTAGAGTTTACTATAGGCGGAATTTCGTATAAACCGTTTTATGAAACGTATGGACGCCATTCTGTTTATCTGGATGTTACGTTGAAATAATAGATTGAAATAGCTAAAAAAGTTCGCCACGAATTCCACAAATTATCACGAATTAAATTCACAAAAATTAGTGTGAATTAGTGTAATTCGTGGCAAAAAAAACATTCTAAACCATCAAACCACGAGCATGAAAAAAACAATTCTAAGCCTTATTCTATTTTTATTTATGATAACGCCTTCTTTTTCCAGCGAACTTATAGATGTCGTAAATACCTTTCAGGCAGATAAAACCGCGCTGCAAAATTTTTATTCGAACAATGAATCGGAAGAATATTATGTGCGTTTTTCTAAATTTTATGCCGATTGGTCCACAACAGTAAAAAATATTGATTTCAAAAATTTATCTAAAGACGGAAAATTCGATTATTTATTATTGAAAAACCTGATCAGCAAAGAAGATTATTTTCTGCAGATAGAATATAAAGCCTATAAAGAAGTGGCTTCAGTGTTGGATTTTTCAACTGATATTTCGCTGTTTATTCAGGAAAGAAGAAGAGGTAAAAAACCAGTTTCCAATCAATTGGCAAAAGCATTTGATAGTGCCGGAAACAGCATCGATAAAAAAACAGAAGTATTAAAAACAAAACCATTTAAAGATTGGTTTGCAGCCGATAAAGCCGCAAAATCAGTAGCTGCTTTTCAACGATCCTTAAAAGAAGCCTACGAGTTTTACTTTAGTTACGATCCTGATTTTACCTGGTGGATGGAAAAACCGTGTAAAAACCTGTCTGAGAAACTTAAAGTTTATGAAGAATTTCTAAAAACCAATTATCCAAAAACAAGTGTAAAAGATGATGGAAGCGGGATTATTGGAAAACCAATTGGAAGAGATGCGATCATTAAAAGTCTTGCATTTGAATACATTCCATATTCTCCGGAAGAATTAATATCGACGGCACAAAGTCAGTTTGAATGGTGCAAAAAAGAAATGATCAAAGCTTCGACAGAATTGGGTTATGGAAACGATTGGAAAAAAGCACTAGAACATGTTAAAGATACTTATGTTCCGGCAGGCGAACAGCCACAAGCAATCACGAGTTTGTATAATCAATCGATAAAATTTATAGAAGACAGAGATTTAATTACGTTGCCAGACTTGACAAAAGAAACCTGGCAGATGATTATGATGACGCCGGAACGTCAAAAAATAAATCCGTTTTTTACCGGAGGCTGGGAAATCAGTATATCCTATCCAACCGAAGATATGGATCAGAAAGACAAACTGATGAGCATGCGCGGTAATAATCCGAATTTTTCTTTTGCAACCGTACAGCACGAATTGCTTCCCGGACACAATTTACAGTTTTTCATGAACAGCCGTTACAAATCGTATCGTCAGCCTTTTGATACGCCGTTCTGGATGGAAGGCTGGGCTTTGTATTGGGAAATTAATCTTTGGAACAAGCAATTTCCGCAGACACCCGAACAAAAATTAGGAATGTTATTTTGGAGAATTCATCGTTGTGCCAGAATCATATTTTCACTAAAATATCATTTGGGCGAAATGACACCGCAGCAATGTATCGATTTATTAGTGAACGAAGTAGGACACGAAAAAGCAAATGCAGAAGCCGAAGTCAGACGTTCGTTTGCCAGCGGAGACGCACCTTTGTATCAGGTTGCATACATGACAGGAGGTTTGCAGTTTTATGCTTTAAGAAATGAATTATTAGCCAAAGGATGGACAGAAAAACAATTTCACGACCGCGTTCTAAAAGAAAATATTATGCCTGTAGAAATGCTGCGGATTTTACTCGAAGAGCTGCCTGTTTCTGAAGATTATAAAACCAATTGGAAGTTTTC
The DNA here is from genome assembly GCF_058310175.1 of Flavobacterium sp. AK-345. Classification (NCBI taxonomy): domain Bacteria; kingdom Pseudomonadati; phylum Bacteroidota; class Flavobacteriia; order Flavobacteriales; family Flavobacteriaceae; genus Flavobacterium; species Flavobacterium sp. AK-345. The sequence continues at coordinate 521,698 of NZ_JBZEER010000002.1, read as the reverse complement.
GACTGATTTTAAATAATTAGAATACGCTGAAATTTATCTGTAAAAAGTATAACAAAGAAGCTGAATTAAGTCTGTTCAGCTCTTTAAAAAATAATAGGAATTATGAAGAAAATAAAATTATTTGCTTTAATTATTGGCTGCACCTTTGCTGTAAATAACTTGCAGGCGCAAGAATATTGGGATAAAATAAAAGCTAAAAAATCAACCCTTGAAATAGACAAAGGATTTCTTAATTTGAGCACAAAATCTTTTGAACTTAAATTAGTAAAAGCTTCTCAAACAGTTGCCGCTTTGTCTCCGGTTACAGATAAAACTTTCGATTTTACACCCGGAGAACGACTCTCGATTCGTGATAAAGACGGACTTTATCAATTAGGAGATATTAATCTGAGAATTAAAGCAGTAGATGGAAGCTGGAAAAGTTATTCAACAGCAGCAAAAAGAGCTTCAGTTACGCCTTTAAATGTTTCGGGAAATGTTTTGGCAGCAGCCGATCTTTCGAATACATTGCCAGCCGATATTCCTTTAACCATAAAACGTTTTTATGAGCAAAAAGATGGGGATTTAATATTGCGTTTTGAAATTTTAAATAAATCGGCTACAGCTCAGGAAATAGGAGCATTAGGCGTTCCTATGGTTTTTAATAATATTCTGGAAGGAAAAACATTAGATGAAACCCATCTTCACAACGTCTTTTTTGATCCTTATATTGGTAAAGATGCCGGTTATCTTGAAGTAAAAAGATTAAGTGGTCACGGCCCCGCATTGTTAGTACTTCCGGAAACGAATATGCCTTTTGAAGCGTATCGTCCTTTATTGGATGATGATACACCAAGAAGTATTGTCTTTGAAGGTTTTCATGAGTGGATGCCAATCAGTAAAGCCTATGCAGATAACGAATGGAAAACTGCCGAACAATGGAATACGCCAACTTCATTAGTGCTTCAGCCGGGAGAAACAAAAAGTTTTTCATTGAAGTTTGTTTTGGTTGACCAAATTGAAAACATTCAGGCTGGTTTAATTCAAAACGAACGTCCGGTAGCAGTTGGTGTTCCGGGTTATGTATTACCTCAGGATGTTGACGGTCAGCTTTTTTTGAAATATAAAAAAGCAGTAAAATCTTTTAAAATTGAGCCCGAAGGATCTTTGACAATCGAGGAAAAATCAAAAAATAAAAATGGCTATTTTCAATATGCTGTACACGGAAAAAAATGGGGAAGAGCCAGATTAACAGTTATATACGAAGACGGTTTAGAGCAGACAATCAATTATAAAGTAATAAAATCAGAAGCCAGTGTAGTAGCTGATTTTGGACATTTTTTGACAACAGCACAATGGTTTGATGAAAAAAATGATCCTTTTCATAGAAATCCTTCGGTTATCTCGTATGATTATGAAACCAAAAAACAAGTTGTTCAGGACAGTCGTGTCTGGATTTCGGGTTTAAGTGACGAAGGCGGAGCAGGAGGCTGGCTTGGCGCTGTCATGAAACAATTGGTAGAACCAAATAAAGAAGAAATAGAAAAACTACAGCAGTTTGTGGATAAAACGTTGTGGGGCGGAATTCAGTATAATACCGCTGATACATTGAAATACGGCGTTAAAAAAAGTGTTTTTTATTACGAACCCAAACTAATGCCAGAAGGAACATACAACAAAGATGTTAATTATAAAACCTGGGCTGCATGGGACAAAAAAGGTTCTGATGATCCGGGAAGATCTTATAATTATCCACACGTTGCAGCCGCATACTGGACAATGTATCGTTTGGCAAGATATCATGACGGTTTGGTTACCAATCACGATTGGGACTGGTATTTAAAAAGTGCTTACGAAACCAGTATTGCCATGACAACATTAGCACCTTATTATGCGCAGTTTGGACAAATGGAAGGAACGGTTTTTTTATTGATTTTGAAAGATTTAAAAACCGAAGGATATACAGAAATGGCCAATAATATGGAAGCTAAAATGAAAGTGAGAGCAGATCATTGGAGAACACTAAATTATCCTTTTGGAAGTGAAATGCCCTGGGATTCTACAGGTCAGGAAGAAGTGTATATGTGGTCTGATTATTTTGGATATAATGATAAAGCAAAAATAACCCTTGATGCTATTTTAGCCTATATGCCAACAATGCCGCACTGGGCGTATAACGGGAACGCGCGCAGGTATTGGGATTTTTTATACGGAGGAAAATTATCCAGAGTAGAGCGTCAAATTCATCATTATGGTTCGGCTTTAAATGCGATTCCAGTTTTGGAGCAATTTAGAAAAACACCTGATGATTTTCATTTATTAAAAGTTGGATACGGCGGATTATTAGGCGGAATTTCCAATATTACCGAAGATGGTTTTGGATCAGCTGCTTTTCACTCTTATCCTGAAACTTTGAGAATCGATTATTTATCAGGAGATTATGGTTCTGGTTTCTTTGGGTATGCGGTTAATACGGCTACTTTTATTACCAATGAAAAAGAATATGGTTGGGTAGCATTTGGAGGAAATGTAACAGAAAAAGGAGATGTAGTTGATGTAGCTATTACAACAGCAGCAAAATCCAAGATTTTCATTGCACCAAAAAAAATGTGGCTGACATTGGATGCAGGAACTTTTAAAAAGGTAAGCTACAATACTAAAACGGGTGTTGTTGCAATTACTTTAGACGCTAAAACAGCCTATACACCAAATGCTTATTTAAGAGTAGATCAGGATGTAAAATTATCTTATGAAAAAGTGAGAGGCGCCTATAAAATTGCCTTGAAAAATAAAGAGATTCAAATTAATTTATAAGGATGAAATGATGCCGCAATCAAAAAAACACCTTTTTAAAAAAATAATATTTACTGTATTTGGAGTACTTGCCAGTTTACATTCTGGTGCTCAAAATTTCGATAAATATTTCCCAAAAAAAGACCTGACAACAGTAGGGGTTTATTATTATCCTGAGCATTGGGATCAGAGTCAATGGGATCGTGATTTGAAAAAAATTGCCGAAATGGGTTTTGAGTTTACTCATTTTGGTGAATTTGCCTGGGCGCAATTAGAACCGAAAGAAGGTGTTTATGATTTTAAATGGTTGGATAAAGCTGTTGAAATTGCTGTAAAGTATAATTTAAAAATTATCATGTGTACTTCAACAGCGACACCTCCTGTATGGTTGGTTCGCCAGCATCCTGATATCCTTGCAACTTATGAAGATGGAACCAAAACAGATCACGGTTCTAGACAACATGCATCATTTTCAAGTAATTATTATCGAAGCTATTCGCTAAAAATGATTGAACAATTGGCAAAAAGATATGGCAATAATAAAAATATTATAGGTTGGCAGGTAGATAATGAACCATCACGTTTTCTGGATTATGGTCCGGATGCGCAACAACGCTATCGCAATTGGTTAAAAGAAAAATATGTAACTATTGACGCTTTAAATCAGGCTTGGGGCAACAATTTCTGGAGTGGAACTTATAGCAATTTTGATCAGATTAATATTCCGTTGCACAAGGAATGGGGGATGAACTTACATTCCCAATTAGATCACTATCGATTTGCAGATCAGGAAACGGCAACTTTTTTGGATAGTCAGGCGCTTACCATACGCAAATACATAACCAAAGACCAATGGATTACGTCTAATTACAGATCCAACTATGATGAAAGTTTCGTTGGTATGAGTAAAGAATTGGATTTTGATTGTTATACACGTTATTTGGTTTATGGTGGAAGTTTAGGAATTGGCTCAAAAGGATATCGTTTAGGAGATTATACCAGTATTGGTATGTCCAATGATTTTTTCAGGCCTTTAAAAGGTATGTATGGCTGTATGGAACTACAGCCAGGACAAGTAAATTGGGGAAGTATTAATCCGCAGCCATTGCCCGGAAGTGTTCGTATGTGGCTATGGCATGTTTTTGCCGGAGGAAGTAAATTTGCGTGTACGTATCGCTTTCGTGCGCCTTTGTATGGTTATGAGCAATTTCATTATGGTATTGTAGGTACAGATGGTGTAACACCAACCGTTGGCGGTATAGAGTTCTCCCAGTTTATAAAAGAAATTGATACGTTACGAAAAAAATATGATACCAAAGCAGTATTGCCGGATTACTACTTAAAACGTAAAACCGGAATTCTGTTCAACGCCGATAATGTGATGGGCATTGAATTAAACAAACAAACAAAAGAGTGGAATACCATTGGGCATTTTTTAAAATATTATAAAGCGACAAAATCGATGGGTGCGCCAGTTGATTTTGTTCGGGATACTACTAATTTCTCAAACTATCCTTTTTTAATAGTGCCAGCTTATCAGATGATTGATCAAAAAATGATTGATAAATTGACTTTGTATGCCAAAAACGGAGGAAATTTAATACTGAGTTGTCGATCCGGAATTCAAAATCGTGAAGGCCATCTTTGGGAAGCGAAATTCTATGAACCTATGTGGAATTTAATAGGTTCACAAATAGAATCCTATGATCTCTTAATGCCACAATCTCCGGGTATAATTAAGTTTAATAATCAGGAATTTGGTTGGACAAGCTGGGGAGATTTACTAAAACCAAATAAAGAAACAGAAATTTGGGGAACCTATGAAGGCGATTTTTACGCTGGAACTCCCGCTATTATTTTACGTAATTTAGGTAAGGGATCAGTTACTTATATTGGTGTAGATTCTAAAAATGGTGAACTTGAAAAACAAGTATTAAGGAAATTATATCAAAAGCAAAATGCTCCTATAGAAAATTATCCCGAGGGTATTATGGTGGAGTATCGGGACGGATTTGGTATTGCGGTCAATTATTCGGATAAAATCTACAATATCAATTTACCAAAAAGTGCCAAAATTATTATTGGAACTTCAGCAATAAAAACCGCTGATGTACTGGTTTGGAAATATTAATTGAATTCATTGAATGTAAATTAAATGATTAGGTTTCAGGCTGATGTTTCTATTTGTTTAATTTTTTTTCACGCAGATTTGGCAGATTGTGCAGATTCTTTTTTTTTAATTTTAATAATTTAATCAGGAGAACATAGATTTACTGCAGTGGTAAAAAAACATATTTTTTTAATAAATATAAAACAAGAGTTTATAAAATAAATCTGCTAAATCTGCCAAATCTGCGTGAAAAATAGACAAAGGATTTGCAAATCAATACAGAATAAATGGATCAAAATAATCATACCCAACGTTTTAAAATCAACAAAAGTTAATAATTGCAATGCTGAAAAAGAACCTATTATACAGTCTCATTTTACTTTTTTTTGTGGGAACTATTTTTGCCCAAAAAGACGTTGATGTAAATACACCAGGCGCCGTAAATCCCATTTTACCGGGCTGGTTTGCAGATCCTACAATTAAAAAATTTGGAGATATTTATTATATCTATGCCACTACAGATAATGAAATGCTGGCCTCTGGCGCACCAACGGTCTGGTATAGTAAAGACTTTAAAAACTGGTATAACTATATCATGGAAATCCCTTCTTTTTCAGCAAAATCGATTACTAATTTTTGGGCTCCCGATATTATTGAAGGCGACGATGGTAAATATTATTTGTATTTTGGAAACTGCGAAATAGGCTGTAATATTTACGGCTATGTTTCAGATTCGCCTGTTGGGCCGTGGAAAAAATTAAGCGAACAGGATGTTCCGGTAATTTCAAATGGGTATCCCAGAGAAAATTTCCCTTCGCTAGATGCACAGTTTTTTAAAGATACCGATGGAAAAATTTATGGATATTGGGGAACCTGGGTGCATTATAATGGCGGATATGCCGTAGGAGAGTTGAACAAAAAAAATATGAGCGGAATGATGAATTCTGCCAATATACCTTTACAACAAACTCCGGCTCCTTTTGAAGCCGCTTACATGATGAAAAAAGGTTCTAAGTATATTCTGATGTATTCCGGAGCGTCTTGTCATGACGAAACTTATAATGTGCGTTATTCTTATTCCGATTCGCCATACGGACCTTTTACTCCCGGAAAAAATAATCCTATTTTGAGTACCAATGAAATTCAGACAGTTCACGGGCCTGGTCATCATTCTGTTTTACAGGAAAATAACGACTATTACATTGTATATCACAAACACGATTATCCAATGACTCGTGGAGGTCTTGCCAGACAAGTTTGTATCGATAAAATGATTTTTGAGAATGATTCGACAATCAAAGCGGTTGTGCCTTCAAATAAAGGAATTGAAGATTTGGTAAAGTCTGAGGTTCCTGAAAATATTGCTTTTAAGGCAAAAACAACAGCTTCTTCTTTTTATCATTTAAAATCGACTCAATACGATTATGAATACCAACCTTCGTATGCAACTGATGATAATAATGCTACAATGTGGAAAGCGGCGGATAATACAACTCCACAACATTTAATCGTTGATTTGGGTTCAGAAAAAAAGATAAAAAGAATAATGACCCAATTTGAATTTGCCAGTTATTACTATCAATACAAATTGGAGTATTCTTTAAATGGAAAAAATTGGAATCTATATTCCGATAAATCCAAGAATCGAACAGCCGGAAGCCCAATGATTGATGACAACGACGTAACGGCGCGTTATATAAAACTAACTGTTTTAGCAACAGAAAAAACCGGACTTTATGCTGCAGTTTGGAACATTAAAGTATACAGTTCATTATTTGATCTTCCTTTAAAATTAAAAAATGCAGCATCAAAAAGAGTTCCTGCTGTCAAAAGCACGAAGAAATTGTTGGTTGATCTTGATGCAGGAAAATTTTCTGATATTAATACCATTTCCAATAAAGGTTTTATTGGCGGAATTTTCACAAAAAGCGGAGACATATCTTTAGAAAAATCAGAAGGAATTAAGGCTTTTCATTTTAAAAACGGAGCTTTTACTTTAAATAAATCAGTACCCAAAAGCCTTGCCTGGAACGGTTCTTACACAGTTGCAGCCTGGGTTAAAAAACCTGAAATTGCAAATGAAGGAGATATTATAGCATCATGGTGTGACAGAACCGAATTTGGTTTGGCAAACTCTTATAATGCACTGGCTTACAATAGCGGAAGTTATGGTGCAGGAGTACATTTAGATGGTCATTTTGATATGAAATTCAACAAGATTCCCGAAGCAAATAAATGGCATTATATCGTTTTAACTTTTGATGGTGTTGTGGAGAAAATTTATGTAGATGGTATTTTAGATAATTCTCAAAATATGCTGTTATCATCAGCAGTTGATAAGGCTAAAATTATAATAGGAGCTTCGGATATTGGTGAAAATTTCTCCGGATTTATTGCTTCACTTCGCATGTACGATTATGCGCTGAATCAGGAAGATTTACTTCAGCTAATGAAGCAGACTCAACCAAAAAAGGAATAATTAAAAACTTATTAATTTAGCCGTTTAAATTAAAAAAATAAAAAAATGACAATAGGTATAGGTGGTTCTGATGCAGCCACAGAATTAGGAAAAATAGCAAACAGAACTCAGGATGTACAACCCATTCTTTTAGAGGAATATCTGGAGCGTATCAAAAAATCAGTTTTGTTGATGAAAGAGCTTTCTGTAAAAGCAGTTTATCTAAATGCGGGAACAAATCTGTATTATTTTACAGGAACTCGTTGGAATGCTTCAGAAAGAATGGTGGGAGCTTTACTGTTTGATGATGGGACTTTAGAATATATAGTTCCAAAATTTGAAGAGGGTACTTTTAAAAAATACATGCAGGTTGAGTCACGCATTAATTGTTGGGAAGAACACGAATCTCCTTATGTTCTATTAGGAAAATTATTGACAGATAAAAACCTGAATAGCGGTACAATTGCCATTGATGAAGCTTCTCCTTATTTTTTAGTTGATGGAATTTCAAAAGCAAATATAGCTTATGATTTTACAACTGCTCAGAACATTACGTCGGCTTGCCGAATGCAAAAATCTAAAAATGAGATTGCTATAATTCAAAAAGCAAAAGATATAACGATGGAAGTACAGCGAGCTGCCGCTAAGATATTAAGACCGGGAATTTCGGTAAGCGAAGTAACAGATTTTATAAATAAAGCGCATATAAAGGCAGGGATATCTTCGGGCTCTTATTTCTGTATTGTTTTGTTTGCAGATGATACACAATATCCTCACGGCGTTTCTGTTCCTCAAGATTTAAAGGAAAATCAAGCTGTTATAATTGATACAGGCTGTAGATTAGAAGGATATCTTTCTGATATTACAAGATCGTATGTTTACGGAACAGCTTCTGAAGAATACAAAACGATTTGGAATTTAGAAAAAAACGTACAACTCGCTGCTTTTGAGGCTGCAAAAATTGGTTCTTCATGCGGATCTGTAGATGACGCTGCCCGAAAAACATTGTCCGAAGCCGGATTAAGTCCAGATTATGATTTACCCGGATTACCGCATAGAGTTGGACACGGAACCGGACTTGATATTCATGAATACCCGTATTTAGTTCGTGGAAGCGAAATAAAATTATTGGAAGGAATGGTTGTCAGTAATGAGCCTATGATTTGTATTCCCGGAAAATTTGGAATCAGGCATGAAGATCATTTTTACATGACTGAAAACGGAGCAAAGTGGTTTACCGAGCCTATGCATAGTGTTGATAATCCTTTTGGTTATTAATTGTTAGGCACATAGATTCTCTGTATTGATTAGCTAATCCGGTGTTTATTTTCACGCAGATTTAGCAGATTTTAGCAGATTTATTTATAAGCTCTTATTTTTTTAAACAGATTGAATATAGATTTTCTTTTTATATTAAATAGGATGCAAAAAGAAGTATATTTTTTTCAAACATCGCAGTAAATATATGCAGCGGATTAAATCTTAAAAGTTTAAAAAAGAATCTGCTAAAATCTGCAAAATCTGCGTGAAAAATTTATTCTATCTGTTTTCTAAAATATTGTAATTACATCCGGAAAGATTAATTTATAAAAATAAAAAATGAAACGACTCTTACTGTTATTCTTAACGATTGTTTATACTGCTGTTCAGGCACAGGAAAGTGCATTGATTTGTATTGAAACCGAAAGTTCGGCTTTGGTTTTAAAAGTGGGTAAAAACAAAAAACTGTATCAAACCTATTTTGGTACAAAGTTGAATAACAGTTTAGAATATGAATTGATTTCGAAAGAAAACACAAAAAAGTTTGTTGTCAATGACGGCAATCCTTTAATTGATTTACGTCATTCGGCATATCCAACTTTTGGTACCGATAATTTATTTGAACCCGCTATTCGTATGACGCATAACGATGGAAATCCTTCATTAGAATTTGAATATCAAAATCATAATGTTCAAAAAATAGATGATAATACTTCCGAAATCATTGTCAAATTAAAGGATCCTCAATATCCTGTTTTTGTCAATCTTCATTACAAAATATTTTATAAAGAAGATGTAATCGAAGCGTGGACAGAAATTCAGCATCAGAAAAAAAAAACAGTTACACTTTATAATTATGCTTCATCGGCTTTGCATTTAGATGCTGATAAATATTGGCTGACACAATTTTACAGCGATGTTGTGGAAGAAATGAGAATGGAAGAAAGCCAGCTGACAAGAGGAAGCAAAGTGATCGATTCAAAATTAGGAGTTCGAACCAATATGTTTGCGGCACCCAGTTTTTTTCTTTCTTTAAATGAAAAAGCAGGAGAGAATAACGGTGAAGTCATTGCGGGTTCAATTGCGTGGTCGGGAAATTTTAAGTACATTTTTGATATTGATAACAATAATGAATTGAGAATTATTTCGGGAATCAATGAATTTGCTTCAGAATACAATTTAGAACCCGGAAAAGTATTCAAAACACCAGCATTTATCTATACATTTTCGAATCACGGAAAAGGGCAGGCGAGTAGAAATTTACACGATTGGGCAAGAAAATACGGGCTTAAAGATGGAGAAAAAACCCGCCTTACTTTATTGAATAATTGGGAAACTACTTTTTTTGATTTTGATGAAAAGAAACTGGCCAATATGTTTACAGATGCCAAAACATTGGGTGTTGATATGTTTTTGTTGGATGACGGCTGGTTTGGCAATAAATACCCAAGAAGCGGTTCTACATCAGGTTTAGGAGATTGGGAAGCTACAAAGTCGAAACTACCGAATGGTATTGGTTTTTTGATGGAACAAGCTCAAAAAACAGATGTCAAATTTGGTATTTGGATCGAGCCGGAAATGATTAATGAAAAAAGTGAATTATTCGAAAAACATCCGGATTGGGTTTTAAGCCTTCCAAACAGAGAAAAAAGTATTTACCGCACGCAGCTGGTTTTGGATTTATGCAACCCGAAAGTACAGGATTTTGTATTTAAGGTTGTAGATGATATTATGCAGACGCAATCGGGTGTGGCTTTTTTTAAATGGGACTGCAATCGAATGATGACAAGTGCTTATTCAACTTATTTGAAGAATCAGCAATCGCATTTGTTTATTGAATATACTAAAGGACTGTATAAAGTTTTGGATCGAATAAAAACGAAATATCCAAACCTCCCGATGATGCTTTGCGCTGGCGGAGGCGGCAGGGTAGACTACGGTATGTTGAACTATTTTACGGAGTTTTGGGCGAGCGACAATACTGACCCTTTTGATCGTGTATTTATTCAATGGGGATATTCTAATTTTTATCCAGCATTGGCAACCTGTAATCACGTAACTTCCATGGGAAATCAGTCCATTAAGTTTAAAACCGATGTAGCGATGATGGGAAAACTAGGTTTTGATATTCATGTTGGAGGATTAAAACCAAACGAATTAAAATTTTGTCAGGAAGCTGTTTCGAATTATAAAAGATTAAGTCCGGTAATTTGGCAAGGAGAGTTGTACCGATTGATTTCGCCTTATGAAGATAGCAGAGCAGTTTTAATGTATGTTAATAAAGATAAAACCCAATCGGTAGTTTTTTCATACACCTTGCATCCGCTCACAGATCCTAATTACAGTATGGTGAAATTAGAAGGACTTGACCCTTCAAGAAAATATAAAGTAAAGGAAATCAATATAATGTCTGAAAGTAAAAATACTTTTGAAGAATCAGGCAATGTATTTTCTGGCGATTTTTTAATGAAAATTGGATTAAAAGTTTCTTCTTCCAAGCAGGAAAGCAGCGTTGTATTAGAACTTATTACTGTAGAATCGTAAAATTCATTTTTTACTATTCTTTTTAAATTAAAAAATCCAGATAATTTGGGTAAACAATTGTTTAGCAAATAGATATGGGTTTTTAAATAGGTAAAATAGTATTAATATAAGGTAATATTGTATTAGAAGTGCTACATTTTCATATTTACATTTACAAGAAAATATTCTTAACCTATTAAAAAGATGTAATTATGAAAAAACTTTTCTTACAAGTTCTACTTTTTCTTTGCAGTTATGTTGCAATTGGCCAAAAAACGCTGTTTACGCCCACAGAATGGAGTGATCCCAATAATGAGTTTTACAATAAAGTATCCAGTAGCAGAAAATATGAATCTACAAATTTTGTGGTTTATTGGGGAGATAAAGTTGGTACAAATCCGTCAACTTATTCAGATCCTGCGTTGAGGTTTACACCAAAATCGGTTGCCGATACGCTTGAAACAAGTTTTAAGCGCTATATAACCGATTTGCACTTTATTAATAATGCTTCAACAACAAATTTCGGCAAGTACAAGATCATTATTATGATGATGAATACCTGGAATTCTACAGATCCGCGTTTAGAAGCGTTTGCGCAGGCAAGTTCGTTTAGTAATACGATTGGTGCCATGTTTGTTCATCCCGAAGCCACGAGAGATGGAGGTGCATTATCTCACGAGTTTGCCCATACACTGCAAATGATGATGCGTATTCAGGAAAATCCGGGTAACGGAACCGCATTTTCAGGATATGATTGGGCTGGCCCTTTCTTTGAAGGACATGCTAATTTCATGAGAGCTCAGGCCTATTCACAGTGGGCGGAGATCGATGGAACTTTAACCCGCTGGATACAGACCAAACATTTTATGTGGTCTTCTACCAGGCATCATTACACCAATTTTCATTTAATGTATTATGTGCAGGAAAAAGAAGGTTTTGATTTTACCCGAAGAATGTGGGCAGAATCTATCAATGAAGAACATCCGCTTCAAACAATTAAGAGACTAAAAGGTTTTACACAAGACCAACTAGACGATTATCTTTGGGGATATGCTCAACGACAACCGGCATTTGATTATCCTATTCAGTGGAATTCCCAAATAAATACGACCAGCAATTTTGGTAAAACAATCAGAAACGTTTACAATAGTATAAAAACAAATATGCCGCGTTATACCAGCAGACAATACACACTGTTAACAAAAGTAGCAGGTACTACAGATCAATATTATACCAATAACGACTGGGCTCCACAGGATTACGGAATGAATGTAATTCCATTATACCCAACATGTACAGGAACTCAAAAGAAAGTTACGATTAAATTTAAAGGACATACAGAGGTTAATCCAACTCAGGCCGGCTGGAGATATGGTTTTGTAACGACAAAAGCAGACGGTACAGTATCTCGTTACAGCCCGATGTATAAAACGGATGGAGAAGCTTCTTTTACCTTAAATACTTCTACTGAAACGGGTATTTTTTTGGTAGTGTTTTCAGCACCAAAAGTTCATGTCAATTACAATATGGATGAGGGTTACCCTAAGCAGAGAAGATATCCTTATGAACTAAAAATTGCAAATGCAACTCCAGAAGGATTTCAGCCTGCCGCCAATTTTAGAAGTTTTCTTAAAACAAATGGTCATTTGCATACTAACGGAGGAGGATGGGTATCCAATAATGCGACAGTTGCATCAACCGTTTATGTTGGTCCTTATGCAGTTGTCAGAGCTGGTAGTATTTCGGGAAATGCCCGTATAGAAGATTATGCAATGGTCGATGGAGGAACTATAAATGGTAATGTAATTGTAAGAGGAAATGCATGTGTTTACAATGCAACGTTATCCAATAGCGCCATTGTTGAAGGTAACGCCTGGATGGAAGGCGGTTCTGTAGCCAATACAGCTAATATTAAAGGAAATGCGATGCTGTTTGCCGGTAATTTTGGAAGTTCAGTTGTAGTGGGTGGAGATGCAGAAATAGGTAGTTGCTCAACTCCGGGTGTTTATTTGCAATTTCCTTATTGGAGAAATGGCAGAACAGATTGTGATGGCAAAGGAGCCAGCGATGCTTCCAACATTGATATAAATCCAACTTTTACCAATTTTACAGCCGCACAAATGGCTTTTAGTACAACACCAAACTGTACGGTAAGCACGCTTGCTGCAAGTAAGGCAGTCGATTCAGAAGAAGATTTGAGTGTTTACCCAAATCCAACATCAGGAAGTATAAATATAACCTTTATGCAGACCGAACAGCAAAAAGTAACGATTTCATTATTTAACATTAGTGGGCATAAGTTAAATGTCATTACCGATCAAACCTATGATGTTGGCAGAATTGAAATTCCGTTCAATTGCAGTCATTTGATTAAAGGTGTTTATCTTTTAAAAATCCAAACAGGAGATACTATTGTAAATAAATCATTTATTAAACAATAAAAGACTAAACTTTTTAAAATTAAAGAGCGTGCAAAATAATATTTTACACGCTCTTTTTTAGTTAAATAAATCTAATTTATAAGTTGCTTTCAAGTCGTATGTACTGCATTCGAATTATTTTATTTATCAGAGACTTGCAAATCATCTTTTGTTGTAGAATTGTAAATATAAAGTTCTACCACGGGAATACTTGATTTTCTGTGTGAGCCTCATTCATAAAGAGGGCAATTTTTTTAACTATATCAGGATGTTTTAGTGCAATATCATGTTTTTCCTGAGGATCGGAACTAAGATCGTACAATGCAATTACTGCGTTTTTATCTTTTATAACGTTCAGTCGGATTCCTTTCCAATTTCCATAACGAACCGCTTGTTTGCCACCTCCTTCATGAAACTCCCAGTAAAGATATTCATGAGTGTTTTGATTTTTATTGCCCATAAGTGCATTGGTAAAAGAAATTCCGTCAATGTGTTCAGGACTTTTACTGCCCGTGATTTCTGATAAAGTAGGCATGATATCCCAAAAGGCACCTACGAAATCACTGCTTTGACCAGCCTTAATAACTTTCGGCCATTTGGCAACAAAAGGAACCCTGATGCCCCCTTCATACAAATCACGTTTAATGCCCCGAAAACCTGCAGCGCTGTTGAAAAAGTCAGGATCCGCTCCACCTTCTTTGTGAGGGCCATTATCACTGGTAAATATAATTAGTGTATTTTCTTCTAATCCTAATTCCTTTAATTTAGCAATAACCTGTCCAACATAGAGATCTAAACGGGTTACCATTGCTGCAAATGTGGCGTGCGGGTATTGTTGAGAAACATAACCTGTAGGTTTTGCGTTTGTTCCGTAGTCAAAACCTTTAAAAGGTTTTTCAGGAAACTTTGCTTTATAATAACGAAAAATACTATCGTTGGGTACAATAAGTTCAGCGTGAGGTAATATGTAAGGTAAAAAAAGAAAAAAGGGTTCCTCCTTATTTTTATCAATAAATGCTAATGCCTGCTGTTGGGTTAAGTCAGGTGCGTATTCTTTAAGGGATTCTAATTTACCATTTTCTTTCAGTATTACTTTCTCCTGATCGTTCCATAAATGCTCAGGGTAGTATCGATGTGCCAGAGACTGGCAGTTATAGCCAAAGAAATGATCAAATCCCTGTCGGTTTGGATCTCCCTGTGACCCAACAGGTCCAAGCCCCCATTTGCCGTAGGCGCCTGTTTTGTACCCGCTTTTCTTTAATACTTCAGCCAGCGTTACAATTGTATCGGGTATTGGATACTGTCCTTCAGGTTCAACACCCAAATTACCACGAATAAAAGTATGCCCGGTATGTTTACCGGTCATTAAGGAGGACCTTGATGGAGCACATACGGCAGTGCCGGCATAAAATTGTTTTAGTGTGATTCCGTCATTTGCCAATCGGTCCAGATTTGGGGTTTTAATCAGTTTCTGCCCATTAAAGCCCACATCTCCGTAGCCCAGATCATCCGCCAGTATCAGTACAATGTTTGGTTTTTTATTCTGCGATAAAACAGTAACAATACAGCATGGCAGAAGAAATAGTATTATTAATAATTTTTTTTTCATCTAATAGTATTTGATTAATATTGAATTCTGTGATTATTAAGATTAATTGGAAAATGATGGGAAACCTGCATTCAATTCGTTTCGTTTTTCTAATTTATATGTTATTGTATTAGTTATAGTCTTTGTTCAATGATTAATATCGTTGTAAATTCAAACAACTGATTATAAAGACTAATCTAAGAATTTTTTTGTATATCCTTAATGCATTAAAAATATTTAGACAACAAGATCATTCGGTATAAATTAAATAAATTTTACTGATTTACTGTTTGCCAGTAAAATGTTTGAACAAGTACAATCTAATTATGTTTTTTTTAACTACAAGAAGAGTCTTGTTAATAATTAAATAAATTACTAAATATAAAATTTAAGAGTACTTTAATGTAAAATATCTATAAAATTAACTTATAATTGTACTTGTTACACTTGGCAAAAACATTTTATTTTGAAGTATTTTGTTTTACATCTTCTTTTTTTAATAGGTTTTTCTTCTGTAGGTTTTACACAAGATAATCCTATAAAATTTCTTGATATTTCTGATGGTTTGTCTAATAATTCGGTAACGACCATTTTTCAGGATAGTGACGGTTATCTTTGGTTTGGAACTTATGACGGATTGAACCGCTATGATGGCTATAATTTCAAAGTTTTCCGTAACAGAATCAACGATAAAAAATCATTACTCTTTAATACGATTTATAATATCGAAGGGGATTCCCGAAAAAATATTTGGGTTGGAGGTTCCAACGGGATTTGCATTTATAGTAAAACGACAGCGACATTTCATCCTGTTGAATATACCTCTCTAAACAAAAAAAATAAAGTTTTAAAAGATATAATTCATCAGATGCGATCAGTGTCTGAGAATTTAGTTTTAGTTGCTTCACAGAATTTAGGTTTAATTGCTTTTGAGAACGGTTCTTTCGTCGGAAAACAAATTCCGCTTAAAGTTTTAGGCAATAATATTAGTATTGATAATTACGATGCAATTGCCCTTCAGGACGATAAAAAGAAAGGACATTGCTGGATTCATGTGCGAAATATTGGAATCTGCAGTTACAATTACAAATCAAAAACCTTAAAAGTAGTTTTTCCGTTTTCTAAAGAAGTAAAATCAATGAAACTGGCTTCTGATGGAAATCTATGGCTGGGAACTGATGAAGGTATTTTTCTCTTTAATACAAAATCAGGAGTTCTTTCAGATAATTATTTTTCGAATAAATGCGGCGTTACCGATATTCTTGTGGATAAAAAGAAGGAACTCTGGATTTCTACAGACGGCTGCGGCATCTACAAAATCATCGGAACAAATAAAAAAGCAATTCCATATAATGTTATAAATGGTGTACAGCTGGCCAAAAGTAACTCGGTCTGGAGCTTATACGAAGACAAATCAGGAAATAAATGGTTTGGTTCTTTGCGCGGTGGTATAAGTATGCTCAGCATCACACCAAAATATTTTAAAAGTATTCGTTATAATGCCACAAATCCGGCAGAGAATTTTATTTTATCTTTTTGTGAAGACGAAAAGAAAAATTTATGGGTTGGAACAGATGGTGCAGGATTGAAATATTGGAACCGAAAAAACAATACTTACACGAATTACAGCAACAAGCTTTCAAGTCCTTTTATAACCGGAATCGTACGCGATAATAACAATGAAATTTGGCTATCGACATGGAATGGCGGAGTAAACAAAATCAATCCGGGAAATAATTCAGTTACGCAATACTCTTGTTTTAATCCGTATACCAAACAAATCGAGAAGAAAATTTGGCTGGTTTATAAGGATTCAAAAGCAAATATTTGGGCCAGCGCTACAAACGAAGGTTCATTATATCTTTTCGACAGACCAAAAAACACTTTTGTTCTTTTCGATAAATCAATTACAAATTTGCAATGTTTGACCGAAACAAACGACGGGAAACTTTGGGGTGGTAATTATACTAGTCTCTTTTCTTTGGAAAAAAACACCAAAAAAATTGCGAGAGTTGCTATTGGAAATCCAGTTCGATGTATTCATGAAGACAAGGACAAAAATCTATGGCTGGGAACCCAGGAAGGCGGATTATTATTGTTCGACCGAAAAACTAATACTTTTAAAAGACTAACTACAGATGATGGTTTGCCTTCGAATACAATTTTAAGAATGCTAGAAGATAATGAAGGAAATCTTTGGATGAGTACGTATAATGGTGTTTGTCGATTCGATAAAAAAAGAAAAACCTTTCGTAATTTCTCTGTAAACGATGGTTTACAAAGCAATCAGTTTAGTTTTAATGCCGGAATTAAATTATCTACAGGCGAATTTCTGTTTGGAGGAATTAATGGTTTCAATATCTTTTTTCCGGAAGCAATCAAAGGATTTAATCAGCAGAATAATTTATTGCTGACCGATTTTTACGTAAACAATCAGCCTATTCAGGAAAGCAAAAATGATTTGGTTTCTGAATGGGAATCGGGTAAAATAAAAGAAGTAAATCTTCCTTACGATCAAACCACTTTATCGCTGGAGTTTGTTGCCTTGGATTACAATAATGCCGACAAAATAAATTATGCGTATTATTTAGAAGGCTGGGATGCACAGTGGAATTATGTGGGTCAGGCCCGAAAAGCAAATTACGCCAGATTAACGGAAGGAAAATATACTTTTAAAGTAAAAACTACGAATTTTAAAGGCGGTTGGAATAAAGAAATAAGCCTTGTAACAATCGAAATTTTACCGCCATGGTACAGAACATGGTGGGCATATACGTTGTATTTATTGGCTATGGCAGGGATTCTTTTTGCCTATTTGGAATATCATAAAAATAAGGAAAAACTAAAATATAAAGTAAAAATAGCCGAGCTGGAAAGCAAGAAAGAAAAGGAAGTTGCCGAAAAACAATCGTCGATGTTTACTTATATCTCACACGAGTTTAGAACGCCGCTTTCGCTAATTATAAATCCGCTCAAAAAAGCAGTTCAGAAAGAAAGTGTTCAAAATGGTTCTTCCGGAAGTGATTTGGCAATTGCACATCGAAATGCCCGCAGGCTTTTGAGTTTGGTAGATCAGCTGCTTCTTTTTCGAAAAGCCGAAAATGACGCTGATTCGCTCAGATTATCGAATATAAATGTAAATAATCTTTGCAATGAAGTTTATCAATGCTTCGTAAATCAGGCAAAAGAGAAAAACATTACTTATAAATTTGATATTCCACAACATGATATTGAAATTATTGGAGATTACGAAAAAATAGAAATTTCTTTATTTAATTTAATGTCAAATGCCTTTAAATACACACCAATTGGAGGGAAAATTAATCTGAAACTTTCTGAAAATACAAATGAAGTTATCCTGGAAATTTCAGATAATGGCGATGGAATTGAAAAGAAAGATATCGACGTTATTTTTGAAAAATTCAAACAGATCAACTCAAAAGTGTCTGTTGGAACAGGTTTTGGAATTGGACTTTATATTGTGAAATATTTTGTAAACAAACACAAGGGAACAGTAAACTGTAGCAGTGAACCAGGAAAAGGAAGCACTTTTACCTTGACGTTCCTTAAAGGAAACAGTCACTTTGAAGATATTGAAATTACTGATGTTGTGGCAACAAGAAGCCAGTTGTTTGATGAATTGATCATTGATGATTCTGAGGAAAACAATCAGTCTTTAAATAATACGGTTTCAGAAAGTGATTTTCAGAAAATTATGCTTACTGATAAACGTACCGTTTTAATAATAGATGATAATGCAGAAATCAGGGCATATCTGATCAAATTATTTTCTAAAAACTATATTGTTTATAGTGCTGAAAATGGAGAAGAGGGCTTGAAAATGACCAAAAAACATATGCCTGATCTGGTTATCAGCGATATTACGATGGAACATATGGACGGTCTCGAATTATGCCGAAAAATAAAAGAAAGTGACAGTTTATCTCATATTCCTGTTATTTTATTGACGGCGTCCAAAAATACCGAAACGCATTTACAGGGAATCACAGATGGTGCAGATGATTATATTACAAAACCGTTTGATGATGATATACTCGTAGCACGTGTGGAGTCATTATTGCGAAACAGAAGTAATCTGCGAACTTATTTCTTAGACAGTATAACACTTAGGGAAAACTCACAAAAAGTCCCGGTTGAATATCAGGAAATCCTGAAAAAGTGTATCGATATTGTCGAAGCCAATATTCATAAAAAAGATTTTACGATTAAGAATTTTGCACTCGAAATGGGAATGAGCCATAGAACTCTTTATACCAAAATCAAGATTATTTCAGGCCAGACTTTAAATGCTTTTATTCGTTCGCTCAGAATTCGAAGAGCGGCGATGTTAATGTTGACAGAAGATATGAATATTGCGCAGGCAAGTGCAGAAGTTGGTTTTGAAGATCCAAAATATTTCAGACAGCAGTTTGTCAAACTCTTCGGAATGACACCTTCAGAATACATTAAAAAGTATAAAAATTCGTTTAATTCTGACCTGAATATTATCAAATAACAATCATTTGTATTTTTATTCTTTGAATACTCTTTTGCTTTTTGTGCAGAAGAGTATAAAATTTTAAAAAAAAAATCAAACGTTGTAGTTGTAGTTTGAGGATTATTTAATAATTGCGAATTCCTGAAAAATACCCTATTATTTTTTTGTACTTGTTAATTTTAAATCCAAAATAATAGTTAATTTCCATTTTGACCTCCTTTTTTTTCCATTTTACCCCTCCTTAGAAGTCTGTATTACATATTTCTTTGCACTTATACGTTTAAGAAGAAAAAAAGAATATAAACCAAACTTTACTAGAATGACAAAAAACCACACCATTATCTTTTATTGTCCTATTTCTTTATTATTAGAAAGACAATTTAGATGCTCTTCAAAAATGAGTTTATCTCATCTTCAACAAACAATTTTTTAGTATAAAAACTAACTAACCTAACCTTAAAATTAAAGAAATGAAAAAAAATGTATTTTTATTTTTTCTTGCCCTTTTTGCCGTCCTTGTTACCGGATGTCAAAATAACGAATCCGGTTATCCTTCTTCTGATGATCCTACAGCTGTAGTGACAACAAAGGAAATTTACGGAGCACCAAACAGAAAATTCGAAATTAAAGCGGTGCTTAATGACGATTTAGGACTGAAAAGTGTGAGAATTCAAATTCCTGAATTATCCTTAGATAAAATGATCACGTTTGCAAGTGACCCATTACTTGAATCATATGATTTAAGCTATTTTTTTGAAGTGCCTTCAAACAGGGGAACTTCAGAATCTTTCAAAATTAAATTGACAATAACAGATGTTTCAGGAAATGCCATTGACGAAGATATCAATTTACGTCTGGATGGAGAATTTGCGGCACCGGCAATAACCATGATTACGCCAAAAGAAGGAGCTGTTATTTTATTGTCAACAAGCAATGAAATGCCCGTAAATTTTGTGGTAAACGATGATTCGGGAATAGATTATGTTCAGGTAAAATGTGAAGCTTTAGGTATTGATGAAACGATTCAGTTAGCGGGCTCGCCTCAATCTTATACTTTCAATAAAACGTATACTTTACCTGTAACTGCAGCAAATTATGTATTGACAATTACAGCCAAAGATAAATTTGCGATTCCCAATACAGGATCTTTAAATATCAATATTGTGGCAACAAACGAATATCCTGCCCTCTATTTATGCGATCAGCCAAAAGGTACCAACCTGACTACTGATGCTGTGGGTGTACCGATGTATTTCCACGAGAAAAACGGACAGGATTTTGAGTTTAAATATTATGCTGATAAAGACAATAAAGAAGTTTATTTCTTAGGTCAGGAAGCGGACTTTGCCCCACATTGTTTCGGATTAAATGCAGCTGGAGGTTTAGTAGACGATTTAACTGCAACACCAATTATTTTACCAACAAAAGGGTATTACAACATAAAAGTAAACCCAAATACACTAGCTTATACAGTGACTAAATATACGCCTTCAAGCAAAGTTTGGGCAGATGTTGCCAATGGATTATGGAGTGATGACGAAGCCTTAAGAAGACCGTTTGTGAGCGTATGTGGAGCAGGAATTCAGGGTGCAGACTGGGATACATGGACAGCCTGGACACAAACTGGATTGCATTTGGCAAATAACCCGAATAATGCATATCAATTAGTTGGTGAGTATACGCTGACAGGACAATTGGAAGCCACTTTTACAGGTCAATGGTGGAGTCCGTCATGGAGATTAATCAAAAATGGTATTGCTACAATGTCACCGGGCGAAAATGGAAATGCAAAATATCCAGCTGCTCCGGGTGTATACAAAGTTGTACTGGATACAGAATTGGAAAGAGTCTTTATCACAAAAAAATAGTTTGTTAGAACTTAAGTTTTAGCATTAATAAAAAAATATATTAATATGAAATATAAATTTATATGGTTATTTATCACCATGTTGTGCACCGCCGCGACATTCGGGCAAATAACGGTAAAAGGAACTGTTAAGGATAAAGGCAATGTGCCGATTCCCGGAGTTAATCTGGCAGTAAAAGGAACTTCAACAACAACATCAACAGATTTTGATGGGAACTTTTCTATCAGTGTGCCCAATAAAAATGCTCAAATTGAATTCTCGTTTGTTGGTTTTTCTAACAAAACAATTCAGGTTGGCGATAAAACAACTTTTGATGTTGTCTTGGAGGAATCAAGCCAGACACTAGATGAGATTGTCGTTGTTGGTTACGCCGCGGTAAAAAAGAGCGATGTAACGAGTTCTATTTCTTCTATAAAAGGAAAAGAACTCCAAACCATGACAGTGGGTAATGTAACCGAATCATTACAAGGGAAAGTTTCCGGGGTTCAGGTAACTGGGCAAGGAGGTCCCGGAGCACAGCCAAGAGTTTTGATACGTGGTATTTCTACGTTAAATCTGGATACTTCTCCTCTTTATGTAGTGGATGGTATTCCGATGGGAACCAGTATTAACTTTTTGAGTCCGAATGAAATTGAATCGATGGAGGTTTTGAAAGATGCTTCTGCAAGTGCTATTTATGGTTCACGTGCTTCTAACGGAGTTATTCTGATCACTACCAAAAAAGGGAAAGTGGGTCAGACAAGATTCAACTTTGATATAAGTTCAGGGATGCAGCTTATGAACAATCCCTATCATATGGCTGATGCCGAAGGATATGCAACAATCATGAACAAAGCATACAACAATTCAGGTTATGCAGATTATTTGCCAAACCCTTCTCAATACAAAGGTAAAACGACAGATTGGTGGAAAGCCGGAATTAAAAGTGGATCTCCCGTTACAAATGCTTCTTTAAGTGTTAGTGGTGGTTCTGAAAAACATACCTATGCAATCAGTATGAATTACTATGATGCAGAATCTATTTATGAAGTAGGAGGTTGGGAAAGAATAACGTTAAGAATTGCTAATGATTTTAAATTCTCAGATAAATTCTCAGCCGGAATCACTTTAAATCCACGTTATGAAACCTATGGTCAGCCTGGAAACTGGGCAGATTTTGATAAAATTGATCCGATTACGCCAATTTACAAACCGGCAGATCAGTTAACAGGAAGTGAAAACGAATATAGCATTTATGCGCGTTCGCCTTCGTATGTATGGAATCCGGTTGCAGGTGTAAAGAGATATGATGATTTTACAGATCAATATAATTTAAATACAAATGGGTATTTACAATATACTCCAATCAAAGGTTTAGTATTTCGTACACAGGCTTCTGTTGAAGTTGGTGATAAAATAAGAAGCAGGTTCAGACCCGATTTTATAATTGATGCGGCACACGAAAAAGAGGAGATTAATAAGGTTGAAAGATGGGCTACTAATAATGTAGACTGGACATGGCAAAATACAATTACCTATTCTAAAACATTTGCCGAAAAACACAATGTTTCCCTAATGATTGGTAATACAATGGAAGAGTACAATGGCAATGATGTCTGGGGGTACGGAGAAGGTGTGCCTAATAACTCAGATTTAATGAGAGAGGTAAATGCAGCAACTAAAAACCGCGATAGTAAAGGTAACACTTGGTCAAGTTCATTGATGTCTTATATTTCTCGTTTTTCTTATAACTACGACAATAAATATTATTTCACGGGAACTTTCAGACGTGATGGTTCTTCTAAATTTATGACGAACAACAAATGGGCAAATTTCCCTTCGGCATCTGTTTCATGGAGAATTTTGAACGAAGGATTTATGGAATCTACCAAAGATGTTTTGAGTGATCTTAGATTTAGAGCAGGTTGGGGTAAAGTAGGGAATCAGGGATTGCCAACGCAAGTGTATCAGTCCAACATTGGGCAAGGATTTTATCCTATCGGAGATGTTGTGGGAGATACTTCATTTCCTTCTTCTATGGCCAATAAAGACATTAAATGGGAAACTGTTGAAGATATGAGTTTTGGAATCGATTTCGGATTATGGAAAAACAAACTTTCAGGATCATTAGAATATTATCAGAAAAAAACAAATGATATGTTATTCTTAAAGCAATTCCCAGCTTACAGCGGATTTCCTGAAAATGCCACAATCTGGACAAACGTTGGTTCTATGCAATCCAGCGGTATCGATTTGCTAATTTCTTATAAAGATAAAAAAGGGGACTTCTCTTACGGGGCTGATGTGACTTTTACAACGGTTGATGTTGAGATGTTGTCTTTATCTTCTGATGGAGAAAAACTGTACGGAGCTAATAACAGAAGTGTGACTGTAAAAGGAGATGAACCAGGTTATTTCTACGGATACGTTGCTGATGGTTTATTCCAAAATCAAACGGAATTAAATTCTCATACAGATGAGCACGGAACTAAATTACAACCTTATGCAAAAGAAGGAGACATTCGTTTTAAAGATGTTAACGGAGACGGAAAATTAGATGATAAAGACCGTACTAAAATTGGTTCTCCATGGGCGGATTACAACATCGGACTGAATTTAAATTTTGCTTACAAACAATTTGATTTGGTTGCTAATTTTTATTCCAGTATCGGAAATGATATCGTCAATACAACCATTTCAGATTTATACAATGGTGCAAGTTTAACCAACAAAGTAAGCGGATTAGACCAAAAGGCGTGGCATGGAGAAGGAACTTCTAATTCTATTCCTCGTTTGTCTAAAGATGATAATAATGAGAACTACACTAAATTTTCTTCTTTATACGTAGAAGATGGTTCTTATGTCCGTATGAAAAACTTACAGTTAGGATTTTCATTCTATAATAAATTTGGATTAGACAAACTTAGAATTTCTTTATCAGGTCAGAATTTATGGACCTGGACAAAATACACGGGAGTTGATCCTGAAGTTGCAGGAGGAGATCCAGATAAGGGCGACAGAGTAAAAGGAGCAGGTTTTGGAGAGTGGAACTATCCTGTACAGCCAACAATTTTGATGGGTCTTAATGTAGCATTTTAATAAAAACGAACATGAAAAAAATAATTTTATCAATAATAGCTTTAGCTGCAGTTGCAGTTTCCTGCTCTGATTTTATTGAAAAAGACGAAAGAGGAAAGCAAACCTTAGAAAACTACTTTCAAACGGCACAGGAATGCGAGAATTATACCAACGAATTAACCCGCAGATTGTTAGTCACTAACGATTGGTGGGTATTGGTTGCACCGAGAGTTACCAACGAAATGGCAACAGATGATGCCTGGATGGGTAATACAGGTCAGGACAACAGTGCACACAGACCTTCTTCGCAATACATTATCTCGCCGGATAATATGGGAGATATGAACAGCAGTTATACAGCACATTTCTATACCATTCAATCGGCAAATATTGGTTTGGAGAGAATGGCTGAGGCACCAATTTCTGAGTCACAGAAGAATCAATATATGGGAGAATCTCTATTTGTTCGTGCCTATTGTTATTATGAACTGGTAAACCTTTTCGGAGGGGTTCCAGTCTATACAACATCATTAGGAACCGGTGATTTAAAGTTAGAACGCAGTTCTGCTGCAGAAGTGTATGCTCAGATTGAAGCCGATCTTAAAGAGTCTGCTGCAAAACTGGAAACTATTCCGGTAAACAGAAACGGAAGAATAAACAAATGGGCAGCTTATGCTTTATTGGCGCGTGTTTCTTTATTTCAGGAAAAATGGGCAGAAGCCAAACTATATTCAAACAAAGTAATCACGGAAGGCCCTTTTGCATTAGAAGCAGATTTTCTAAACATTTGGAATGTAAACAATCACAACGGTGTCGAATCCATTTTAGAAGCACAATCTTCAGATGTACAAAACAAAACTTTAGGTTCTGCATTGCCAACATTGGCAGGGGCAAGAGGAGAAGACAAGAAAAACTTTCCAAGCAATGATGCCGCAGATGTTTTAGACGGCTGGGGATGGTGTATGCCAACCAGTGATTTAGAAAATGCATATCTTTCTGAAAATGATTTAATTCGTCGCAGAAGCACTATTACAAAATGGGGAGAGGCTGCTTATGGAGATGAGGTTCTGAATCCAACACATAAATTCAGTTTAAATGACAATAAATCAGGACGTATCTGTCGTAAATATTATATTCCGATAGCAACACGTCGTGCTTTAGATAATAAAGACGGGCATTTGCCTTTGAATATTCCATTGATTCGTCTGGCAGAAATGTATCTGACAAGAGCTGAAGCAAATTATCATACAGGAGGAGATGCTTTAGGGGATATTAACATTATCAGAGCACGTGTAAAATTAGATCCAAAAACAGGTTTATCTGGTCCGACATTGCTGAACCAAATTTATAAAGAGCGTCGTTTAGAATTGGCTTTTGAAGGATTGCGTTTGTACGATATCCGTCGTGAAAAAGACCCAACTACCGGAAAACCGGTTATTGAATCTTTGATGGGACCAAACGGAACTTTTGTTCAATACAACCTGAACTCTGCAGACCCTTATGAAACAACCAATTTGAGAGAACCTCAGGATAAAGGAATCAATTTTAACCCTGCCAAAAACTTATTGTGGCCAATACCTCAAATGGAAATTGACTTAAGTGGAGGAGTAATCAAACAAAATCCAGGATATTAATGAAATTTATAAATAACAAAAAAGTAAGTCTGCTATGTGCAGGCTTGCTTTTCGCTAACTTTTTTATGATTAGTTGCGATTCTGAAAAATCAGATGATTCAGGTGCTGAAAATACCATTGCAGAATTAAGTGTAAATCTGGATATGAATCTCCAAACCATGGAAAGTTTTGGTGCTTCTGATGCCTGGCAATGTAATTTCATTGGAAAAAACTGGCCTTCTGATAAAAGAAATAAAATGGCGGATTTGCTTTTCAGCAGAGAATTGGATGCTGACGGAAATCCAAAAGGAATCGGACTATCATTATGGCGTTTTAACCTTGGAGCGGGAAGTACAGAACAAGGCGATGCCAGCGATATTTCAGATGAATGGAGACGTACAGAATGTTTTACAACAGATGGAGTTTCGTATGACATGAGCAAACAAGCCGGACAAGTTTGGTTTATGAAAGCTGCAAAAGAACGTGGTGTTGAGAAATTATTAGCTTTTACCAACAGTGCACCGGTTTATTTAACTCAAAACGGAAAAGCACACGCCAGCATAAAAGAATTTTATAATTTGCAAGATGGAAAAATGCCGGAATTGGCTGATTTCTGGGTTACTGCATTAGATAAATTAAAAACAGAACAAGGTTTAACAATCGATTATGTGAGTCCGTTTAATGAGCCGCAATACGAGTGGGACGGAACGGCACAAGAAGGATCTCCTGCTACCAATGCTAACATTTACAGTTTTGTAAATGTATTATCTCCTAAATTGCAGTCAAAAGGGCTTACGGCTCAAATTGTTGTTGGGGAAGCCGGAGCTTACGAATCTTTATATAAAACCGTTTCAGGTAAAGAAAGCAGATCGAACCAGATTGATTATTTCTTTGCAGCAAATTCTGCTAAAAAAATAACAGGATTATCAAACGTAAAGAAAACCATTTCAGGACACAGTTACTGGCAGGCATGGCCTTTGAACGAACTGGTTTCTTCAAGACAACAAGCAGCTTCAAGAATTCAGTCAGTTGGTGCAGTTAGTTTATGGTCTTCAGAATATTGTGTTTTAGAAAGTCCCGGAACATCAGAATTGTCAGGAGGCGGAGGTCCAGGAAGAGATTTAGGAATTCAGCTGGCACTTTGGACAGCCCGTATTATCAGTACAGATATTGCTGTTGGTGGCGTTACGTCATGGCAATGGTGGACAGCGATTAGTCGTGGTGATTACAAAGATGGGTTGATTCACGTTGATGACAATGCAAGCAACGGCGCAGGAGATGCAAATTACTGCAAAAACGACGGATACATTAGAGATTCCAAAACACTTTGGGCTTTAGGAAACTTTTCTTTCTTCGTAAAACCGGGAATGGTTAGAGTTCAGATTCCGAGTGTTGATAATGCCACTTCCGTGAATGATGTAATGGTAACGGCATATAAAGATGCGGCAACAAAGAAATTAGTTGTTGTTGCAGTTAACATTAGCAAATCGGCGAAAGCCTACAAATTAAATCTTACGGGAGGAACTTTAGCAGATAATAAATTTACGCCGTATACGACTTCTGAAACTTTAAGTTTGAAAAAAGGTGCAGCTGTAGATGTTTCTAATTTTACAATTCCGGCGAAGTCGGTTGTGACTTATGTTGGAACGTATAAATAATAAGGTTCAGAGGTTCAAAGAGGCAAAGGTTCAGAGGTTTTAGAATCGATGCGCAAATCTTTGTCAAAGTTTAAAACTTTGACAAAGATGAACTACTACAATGCATGAATAAAAATTGAAAATTACAAAAATGAGAAAAACCTATATCTCGCTTTTATTGGTAATAAGTTCGCTGTCTTACGGACAGCGAACCGTAACCATTAGCACAGATAATATTGTACAAACCATGGATGGTTTTGGAGGTTCTGATGCCTGGAGATGCCAGTTTGTGGGTAAATGGCCGGAACAGAAAAAAAACGCCATTGCCGATTTGCTTTTTAGCAAAGAAATCGACGCACAGGGAAATCCAAAAGGAATTGGGCTTTCGATCTGGAGATTTAATTTAGGTGCAGGAAGTACAGAGCAAGGTGAAAACAGCAAAGTTTCGGACGAATGGAGAAGAAGTGAATCTTTTCTGCAAGCAGATGGAACTTATGATTTCTCGAAACAGGAAGGACAAAGATGGTTTTTGCAGGCAGCTAAAAAACGAGGTGTTGAAAAATTCCTGATTTTTACCAATAGTCCGCCAGTTTATATGACAAACAACGGATTATCTTTTGCCTCTCAAAAGAATAAACTGAATCTAAAAGATGGTGCAATTCCAAAATTTGCCGATTTCTTAGTTCAAAGTATTCAAGGGTTGGAGAAAAAAGAAGGAATAAAATTCGATTATATAAGTCCGATAAACGAACCGCAGTGGGAGTGGATGCCAAAACACGGTGATACAAACAGTCAGGAAGGAACACCGGCAACCAATCAGGAAATTTATGATTTGACCAAATCACTTTCGGAAAAATTAAAAGCTCAAAAAATGAGCACCGAAATTGTAATTGCCGAAGCCGCACAAATCAATTATTTATATGAAAATGTAAATGGCGAAAACCGGGATAATCAGATTGATTATTTCTTTGGAAAAACAAAAACAAATATTTCGAAATTCCCAAATGTTAAAAATGTAATTTTAGGTCACAGTTATTTTACAACCTGGCCAATAGAAAAACAAGTTTTAAGCCGTAAATTGATCGCTGCAAATGTGAAACAAAATCCGGGATTAAAATATTGGCAATCTGAATACTGCATTTTAGAAAATCCGGGCGAAGCTGAAATCCCGGGTGGTTCAGGCGGAGGAAGAGACTTAGGAATGCAGACTGCGTTATTCGTAGCACGTTTGATTCATAACGATATTGCTGTCGCTAATGCGGCTTCATGGCAATGGTGGACTTCTATAACCCGTGTTGATTACAAAGACGGATTAATTTATCTGGATGATGGAAAAAGCAATGGAGGAACTGCACCGAATTATGTGAGAAACGATGGAGAATTTCACGATTCAAAACTGCTTTGGGCTTTAGGAAATTACTCTTTGTTTGTGCGTCCGGGAATGTTGAGAATTGATGTTCCAAATCAAAATGAACTCGATGCAGCAAACGATGTTATGCTAACAGCCTACAAAGATACGGCAAACAAAAAACTGATTGTCGTTGCAGTAAACTGCGGAAAATCAGATCAGAAATACAAATTCAATTTATCAAAAGGAGTGCTTAAAAACAACGAGTTTACTCCGTATATAACTTCTGAAAATTCAAACCTAAAAAGAGCCAATATTCAGAAAATTGATAATCTGGAAATCCCTGCAAAATCTATTGTAACGTTTGTGGGAGAATTAGAATATTAAAAAAATTCAAGTTTCAGGTTTCAAGTTACCAAAAAGAACTTGAAACCTAAATAAAAAAAAACATTAACAAAAAGCTTAGAACCTCAGAATCTTAGCAACTTAGAACCTTAAAAAAAAATGTTTACAAAAAAGAGCTTATTACCTGTTTTACTCTTTTCGTGCGTCTCGGCATTCAGCCAGATTTCGTTTGGAGATTCGAAAAAAATCAATGACAACTGGAAATTTAATCTTCAGGATATTTCAGATGCAAAAAACACCACTTTTGACGACAGCAAATGGCAGTCGGTAAATGTACCTCACGACTGGAGCGTAAAAGGACAGCTAAGTCCAACGCTGGCAAGCTGTACAGGTTATTTGCCGGGTGGAATTGCCTGGTATAGAAAATCAATCAATATTCCGCAGAGCAAAGCCGGAGAAAAAGTGTATTTATATTTTGAAGGAGTTTACAACAGAAGTGAAGTTTTTATCAACGGACATTCTTTAGGAAAACGCCCAAACGGATATATTTCTTTTGCTTATGATGCAACTCAGTTCGTAAAATATGACGGAGAAAACACGATTTCAGTTCGTGTAGATCACAGTCAAAGTGCTGATTCCAGATGGTATACAGGTTCTGGAATTTACAGAAATGTCTGGGTAGTATATGCAAATCCGGTTCATATTGCACAATGGGGCGTTTACGCGTATCCGGAAGTAAAAAAGGGAGTGGGAACCCTAAATGTTGAGGTTGATGTAGAGAATGGATCTTCTGCAAAATCAACTTTAACTGTAGTTAACGAATTGATTTCAAAAGACGGAAAATCTGTTGCAAAAGCTTCCAATAAAGTTGAGGTTGCGGCCAATCAAAGCGGTAAAATTGCAGCTAAATTAAATGTCACAAATCCACAATTATGGGACATAGATAATCCAAATTTATATCAGCTTAAAACAACCGTCCTGAAAGATGGAAAACAAATAGATCAAACAGTTACAAAAACTGGTTTTAGAACGTTCACTTTTGATCCAAATAATGGGTTTGCACTAAACGGAACCTGGATGAAAATGAAAGGCGTTTGTCTGCATCATGATGCCGGAGTTTTAGGTTCTGCAGTACCTCGCGAAGTTTGGGAAACAAGATTGAAAACATTAAAAGAAATTGGGGTAAATGCGATCCGTACAAGTCATAATCCACAAGCACCGGTTTTTTATGAGCTTTGCGATGAATTAGGATTATTAGTATTGAACGAAGCTTATGACGAATGGGAATTCCCAAAACGCAAGTGGTTAGAAGGATGGAATTACGGAACACCGGGATTCGAGGGTTCGTTTGATATTTTTGCAGATTATGGAGAAAAAGATCTGGAAGATTTTGTACGTCGTGACAGAAACCATCTTTCGGTTTTTGCGTGGAGTATTGGTAACGAAGTAGATTATCCAAACGATCCTTATTCGCACCCAGTTTTAGATAAAGGAAAAGAAGGTTTTGGACAAGCGGCTTACGGAGGTTATAAAAAAGATGCGCCAGATGCCATGCGTCTTGGAGTAATTGCAAAACGCTTGGTTGCAGCAGTAAAAAAATACGACAAATCTCGTCCGACAACTGCTGGTTTGGCCGGTGTTGCGATGTCTAACGAAACAGAATATCCGGGAGCTTTGGATATTACAGGATATAATTATACAGAAAGTAAATATAAATCGGATCACGAAAAATATCCAAACAGAGTTATTTTCGGAAGCGAGAATGTTCACGATATGGAGCCTTGGCTTGCCGTAAAAAACAACAAACATATTTTTGGACAATTCCTTTGGACAGGTATTGATTATTTAGGAGAATCAGGAAGATGGCCTTCAAGAGGATTTTATTCTGGTTTAGTTGATTTTGCGGGGATTATCAAACCGAGAGGGTATTTCCGTCAATCTTTATGGTCTGATAAACCAATGGCTTACATCGGAACTTATCCTTTAAAAAATGATAAAGATATTTCTAAAGATGCATGGGCAATCTGGAATTACACTCAAGGTGAAAAGATTCGCGTTGTGTGCTATACCAATGCTGCAAAAGCTCGTTTAGAGTTAAACGGAAAAGTGGTTGGCGAAGCAAAAGCTTATGATGAAAAAACAGGAATTATTTATTGGGATATTCCGTTTGCTGCTGGAAAATTAGAAGCGGTTGGTTTAAACAAAGACGACAAGGAAGTAAGCAGATACACGATTAATTCGACACAACAACCTGTTGAATTAACTATTGCTGATACTAATATCACAATTGCAAAGGACAAAGGTGTAGCTAAAATTATGGTGCAGTTAAAAGATCAAAACGGTCTTCCTGTAATGCTTTCAGACAATGAAGTTACCTGCACAATTACAGGTCCGGGGACTTTATTGGGCCTTGAAGCAGGAAATAATAGCGACATGACAGATTATACAGACAATGTACAGCGCGTATTCCACGGCCATATTGCGGCTTATGTACAGGCAACGGGAGAATCATCTCAGCCTATAAAAGTTACGTTTACAAGTCAATGGTTAAAACCGGTTGAAGTTACTGTGAATGTGAAGTAAATTAGTAGTTTGTTTTTAAATTGTCAATTAACCTGTCGGCGTTTTGGTTAGCAGACAGGTTAATTGTATTTAATGACGAAAAGTTTATTATATTCGAGTGTATTATTAACACTTATTAAAAATCATAATGAAAATAAAAAATATAGTTCCGTTGATTTTGGGGTTGGTTTTCGTATCGGTTTCTTCTAATGCCCAGACAAAAGTTTTTAAAAAGGATGAATTCAAACAATGGGCACAAACCCCGCCGATGGGCTGGAACAGCTGGGATTGCTATGGTCCGACTGTAGAAGAACACGAGGTTAAATCCAATGCCGATTATATGGCAAAAAACCTCAAGAAATTCGGTTGGGAATATATTGTCGTTGATATCAGATGGTTTGTTGAAAATGATAAAGCAGGAGGTTACAATCAAACAGATCCACGATATGTAATCGATCAATACGGAAGATATTTGCCAGCCGTAAATCGTTTTCCATCAGCAAAAGACGGACAAGGATTCAAACCTTTAGCAGATTATATTCATAAGAAAGGATTAAAATTCGGGATTCATATTATGCGCGGAATTCCGAAAAAAGCGGTTGAAGAGAAAATGCCAATTAAAGGTGCAAACGGAATCACGGCAGATCAAATTTATACTACAGCTTTGCAATGTGAGTGGTTAAAAGACAATTATACAATTGTTGCAGACAAGCCGGGAGCACAGGAATATTATGATTCTATATTTGAACTGTATGCAAGCTGGGGAGTAGATTTTATCAAAATTGATGATTTATCCAGACCGTATCACGAAGGCGAAATTAACCTGATTAGAAATGCAATCGACAAATGCGGACGCAAAATCGTATTGAGTACTTCTCCTGGTGAAACGCCTATAACCGCAGCTCCTCACGTAAAAGAGCACGCTAATATGTGGCGTATGGTTGATGATGTTTGGGATACCTGGCCTCATATTACACATTTAATGAAGGTAAGTGAACAATGGTATCCACATATTGCACCGGGAACATGGCCAGACTGCGATATGATTCCGTTAGGACGCATTTCTGTTAGGGGAGAACGTGGTGAAGACCGAATGACACGCTTAACAAAAGACGAGCAATACACTTTAATTACCTTTTTCAATATTTTTAAATCGCCGTTATTTTTTGGTGGAGATTTACCAAGTAATGATGCGTTTACATTATCATTATTAACAAATAAAGAAGTTGTGAAAATGCACAATGAAAGTACCGATGTAAAACAACTTTTCCAGAAAGACGGAAAAATTGCGGTGACTTCAAAAAATCCTAAAGACGGAAGTATTTATCTGGCTTTGTTTAATATCTCAGATAAAACTTCAGAAACTATTTCGGTAAATTTTTCTGATTTAGGAATTTCAGGAAATATAGAAGTTTTGAATATGTGGACTGGTGAGAAATCAAAAGTTGCTTCAACAGCAATTTCAGCAGAATTAAAACCTCACAGTTCAGTTTTGTATCAATTAAAAGGAAAAAAATAATGAGGAAAACACATTTTAGTATTGTATTATTTTTATTGTTCTTTAATTTTTTACAAGCACAAAACAAAAGTACAAAAGGGATACCTCCTGTAATTGCAGAGAAGGATTTAACGGCTTATTTGTTTGTTTACTTCACCGGAAATTCGGTTGAAGACGAGGCTGTTAGATATGCCATTAGTGCTGACGGATATCATTATTATCACTTAAATAATAACAAACCAGTCATAGACAGCAAAGTAATCAGTTCAACTGGTGGCGTTCGGGATCCGCATATTTTGCGCGGAGACGATGGCAAAACTTTTTATATGGTTTTGACAGATATGACGTCTTCAAAAGGCTGGGACAGCAATCGTGCAATGGTCTTGTTAAAAAGCACCGATTTAGTAAATTGGAAAAGCAGTATTGTAAATATTCAAACTACTTTTCCCGGAAATGAAAATTTAAAAAGAGTTTGGGCACCGCAGACCATTTACGATGCAAAAGCAGGAAAGTATTTAATTTACTTTAGTTTGCAATATGCAGGAGGTCCGGATAAAATTTATTACGCTTATGCTAATAAAGATTTTACGGGTTTAGAAAGTGCTCCAAAATTATTATTTGTTCCAAAATCGGAGAGAGCTTGTATAGATGGTGATATTATTGAAAAAGACGGAATTTATCATCTTTTTTATAAAACAGAAACCGAAAACCCAGGAATTAAAGTAGCTACAACAACTGATTTGACTTCTGGAAATTGGACAGAAAATGATAATTATCTACAACAAACAAAAGACGGTGTTGAAGGTTCCAGCGTCTTCAAACTAAATAATTCGGATGATTATATCTTAATGTATGATGTTTACACAAAAGGAAGATATCAGTTTACAAAAAGTAAAGATTTAGAGAATTTCACTGTTATTGATAATGATATTTCAATGGATTTTAATCCGCGCCACGGAACTATTTTGCCTATCACACGTTCTGAATTGAAGAAACTGATTACAAAATGGGGAATGCCGGATAAATTTCCAAAAATAAATAATAACCCGGTTTTAGAAGGTTATTATGCTGATCCGGAAATCTTATATTCAAACAAAACAAAGAAATACTATATCTATCCAACAAGCGATGGTTTTGATGGATGGTCAGGAAATTATTTCAAGACTTTCTCGTCAGATAATTTGACGGACTGGAAAGACGAAGGAATTATTGTAGATCTCAGAAAAGATGTGACTTGGGCCAACAGAAATGCCTGGGCACCTTGTATTGTTGAGAAAAAAATTAAAGGAAAATACAACTATTTTTATTATTTCACGGCAGCTCAAAAAATTGGAGTAGCATCATCAGATAATCCAAACGGACCTTTTACTGATAGTGGAAAAGCACTTGTAAGCACAAGACCAGAAGGAGTAAAGGGAGGTCAGGAAATTGACCCGGATGTATTTACAGATCCTAAAACAGGAAAAAGCTATTTGTATTGGGGTAATGGTTATATGGCTGTAGCAGAATTAAATGAGAATATGATTTCGATAAAAGAAGGAAGCACCAAAATAATCAAGGTTGATGATACTTTTAGAGAAGGAACTTATGTTATTTACAGAAAAGGAACCTACTATTTTTTATGGAGTGAGGACGATACCAGAAGTCCAAATTATAAAGTAAGATACGGAACGTCAAAATCGCCTTTAGGGCCAATTGAAATTCCGAAAGATAATATTGTAATTCAGGGAATTCCGGATCAGGGAATTTA
Source organism: Flavobacterium sp. AK-345 (assembly GCF_058310175.1). Classification (NCBI taxonomy): domain Bacteria; kingdom Pseudomonadati; phylum Bacteroidota; class Flavobacteriia; order Flavobacteriales; family Flavobacteriaceae; genus Flavobacterium; species Flavobacterium sp. AK-345. Next base: position 486,391 of record NZ_JBZEER010000002.1, on the reverse strand, counting down.
TGCTACGGGACATAATTCTGTATTACAAATTCCAGACAAAGACGAATGGTACATTACGTATCATCGTTTTTCTTATCCAACCGGAATAAAAATGGGTGATGCCGGCGGTTTCCATCGTGAAGTTTGTATGGATAAACTAGAGTTTAATCCTGACGGGAGTATCAAACAGGTAATTCCAACACACAGTGGGATTGATGCAATAAAATAATTTTAGAATTGTAGTTTTTAAAAAGCCGTTTCTGTATAAAGAAACGGCTTTATGAATTCTGGAAATGCTTGCAAACGCAATTTTATGAGTTCTTTAAATGTAATAAATCTAAAACTTTTGGTGAAACTTTCAAATCAGATCGGAACTTTAAAACACCTTTTATGAAATGTCTTTTTAATTCATTTCCATTGCGTATTGAAAATGGAGTTTTAAATATAATGGCTTTATAAATTATTGTATTCGTAGAGTTATCTAAATAATATACACAAATATCATAACCTACATCTTCACCCTCTGATAAAACTACATCATAATTTTTTAGATCGGGATTTGGGTATAAAGACTCAAAAGTTAGGGATTCAATGATTGTTTCATTTTTATAATGATGTAAACCATTTTGATCTACTATTACTTTGGTGATTTTGTTTTTTCGGTTAATAATTACATCCTTTAATACGAAATATATCAAAAAAGAAGAAAGAATTACGGATATTATTACAGAAGAAATTTTAAATTCAGCAGATAATTTTCCAGATTCAGTAATAATAATCTCTAAATTAATTATTCCTAAAATTGTACTCACAAAAAGAAATACTCCTATTGCCTTTGCTATAAAAGTTATTTTTTTTGATTTTAATGATTCTATTTTTGAAAATTCACTATTCTGAAAATCCATTTTTTGTCAGAAGTTAGAAATTAAAACATTACAGTTATTGGAGCAAATTTAGGAAAGATAAAATTTATTATTCAGATTTTTGATGCTGTTGTATAAATTTGAAAGAAATCATATCGTTCTGCTCCTCGTATTGTTCCTTATGAAAAGCAAGGCAAAACCCACTAAGAAGAAACGGTTTAGTTTGTTTATTCTTGATTAAATGTATGTTAAAAATGTTCCTGCCTTTTAATATTAATTTGAACTTTGTATAACTGTTTAATTAATAAAAAGATGATTATGGAAACGCAAATTATTGAACTGGAAAAAAAATATTGGCAGGGAATGGAAAATCACGACTATGAAACGGTAAAAAAACTTACTCGTTTTCCTTGTATAATCGCTGGCAAAAATGGAGTGTATAGTGTAGATGAGGCCAATTTTAAAAAGATGTTTGATTCAGGGGACGGTGATAAAATAAAAGTGTTGAATTTTTCTGATGTCCAAACACAATTAGTTGCTGAAAATACTGCTGTAATAGCATATTTGATAGAATTGGGAATAATGGGTGATGAACAAAAAGCACCTGCGAAATGTGCCTGCACTTCTACCTGGATAAAAGAAAATAACAATTGGACTTGTCTATTGCATACCGAAGCTGAATTGTCTCAGTAATAGGTTATTTTAAATTATTAATAGAACCAAGCCAGTGCTGTTAAGTGTTCTGCATGGACAATACGACCCTTTGAAACCCTGAAATTATTTGTAATCTCAGGGGCTTTCTTTAGGGTGTTAATATTAATTATTTTTTCTTCGGAGATAAAGTGTTGCTGACTGACTCATTGTAATCAGGGATGCTCCAAGAATAACAACATCCTTAAGAACTAATCGTCCACGTCCGGATAAATAAGGGAATCCATATTGATGATCTGTCAAATGTGGCACCCAGCTTTCTGGTGTTGTAACTAAAAATGAAAGTGTACCGATGGTGAGGATAAATACTAGTATGCTTCCTATCATACTTGCCAAAGGAGCCCAGTTATGAATAGCTACCAAAAAAGCAATACCAATTAGTAAAATTCCTAAACCATTTGCAAAACCATAAGTATTGTTTTGAATATTCCATTGGTGATTTTCAGCAATTAATTCACCTTCCTTATTGCTGTATTTTTTATACTCAGATGGATTATCATAAAAAAAAGACATAAAAGGACTGTTTGCTACAAAAGGCACTATGCCGTCAGCTTCATAAGTAAAAAATTTAAGTCCGCCAATCCATAAAAAAACGATTACGATACCAGCACGTACTGCATTTTTTCCAAGCGTATCAAGATTTGCTATTATGTTTAAAAGAGAATTTTTCATTGCTTTGTTTTTTTAATTTTTGTCATCATTAACAATGCAAAGTTATCTCCTGGATGAGAAGTAAGAAATGGATAAAAAAGGCTATTACTTAGACAAATCTGCCACAATAGAGATACCGGTTGTTTTCCTGAAGGTTTGAGGAGAAACTTTGGTCATTTTTTTAAATACGCGACTAAAATAATATTCATCCTGAAATTTTAAGGCATAAGCAATTTCCTTGATACTTAATCGGGTAAGATGAAGTTGTTTTTTTGCTTCCAAAATTAATCTTTCCTGAATCATTTGCGTGGGCGTTTTATTGAAACGCTTGCTGCATTGTTTCGTAAAATTATTTGCTGTCATAGAAAGTAAGGAGGCATAATCACTTGCTTTATGCAGCGTTAAGAAATTTTCTTCGAGCAGTATTTTAAACTGGTCCATTTTTTCATCTTTTTGAAAATTTTGTTTTTCATCGGTTATTTTCAAACTGCTGGATTTAGCAAGTATAAGCTGAAGATAAGCTCGTAAAACAATTTCTGAAGGAGTTTGCTGTTTAATCTCATTAATAATATGATCGACTAACTGACAATACAATTGATGCTGTTCATGGGTTAATTTTATAGAAGGCTCAACATAAATATTGTTAAACAATAAACCATTGCATGCAACCTCTTTTCTATGATATTCAATACAATAAAAGTCACCGTGAAATTGTAATGTGGTGTAGGTTAATGGTGTAATTTCCTTAATCGATATGGATTGTTGAGGTGTTGAAAACAGTATCGCCGGAGCCTTAAATGCAAAAGAGGCAAAATCAGCATGATAGATTCCTTCTCCTTTGCTTATTAGCAAAACAGTATACTCGCTAAATTGTACCGGCATATCTAAAAATGAATTATTTTCAGATTTTTCTATGCCTAAAAGTAAGGTTTTATTTTCTGAAAATACTTTGTTCATGTTGTAGGAGAGTTGGATGATATATGATTGTAAATTTAGAGAATGAATTCTTGTTATTCAATATTATTTAGAGTATAATTATTTCAAGTATAAAAGATTGATGTTCATCTGATCTATAATATCATTATTAAGATTAGAGAGTATATTTACAGCTTCATATTACTATTTTTTAATAGATACGAACTTCAAATAAATGACAAAATTATTATTTAAATTTTTGTGGCAGGGGCTGAAAAAAGAAAACGGCGTTTTCCGACTCTCCGTTCATGCCTATTTTTTTTTCTTCGCCATCTTTTTTTCTTTTAGCAGCAAAGTTTTTGCACAGGATTTCTTATTCTCTCCAATTGAAAACAGACACCAGCTTAATGAAGAGAGAATTAGGCATTTTATTGAACTGCAGGATGGCAGAATAGGTGTTTTTACTGAGGGAATGTTCAACTTATACGATGGAGCAGATTTTAAGACAATAGAAATTGACGATGATAATTCTGCTGCTCTTATATCATATAGGGGATTCCATCACAGTTATGTAGAGAACAATCGCATTTGGTTTAAGCATAAAGGAAAGATTAGCCTGATTAATGTCTCTAAAGAAAAGAGTGAATCAAATCCAATTAAAACGCTGCGTTTTTTAGGATTTAAAGGTATCCCGGTTGATTTATTTGTTGATGAAAAAAAAGATATATGGGTAGTAGATGATTTGGGTGCATTACTTTGTTACAATCAGGATTCAAAAAAGGTAGTCTGCTTTTTAAACAAAATTTTTATAAAGGGAAGCCCTGATGAACAACTTTATGATCTTGTTGTTCATCAGCAAAAGGTATATTTAATTTATAAATCGGGATTAATCCGTTGTTTTGATCGCTCCTCATCAAAAGAAATTTATAAACTATCTATTGTCAAAGGTACCTTGGATGATTTTAATGATTGGAATCACACCACGGCGGTTGGTAAATATCTATACCTTGTAAGGTCCGGAATTGCAAAAGGACAATTGATTCGATATGATGCTCAGACCAGGAAATCAAAAGTGTTATTACAAGCCAATACATATTGGCTGAATACCTTTGCAGCAAATAAAAATGGAGACTTTTTCATTAGCTGCAGCAAAGGACTTTGGTATTTTAGAGCGGGAAGTACTTTGGGCAGTTTTTATCCTGAGTTAAATTTAACAGAAAAAGACAAAATAAAAACCGAAGTAAGTACTGTTTTATTTGATTATCAGGGGGGACTCTGGATTGGGACATTAAATAAAGGAATTTACTATCATCATCCGGATCGTTCTCGTTTTAAATATTATCAGAAAAGTAATTTCAACTTAAAAGATAATGACGAATTTCAGGTAAATTGTTTTGAAGAAACTGGTGATGATAAATTGCTTATTGGTACAAATAAAGGACTCTATATAGCCGAACTTCCTCTCAATCATAGTAAATTATTCAAGGTTTTGCTTTCTGAATTGCATTGCTATTCTCTGCTCAAAGATTCTACAGGTAAAGTATGGATTTCGACCAATAAAGGACTTTATGTATTTGGCACAAATGGTTTTATAAAACAATATACAAAACAGCTTACCATTAGTGTTTACCAAACCACTAAAAACGAAATATTTGTCTGCACTGAAGATGGAGTTTTCAAGTGGAATAATTCTTTTCAGTCTTTTGGTCTCTCCTTTTTGAAGGATTCTCCTGCTGATGTATTTCAAATCACCCAGTGGAATCATCAATTAATAGGCATTTCTTTTGATGGCCCTTTTATAATTAATATTTCAGGTGATAAAATTATAAGACCTTTAGCAAAAGGGCATAAAAGAATACCAATGTTCAGCCAAAAAAGCCATAAATACAGTTGTCTTTTATCTGACTCTGATCAGGATTTATGGCTGGGCACTTATAATGGACTGACAATTTGGGATCATAAAAATCAAAAATTATATGAATTAAATACGGATAAAGGTTTAGTAAACAATAGCATTAAGGCGATAGTGGAAGATGTCGATCGTTCCTTATGGGTGACCACCTCACGTGGCGTAAGCCATATTATTAAAAAAAGAGCAGCAAGCGGACTTACTTTTAGAATTGTAAATTATGATAAATTTACCGGAGTCCTGGAATACCCATTTGTGGATCGTGCTGCACTTATTTCTTCAAAGAGTGGATTATTTATTGGAGGAATAGACGGTATGAACAATCTAAAAAGAAATGATGCGAGAGATAATCAATTTGTTCTTAATCCAATATTTATTAATTTCAAATTGTTTGGAAAGAATGTGACGAGTGGACAAAAAATAAACAAAGGGATTGTTTTAAAAAATTCGATAACATCAACAGATACCTTAAAGCTAAAACATGATCAAAACTTTTTTAGCATTGGGTTTTCCGGACTTAATTATGTTAATCAATCACACACTTATTTCAGATATAAATTGGAGCATGTTGATAAGAATTGGCGCAGTGAGAATTCTATATCCGGAATAGGCGAAGCTAGTTATACTAATATATCCCCCGGCCACTATGCTTTTAAGGTGCAAGCCAGTTCTGACGGTTTACACTGGCTTGGCAGAGTGAAAAATCTTTTAATTATCATCGAGCCTCCTATATGGAATACTACTCTTGCCAAAGTGCTTTATTTGGTAATATTGTGTATAGGGATTGCTTTAATTTCAAAGGTTCTTATAAAGCATAATACTTTAATCCGCAAAAGGCAACAAGATCATGCTATAGAAAGAGCAAAGTCAGATTTTATAACCAATATGAGTCATGAATTGCGTACGCCGCTCACACTTATAATAACACCTTTAAAATCATTGCTTGCAAAAGTGACAGATGAGAAAATAAAAAGAGAACTGCAGCAAATTAGCTCCAATAGCGATCTTTTATTGGACACTGTCAATCAGTTGCTTGATTTTAAAAAAATCGATACAGGAGAAGAAATATTACATTGCAATTTTTATGATAATCTTTCATTCATGATTGAATTGTGTAAAGCCTATGTAGCAATAGCAAAGGAAAAAGAAATTGACTTTACCTGGGATATAGACCCGCAAAACGATGATTTGTATCTGGACAGACAAAAAATTACCAGAATAATAATTAACCTGCTTTCTAATGCTTTTAAATTTACAGGTTCAGGAGGTACAGTTAAATTCTCAGCCATAATTGACAATTTGGATAAAGTTCTGATAATTTCGGTTGAAGATTCAGGAATTGGAATTCCTAAGATAGAAATAGATAATATTTTTAATCGTTTTTATCAGGCAGATAATCAAAATGAGATAGCAACAGGCAGTGGTATAGGCTTGTACATGGTAAAATATTATGCAGCAATGCATGGCGGGTGGGTCAGCGTAACAAGTAATCCAGAGCAGGGAACTTGTTTTAAGGTACTATTATCAGTGCTTAAAAAAACGGAATTGAAGTCTTTTGAAGGAGAAGTAGCAACAAGAAAAAATATACTTATTGTTGAGGATCACATTATTTTTAGAGGCTATTTGCTGGATGAATTGAAGAATTATTATAATGTGATCACAGCCCATAATGGGGAAGAAGGTTTAAAAAAAGCAATAATGCATGTTCCGGATCTTATCGTAACAGATATGATGATGCCTCAAATGGATGGTCCAGAATTAAGCCAGGCGATTCGAAATACGATTGCCGTAAGTCACATTCCCATTATCATGCTTACGGGAAGAACCTCTGATGAAGCCCGATTTGAAGGTTATAAGGCCGGAGTCGATGCTTATATGGTTAAACCCTTTGATATTAATTTACTGATACTTCGAATTAATAAACTACTGGAGATAAACGAAGCCAGACGAAAAACGTTCATTAATAAAAAGGAAGTGCAAATTGATGCCTTAACAGATAATCCAATTGATCAGGAGTTTTTAAAACGTACTTTTCAGTGTGTCTTAGATAATTTGTCGAATTCTGATTATACAGTAGAAAAGTTCAGTGAAGATATGAATATGGATCGCACTGGTTTATATCGAAAACTTATGGCACTTACAGATCATTCTCCCACAAATTTTATTCGTACTATTCGATTAAAAAAAGCAGCCGAATTACTATTGGATAAAAAACTGACGATTGCAGATGTATCTGATCAGGTAGGTTTTAATAGTATTTCTTATTTTACTAAATGCTTTCATGAAGCTTTTGGTAAAACACCCAGCCAGAGCAGAGGGTAAAAATGTTTCAAAACAGTAAATGAATTATTTTTAATACGCTGATTTTTTGTGTTTTGTGATAAGTATTATCTGATTTCAACATTAGTTATAATTATTTCAACATAGTTTAAAGACTTTAAAAATGACAAAAGTTATTTTTATTGCACTAAACTATTTAACCCAATTGAAATGAAAATTATTTACTCTTTATGTACTGTGCTGCTTTTTTGCTTTCATAGTAATGGGCAGAAATTCCAGAAAACCATTCAAGGAATCAAGACTATCGCCAATGGAAATAATATAGAAATACAGTTTTACAGTCCTGCTATCGTCAGGGTTATTAAATTTCCGGAGATGAAGAATTTTTCAAAAGAAAGTCTCTCGGTAGTTTTAAAGCCTGCCAAAACTGCTTTTAGTGTCAAAACTCTTGGCAAAATTATCTTTTTAAAATCAGATCAATTAACTGTTAGTATAGATACTGATTCAGGAAATGTAGCATTTGCATCCTCTAAAAATGAATTATTAAAAGAAAAACCTCAGGGAACGAAATTTGAAACTTTTGATGATGCAGGAGTAAATACCTTTACAGTCACACAGTCTTTTATCTTAGATAAAGAGGAACCTATTTATGGTTTGGGACAACATCAAAACGGAGAATTAAATCAAAGAAATCAAAAATATCATCTCGAGCAGGGTAATGTTGATGATGCCGTGACTTTTTTTCAATCAATAAAAGGATATGGACTTTATTGGGATAACTATTCTCCAACAGAATTTAAAGATGATGCCACCGAAACTTCTTTTAAATCGATTGTGGGCGATGCTGTTGATTATTATTTTATGTATGGAGGTAATGCAGACGGGGTAATCGGAGAAATGCGGGAATTGACCGGAAAAGCACCAATGTTTCCTTTGTGGACCTATGGCTTCTGGCAAAGTAAAGAGCGATATAAAAGTCAGAATGAATTGGTAGATGTCGTTAAAAAGTATCGTGAACTATCAGTACCCCTTGACGGAATAATACAGGATTGGCAATATTGGGGCAACAATTATTTATGGAATGCAATGGAGTTTTTGAATCCTGAATTTTCAGATCCAAAAAAAATGGTTGATGAGGTTCATAATCTTAATGCTCATATGATTATTTCGATTTGGTCTTCCTTTGGTCCGCAGACAAAACCTTATAAAGAAATGGATCAAAAGGGCATGTTATTTAATATTAAAACCTGGCCGGAATCTGGTTCAGAAATATGGCCTCCAAATGCAGATTATCCTTCAGGAGTTAGAGTATATGACCCATACAATCCTCAGGCGAGAGACATTTATTGGAAATATGCCAATAAAGGATTATTTTCTCATGGTATTGACGGCTGGTGGATGGATTCTACAGAGCCGGATCACTTTGAGCCAAAACCCGCAGATTATGATACAAAAACATATCTGGGATCTTTTAGAAAAGTGCGAAATGCATATCCTTTAATGACAGTGGGCGGAGTTTATGACCATCAGCGTAAAACTACATCAGACAAGCGTGTATTTATTTTAACCCGATCTGCTTTTGCAGGCCAACAGCGCTACGGTGCCAATACATGGTCTGGAGATACAGGTTCGAGTTGGGAAACACTTCGTAATCAGATTCCGGCCGGATTAAATTTCACCCTTACAGGTATACCACATTGGAATTCAGATATAGGAGGTTTTTTTGCAGGAGCTTATAAACAAGCATGGAATGAAAGATCAGGAGCCAAAAATCCGCTTTATCAGGAATTGTACGTGCGTTGGATTCAATTTGGCACTTTTAATTCAATGATGCGTTCTCATGGCACCGATGTTCCAAGAGAGATTTATAATTTTGGTGTAAAAGGTGAACCAATTTATGATGCAATAGAGAAATTTATTAATCTTCGTTATGCGCTTCTTCCTTATATTTATTCCACATCATGGGAAGTTACAAGCAAGAAATCCAGTTTTATGCGGGCATTATTTATGGATTTTCCAACTGATAAAAAAGGATGGGATATTAAAGATGAGTTTATGTTTGGCAAGTCAATCCTTGTAGCTCCCGTTGTCCACGCACAATACACTCCGGAGAAAATAGTAAAAGTAAACGAATCAACAGGCTGGGAACAGCAAGGAGATAAAAAAAATACAGAAAAAACAACTGTAGACTTTACAGCAGAAAAGTCAAAAAATGTGTATCTGCCCGCTGGTACACATTGGTATGACTTCTGGACAAATGAGAAAATTAAGGGAGGTCAGGAAATTATAAGAAAAACAGCCATCGATATGCTGCCAATTTATGTAAGGGAAGGAGCAATTATTCCCTTTGGTCCCAAAGTACAATATGCAACCCAGAAAAAGTGGGATAATTTGGAGATAAAAGTATATCCGGGCAAGGATTGTTCTTTTGTGCTTTATGAGGATGAGTTTGATAATTACAATTATGAGAAAGGATTTTATTCTGAAATTGAATTTTTATGGAATGAGGCATCAAAAATATTAACGATTTCAAATAGAAAAGGACAATATACCGGAATGCTAACCAGTAGAAAATTTACTATTGTAATGCCAAGTGGAATGACAAAGATTATTAATTACAATGGTAAAAAAGTGGAAGAGAGATTTTAGCGATAATTGATTACGGTTATTTTCTAATACTTCTACTTATAAATCCAAATTCAAATGCCGGGAAATATAAACGAAAATATAAAAAGAATCAGGGAACTAAAAGAGTACACTCAGGAATATATGGCCTTAATGCTTAACATTACCCAGACGAGCTACAATAGAATTGAAAAAGGCAAAAGTCCTCTCACTTGTGACAAATTAGAAGAGATTGTCTCTATTTTTGAAATGGATCTTATTAGCATTATAAAGTTTGAAAGCAGTCTGTATATTAAGAGCGATTTTATAAAGTCTAAGGCGCCTCTGGAGCAGTGCGATCTTTCTAAAATAGAGATACTCTACAGGGATAAAATTGCACTTCTGGAGAAACTGCTTGCTATAACAGATAGAGAGCTTATAAAATATAAGGACAAATATAAATGTATTTAAATATTGGTTTTTGACAGTTTTTTAGTAATGCAATGTTTCATGATTTAAAAACATTATCGTTAATTATTACTATAAGTTATATTTTATATCTAGGACAACAACTATATAATGCCAAACTACCGTATTTTTACAAAGTTGGGTAACACTTTTCTATATTGCTGAAAAGGTTTCGGCGATTTGCCTGTTTAATTTGGTAACAGAAGTTAATAATATGATTAATTCTATCATTAACGCTAATTCGGATTTGATTCTGATAATCATTGCTATTGCCTACGGATACTATATCACCATGGTAAAAAAGAACAAAAAGTAAGCTCTTTAAAGTACTTACAACTTTATAAAACAGATAGAAGCATAAAATGGAAGATTATGTTTTTATGGACAGCCGTCTTGTATTTCATGCAAGGCGTTTTTTTTTGTGATATGCATTTTTACATCAGATTTAACTTTGCATAGGCATATAGAAAATGGCTCTCAATACTAAGAAATAGCTCACTCCGCAGTTTATCTCTCAAGTCCCTTATCATTTGCTGCTATTTCATCATTATGCTTTCGAAATTCTTCCAGTACTTGGTTGTACTTTTATAAAGATTAAAAAAATTACTTTTTTATTTTTTTGGTGAAGTATATAAAGTTTCGAACTAATTCCATAAGCCTAAATTTTGCTGAGTTTCTAGTTTTCAAAAAACCCATGTACCACGAATGCGCCACAAAGATTTTGCGCGATTTTATAAATATTGAAAAGCGGTATAAAATAAAAAACCCTGCAAATCGTTGGATTTGCAGGGTTTACCGCTTTTTTTAGGCTTTTTTGAAAACTTTGAAAATCTTGTTTTTCCTTTGTTTTCGGGCCTTCGCGGAGAAAGAGGGATTCGAACCCCCGGACCTGTTACAGTCAACAGTTTTCAAGACTGCCGCATTCGACCGCTCTGCCATTTCTCCAATATGTTGCGATCATTTGCTGATTGCGAGTGCAAATATAAGACCCTTTTTCGGTTCTCAAAACTTTTTTTAAGCTTTTTTACTGATTATTTTAAATTAATTTTCAAGTGCTTCATAATCAGTATTTATTTTAAAAACATTTTTACGTTAAATAACGTGATTAATCTAAAATTGGTGTTGGTTTCTTGTTTTCATCAACTGCAACAAACGAAAAAGTTCCTGAAACTACCGTTTCACGAAGCTCCGAATACATCTGTTCCATGAAAATATCAACGTGAATTTTACAGCTGGTTCTTCCTACGCTATCAACTTTTGCAACTAATTCGATTAAAGTTCCGGCCGGAATTGCTTTTTTAAAATCAATTTGACCAGTTGAAATCGTCACAACTTTCTTTCTGCTGAATCTTGTCGCACAAATAAAAGCCACTTCATCCATAAGATGAAGCGCAGTTCCCCCAAATAATGTATCATAATGATTTGTAGTACTCGGAAAAACTGCTTTAAATATATGGGTCTCTGCCTTTGAAATTCGTTCTTCTAAAGTTCCCATATTAGTAGCTTACGTATTCAGTGATTTCAAGACCATATCCAATCATTCCCACACGTTTTGTTTGTTCCGTATTAGAAACTAGTCTAATTTTAGAAATATCAATATCATGCAGAATTTGAGCTCCAATTCCGTAATCTTTACTGTCAATTACAATTTTTGGTGCTTTCAATGTGCCATTAGACTGTAAAGCTTTCAGTTCAGAAATTCTGTTTAGTAAGTTTACAGCAGACATATCCTGATTAATAAAAATAATGGCACCTTTGCCGTTTTCATTAATCACCTTAAACATATCGTCTAATTGCTGTTCTGCATTATTTGTCAAAGTGCCTAATAAATCATTATTTACCTGCGAAGAGTGAATTCTTGTTAAGATAGGTTCTCCAAGATTCCATGTTCCTTTCGTTAAAGCAATATGAATTTGTTTATTTGTCGTTTGTTCGTAAGCTCTTAATCTAAAAGTTCCAAAACGGGTTTCAATATCAAAATCCTCTTTCTTAACAATTAAACTATCGTGTTGCATTCTGTAAGCTACAAGATCTTCAATCGAAACTAATTTCAAGTTAAATTTTTTAGCCACTTTCACAAGTTCCGGCAAACGAGACATCGTTCCGTCTTCATTTAAAATTTCACAGATTACACCAGCTGATTTAAATCCTGCCAATCTTGCAAAATCAATTGCCGCTTCCGTATGTCCGGTTCTTCTTAAAACACCACCTTGTTTGGCTACCAAAGGAAAAATATGCCCAGGTCGTGCCAGTTCATGTGGTTTTACATTTGCATCCGTTAGAGCCAATACTGTCTTTGCCCTGTCTGCAGCTGAAATTCCTGTTGTTACTCCATGTCCTTTTAAATCTACAGAAACTGTAAAAGCAGTTTCCATATGATCTGTATTATTAGTGACCATTGGTCTTAAATCCAATTCTTTACAACGGCTTTCTGTTAATGGAGCGCAAATTAATCCACGTCCGTGTGTAGCCATGAAATTGATCATTTCCGGAGTTACTTTTTCGGCTGCAGCCAAAAAATCACCTTCATTTTCACGATCTTCATCATCGACTACAATGATTACTTTACCTTGACGAATATCCTCTATAGCTTCTTCAATGGTATTAAGTTGTATTTTTGTTGACATAATTATTGTTTGTTTTGAGCGGGAAAAAAGCGCTCGGAAATTTTTTGAAACAGTTGTGATATTGGAGTTGTAATGGCATCAAAATTAATTAATCCATTGTCGTTTGTGGCACGATATGTTAATAAAACCGCCAACGGCAGTAATATAAAAGAAGACATCCATGAGCCCATAAAAGGAGTCATACCACCTTCTTGCGAAAGTCGTTTTCCAAAAGTGTTAATAAAGTGGAATGTAATAAAAATCAAAACGGCAAATACAATTGGTAAACCAAGTCCGCCTTTACGGATGATAGCGCCCAATGGGGCACCAATAAAAAACATTAAAAAGCAGGCAAAAGCAATTACAAATTTCTCGTATAATGCGCTTAAATGTTTATTGATATCTCTCTGTTTATCTTTTAAATCTTTTTGAGTCGACTCGATAGAGTAGATGTTACTTGTAACAGTACTGCTCGCCATTTTTAATATATCAGACTTTTGTTTGTTGGTATACAGAGATAAAAGATCATTTGGTAATGCCTTTTTCTTTTTGTCTGTTTTTAAAATTTTAGGAGAAGCTTTGATTCCAACACGCTGATTTATATTTTCTGAAAATGAAACTATTTCGTTATTCAGGTTTTTATTTAAGGAGTCTAAAGTGTAGCGTAATTCATTTACATTCAACATTCCGTTTGTACTGTTTACGCTTGCCTGGTTTTCATCAACTTTGTTTAGTTCAGATAAATCAATGTTGATGATTTGTTTTTTAAAATCACTTTTTATAAAAGGAAGTTTTGAACGATCTTCATATTTTTTTGGAGTTACATCCTGATAATAATAACCGTCATTTAAAACAAGTTTTAAAATACTCGATTTTTCATTACTGATTAATTCACCATCTTTAGCTTTTATAACAGTTTTGTTTTCGCCAAAACTATTTGCTTTTTCATGAATCGTAACACCAGTTAAAATGTTTCCGTTTTCGCCTGATTTTTTGTTTACCTTAATATTATATGTTCCAACGTCGTTAAACTGACCTTCGGCAATAGCCATAGCGGGCTTGGCCTGAGCAATGTTTTTTCTGAAATTGACAAATTTATATTCAGCATACGGAATCACATTATTGGCAAACCAAAACGCAACAATACTTAATACGAAGATAAAAATGATTAAAACCCGCATCGCTCTTTGCAATGATATTCCCGAAGATTTCATGGCTGCAAACTCATAATTTTCGGCTAAATTTCCGAAAGTCATAATCGACGACAGTAAAACCGATAAAGGTAAAACCAACGGAATAATTCGAGGCATTGAGAAAAGAAGGAACTTTATAACCAATATCAAATCTAGGTCTTTACCTGCTAATTCAGAGATAAAGAGCCATACAGTTTGAAGAATGAATATAAAAAAAAGGATTACAAATACCGTAGTAAATGTAATCAGAAATGTTTTTAGTAAGTATTTGTCTAAAATTTTCAACCTTGGTTTAATCTAATTTGTTGATGTAGTATTTTGGATATTTGCTCGCTACAAAGGTAAATTGATTTTTTGATAAAGGCTGATTGGTTTTAAAAGAATTAACGGTTAAAGTGGTTTTTGTTCCATTTTTTCCTGTTTCAATCAAATTATAGATGTGTTTTGTTTGTACATCAATACCTAAAAGAATCTCTTTTCTTTGATCTTTGGTGTTTGTAGGTGCTAATTTAATGTATTGAATTTTTCTTCCTTTTACATTTTGAACAATATCCATATTGTATTTGTATCCGGAATTAAAGAAAGTAAGCATTTTTGAAGGCGTAATAGCATTATCGTCTTTTTCGTTTACTTTTGAAATAGTAACTTCTTCATCTTCAGGAACAATAGTATACGTTTTTTGCCCGTCAAATATTTTAGTAACGCCCATGAAATTCAATACATATTGATTGCCTTTCATTACAACATTTCCTTTGCTGTCCTGATTGATATTTTCTTTAGCATTGTTCAAAGAATATTTAAAGTCAATAGCAATATTGTCGTAACTTTTTATTTTGGCTGTTACCTGGTTCAATAAATCCTTTGCTTTTTTATCCTGAGCCTGAATAGAGGTAAAGCTCAAAAGAAATAAAAGTGCTATTTGTAAGCATTTTTTAGTCCTGTTTTTGATAGAATTGTTGTTGATTTCTTGAATTTTTGCTTTCATGATAGAATTAATTTTGTTCATTGTTAAAAAATTGATCAAGAGCACTTAAATCTAAGATGTTCACACTACGTGCTTTACTGCCTTCAAACGGACCAACAATACCGGCTGCCTCCAGTTGATCGATCAAACGACCTGCTCTGTTGTATCCTAATTTTAATTTTCTTTGCAATAAAGATGCTGAACCTTGTTGTGCGTTGACAATAATTTCAGCGGCTTCTCTAAATAAAGTATCTCTTTCGGAAATATCTATATCAAGATTAATGCCATTTTCTTCTCCAACAAACTCCGGAAGCAAATATGCTGTGGCATATGCTTTTTGTGAACCAATAAAATCTGTAATTTTTTCAACCTCAGGTGTATCAATGAAAGCACACTGAACACGGGTTACATCATTTCCATTTGTATATAATAAATCTCCGCGACCAATTAACTGATCGGCTCCCTGAGTATCCAAAATTGTTCTTGAATCAATTTTTGAAGTTACTCTAAAAGCAATTCTCGCGGGGAAATTCGCTTTAATCAAACCTGTAATTACGTTTACCGAAGGTCTTTGTGTTGCGATAATTAAGTGAATACCAATAGCACGTGCTAACTGTGCCAAACGTGCAATTGGAATTTCAACTTCTTTTCCTGCCGTCATAATCAAATCGGCAAACTCATCGACAACTAAAACTATGTAAGGTAAAAAGCGATGTCCAGCTTCGGGATTTAATTTTCTCGATTTGAATTTTTCGTTGTATTCTTTAATATTACGCACCATTGCATCTTTCAACAATGAATAACGATTGTCCATTTCAACGCAAAGTGAATTTAACGTGTTCACTACTTTTGCATTGTCTGTAATAATCGCATCTCCTGCATCAGGAAGTTTGGCTAGATAATGTCTTTCAATTTTATTGAAAAGCGTAAGTTCTACTTTTTTCGGATCGACCAAAACGAATTTTACTTCTGCCGGATGTTTTTTATATAAAAGCGAAGTTAAGACCGCATTTAATCCAACAGATTTTCCTTGTCCGGTAGCTCCTGCCATCAATAGGTGAGGCATTTTGGCTAAATCGACAACAAATGTTTCGTTTGAAATTGTTTTTCCCAAAGCAATTGGAAGTTCCATTTCAGCTTCCTGAAACTTTGCTGAACCGATAACGCTTTTCATCGAAACCATCGTTGGATTCTTGTTTGGAACCTCGATACCGATTGTTCCTTTTCCTGGAATTGGCGCAATAATACGAATTCCTAATGCCGAAAGTGATAATGCAATATCATCTTCTAAACTCTTAATTTTAGAAATCCTGATTCCTGCTTCCGGTACAATTTCATATAAAGTTACCGATGGACCAACGGTAGCTTTAATCTGTGCAATTTCAATTTTGTAGTTACGAAGTGTATCTACAATTTTGTTTTTATTTTCTTCTAATTCTTCCTGATTAATCGTGATCCCGCCCGTCGAATATTCTTTTAATAGATCGATGGTTGGGAATTTATAATTCGATAAATCCAAAGTTGGGTCAAATAAACCAAAATCAGCAACCAGACGCGAAGCCAGATTTTCTTCGATAATATCTTCCTCTTCCGGTTTTTCGATAACCAATTCGTCGTTGTGAGCAGGAGTTTCCGTTACCGGATTTATATTCATCTGAACTGGTTTTAAAACCGGATTTAAATCAATTTCTGATGAATTTGTAATAGTTGGTTTTAAAGCCTCTTTGTTGATTTCGAATTGAGTATCTTCCGTTTTTAAATGAATATTGTCTAATTCAGGATCTTCTTCCTCAATAGCAAATTCTTCTAAATTATAGGCGCTTTCCGCTTGTGGCGGCGTATTCAAAGAGCTTAATTCTGTTTTAAATTCTTTTTTAGTTGAATCGAAATACGATTGAATTTTCTCCGGAGATAATTTTATTTTGAAAATCAGATAAACGATCAATCCGAAAAGCAAGGCTAGTAAAGTCCCTGTTTTCCCGATGTAATCCTGTGAAAATAAGTTTAATTCATAACCAATTGTTCCGCCCAATTCAGGTGCAGAAGTAGCAAAGAATCCAAATAATATGGATACAATAATAATAGCAAATAAATCCCAAAACCAGATATTTTTTAGCTTTCTAAGTGATAATTCCAAAGCCAGAAACATTCCGGTAAGGAAAAACAATCGCACAAGTATAAAAGATGCGATTCCAAAACCTCTGTATACAATTAAATCGGCAAGATAAGCGCCAAATTTCCCTAGCCAGTTTTGTACTACTTCAGATCGATCATCAAGCTGGCTAACAGCGCTTTGGTCTAATTGCCATTGTCCGTTGACATAAAAAGAAATAAATGCAACTAATAATGCAATAGAAAATAATATCAAAAGACAGCCCATAACAAAACGTTGTTGTTTGTTAGGTCTCCAAGATTTTAAACTCTCAGCTTTTGGTTCGGTTTTTTTATTTACAGTATCTTTTTTGGTTGTTTTTGCCATTCTTGCGTTTAGTATTGCCTATATAAATTTGGGTATATAAATAATCAAGCCTATTGCTATTGCTGTCATTGCGGCAAAAAATACCGCTCCTGCAGCAATATCTTTGATAAAACCGATTCTTTTGCTGTAATCAGGATGAATGAAGTCGGCAATTTTTTCTACAGCCGTATTCAATCCCTCAATGCTCATTACTAAACCGATGGCTAATACCTGGAAAAGCCATTCAGTTTGTGAAATATTAAAATAGAACCCCGCAATCGTCATGATAATTCCCAAAGAGAATTGAACCATAATGCTATGCTCTGTTCTTATAAGTTTAACAGCTCCGTTAAAAGCATAAGTCATGCTTTTTAATCGACCTGTTACAAAAGTATTATCTTTTTCAAATGCCATTATCGGGATATTATAATGCTGCTAAAGCTGCTTCGTAATTTGGTTCGTTTGCAATTTCAGCAACTTGTTCTGTATGCAGCACTTTTCCGTTAGCATCAACTACAATAATCACTCTTGAGTGTAAACCAGCTAAAGGTCCGTCAACGATTTCTAAACCATTTGTTTTACCAAAAGAACCTTCTTTAAAATCAGATAAGTTTACAACATTCTCTAATCCTTCAGCTCCACAAAAACGTTTTTGTGCAAATGGTAAATCTCTCGAAATACATAAAACAGTTGTGTTTTCTAAATTGCTTGCACTTTCGTTAAATTTTCTAACAGAAGTTGCACAAGTTCCCGTATCAACACTTGGGAAAATATTTAAAACTAATTTTTTACCAGCAAAATTGCTTAATGAAGCTACTGATAAATCATTCTGTACTAATTTGAAATCAGCAAGTTGTGAACCTACTTTTGGTAATTCTCCTGATGTATGAACTGGATTTCCTCCTAATGTTATTGAAGCCATGGTGATTTTTTTTAATGAGGTTCAAAAGTAAGGATTAATATTTGAATCTAAAAGTATTTGTTAGGCGTTGTCATCACAATTAAGCTAGTTATAAGATAACGAATAATTTGGGGTTTTATGTTATAAACGTTCTGATTTTATCTTTGTGGTTTTGTGTCGATATGGAACGCGGATGAGGCTGATTCGCTTTGCGAAAACACAGATTAACGCGGATTTTTTTGTCTTTGCGAGGAACGAAGCAATCTCACTTGCTAAATCACACTTTGTCTTATTATTAGTGCGGTTACTTTCGCCCCGGCGAATACGTCTTCTTCGAAATGACTTTGCTTACGTTTATCTTTGTCAAAGTTTAAAACTTTGACAAAGATTCTGTACATCGTTTTGCCCGCGAGAGGGATAGGAGCAAACTACCGAAGTAGTGCGGATAGCCCGACAGCATTAGGGAAAGGGGCGAATAAAGCCATGCTAAATTAGCCCCTTTTTCTAATGATGTCTCGCCCAAATAATTAGGCATAAAAAAAGCGCTCCCTTATTCAGAAAACGCTTCTTAAGTCATGTTTTTATTCTCAGTAAAAAGATAGCCGATTATTTATCGATCGAACCTAAAACACGTTTCATGAACGCATTTAAAGCTTCTTTTTTGTCAGTACCCTGAGATACCATTTTGTGTACTTCAAGTGCACCGTACATATTTGAAATCAATTCGCCAATTACATCCAATTCTTCATCTTTTAAAGACGGAATCTCAGTCATAGCTTCCAAAACTTCAATAGTTTCGATGATATAATCCTGATCGTTTTCTTCGATAAATTGCGTTAATTGCTTTATTACAGGTAATTTCATTTTTCTGGATTTCTTAGATTTTTAGACATTAGACTTTTTAGACTTTCTTTAATTTAGGACAACATCTAAGAAGTCTAAAATCTAAGCTAGTCTAACTAATCTCATTATGCAATTGCGTTTACCAAGTCGATTAAAACTTCTTGTTTGTTGGTTTGAGTTTCTCCAACCAATTGTCCGTTTACGAAAGTAGCGAATGTTGGCAAGTTGCTCACATTGGCTAATTTTCTTGATTCCGGAGAATTTTCAGCATCAACCAAAACAAAAGTGATAGCTTCATTTTCTGTTGCTAATTTTTTGAATTTTGGTTTCATAATACGGCAATTTCCACACCATGAAGCTGAATATTGTACTACTACTTTTTCGTTTTTAGCAACTAAATCTGCTAACGTATCTTCGTTTAAGTCGATTAACATACCTTTTGATTTAAATTCCAAATTTTTTAAATTCCAAATTCCAACTCTTACGATTGAAACTTAAAAAAATAAATATTGAAATGTTATTTTTTTAATGAAATTCCAAGTTTATAAATTCCAAATTCCAAATCATGCGATTGAACTTAGAAATGTTATACCTGAAATGTTATTGATTTTTGAATTGAATTTTCCAGTTTTTAAACTCCAAATCCCAATTGGAATTTGGAATTTAAAAATTTGGAATTTTATTTTTTCTTAGTTAGCACTAAGGTATTCAGCAGTACTGATTCTGTCAGCAGACATAGCTTCTTTACCAGCTTCCCAGTTTGCAGGACAAACTTCTCCTTTTTCCTGGATGTGAGTGTAAGCATCAACCATTCTTAAGTATTCGTTTACGTTACGTCCTAATGGCATATCGTTAACACTTTCGTGGAAGATTTTTCCAGTTTCGTCAATTAAGTAAGTAGCTCTGTAAGTTACGTTTGAACCTTCGATGATAACTGAATCAGTTTCTTCGCTGTATTCTGTAGTTTCAATATCTAAAATTCCTAAAATGTTAGATAAATTACGGTTTGTATCAGCAAGGATTGGGTAAGTAACACCTTCGATTCCACCGTTGTTTTTTGGAGTGTTTAACCACGCAAAGTGTACTTCGTTTGTGTCGCAAGAAGCTCCGATTACGATAGTATTTCTTTTTTCAAATTCTGGTAATGCAGCTTGAAAGGCGTGTAATTCAGTTGGGCAAACAAAAGTGAAATCTTTTGGGTACCAAAACAATAATACTTTTTTGTTGTTGTTTACTGCTTCTTCAAAAATGTTGATTTTTAAGTTATCACCCATTTCTGAGATAGCATCTACTGCAATACTTGGGAATTTTTTTCCTACTAAAGACATATTTTTCGTTTTAAGTTAAATATTTATTTAGTGCAAAAGTAGGGCATAAGTAAAGCTAATTACAATAAGATGTAATTATTAATATTTATTAAGTAATAACTTTTAGTTATGATGATGATTGATAAAGTTGTAAGTTATTGAATGTCAATATTTACGGGTAAGCTTCCTGAATAATTTTTATTTTCAAGAAGATAAATTCCTGCAATTTTTTGAAATTCGTCAAAATCCTGATACACCTCGATTAACCCTGAAGCCTTAGACAGATTAGGAATTAAGGGTAAAACATACGGATTTCCAAAAACATAAATAACACATTTTTTGGTTTGAAGCAATTCTGAAAGCAAAGCAAAAACTTCATCATTAACTTCAAAGTTATTTAAAGGTTTTGCCTTCGGAACAAATAATGAAATAAGGATCGTTTCGAAATTTTTCAGTTCTTTCTTTATGGATGCAATATCTGAAACTTCCAGATTTTCAAAAGCAAATTCTGCTGAAGGTAATTTTGAATTTAAGGTTTTGAAAAAAGTATTCTCAACATTTTTATACAAACTCAATTTCGCTAATTGATTGTTTTTTTGAGATCCAAAAATTAGTTCAGAAATAGAATGATCAATAACTTTTGTAATACAGTTTTCGGCAATTTCAAGATTTAATTGAGATGCTTTTTCGAAATTTAACTCGCCTGTTGCGGTAAAAGAATTATTTAAAAGTCCCACTTTTTCTTTTGCATTCCTAATTCTATTGAAACTTTCTTCGATACGATCCGGCGAAGCATTTTTAAGAATGGTTTCAATTCCTTCCGGAACATTTTCTGCAAAGCACAAAATATCATTTCCGGCGTTGAAAGCTTCCCATTCCAATTCGCCTTTTTTTTCATACAATTTAGAAACGCTGTGCATGTTTAAGGCATCAGAAATTACTAAACCATCATAACCTAATTTCTCGCGTAAAAGCGTTTCGATAATAGGTTTTGATAAAGTTGCCGATGTGTTTTTTCCGTCATTCAAACTCGGAACCGCCAAATGTCCAATCATTATGGAGTCGACATTATTTTCAATTCCTTTAATGAACGGATATAATTCATTTTCTAATAATTCTTCCAGAGTTTCATTTAAAACCGGTAATCCCAAATGCGAATCGACATTGGTATTTCCGTGTCCGGGAAAGTGTTTCAGACAGCCTAAAATACCAACTTCAGACATTCCTTTTAAATATTCAACAGCAAAATCAGCTACTTTCTTTTTGTTTTCACCAAAAGAACGGTACCCAATAACCGGATTATTTGGATTATTGTTGATGTCTGCCAAAGGCGATAAATTGTAATGAATTCCGGCCGCTTTAAGATCTAAACCAATTTGTTTTCCAACTTCGTAAACCAAATCAGCTTTATTTTCCGGCAAAGCGCCAAGTGTAATGGCGTACGGATATTGCGGTGTTTTTTCGATACGCATCGCCAAACCCCATTCGGCATCAATACTAATTAAAAGGGGAGTAGAAGCCGCTTTTTGGTAGCGAATAATTAAGTCTTTTATTTTTTGATAACTGTCATCATTAAAAACAACTTTTTTCTTGCTTTCATAATTCGTTGCAGCACTCGCCCGACTGTGAAAAAAAGTCAATCCGCCAATGTTGTGTTCTTTAATCAAACGTTCGGTTTCCTGAATATTTTCTTCGGTATCGTTTATAAAAACAGCAGGGAAAAAGAATTGTCCCACTTTTTGTTTTAATGCTTCGGCTGTCATTTTCATTATTATAAAGTCTTTTTCATGCAAACACTATTATCCATTTTTTCATAAGGAGGATAATTCGGAATTATACTGTAACCTGATTTTTGGTATAAAGCAATCGCTTCGGGTTGTTTTTTTCCGGTTTCTAAAACTGTGTAAGGATATTTAATTTCTGCAGCCCAGCGTTCTAATTCGGTTAAAACCTGTGAGGCAATTCCTTTTTTTCTATGATCCGGATGCACGTACATGCGTTTTATTTCGACCGAATCAGTTTCTTTTTCTCTAAAAGCGCCACAACCTACGGCAATGTCATTTTCATAAAAAACAACCACATGTTTTATTTTATCAATTTTATTAAACTGGTTATAAAAACTGTGATCTTCTCCGTCTCTGATCGCTAAATCTTTGTCTAATAAAGCAACAAGCTTTACAAAATCAAGATCATCAGAATTCGTTCTTTTTAAGGTAATCATCATCAAATAAAAAAAATAGTAATTATTTCAAAACAAGTTCAATCATTTTTACCATTACAGCTATTAAGTTCATAAAGCTGACTTAAATAACTTAATATCTTAATGGTAAAAAGAAAATTAAGCTTAATTTTTTAGAAAATCCGTTACGCTCTCACTAAATAATCAAAGATATTATTTGATATATTACTTCAGTTTTGCTTTCTTTTGTTTGGCTAATTGTTTCTTTGTTTCAATTGCTTTCTCCAATCGGTTTTTAAAACGGAAAAGTTTTGGTAAACCTTCCAAACGATCTTCAAGCGTGATTTCTTCAAAAACAACAATTGCTTTTTCTAAAACCCGAATTTCGTTGTCGATATCGTTTTGGTTTTTGTAGATCGTAGCCAATCTATCGTAAGGATGATTTCCTTTAAAGCTTTCCGCGACATTTTCTTCATATACTTCAATTGCTTTTTCAAAATTTCCTTCCTTTTCGAACTCAGCGCCTTTTAGGTTGCGTTCGTTTTGCAAATTTTCATTGATTTCCATAAGTAAGAGTTTGATTTGGGGTTAAACTTCTTCTGATTTTTTCCCAAAATCTTTTGGGAAAATTAAAAAACGGGACAAAATCAACCCCGGAATTGTCGCCAGCAGAACCCAGATAAAAAAGTGCTGATAGCCTAAATATTGTTGTATATAACCGCTTAACATTCCCGGTATCATCATTCCTAAAGCCATAAATCCGGTTGCAAGAGCATAATGTGCTGTTTTTGATTCTCCTTCGGCAACATGTATTAAAAACATCATAAAACCTGTAAAACCAAATCCGTAACCAAATTGTTCTAAAATAACAACGGCGTAAATATAATAAATAGAAGAAGGGTGAAAAAATGCCAGCAAAATAAATCCGATAATAGGAAGGTGCATCGCTAAAAACATAGGAAACATCCATTTGGTAAGTCCTTGTTTCGAAATAGCAATTCCGCCTAAAATTCCGCCCAGAGTTAAAGCGCCAACACCAAAAGTTCCGTAAATTATTCCAACAGCTTCTGTGTCTAAAGCCATTCCGCCAATATCTTTTCCATCTAATAAAAATGGACTTAGCATTTTAAGCAATTGCGATTCTCCTAAACGAAACAACAAAATAAAAGCCAATACCAATCCGATTTGTTTTTTCTTAAAGAAACTCACAAAGATAGTGGCGAAGTTTTGGTGGTGATCTTTATTGTTTTCAACCGAATTAATTTCATTTCTTGGTGTAAAAACAAAATTGTAAACCGTTATTACAGTCATTAATAAACCAACAGCAATCATCGTATACGACCATGCTTTTGTATTATCTCCGTATTTATGTTCTAAATATCCGGCAAACAAAACGATTAATCCGTTTCCGGCTAAAAGAGAAAGTCGGTAAAAAGTACTTCTGATTCCGAGGAAAAAAGATTGTTGTTCTTTTGGTAAAACCAACAAATAAAAGCCGTCGCTGGCAATATCATTTGAGGCTGATGCAAAAGCTGCAACCCAAAATATCGCCAATGTCATGATGAAAAATCCATTGGATGGAACCGTAAAACCTACTAATAAAAACGCAATCGAAATAAGCAATTGCATCGATAAAAACCATTTTCTTTTGGTTCCGTTCAATTCAATAAACGGACTCCAAAGTGGTTTTATAACCCACGGAAGATATAATAAACTGGTGTAAACCCCAATGTCTTCATTAGAAATTCCGAGATTTTTGTACATGATAACCGAAACGGAAATGATGACGGCGTAAGGCAATCCAGACGCAAAATTTAAAAGCGGAATCCAAAACCACGGAGATTTATCTGTTTTCATTCGGTTGTGCAGGTGTATAGATTTTAAATGTCTTTTTTGTGTCGATAGTAGTTGGGGTACTTTCGTTCGCAAAATAATCAATAAAAGTTACAGCGCAAGCTTTATACTGATTCATTTTTTCTGCAGGGATAGAAAATGAGATCGTACCGTCGATTTCATGCACCATAATCTTGTCAATAATTTGTGTTGCATCGTTGGTATTGATTCGCGA
The DNA here is from genome assembly GCF_058310175.1 of Flavobacterium sp. AK-345. NCBI lineage: Bacteria > Pseudomonadati > Bacteroidota > Flavobacteriia > Flavobacteriales > Flavobacteriaceae > Flavobacterium > Flavobacterium sp. AK-345. Next base: position 461,492 of record NZ_JBZEER010000002.1, on the reverse strand, counting down.
AATATGATCTGCACCGTAAACAACGATATAACGAACTTTGGTATTTAACGGCGATTTGATGTTGAAATAATATTTAAGACTGTCTTTTGAAAATTCATTTACCGTTGGAATATCAATTACAATACGCTTTAAATTAGGAACTGCCGGCGGAAGCGCAGGATATTTATATTGATTTTCTTCTAAAAGACGAACGATATCGAAGTTTTTGGTCATGAACCATTTTGAACTAAAATAAGCGCTTCCGCCCACTTTTTTGAAACTTCTGGCATAATCAATCTGTGTTGGAATTTCACTTACATAATTCCAGCTTTTGTCGCCATCGCCTCGAATTTTGTATGAAGCGTGACCAATATAAAGTGCCGTATTATTCGAATTTTCAGACCACCATTTTACTAGTTTTGAGTAAGAAGCACGTGGATTATTCATGCTCCAATACAATTGCGGCATAATATAATCGATCCATTTTTGGTCCATCCATAAAACAGGATCGGCATATAAATCGTCGTAATTGGAAGTCGATTGTGTCTCAGAACCTTTTGGATCCATCGATTTGTTTCGCCAAACCCCAAACGGACTAATTCCGAACTGAACCCACGGTTTACTTGCTTTTATTGTTGTAGAAATCGTATGCACAAAATTGCTCACATTCGCACGACGCCAATCGGCAAGGCTTAAGCCTGAACCGTATTTTCTGAAAGAAGCCGTATCGTTAAATACTTTTCCGGGAACGGTGTAAGGGTAAAAATAATCATCAAAATGAATCGCATCGATATCGTATTTATCCACAACTTCTTTTACCACTTTCGTTAAATGCGTCTGAACTTCAGGCAAAGCAGGATCGTAGTATAATTTCCCACCATATTCGATCATCCATTCCGGATGTTTGAAAATGTCGTGTGTTGGACTCAAAAGACCTTTGTTTAAATCGAAAGTTGCACGATACGGATTCATCCACGCATGAAATTCAAAACCTCTCGAATGCGCCTGCTCAATCATCCAAGCCAAAGCATCATAATACGGAGCCGGAGCCTGTCCTTCTTTCCCGGTTAAAAATCGCGACCAGGGCGCTAGTTCCGAAGGATAAAAAGCATCGCCAACACTACGAATCTGAACGATTACGGCGTTGTAATTTAGTTTTTTATAAGTATCTAAAATCTCGATAAAATCTGCTTTTTCTTTTTCTACGTTGTCAACGGCAGTTTTTGGCCAGTCGATGTTGACAACCGTTGCAATCCAGACACCTCTAAATTCATTTTTGGGATGCGTCACTTTTTCCTGCGAAACGGCATTCCATCCAAGGGTTAATAAAAATAGGAGAGAGTATATTAGGTGCTGATTTTTATGCATTTCAATCTTTTTTAAACAGAAATCAAAAATAGTTTTTTTAGCGGACTATAATAAATAATTAAGAAATTATAATTTGTATGCTATTTGTTTGATTTTCATGTATTTGTTTTTGAATAAATTTACGATAAATATTAATAATGTATTGTGTGTTGTTTTTTTTGCCATGAAGGCACAAAGGCACAAAGCTTTTTATAAAAAAAATCTGCTAAATCTGACCAATCTGCGTGAGAAAATTTTAAGCCACGGATTATAATATTTCACGCAGATTTAAAAAGATTTAAGCAGATGTACACAGATTAATTTATAAAAATCTAAAATTAGATCTGCCTAAATCTGTAGAATCTGCGTGAAAAAAAATAATTCACGAAAATTTGTGCAATTTGTGGCAAAAAAACTTTGTGCCTTAGCGCCTTCGTGGCAAACCATTTAATCAGGAAAAGAAATTTTACCCATACTAACAGAAGGAATTCCTTTTTTTGTTCCGAAATTAAAATCGCCGCCCGCAACCGTTTCATTGGCTAAAAGCGCAAATAAAACTGCTTCTTTCGCATCGCTTAAAATGCCTAAATCGTCGCTTTTATAAAATTCGCAAGGCAATAATTCCTTCAGCCATTTTACCAATAATGGATTATTTGCGCCGCCGCCCGACATATAAATCTTGAAATTTTCAAGTTCATACGAAGTATTTTTTGCGGCAAACTGAATCGCTTCGGCAATTGTTTCTACGCTAAGCCTCGTTAAAGTGGCAAGCAAATCTGGTGCCGAAATATTTTTAAGGTTTGTTTTTACCAATGCATTTTCGACAAAACCTTTATTGAATAATTCCTGACCAATTGTTTTTGGGAAACTTTTGGTGAAGAAAGCATTGCTTTTTAATTCCGTTAAAAGCGTTTGATTTACCGTTCCTGTTTGGGCAATTTCGGCATCTTTATCGTAACTTTTTTCGGGGAAATAATTTTTCGTAAAAATGTCTATTAACGTATTTGCGGTTCCGGTATCGGTTACAAAAACTTCCTCGGCATTTTGTGAAGCGGGCAAATAAGTAAAATTCGCAATTCCGCCCATGTTGAGCATAATGCGGTTTTCGCCTTTTTTACTAAACAATAAATAATCGCCATAAACGGCCAAAGGCGCGCCTTCGCCACCTGCAGCAACATGTTTTTGCCTGAAATCAGACAAAGTGATAATTCCGGTTTTTACCGCAATATGATCGCCGTCGCCAATTTGCAAAGTAGCATTGGGAAATTTTTCCTGCTGATGCAAAAACTTCGGCGCGTGCAAAACTGTTTGTCCGTGTGAGGCAATTAAGTCGACTTCGTGCGCGGGAATATTCCATTTTTCGAGAGAATCGTTGACCATTCCCGCATGCAAAATCCCGATCCATTCGTTTAATAAAGCCAAATGGTGAAAATCGATCGTTTTCTGTGCAAACACTTTACGGATTTCGGTTTTAATCTCTTCGGAATAATCGATGGTTTCGAATTCCAGAATTTTCACAACCGTTTTTTCGCCCGCACCAGAAATGGTACAAAGCGCAATATCAAGTCCGTCGAGCGAAGTTCCGGACATTAAACCTATTATTTTTCGGGTCTCTTTTTGAGCGATTTCGTAAAGAGAGCGTATATTTTTATTCATTAAAATGAAGTTTTAGAAAAGCAGTTTTATTTGATAACGCTAAAATCAGATTTATTTGCATATAAATATAATGAAAAAGGAATTTTTTATTTCTAAAATTCACTAATTCGGAAAAAGTAACTCAATTCTATAAAGGTTAAAAAATGCAGAAAAAGTTTGATGATTAATTGGTTAAGTTTGCCCGGAAATTCATCAGAATTGTTTTGTTGAATTCAAATCATCAATCAAACTTTTAATCTTAAAACTATGAAAACATTTTTTTATTCTGTCGCCTTATTTATGCTCTCTTTTTGCATAAAGGCACAGGAAAACAGTCCTTTTACAACAGGATTTGGAGAAACCATTTCTTCAAAAATATTAGGACAGCAACGCAAAGTCTGGATCCATATTCCGAATAGTAACGGAGGAAATAAAATTAAAGACAGGGGTAATTATCCTGTCATTTATTTGTTAGACGGAAGCGAAAATTTCAATACCGTTGTGAGCATTACAGAACACATGGCAGAATCGAACCTTTGCCCGCCAATGATTGTGGTTGGAATCCTGCACCCAAACCGATTGGTAGATTTAACAACCGGTACAGATAAAGAATTGCCAGATGTTGTGGGCGGCGGCGAGAAATTTATGTCGTATGTCGAGAAAGAATTGATTCCGTATATCGATGCCAATTATCCAACAACATCGTATAAAACTTTTATTGGTCATTCGCTTGGAGGTTTGACGGTTATGAATACTTTTTTGCATAATCCGACTTTATTTAATTCGTATGTTTCTCTTGATGCTTCGTTGTGGTGGGACAATCAAAAAGCGGTGAAAGAGGCCAAAACGACTTTGCCGACTCAAAATTATAAAGGAAAAACATTGTATATGGCAATGGCAAACCGTTTAGAAAGAGGCGTTGATACGGTAAGTGTTCAAAAAGATACGAGCGGAACTACGGGACTTATTCGCAGTAATTTAGCATTTATTAAAGAGCAGTCTAAAAACAAAAAGAACCAATTGCGTTTTAAATACAAATTTTATGAAGATGACAATCATCCTTCGGTTCGTTTGATTGGAGAATATGATGCGCTTCGTTTTATTTTTGAATTCTACAAACTTAAAATTTACGACAGCGAATTAAAAAATCCTGATTTTAAATTAGATTCTTTATTGGTTGCACATTACAAAAATGTTTCTGAAAACATGGGTTATATCGTAAAACCCGGAGAAAGCCAGATTAACAATTTAGGTTACCAAATGATGGGCGCCAAACAATTAGCGAAAGCCGAAACCTTATTTAAGCTCAACACCACCAACTATCCTGAAAGTGCCAATTGTTATGATTCTCTCGGCGATTTATATTTGGAAAAAGGCGATAAAACAAAAGCAATTGAAACTTTTAAAAAGGCTTTAACGCTACAAGCAATTCCGGAAACAAAAGAAAAATTGGAGAAGTTGTTGAAGGAGAAGAAGTAAGATTATTTAATTATATATAGGAAAGCTCAACTTTGGTTGGGCTTTTTTTGCTTATGAAAAACAGGTATTTGTACTTGGTTGTTTGGAATTGTTAATTGATATTTTTGGGAAATTCATGTTTTGTTTTAGAGTAGGATTTGAATTAAAAATGTATTATGGTTTAAAAAGGATAGGTCAATTCATTGCAAAAAGTAAAAAACATTAAATTAGCTGAACAGAAAGTTATAAGCTATTACACTTAAACAATTTAAAGTCTATTTTTTTATTCTACAAATAATAATAAATTAATAGTTTAAACCAGATAATAATATAAATAAATATGGAATTTGATCTATCAAAACTTAATGACCGCGAATTTGAAGCTTTAGGGGCGTCAATCATTGAGAAAATTTTGAACATACGAGTTGAAACTTTCAAGGCAGGTAAAGATGGAGGTGTTGATGGTCGATTCTGGATTGGCAATAATAAAGAGGGAATTATTCAATGTAAACATTATGTTGATACACCTTACAAAACATTTATTTCAAAACTAAGATCTGAGGAAGTAGCAAAAGTTAAGAATCTTAACCCCAAAAAATATATTTTTATCACTTCTCAAAAATTATCGAGGCTCAATAAAGAAAATATAAAAACACTATTTCATCCATTTATAAAAAGAGAGGATGATATTTTTGGTAGAGAAGATTTAATAGCCTTTCTTCTAAAAAAAGAAAATCAAGCTGTGGTTGAACAAAACTTTAAATTATGGATTACTAGTGCTTCTGTATTAGATTTAGTTTATAATAACGCTATTAAAGGTAGAAGTGAAAGTACTATTCGCGAGATAAAAGAAAATACTTATAAGTATGCAATAACAGAAAATCATATAAAAGGATTAAAAATTTTAGAAGAGAAGAATGTTATAATAATGACTGGTGAACCTGGAATTGGCAAAACTACACTGGCAGATAATTTAGCCCTTTTATATACTGCTAAAGGATATGAATTTTGTGATATTGAAGAAAATTTAACAGAAGCAGAAAACTTGTTTAGAGAAAAAGAAAAAAAGAAAATAATATTTTATTGTGATGATTTCTTAGGTAGTAATTTATATGATGCTATTAATAACAAAAGAGATTCACATATTGTTAAATTTATAAATAGAATATGTAAGGATAATTCTAAAAAATTTATTCTCACATCTAGAACAAATATTTTAAATAAAGCTTATAGTCTAAGCCATAATTTTCAAAATGGAAAAATTCGAGATAATGAATTTTTATTAAGAGTTGAAAATTTAACAAAAATAGATAAGGCACGTATTTTATACAATCACGTTTATCATTCAAATTTAGACAAAATTTATATTGATAGTATATATGAGGATAAACGTTATAAAGATATAATTGAGCATAGAAATTTTAATCCTCGTATAATCGAGTTTGTTACTGATAAAGTAAGAATTGCTAATACTCTCCCAGATGATTATTGGAAATACATTAAAAAAAATTTAGATGAGCCACAAGATATATGGGCAGATTATTTTCAAAATCAGACAGATGATTGTGTAAGAGCTTTGACATTTTTGACTGTATACAATAATGGAAAAATATCTGAAGATATACTAAGAAAATCGTATAATAAATTTCTTAAAATTCATCCTGTAAATTTGGGTGACCATTCAGATAAAAGTTTTGAAGGAATTAGAAAAGTGGCTATAAAATCATTACTAAATAGGAATCAAATAAGTGCAAGTAATTATGAATATATTCTTTTTAATCCATCAATCGCAGATTTTGTCCTTAGCTCCTATCACAAAGAAACTGAATTAATTACTAACATTTTAAAATCCTTAGAAACAGAAACTTCTATAATTTTCTTAAATACTCTTATAATATATAAAAAAATTAACAAACAATCTTCACAAAAAATTCAAGAAGATTTATTTGATTATTTTTTTGAAAAAAAAATAAAAAATGAAGAATGGGATTTTTTGATATTACTTACTTATGTAGATTTTTTCAATGACCGTTTGAAAAGTAGAATAGAAAATTTTATTAAAGCCTTAGTAAATGCTACTTATCCTTCGGGAAGCAAATTATCCGAACTTTTAATGATATTGACAGATTTTGAATTTGAAATAAAGATTACTGATTATACATTTTTACAAGGTTTTTTAAAAGATTCGTTAGATGAAGATACATTAAAAGATCTTTTAAATTTTATAGATAAATTTAATATCATTGATGAGCAAATTTTATTTCTAGCAGGGGAAAGAATTGAAAATTATTTACAAGACATAGTCAATAATAGCTATTTAGACATTAATTATAATGATCATTTAAGTCATATTTATTATGAAGACGGGTATGCTGATTACACAATTAACAAAGAAGGGATTGAATCCGAAGTAAATGATATATTAACAGTTTATTTAGAAGGGTTTAATCAGTCAGTTTTAGAAAGAGTTGAATATAATACTTCCGATATTGTTTCAAATTTAGATATTGACAGCATGGCAATGGATTATTTTAATAGCCAAGATTATGAACCAGAACCAATTAATTATAATAGCAGTTCTTCATCTCAGGATGATGATGTAGATGCAATATTTGAGCGCTAATAAAATGTTATATGTTGGAATAAGCACAAACTATGATTTACAAGTTTTCTAAAAACCAAAAATAACATTAGAAGTTATGCTGTGCGAATTCTTCTAGATGCCAAAAATATTAGTGAAAGTTTTACGCTGTGTGAAGTCCCTGCTCTTCGAAGTCTTCTAAAAATCAAAATATTATTAAAGGTTTTACGCTGCGCGAAGTCTCCCGACTTCGTACCCGTTCCAATAATCAACAAAGAAATTAAAAGAAAAAATCTCGACTTTTAAAAAATCGAGGTTTTTCCATTTATTATTAATTCTAAAAAATTATTCCAAATTCAAATAAGGATTTAAAACTTCGGCTAATTCATTCAGCCAAAAAAAGCTATCTTCTAAGTTGATAAGTTCGTTTTGAAGAGTTGGGTCTTGGCGCAGAATTCCTAAGGCAATGATATAATTTAGTTTCCGTATTGTTCTGGACATTTCTTCGGGATCTATGGTGTCGTTAAAAAAATTGATTAGCCTTTTTTCGGCTTCTTTTGAAAGGGTGTTGGTACTCATAACTCTGTAATTTTAGGAAATATAAAACCCATGAGGCTAAGGTGTCCTACACTTACAGAAGTGTTACGGTTGTTTCCAATACCGCCACCATACCACATGGGCAAAAGTTTTTTCGAAGTCATGATTCTGTAAATTAGGAAAGGCAAATATAGTAAAACCCTTATGTGTAAAAAGAAGTTTTTAAATTAATTCCTCGCATTCTTGAAAATAACTTATATTCGATTCCAATTAGGACTTTGCAATAATTATGATCGAAAAAATTTTAAAAGATTACATCAATTTTATAAGACATTTTGAAATCTTATTAAAAAATGAATACAAACAGGATATAAATCCATGTTCATTTTCTCATACGTTTTTTGAAACAAAAGGAATTATTGATGGAATTGAATATTGGTTTCACGGAAGCGGTTGTACGGCTCAAAAAGATGGAGTTATTTATGCTTATGATATTGCTGTAAATGAAATTGAGTTTTCGCAATGGAAATTTTCAGAGTTTATTAGAACGCATCCTGAATATCAAAAATTAAATTATAGTGATGAGTTTGTTGAATATGAATTGTATCAGCTTATCAATAAAAGAATATTGGGTTGGAATATAATTGAGGGAATCGACGGAACTTCTTTCGGCTCTGTTTTTAAGGAATATAGAGTTCTTCTGGAGCCAATTTTTCCCTGAAGTTAATTTCTATTTAATAAAATGTAATAATAAATTATGGGAACAAGTATTCACTGCATAATTCCAAAAGAAAAAGAATATTCTTTAGAAGAAACCGAGCAAAGGCTAAACGATGTTTTTAAAAGATTAAAAGCGGAGTTTTTGCATTTGAAAGAATTCGGACATTTTACTAAAAATGAACGAGGAAACTGGTTTATAACTCCCAATCAAATAGATGGATTCGAATATGCTACAGGTGAGAGCGATAGTTTTAGCATTAATATTTATAAAAAGGTTGTTTTAATTGGTTGCATAGAAAGATTTTCAAGTTTATATTTTCAGGAAAGAAATATGTCAGAACAATTATTCAAAATTATAACCGAAATAGCTAAAGAATTCTGTGATTCGGGCAAACTTTTAATTGGAGCAGAAGGAATGGGCGAAACTGATCATATAATTAATATGGCTTGTGAGAATGCGGATTTTGATCAAATTTGTAATAAAACAATTGAACTAAATGGAATTCCGGCAAAAGAGTTAAGTGATTTATATGATAAATCCTGGTATTTGAAATAAATTAAATCGTCTTATGAAACCGAGTGCCCTAGCCCTGATGGGAGGGAAAATCCTTTTGTGGTGGGGTTCACCACAAAAGATTTGGAAGGACAGCAGGAAATAGCTTCTAATTAAAAATAAAGATTTCACGTAGACAATTTTTAATTAAGAACTCCAAATAAAATAAGTCGCATTCTGATACACTTGTGTCTTTTGGTTAATTCTTTTGTTTTTTCACAGTTTTAAATTCGAGGCTTCATAATCGCCTCGTTTTAATGAAAAAACTGTTTACACCATTATTCTTTTTTATAGTCTTATTTTTCTGGAGTTTAGATAGTACAGCTCAATTATTTCCAGTTCAGTTAACACCTGTTTTTAATAGTCCGTATAGCATCAAACTATCTGATTACGCCACAAGTACAGACATCAAATTGCGGTTAATGATCAATCCAACTGATATTTCGATATCACAGCGACAAGTACGATTGAAACTTTATATTCAGGGAAATGGGATTAATATTCAAAGTAGTGATTACCTGCAGGGACAACGTCCAATATTTATTAATGGAGGAGAATTGCAGACTTTAACAAATACCGATATTTTCGCCTTATTCAGACTCGAAAACCTGCAGGGAATTACAGCCCTCCAATACGCCAATGGATTACCGGAAGGAATGTATAGCTTTTGTTTTGAAATGTATGATTTTATCACCAATCAAAAAATATCGCAAAAAAGCTGTGCGAGTCTATATCTGATTTTAAATGATCCTCCGCTTTTAAATACGCCAAAGAAAAACGAACAGATCGCCTCGAGCGACTTCCCTAATGTCATGTTTACCTGGACACCACGCCAGATGAACGCAACGAATATTTCGTATAAGTTCGAATTAAAACAATTAGTAGATCCAACATTAGACCCACAGTTTGCATTTCAAATGTCTCCCATTTTATATGAAGAAACACTTTTTGGAACTGCTTTATTATACAATTTAAATAGGCCAATTCTTATTCCGGGAATGTGTTATGCATGGCGTATAAGGGCAATATCGACTACGGGACTTTCAGAAAATGCGGTTTTTAAAAATGACGGATATAGCGAGATCTATTCTTTTAAATATACCCAAAAGTGTGATCCGCCAACATTTGCCCTCTCAGAAATTGTATCTCCAACGAGTGTAAAAATAAATTGGCAGGGATTGCCTGATCACAGCAAATATCAGGTTCAATACCGGAAAAAAGCAATCGTAGAAACGAATAAAAAAGGCAAGGAAAAAGAGAAAGTCTTTGAGTGGTTTTCTACTTATAGCCAAAACAATCAGGCTTTGCTGACCAATTTAGAACCTGAAACAACCTATGAATTTAAAGTAGGTTCAACTTGTACTTTAGAAGGTGATGGTGTGCAGAGTTTTAATTACTCTAATACGAACACTTTTAAAATTCCGAAAAAAGAAAACGGAATCGCCAGTTATAACTGTGGTATTGTTCCGAAAATCAATATTCAAAATCAAATACCGCTTACTAATTTAATTCAGAGCGAAACATTTACCGCTGGAGATTTTCCGGTAACAGTTTTAGAGTTGCAAGAACAACATAGTCCTTATTCGGGAAAAGGTTATATAATAGTACCTTATTTGGCGGATACTAAAATTGCCGTTGAGTTCAATAATATTCTAATCAACACAGATTATCAATTGATTAGCGGTGTGGTTGAAACCAGTTATAATCCGGATTGGAAAAATGTTACCGATATAGAAGATTTCACGGGCGAAGGCCAGGGAGGGCAAATTGAAGAAACGGTCAAGTTTGAAATAAAAAACATCGTTATCAACGCCAATGGCGATATTGTAGTCAATGGTAAAAATGGGGAACAGGTAACAATTCCGGGAGGAAAAGATACTGTAATCACTGATAGCACAGGAAAAGTATACGGGGTAGACAGCAAAGGAAACGGAAGTAGTCAGGGTACAGAACCTGCGCCTGGAGGAAAACCGACTCCGGAGAATACTGATGGCGTTGATAAAAGTGGTCAGGCAACAGCTTTTACGGCACAAGGAGTTACAATTACTTTTTCAGGAAATGGAAGTAAATATGCCTTTGATGTGATGCCAAATAACGCAACAGCCACAATACAAAAGTTATATAAAAAAGTAGATGATACTGCATTACCTTACAAAGCAGTTTTAAATGGAGATACTGATACAGTCGTTGCCACGGTAACCATTACCGATACGATTGTAAAACCGGACAAAATTGTTTTTAAAACCCAAAATGGAGCAAATGTGTCCTTTAGCAGAAATGGAAAAACATTTATACTTACTGTAAAAGGAAACCAAACTTATGCAGAGGAGCAAATATTAGCAGTGATTCAGCAAGGTGAAAGATGGAAAGTGATTGGTGCTTTTATGCTGGTTCATATTTCGGAGAAGGAAGTAAATTTGGTTTTAGTCCCGTTAAATAAAGAAACTCAAATTCCGCCAAATGCAGAAAATGAGATCAGTGCTGTTTATAAAAAAGCAGGTATAAAAATGAATATTACAAGATTTGAAAAAATTAATTATACAGATGCTGACGGAAAAATAGAAGTGGGAGACAGTGATTTTTTTGAAACTTACACAAATGAAGAACAAACGATCAATAATTTAATAAAAAAATCTGGTAACTATAAATCAGATTCTTATTATTTAATTTATTCTGATTTGCCTGCAAGTAATCCGGCTATTAAAGGATTTATGGCACTAAAAGGACAGTTTGGATATGTTTTTGCAAGTGGTGACAATAGAATTGCAAGCCATGAATTAGGACATGGTATTTTTGGTTTGGAGCATCCCTTTAAAAATAAAACAGAAGAAGGCAAAACAGATTTTTTAATGGATTATGGAAATGGTCTAAATCTTTGGCATAATGACTGGAAACAAATTGATGATCCTAAATTTAGATTGTATTTGTTTCAGGGGGATGCTGAGGGGGATTTTAATTCACTTCTGTATGATATCTCCCAAATTGAAAAAATCGATTTTGAATATGATGATTTAACTCCTGAATCTTATTTTAATTTAGGAAAAGTAGATGTATTTGGTGGTGGAGACAGAATTGTTGTAAAAGACAAAACAGGTCGGGTTACAGATTTATTTACTTCACCTAATTATACTTCTGAAATGTGGAAAAAGATAAAACAAAGATTTTGGGTTTACAGCCAAAGTAAAACAACCGAAAGCTATAAATGGACTAAGGGTTATGAAAGTTATACTCAAGGACAAGGCGGAAAAAATAGCTATTTTTATGGAAATATAGGAACTTTAACCATGATTAATACTGGTAAATATCTGTCGTTAGATTTTGATAATTTTAAATTAAATATGATGGGAAGTATTTATATAGGGCCTAGTAATCCTATCAAAAATGCAGGTTTTGATATTGTTGTTGAGGAACCGATTTATGATTATGATAGAGAACCACAGGATTTGGTTGATGCGTCGGCAAGAGCTCATGACATAGGATATGATCTTGTAGGTGCCACTGGAGCTTATGGTGCTACAATGAATAAAAGGGCGCTACAAGCAGACATTCAGCTTGTTAGAAGTGCTAATAAAGTTATTGATATGTATGCAAAGAAAGAAATTGATCCCTTTACTAAAAATTCTATTTCTAAAGAAACATTAGAACGAGCTAAAAAAGTTGTTACATTATTTTCGGTATTGTGCAAAATAAAAGGCATTGATAAAACAGAAAGCATTATTAAACAAAAAGCTATGTCTCAAGCATTAGATGTATGGTTGAGTAATATAGATTTGACAATTGACGATGTAATTAATCCGGTAGATATAAAAGGAAAAAAACAAAAAACATATTAAAATGAAAATTATTAAATGGTTAGCTATTTTAGGCTGTACTGTGCTTAGTGTGGTTGTATTATATTGGATCGGTTTTGCTATTCTTTTTTCGTATGGTGCAGGTGGACCAAAAAGGATTGAGGCATATGAGTTTAAAACAACCAAAAATAATTTACGAAAAGAGTTAAAAATGATATGTAGTAATTCAAATTATCTATCCTATAAAGATACTATTGATAATAATGGATTTACAAAAACATTAGTTATAATACAAATCACAAAAGGAAACAATAAAACAGTTTATGATTTGCGTTTATGGAATATGGGAAGTGAAGAAATTAATAATACAAGCTTTTATCTTTATTATATAAATAGCAAATCAAGTGATTATTTTGGCTGGTTTTCTATTGAGAAATATAAAAAAGTAAAATTATTTGAAGAGACTATAATAGATCCATTATCTAAAAAGTTTGAAAGAGTTGACGAATAATGATTTGATGAAAAAAGGGAAATGAGGTAACTAATAAAATATTAGTTACCTCAAAAGTTTAAAAGAGTTGAAAAAAATATACATATATGCTGAGTAATTTCATTCAAATAAGTTTCTTAATTCTTATAATTTACATTTCATATAAGAGCGAATCTTTTTTACTATCAAATTATTTAATTGGTTTTGTTTTATTATTGTTTTTTACTGATTTAAATTTTCAAGGAGAGTCAAGGGCTCTTATGTTTGAAATTATAATGTTTTTGTACAATATACCATTATATACAATCTTATTTGCGTCATCATTATTTATTTATTTTGATCAGGAAAATGATAAAAGCCATTATTTTTTAATACCGTTCCTTTTGTATTTACTTATTATAATCTTAGAATTATTTTTTTTACGAATGAGTAATGCTTTTATGTTAATGTTTTTACCCATCTTGGTAGCCTTTTTTCCATTATATATTTTGAAATATTATAGAAAATATTAAAAGATAAATAAATTCAATTGATAATAAATTATAATTAATTCGCTAAAATCAAAAGTCTCAAATGAAAATTATTAAATGGTTAGCTATTCTAGGCTGTACAGCACTTAGTATGGTTGTATTATATTGGGTAGGTTTTGCAATTCTGTATTCTTATGGAGCAGGAGGCCAAGGCAGAATAAAAAACTATCAATTTGGAATAAGTACAAGTATTATTAAAAATGAAATATTTTCGATTTGTAATAAAAAATCAAGTATAAGCTGTAAAGATTCTATAAGTGATTTGGGAGGAGGATATAAACAAAAATTAATTATTATTAAAATAGAGAAGGATTCATTTATAATAAAAGATGCTGAAGGAGGAGATTTATATACAAGTTACAATTTAATTTCTATTAATGGCAAAATCGATGATGATTTTGGCTGGTTTTCAATCGAAAAATATAAAAAAGCAAAATTATTTGAAGAGACTATAATAGACCCATTATCTAAAAAGTTTGAAAGAATTGAAGAATAGCAATGCAAAAAAACATATAGATGAATGAATCGGTAATAAGAAAAATATTAAAGTACTTAATGATCATTTTTATTGTAGGGTACGTATTTAATAAACTATTATTCTATGGATTAATTTATATTTACTTTCATCGTCCAGGTCCAAGCGGTCCTGATGAAATGAAAGAATATGAGTTTAATACAACAGTTGAAAACTTAAAAAACGAATTACAAACAATTTCAGATAAATCAATCTATATCTCTCACCAGGACTCGGTTCATGGTAGATCAAAAATAAATACAGTAAGAATATTTAAAGATGGAGAAAAATTAACCTATTACTTAGAATTAGATGAGAGAGAATATGATAAACATGTTCCCGTTAAGCTAAGTTTGTATTTAATAAATGGCAAAAGCGAAGATGATTTTGGATGGTTTTCAAAAGAAAAAGCAACAAAAATAAAGCTTTTCGAGGATAATATTATAGATCCTTTATCTAAAAAGTTTAAAAGGATTGAAGTGAAAGATTGACTTTAAATCTTCTTAAGAAACCAACTGCCCTAGCCCTGATGGGAGGGAAAATCCTTTTGTAGTGGGGGTCACTACAAAAGATTTGGAAGGACAGCAGGAAATAGCTCCTAATTAAAAATGAAATTCTACTAAATGAACTCTAAATTTCAACTTTTTCGTTAATGTTTGAGTTTAGGTTTCAAAAGCCTTCGATTTCGCTCAGGATGACAATCGTGGAAAAAAACTTAGAACCTTAGCAACTTAGCCCCTTAGAACCTAAAAAAAAACTATTTTTGTAATTCATTTTCAGGTAATAAATAAATGTCAATACTTAAGGATTTAGAACAATTATCAGCATCGTTGGAAGGAACACTTTTATACGATGATCTTCATAAAACGCTTTATTCGACCGATGCTTCGGTGTACCGGATTAAACCAAAAGCGGTTGCCGTGCCTAAAACGATAGCAGATATTAGTAAACTGATTCGGTTTGCGGCGCAGCACAATATTTCTATTACGCCAAGGACTGCCGGGACTTCGCTTGCCGGACAAACGGTTGGCGACGGAATAGTGGTCGATGTTTCTAAGAATTTTACCAAAATCCTGAATTTTGACCCAATTAAAAAAACAGTTACGGTTCAGCCAGGCGTGATTCGCGACGAACTGAATTTATTTCTGAAACCGCACGGCGTATTTTTCGGCCCGAATACTTCGACTTCAAACCGCTGTATGATTGGCGGAATGGTGGGCAATAATTCTTCAGGAACAACATCGATTCGCTATGGCGTAACGCGCGATAAAATTGTCGAAATCAAAGGAATTTTGAGCGATGGCTCTGAAGTGGTTTTTAACGAGCTGACTTCGGCGGAATTTATCGAAAAAAGCAAAGGAGATTCTTTAGAAAATAAAATATACAAAAGCCTTTACGACGAACTTTCGGTAAAAGCAACGCAGGATGAAATTATAAAAGAGTTTCCGAAACCCGAAATTCACAGAAGAAATACAGGTTATGCCGTTGATATTTTACTGAAATCGGATTTGTTTGGTGGAACTGAACCCACAATTAACGTCGGGAAATTACTTTGCGGAAGCGAAGGAACTTTGGCCTTTACTTATGAAATTACTTTAAAAGTTGACGATTTACCACCGGCCAATAATATTATGGTTGTGGCGCATTATCACAGCATTCAGGAATCGCTGGAATCTGTTGTGGTGGCAATGAAACATCATTTGTACACCTGTGAAATGATCGACGACACGATTTTGGATTGTACTAAAACGAATCGGGAACACATTAAAAACCGTTTCTTTTTACAAGGTGAACCCAAAGCGATTATGATGTTTGAAGTAGCTTCGCACGATGCAGAAGACGCCGAAAATCAGGCGAATGCTTTAGTTGCCGATTTAGAAAAAAATAATTTTGGTTACGCGCTCGTAAAAATTTACGGGGCAGATATTGAAAAAGTAAACGAACTTAGAAAAGCCGGACTCGGACTTTTAGGAAGTATTGTTGGAGACGACAAAGCAGCCGATTCTATTGAAGATACAGCCGTAGAATTAAGCGATTTGCCAGCTTATATTGCCGAGTTTTCAGCCATGATGTTACGTCACGGACAAGGTGCGATTTATTATGCACATGCAGGTGCGGGAGAACTGCATTTGCGTCCGGTTTTGAATTTGAAGAAAACATCAGATCTTAAGCTCTTTAGAACCATCGCGACCGATGTGGCGATTTTGGTAAAAAAGTATAGAGGGTCATTAAGCGGTGAACATGGCGACGGAATTGTGCGCGGAGAGTTTATTCCGTTTATGATTGGCGAGACAAATTATGAATTGCTAAAAAGAATCAAATTAGCGTTTGACCCGAATTCGGTTTTGAATATCGGGAAGATTGTGAACGCTTTAAAAATGGACGAAAACCATCGTGTGGTTTCGGGCAGGGTAGAACCGGATATTAAAACGTTTCAGGATTTCTCAGACAGTTTAGGGATTTTGCGTGCTGCCGAAAAATGCAACGGATCTGGTGATTGTAGAAAATTACCATCGGCAGGAGGAGCGATGTGTCCGAGTTATCGTGCAACCAAAAATGAAAAAGAAACAACGCGTGCCAGAGCGAATGCACTTCGTGAATATTTGACGTATTCTGAAAAAGAAAATAAATTCGACCAAAAAGAATTATACGAAGTTTTTGAATTATGCGTGAGCTGTAAAGCCTGTGCCAGCGAATGTCCGAGTAATGTAGACGTTGCAACCCTAAAAGCCGAATTTTTATACCAATACCAAAAAGCAAACGGATTCTCGACCCGCAATAAGATTTTTGCACACAACGCAAAACTCAATAAAATGGGAAGTTTGTTTCCGTCGATAACCAACTTTATTTCGAATCAATCGTTCGTTAAAAAAAGTATGGGAATCGCGCCGGAAAGACAAGTTCCGCTTTTGGCAAAAAAAACGTTCAGAAAATGGCACGAAAATTATAAACCTACAGTTACGGATTTTCCAAACGGAAGATTGTATTTGTTTGTAGATGAATTTACCAATTATTATGATGTAAATATAGGAATCGATGCCTTGGAATTATTAACTAAATTAGGATATCAGGTTCTGGTTATCGACCATGAAGAAAGCGGAAGAGCGTATTTATCTAAAGGTTTTTTAGAGCAAGCAAAAAAAATAGCCAATCACAATGTCAACATTTTTAAGGATTTGGTTTTAGGCAATGCACCTTTGGTTGGTCTTGAACCTTCGGCTATTTTAACTTTCCGTGATGAATATCTTCGCTTGGCAGATGATAAGGAAGAAGCAGAGAAGTTATCCCGAAATGCTTTTACGATCGAAGAATTCTTTAAAAAAGAAATCATAGACGGTAAAATTACGCCAGATTCATTTTCTGAAGAAAAGAAAGAAATCAAGATTCACGGACATTGCCATCAAAAATCATTGAGTTCGGTTGAAGCAACTTTTGCAATGCTTAATTTGCCAAAAAATAATACAGTTACCATTTACAATTCAGGCTGTTGCGGAATGGCAGGATCTTTTGGTTACGAAAAAGAACACTATCAGGTAAGTATGCAAATGGGTGAAGATACGCTATTCCCAAAAGTACGCGCCACCGCCGAAAACGTAAAAATTGCTGCAGCAGGAACCAGCTGCCGTCATCAAATTTTTGACGGAACGAAACGTGAAGCACAGCATCCGGTAAGTATTTTGAGAAGCTGTTTGCGTTGAGAGATGGCACGCGGATAACACGGATTCACTTCGTGAAAACGTGGATAAATGCGAATTTTTTTTGTTTCACGCAGATTTGGCAGATTTTAGCAGATTTATTTTAGATTTAACAATAAATAAAATCTGCGCGAATCTGCTTAAATCATTTTAAATCTGCGTGAAAAATTTAATCATTATTTCAGGATTTAAATAATCTGTGTGAATTCGTTCCATCTGTTAGATCAGTGGGCAAAAAATAATTCGGGAAAATTCGAGAAATTCGTGGCAAAAAAACTTCGTGTCTTAGTGCCTTAGCAGCAAAAAATAATTCCCAATAAAACAAAATCGTTTTATATATTTGAAATCAGGATAATTTTTGCATTATTTGCAAAATAAAAGCATAAAGTCCGAAAGAAATTAATTTTAAACTAGAAAATACAATATGGCATTATCAGGTTTATTCCGAAAAAAGACGGTACAAGATATTCTGAAACAAGTTGCAAAAAACGAAGCAGACGGTCATAATGCGCTTGGAAAGCATTTGACGACCAGGGATTTAACTGCATTTGGAATTGCAGCAATTGTTGGTGCAGGAATTTTTAGTACGATCGGAAAAGCCAGTGCAGACGGTGGACCAGCCGTAATTTTCTTGTTTTTATTTACAGCTCTTGCATGTAGTTTTGCCGCTTTTGCTTACGCCGAATTTGCCTCGATGGTTCCCGTTTCCGGAAGTGCTTATACGTATTCGTATGTAGCTTTTGGAGAAATTATCGCCTGGATAATTGGTTGGGCTTTAATTATGGAATATGCCGTAGGAAACATAACAGTCGCCATATCGTGGAGTGATTATTTTACCGGACTGCTCCAGAGTGGCGGAATTCATCTTCCGCAATGGATTCAGATGGACTATCTAACAGCCTCAAATGGATTTAAAGATGCCACAGCTTTAATGCAGGGCGGAAAATCTTTCGAAAATTTAAGTGCTTCTTTGCAAGCCGCACATACAGCCTGGACAACAGCGCCAACAATTGGATCTTTTCATTTTGTGGCTGATTTGCCAGCTTTGTTTATCATTATTTTAATTACAGCCTTGGTTTACCGTGGAATGAAAGAATCTCGTAATGCGAGTAATGTCATGGTAGTGGTAAAACTTTGCATTGTACTTTTAGTGATTGCAGTTGGGGTGTTTTATGTAGATACAGCCAATTGGGATCCGTTTGCACCAAATGGAGTGAGCGGAGTTTTAAAAGGAGTGTCAGCCGTTTTCTTTGCTTATATTGGTTTTGATGCGATTTCGACAACTGCAGAAGAATGTAAAAATCCACAACGTGATTTACCACGCGGAATGATGTGGGCAATTATCATTTGTACAATATTATATATAGCCATTGCCTTGGTTTTAACCGGAATGGTGCGTTATAATGAATTAAATGTTGGAGATCCTCTAGCGTTTGTATTCGACAAGTTAGACCTAAAATGGATGTCTGGAATTATTGCTGTAAGTGCTGTAATTGCCATGGCGAGCGTTTTATTGGTTTTCCAAATGGGACAGCCGCGTATCTGGATGAGTATGAGCCGTGATGGTTTGTTGCCAAAGAAATTTTCTACCGTTCACCCAAAATTCAAAACACCATCTTTTGCGACAATTGTAACCGGTTTTGTGGTGGCAATTCCAGCCTTGTTTTTGAATTTGACAATGGTAACAGATTTATGCAGTATAGGGACTTTATTTGCCTTTGTATTAGTTTGCGCCGGAGTTTTGGTTTTACAAAATAAACCAGAAATTCCGAGAGGAAAATTCAAAACGCCATATGTAAATTCAAAATTTATTATGCCCGTTTTAATGATCGCAGGTTTGTATTATGCTTTTGCTTTCAATAATAAAGCTACAATGGCTTTTATCAATAATGAATCACAAACAAACGACGCAACAACAATAATTACGTCATTAGACAAAGAAGAATCTGCGAAAGTTTTCAATTATTTAGAAAGCATCGATGTTAAAAATAAAACTGCCGAAACCTCAGATTTAGAGCATTTATTAAGTCAATACCAAGACGACGAAGCAAAATATGCAGAAGTTGTAAAAGGTTTGCCAATTAATGATTCATTAAAATACGAATCAGGTTTCAGCTTATTCAAACATAAAATACCAATGTGGATTTTCCTTTTTGTTTTGGTTGGATTAGCCGTTTGGGCATTCAGAAAAAACTTGTCTTTAATTCCGCTTTTAGGATTAATCTGCTGCCTTTACATGATGGCCGAATTAAGTGTCTGGAACTGGATTTACTTCACAGTTTGGTTACTAATCGGGTTATTTATTTACTTTACTTATAGTAGAAAAAACAGTAAACTAAACTTCGTAGAGAAGTTATAAGTTTGATTTATAATTATAAATGAAAAGCCGTTCTGAGATTGATCAGAATGGCTTTTTTATTTTGTTTTTTATAAAAATATATTCTTATTTCCTATAGGCTTTTTCTTAAGTTTGCAGCTTGTAAATTTTAATTTAATTTTTTAAACAGATATGAGTTTCCTGAAAAATGTATGGGGCAAAAAAGATGCTCCAATAGAATCGTATAGTGATTTTTGGAATTGGTTTTTAAAACATGAAAAAGAGTTTTTCAAAATTGTTCAGGATGGAGACAATATACATAAAGGGTTTTTAGATAAAATTGCACCAAAATTAGGTGAAATTCATGATGGTTTTTATTTTTTGACCGGAATGTTTAATAATCAAACCGCAGAGTTGATCCTAACGCCAGACGGAGCGATTAAAAATATTTATGTGGTAGAAGAGTTAGTCGATGCGGCCCCAAAAATTGAAGGCTGGAAGTTTACGGCTCTTAAATCTGCATCAGATATTAATGATGTTGGTATAACTTATGAAAATTTTAATTTTGATAAAAGCAATTTAAAATTTTATCCTAATATTCATAACGACTATCCGGACGAAATTGATTTGACAATTGTTTACGATTATTTTGAGGAAGATAAAAAACCCGCTGTAACAAATGGTGTTTATATTTTTTTGGATAATTACTTAGGAGAATTGCACTCTGTTACTCTAATAGATAATATGAAAGTGATAGGCACAAATGATATTTCTCAAGAATTGATACCAATCGAAAAATTAAAAGATTATTTAATTTGGAGAGAAAAGGAGTTTGTCGAAAAATATGAAGGGACAAGACATAATACGGAAAATGATGGTTACGCAACTTTTGAAGGAAAAAGCCAAGAGCGTGGAGTTATTTTAGCAATAATCAATACAACGGTTTTAGAGTGGGATAAAAAAGCATCTCATCCCTGGATTTTTATTGTTGCAATTCCATTTGAAAAAACAGACGAAACAGGTTTGCCTGATGATGTGACGTATAAGTTATTAGATGAAATTGAAGAAGAAATAATGTTTAGCCTGCCTGATTCTGATGGATATCTAAATATTGGAAGAGAAACAGCAAACAATAAAAGAGAAATCTTTTTTGCTTGTAAAGAATTTAGAAAACCACCAAAAGTTGTAGACGCATTAATCAAAAAATACAGCCAGACTTTTGAAATAAGCTATGAGATTTACAAAGATAAATATTGGCAATCTTTTAGACATTTCGAACAAAATTAAAGCAAAAGCCGTTCTGATCGATTTCAGAACGGCTTTTTCATTTTGCTACAGATTAAAACGATTAATATGATTTTATTTCACGCAGATTTTGCAGATTTAAGCAGATTAAAATAGATTTTTTTTAGCGAATCGCAATAAATAAATCTGTGCAGATCTGCTTAAATCCTTTTAAATCTGCGTGAAATATCTTAGCGATTCTCTGCGAAAACTCTCGGCGCAATAATTAGTGAAAATTAGTGAAATTCGTGTTTCAAAATTCCTAATTCCACCATACATTCCTTCATCATCTCATAAGTACGCTGAATATCATTATCCAACCCAATCGAAAAACGAATCAAACCATCTGTTAATCCCATTTCGTGTTGTTCTTCCAGCGGAATTTCACTAGAAGTAGAAGTTCCCGGCGCGCTGAAAAGTGTTTTATAAAACCCTAAACTTACCGCCAAATAACCCAAGTTTCTTGCTTGCATTAATTCCATTAATTCATTGGCTTTTTCTAAAGTTCCAACATCAATCGTCATCATTCCCCCAAAACCATATTCCGGATTAATCATCGTTTTGTACAATTCATGACTCGGGTGACTTTTCAATCCCGGATAAACCGTTTTTAAACCGTCAGCTTCAAATTGATCCGCTAGAAAATGCGCGTTATGACTGTGTTGTTTAATACGAATATGCAGTGTTCGAAGATTTTTCATTACCGAAGCCGATCGCAAACTATCCATCGTAGGCCCTAAAAGCATGCTCGCGCCGGAGTTTACATTTTTCAGCGAATTAATAAAATCTTTAGAGGCGCAAGTCACACCGCCAACTGTATCGCTGCTACCGTTAATGTATTTTGTCAAGCTATGAATTACAATATCGGCACCCAATTTTGCCGGCGAAACCGATAAAGGCGAAAATGTATTATCGACAACCAATTTCAAATTATGTTTTTTTGCAATTTTAGCCAAACCAGCAATATCAGCCACTTCTAATAACGGATTACTTACCGTTTCGCAATACAAAACCTTCGTTTTTGTCGTAATTGCGGCTTCTACAACATCCAATTTTGTAATGTCAACAAAGCTCGTTTCAATGCCAAAACGAGGTGTGAAATTCTTCAAAAAAGCATAGGTTCCGCCATAAATCGTTCGGCTTGAAACAATGTGGTCACCCGCGCCGCAAAGCTGCAATAACGTAGGTGTAATCGCTCCCATTCCCGAAGCCGAAACATTTGCCGTTTCTGTACCTTCCATCGCCGCCAAAGCCTGATCCAAATACAAATTACTTGGCGAAGAATGGCGCGAATACAAATAGCAGCCTTCCATATTTCCTTCAAAAGTATCAAACATGGTTTTTGCTGATAAAAAAGTATAAGTAGAAGAATCAGAAATTGACGGATTTACTCCCCCAAATTCCCCAAAGTATTGCAAATCCTGAATTTTATCTGCTGGGTTAAAGTCTTTCATATGTTTTTTTAGTTTATTGTTTTTAGTTTGTTGTTTATTATTGAAATTGATTTTTTTGATATTGCAATTGCCATTGGAATTTATTTGTTGGAATTTTAATTTGAAGCTATTCCAGCTTTCCGTTTCAAGTCCTCATAAAAAAGGCAAAGTTTCTAATGGTCTAAAAAGAGCTTCCTCCGGTCGCTTTTTTAGCCCAAGAAACTTTTGCCTTTTTTACTCCGGGCTTTCCACTTCAATCTGGGCTAGGACACTCGTTATCAATAGAAATTCTATCCAAAATAACGTCTTAATAGAAAATTAATCAATGATGAGTGTAATAATTAGATTTTAAAACTACAGAAGTAATTTTATAAAGATTATTAATCTAAATTTGTTTAAATATTTCCAAATCAATAGATTTTCTTTCATCTGCAACGAACCATAAACTATAAATATGACCCTAGACGCCACCGATAAAAAGCTCCTTGTTTTATTACAAACAGATAGTAAAAAAACAACCAAAGAATTATCATTAAAATTGAATCTTTCAGTAACAGCAGTTTACGAAAGAATTAAAAAATTAGAACGCGAAGGAATCATCAAAAACTACGTCGCATTGGTAGATAAAACCAAAATAGATAAAGGATTTGTAGTTTTCTGTCATCTAAAACTCATTCAGCACACCAAAGAATTCCTAACCAAATTCGAAAGCGAAGTCATCAAACTCAATGAAGTTTTAGAATGCCATCACGTAAGTGGTGACTATGATTATATCTTAAAAGTATTAGTAAAAGATATGGAAGCCTACAGAGAATTTTTAGTAACCAAATTAACCTCACTACAGCATATAGGAAGTACACAAAGTATGTTTATGATTAGCGAAGTAAAGAATTCGACGGTGATTTTTTAAGGAAGGGACTAAGGTTCTAAGTTGCTGAGATTCTAAGTTTAGGAACAAAGGCTCAGAGGTACAAAGTGACAAAGTTTTTTTAATTCACTAAGATTTTTAGTCGATAAGGTTTTAGGTTTTTTATTTTGAATTGCCTCCAGCTTTAGCTGGAGATTTTAGGTTTGAGAAGGAAAAGGCTTTAGCCAAATGATAAGTTTGGCTAAAGCCTTTTTTATCCTAATTTATTTTTACATCCAGCTAAAGCTGTACGCTATTCAATTTAGTTATCGCAAAAACTTTGCGACTCTGCGACTTTGCGAGATTAAAAAGAAAAACTTAGCGATCCTTCCAAAACTCTTAGCGAACTTTACTATTAAATTAAAATTAAAAAACTTCGCGTCTTAGAGCCTTTGTGGCTAAAACCTCCACCCCAAAATTTCACACAAAAAACATTGAGATTTAAACTTTAAACAAAACTTTATTCCTTAATTTTGTATCGCTAAAAATAAAATTAACAAACTATGAGTTCATTTGACGTAGTCATTATAGGTTCAGGACCGGGCGGATATGTATCAGCAATTCGTTGCGCACAATTAGGTTTCAAAACAGCAATTGTAGAAAAGTATAATTCTCTTGGCGGAACCTGCCTTAACGTAGGTTGTATTCCTTCAAAAGCATTATTATCTTCTTCTCATCATTATGCAGAAATTGCTCATTTTGCAGATCACGGAATCGAGGTTTCTGGAGATGTAAAAATCAATTTAGAGAAAATGATTGCCCGCAAACAAGCAGTTGTAGATCAAACCGTAGGTGGAATCAACTACTTAATGGACAAAAATAAAATTACTGTTTTCACTGGTTTAGGTTCTTTCGTAGACGCAACGCACATTGCGATTGCAAAAGCTGACGGAACATCTGAAACTATCGAAGCAAAATATACTGTAATCGCTACAGGTTCAAAACCATCTTCTTTGCCTTTCATCAAAATTGATAAAGAAAGAATCATCACTTCTACTGAAGCTTTAGAATTAAAAGAAGTTCCAAAACACTTAGTAATTATTGGTGGTGGAGTTATCGGAATCGAGCTTGGACAAGTTTATTTACGTCTTGGTGCTCAGGTTTCTGTAGTGGAATTCATGGACAGAATTATTCCGGGAATGGACAGTTCTTTGTCTAAAGAATTGACTAAAGTATTGAAAAAACAAGGAATGAAATTCTACGTTTCTCACAAAGTAAAATCAGTAGAAAGAAATGGCGATGCTGTAGTTGTTCAGGCTGAAAATGCAAAAGGAGAAACAATTACTCTTGAAGGAGATTATTCACTAGTTTCTGTTGGTCGTCGTCCATATACAGACGGATTGAACGCTGACAAAGCAGGAGTTAAAATTTCAGACAGAGGACAAGTTGAAGTAAACGATCATTTACAAACTAACGTTCCAAATATCTATGCAATTGGTGACGTTGTTCGCGGTGCGATGTTAGCACACAAAGCAGAGGAAGAAGGAACTATGGTTGCTGAAATCTTAGCGGGCCAAAAACCACATATCGATTATAACTTAATTCCTGGTGTAGTTTATACATGGCCGGAAGTTGCTGCTGTTGGAAAAACGGAAGAGCAATTAAAAGCAGAAGGAATTGCATATAAATCTGGAAGTTTCCCTTTCAAAGCGTTAGGACGTGCAAGAGCAAGTGCTGACTTAGACGGATTTGTAAAAATTCTTGCTGACGAAAAAACAGATGAGGTTTTAGGAGTTCACATGATTGGAGCACGTACAGCAGATTTAATTGCTGAGGCGGTTACTGCAATGGAATTTAAAGCTTCTGCTGAAGATATTTCAAGAATGAGCCATGCGCATCCAACTTTCGCGGAAGCGGTAAAAGAAGCAGCATTGGCAGCAACAGAAAATAGAGCGATACACGTGTAATTTAACGTAAAGTCATATTTTAAACCCGTCAGAATTTAATTCTGACGGGTTTTTCATTTTATATCAAATTTTAATACCTAAAAAAATATAAACCTGAAGAAAAATTTTGTAAATTAGATGTGTAATTCTGATGTTATCTTTATAATTATAAAAAAGACAACATCATGAAAAATAGATATATAACTCCGGTTTTAATAGGAGCAGGAATTGCACTTTTACTATATTCCTGCAAATCTAAAATTCCAGAAAAAGCTGTTGCTGTCACCAATTTTGATAAAGCAAAGTATTTGGGAAAATGGTATGAAATTGCCAGATTAGATTATAAATGGGAGAAAGACTTAAACAATGTAACTGCCGAATATTCGCTCAACGAAGATGGCACTATAAAAGTTGATAATAAGGGCTATAATGTCAAAAAAGACAAATGGGAAGAAAGCATCGGGAAAGCCAAGTTCGTCAAAAAGGACAACGTTGGTATGCTTAAGGTCTCATTTTTTGGTCCTTTTTATTCTGGTTATAATGTAGTTGCAATAGATCCGGATTATAAATATGCGCTTGTTGCAGGTGAAAGCCTCAAATATATGTGGATACTTTCGCGAGAAACTTCGATACCGGAAAACATCAAATTAGATTACCTTAGAAAAGCTCAGGAAATTGGTTACGATACTTCTGAACTGGTTTGGGTAAAACACGATAGAAATTAAAAGACAAAACCCGACATTATTAAGTGCCGGGTTTTTTTATGTTTAAGTAAAATTAAATTATACTTTAAAAACACTTCTGTAATTATCCCAGTATCTGTAGATTAAAAATAAATTAGCAAGGAACAATAGTGCTGCAATTGGCAAACCTTCGGGAGCCAGAAAATAATTGATAAACAAAATGTTTACCGTTATGGGTAAGATCAAAATATTTGCTAATGTTACATAACGTCCTGTTACAAATGCAATTCCGCAAAGCAATTCAATTGATTTAGCTAAAGGCATTAGATAAGTTGAAGCCATTAAACCAACATTGAAGGCTTTAAAATTTCCTGTAGTTTCTGGTTCTGGCATTAAATGGAAAAAATAACTGATTGAAGCAAAAAGCAATAAAAGACCAATCAGGACGCGGATAATAATGGTTGCAATTTTCATAATACTAGGATTTAAGATAGGTTAAAAAATATAATTTATTTTGCTGATAACATTACAAATCGAAATTCTCTAATAAAACAAAAATCTGTTTTTCGGCCAGTTTTATTGAGAATTTTATAATCAATACAATCCTATTTTGGGATTAATTTAATCCTATATCAAATATAATGAATTTTTTCTTATTAAATTGCTGATTTATTAACAGTTTTAGTTACTTCCTGATATATTTTCTATAAAGAAAAAAACTTCCCAAACAGATTAATATAAACGGCCAAAGATTTAAGAGGAAGACAAAAATCGCTTCCAGAATATACCAGCCATTTTTAAGAGCATCAATACTCTGAATTCCTAAATTAGGTTTGTAGGCATTACTGTCTTTTTCACTTGCAGAAATTTCCTGTTTGATAGTTTCATTTTGGTAAAGCTGTAAAGTAACCGTGCTAAAATTAACCTGATCCTGTAATGATAAATTATCAATTGTTCGGTTGTCATTGGCTTCTTTTTGGTTAGCCAAAGTATTTTCGGCTTCCATAATATCATTTATTTTTTTGCCTTTGTTATCAATTGCTTTTTCAACCCTTTTTTCGTTTAAGGTGCTTCTCTTTTGCGAAAGCTGATTGGCTAATAATTTAAGCGAAACATCATCGGCCTTAATGATTCTGAAATCCAGAAAATCAATTTGTCTGGCAATACTTTTTATAACCGTATCAAGTTGCGTATTGGGTACGCGAATCGTAATATTATTTTCTACAGAATATTTAGTGGTTTCGAGTGTGCTGTCCTGACTGATTTTCGTTTTAATCTGATCGTGAATATTGCTTTGTAAATTGGTGTAAGTAACAAAACCACCAAACTTCGCTACAGCGTTTTCAATTGCATATGTAGATTTGACGACGTTTTTGACTTTGAATTTAATATTAGCCGTTCGAATAAATTTCTGTTTGCTGTCTTTCTTTTCGACTGCTGCCGATGATGAAACAGCCGTGCTGTCTGTAATTGCGTAATCTGCAGTTGCTTCGGCAGAAGCATTATCAGCTTTTTTACAGGAAAATAGTAATGCGATGATTACCAAGGTTGTCAAACCTAATTGTGCAATTGTTTTCATAAAAGTTTTTAAAGTTGATTAATAAATAAAGTTTTGAATCTCATTAATGATGATTTTCTGTTAAAAAAAAAGATTTTGTTAATGCGCGCTAATTCGGTATACTAAAAAGTGTGCCAATAATTTTTGAGTATTCTTTTATTGAAGGATTTTTTTTGTCGTAATTTTGAAGTCTAAAATTTATACTTTTTTGAGAGTTTCCATACATAAACATATTCCCAATCCAGAGCAGTTTAAGCAGCAACTTTTGGTATGGTCACAGCAATTTCGCGAAGTTATTTTTTTGGATAGCAATTCTTATCCTCAAGAATATTCAAGTTTTAATTGTATGTTGGCGGTAGATGCTTTTACATCTTTAAAAACCGATTTTCACAATGCTTTTGAAGACCTGAAACAATATCAGCAAACTACAAAAGACTGGCTTTTTGGGTATTTAACATACGATTTAAAGAATGATGTTGAAGATTTAAAATCGACAAATTTTGACGGATTGGATTTTCCGGATTTGTTTTTCTTTCAGCCCAAAAAAATATTTATACTGAAAGAAAATCAGCTTGAAATTCAGTATTTATTGCTTTGTGATGATGAAGTTGAAGAAGATTTTGAGGAAATAGTTAAAAGTGAAAAATTAGAATATAAAAGTCAGGAATCTTTAGAGATCGAACAAAGAATCAACAAAGAATTTTATATCGAAAAAGTAACAAAAATGTTGAACCACATTCACGCAGGTGATATGTATGAAGCCAATTTTTGTATGGAATATTTCGCCGAAAATGCAATTATAAATCCGTTAGATAAATTTCAGAAACTGAATGAAATCTCGCAAGCACCATTTTCTGTTTTCTTTAAAAATCATAAACAATATTTACTTTCAGCATCGCCTGAACGATATTTGAAAAAAATGGGAGATAAGTTAATTTCTCAACCTATTAAAGGAACTTCAAAACGATTTATTGATCCTATTGAAGATGAAAAATCAAAACAATTTCTGGAATCAGATGCAAAAGAACGTGCAGAAAATATCATGATTACGGATTTGGTTCGCAATGATTTATCGCATACAGCGCAAAAAGGTTCGGTTGAAGTTGTGGAGCTTTGCAAGATTTATTCGTTTTTGCAAGTTCATCAAATGATTTCGACCATAACTTCAAAATTGGATCCGCAATATTCACCAATTGATGTTTTAAAAACGACTTTTCCTATGGGAAGTATGACGGGGGCGCCAAAAATTTCGGTAATGAAAATCATCGAAAACATGGAAGAAACTAAACGAGGTTTGTATAGCGGAGCCGTTGGGTATTTTACTTCGGATGGTGATTTTGATTTTAATGTGGTTATTAGAAGTATTTTGTACAATCAGGAAAATCAATACGTTTCATTTTCAGTAGGAAGTGCCATTACATCACAATCCATTCCTGAAAAAGAATACGAAGAATGTTTGTTGAAAGCAAAGGCAATGCATGAAGTTTTACGATAAATAGGGTTTGCCACGAATTACACGAATTGGCACGAATTTTTTAATTTTTGCCAGATATTAAAGGATTAAAAATGATTAAAAAAAATCTTTTGAAATCTTCTAATCTGTGACAAAAAAATCTGCTTAATCTGCGTGAAAAAATTAGTGCTAATTCGTGCAATTCGTGGCAAAAAAAACACACGCTTAACAATTCATTTAAAAATAGATCGAATTTAATTTTTTACATTTATCAAATGTTTTCAAAATTTCAAAATCATATCGTTTCCAGGTTTCCATTTTTGGAAGGAAAAAAAATATTTCTTGCTGTAAGCGGAGGCTTAGACAGTATGGTTTTGCTGCATTTATTTCAGCAATTGTCTTACGAAATTGCGGTTTTACATTGTAATTTTCAACTTCGGGGATTAGAGAGTTTTGGCGATCAGGACTTCATTCAAAATTACTGTGATCAAAATAATATTCCAATTTTTACAACACAGTTTGACACCGAGGCTTTTGCAAAAGATTATAAACTTTCTACACAAGTTGCAGCGCGTGAATTGCGTTATAGCTGGTTTTATGAACTTTTGGAAACCGAAAACTTCGACTATATTTTTACCGCTCATCATGCCGATGATAATCTGGAAACTTTTATTATCAATTTAACGCGCGGAACGGGATTGGATGGTTTAATCGGAATTCCGGAACAGAATGATAAAATTATACGTCCGCTTTTGCCTTTTTCGAGAGAAGAAATCCTGAAATACGCCGAAGAAAATAATATCGAATGGCGGGAAGACAGCAGTAATGCATTAAATAAATACCTTCGAAATAAAATCCGTCATGTTTTGGTTCCGATTTTAAAAGAGATCAATCCGAACTTTTTGAATGCTTTTCAAAAGTCACAGTCGTATTTGCAGGAATCGAAAGAAATGGTTGAAGATGCGTCGATTATGATTTATCAGCAAGTGGCAAAAGAGGTCGGCGATGATATTCATTTTGATTTAAATCAGCTTAAAAAGTTACCCAATTACAAGTCTTATTTGTACCAATGGCTCAACGAATTTGGTTTTGTGGCTTGGAATGATATTTATGATTTGGTTGATGGTCAGTCTGGTAAACAGGTTTTTGCTGCAGAATTTAGACTGTTGAAAAACAGAAATACCTTGATTTTGAGTCCGATTTCTGAAGAAGACGAAAGAGAAGAATATCAAATCAATGAAAATGAAGAAGACGTTAATTTTCCCTTAAAATTGAAGCTTTGTCGTGTAGATGACATTACAATAGATTCAAATAAGTCTATCTTTGTGGACGCCGAAAAAATCCAGTTTCCTTTGGTTTTACGTAAATGGAATGAGGGAGATGTTTTTCATCCTTTTGGTATGAATGGACAATCTAAAAAAGTAAGCAAACTTTTTAAAGATGAGAAATTGTCGCTTATTGAAAAAGAAAAAACATGGATTTTATCTTCTGATAATCAAATTGTTTGGGTCGTAGGAATTAGGCAGGACGAACGTTTTAAAATAGAAAATACCACTAATAAAATACTTAAAATAGAATTACAATAATGAACTTTACTCAATCCTATCAAGCTTCAATATCAAAAAGTGTCTGGAATAAAACCATTGTTTTTTTGTTATTTTTCATCTTTGCTTTTGCAAATAGTAACGCTCAAATTTTAGAACCGGTAAAATGGACTTCTAAAATTGAAAAAAAAGGCAATAACGCCGTTTTAATTTTTGATGGTACTATTGAAAAAGACTGGCATATGTACTCGCAATTTACTCCGGAAGGAGGCCCGCTTGCGTTGGAGATTGTCTTTAAAAATCAAAAAGGAAACTACGAATTAATAGGCAAAGCCAAAGAAGGAAAAACCAGAACGGCTTTTAATGACGTTTTTGGAGTAAATGAAACTTTCTTTGAAGGAAAAGCACATATAGAGCAGGAAATCAAGATTATAAATCCAAATTTAAAAACAGTTGATGTTGATTTTGACTTTCAGGTTTGTAAAGAAGTTTGTATCAATTCTAATAAAAAATTCTCAATCAGCGTTCCGTCAACATTCAAAATGGATGACGTTCCTGCAATAACAGAATCAAAATTAGACGAAACAAAAGTTCCGGCTTTGGTTGTTGATACTTTATCAGCTTCGGTAGAAAAAGCTAAAAAAGAAACAGTTAAAACAGAAGTTGCTGCAACTTCAAAAGAAGAAATTCCTGCACCGGCATCTTCAAGAAGTTTGTGGTCAATCTTTTTTATTGCTTTTATTTCAGGGTTTGCGGCATTGTTAACGCCTTGTGTGTTTCCAATGATTCCAATGACAGTAAGTTTCTTTACAAAACAAAGTAAAAGCAGGGCGAAAGGTATTAGAAATGCGATTATTTACGGACTTTCGATTATTGCTATTTATGTAATATTAGGCTTAATTGTTACTAAAGTATTTGGTGCAGATGCCTTAAATGCTTTGTCTACAGATGTTTGGTTTAATTTGATATTCTTCGTGTTATTGATTGTTTTTGCGGTTTCATTTTTGGGAGCTTTCGAAATTATGCTGCCAAATTCCTGGGCAAACAAAGCAGATCAGCAAGCAGACAGAGGCGGAATTGTTGGAATATTATTTATGGCTTTGGCTCTTGCAATTGTTTCCTTTTCATGTACAGGACCAATTGTAGGAACATTATTGGTTGAAGCAGCTTCAAACGGAGGAATTGCGCCTGTTATTGGAATGTTAGGATTTTCATCTGCAATGGCTTTGCCGTTTATGTTGTTTGCGATGTTCCCGGGTTGGTTAAATACATTACCAAAATCGGGCGGATGGCTGAATACCGTTAAAGTAGTTTTAGGATTTTTAGAATTGGCTTTAGCATTCAAATTTTTATCAAATGCAGATTTGGTGCTGCAATTGCATTTACTAGAAAGAGAAGTTTTCTTAGCGATCTGGATTGCCATTTTTGGAACTTTGGCTTTTTATCTTTTCGGAAAAATTACATTGCCACACGATAGTCCTACGAATCATATTTCTGTAGGAAGATTATCTTTCGGATTAATTGTATTGACTTTTACAATTTATTTAATTCCGGGACTTTGGGGAGCACCTTTGAAATTGATAAGCGCTTTTCCACCGCCTCAGACATATAGTGAAAGTCCGCTTGGATTTGGAGGTTCTGGAGGAGGAGGAAACGGTGTTGTTTCTGAAAAAGGATTACCAGAAGGAGCAGAGTTAGGCCCACACGGAATTATGGTTTTTCATGATTACGAAGATGGTGTAGCTTTTGCAAAATCAATCAATAAACCAATCATGCTTGATTTTACAGGATATGCCTGTGTAAATTGCAGAAAGATGGAAAATAATGTTTGGTCTGACGAAAGAATTTTACCCATCTTAAAAAATGATGTTGTACTGATTTCTCTTTATGTTGATGATAAACGCGAATTGCCAAAAGAAGAACAATTTGTAACAGCTGCAGGAGATAAAATCATAACAGTTGGCGATAAATGGACCGATTTTATGATCTCTAAATACAAAACAAATACACAGCCTTTATACATTATAACTGACTTGGAAGGAAAAAATCTAAACGATACAAAACCAACAATTAGTTATGTGAGTACCGAAGAATATTTGGTTTGGCTGAAACAAGGGATTTCTAATTTTAAATAAAGAATAAAGAGAATAGAGTAAAGAGAATAGATGAAAGACTTCTATTTTAATCTAAAATCTAAAATAAATCAAAAAAGCGCTCTGAATAAGAGCGCTTTTTTTTTGGTTAGTTTTGTTTTTTGGTTTTGGAAATTGATTTTTATAAATATTCTCCGTGTTGAGAAATGTCTAATCCTAATTCTTCTTTTTCTTCAGTAACTCTTAGAGGAGTAATTTTATTTACAACGAAGAATAAAATGTATGAACCTACGAAAGCAAATACAGAAACAAGTACCAATGCTTTTAATTGTGTTAAGAATAATGTAGCATCACCAAAGATTAAACCTTGATTGTCACCAACAACTGAATTTACTGTGTTAGAAGCAAATACTCCAGTTAATAACATTCCTACCATTCCTCCAACACCGTGACAAGCAAAAACGTCAAGAGCATCGTCAATTTTTCCTTTAGGGAATTTGCTCACTACAAGGTTACTAATTACAGCGGCAATGATACCAATAGCTAAAGCATGAGGAATGCTTACGAAACCTGCAGCAGGCGTGATGGCAACTAAACCAACTACAGCACCAATACAAGCACCCATAGCAGATAATTTGTGACCTAATATTTTATCAAGGAAAACCCATGCCATAGCAGCAGAAGCAGCAGCAATTGTAGTAGTTCCTAAAGCTTGAGCAGCAAGACTTCCGGCTCCAACAGCAGAACCTGCATTAAATCCAAACCATCCAAACCATAATAAACCTGTACCTAATAATACATAAGTAATTCTGGCAGGGTTTACTTTTTGAACTTTACGTTTTCCTAAAAAGATTGCTCCGGCCAAAGCAGCCCAACCAGCACTCATGTGTACTACGGTACCACCAGCGAAGTCAAGAACTCCCCATCCAAAAAACAATCCGTCAGGATGCCAAGTCATGTGACATAATGGAGCGTATATAAATATGATAAATAAAACCATGAACAATAAGTAAGCCCAGAAACGTACACGTTCTGCAAAAGCTCCAGTTATTAATGCAGGAGTGATAATAGCAAATTTTGCCTGAAATAAAGCGAAAAGTATCATCGGAATTGTTGGTGCCAACTCCCAGGCGGTATTCGCGCTTACTCCCTGAAAAAATATATTTGACGAAGGATTTCCGATGAAACCACCAATTGATGGTCCAAAACACAATCCGAATCCAATTACTATCCAAAGTACAGTAACAATTACCATTGCCATGAAACTTTGAAGCATAGTACTGATTACGTTTTTCTTTCCTACCATTCCTCCGTAGAAAAATCCTAATCCCGGAGTCATTAATAATACAAACGCAGTTGCAACAACCATCCATGCAGTATCACCTGTATCAAGTTTTAGTTCAACAACGTGAGCGCCTAATGTTTTTGATTCAGTAACAAATGAGATAGAAAAAATAGATAGTAATAAAATCGTGATAAGAATCACGCTTAAAATAATTTTTCGCATAGTTATTTAGTTTTAAATTTTTGATAAAAATATAAAATCAATCAACACCCCTATAAAAAATAGAGTGTAATGTTTAATTTTTGTTAATATTTCATTTTAACCCCCTCAGTTTTGAATGTATTTGTTAAAATGGACTTAAAATTTACAATTTGGCAACATTTTTTTAGCCTCATTTGAGAATTTACATACTTTTCCTGTTTTTTTATTGATTTTTTATGATTGAAACACATCGATTATTGCCGAAAATCGTCTTATTTTTTATGTTGATGACGTATATTTGATCTTTTTAACATTTTTTATAATTAAAACTTAAGAATGGAAATTCAGAAAATTAAATGGGGAATTATAGGTTTGGGAAACATTGCAAATCAGTTTGCTACAGATTTACAATTGCTTGATGATGCCGAAATAGTTGCCGTAGCTTCCCGAAATAAGGACAATGCAAATGCATTTGCGCAAAAATACAACTGCCCAAAAGCCTACGATTCTTACGATGCTCTTTTTGCAGATAAAAATGTAGACATTATATATATCGCTACTCCGCATAATTCTCATGCAGAACTTTCTATTAAAGCCTTAGAAAACGGAAAACATGTTTTATGCGAAAAGCCAATGGCACTTTCATATAATGATGCTGTTCGAATGACTGAAGCTTCAAAAAAACACAATAAATTTTTTATGGAAGCTTTCTGGACACGATTTATTCCGTCGGTTCAGGATGCTTTGGCAAAAGTGAAAAACGGAGAAATTGGAGAGGTAAAATACCTTAAAGCCGATTTTAATTTTATTGGAAATGAAACACCTGGAAGCCGATTATTTGATAAACAAAGTGGAGGAGGAGCTCTTTTTGATGTTGGCGTCTATCCTTTATTTCTCTCCTATATAATGTGTGGAATTCCAAAAACTACATGTGCAAAATCTATTATTCACGAAAACGGAATTGATTTACAGACATCCATAATTTTAGAATTTGAAAACGGACAAGCCATTTTGCATACTTCAATAGTGTCAGAATCTGATATGAAAGCTGTAATTGGGGGAACAAAAGGGCGAATAGAACTCAACGCTCCGTGGTTTATGGCAGATGGTTATGCTATTATTAAAGAAGAAAAAGAAACCGCTTTTAGTTTTCCAACTTTAGGAAAAGGATATTCACATGAAGCAATAGAATGTCATAACTGCATTAGAAACAATCAGATAGAAAGTAAACTTTGGTCACATCAAAATAGTCTGGATTTGAGTAAGATTGTGGAAGGAATTAAAAATCAAGTTGGATTAGAATTTTAGTCTTTATATTTTGTAGTAAA
The DNA here is from genome assembly GCF_058310175.1 of Flavobacterium sp. AK-345. Taxonomy (NCBI): domain Bacteria; kingdom Pseudomonadati; phylum Bacteroidota; class Flavobacteriia; order Flavobacteriales; family Flavobacteriaceae; genus Flavobacterium; species Flavobacterium sp. AK-345. The sequence goes on along the minus strand of NZ_JBZEER010000002.1, from coordinate 425,690 downwards.
AAAGCTATATTTTAAATATTTTTAACTAGTTTTAAAAATATTTAATGAAAGAAATATTATGTTGATTAAAGTTTACGGAAGCGCCGTTTTTGGAGTAGAAGCCACAACCATTACTGTGGAAGTTCATATGGATAAAGGTATTGGTTATCATTTAGTTGGATTACCGGACAACGCCATAAAAGAAAGTAGTTTTAGAATTGCAGCTGCTCTTAAAAATAACGGATTAAGCCTTCCGGGAAAAAAAATAACGATAAATATGGCGCCCGCCGACTTGCGAAAAGAAGGTTCAGCGTATGATTTGCCATTAGCCATTGGAATTTTGGTGGGATCAGATCAGATAAAAGCACCCGAAGTCGAGCAATATGTTATCATGGGAGAGCTTTCATTAGACGGAAGTTTACAATCTATAACCGGTGCTTTGCCCATTGCCATAAAAGCCAAAGAAGAAGGTTTTAAAGGATTTTTTCTGCCAAAGCAAAATGTAAAAGAAGCCGCAATTGTTGCCGGTCTAGATGTTTACGGTGTCGAAAACTTACAAGAAGTAATTGATTTTTTTGAAGGAAGAGGAACGCTTGAACCAACCGTAATAGATACCAGAACGGAATTTTATAAAACATTAGATTTTCCTGAATTTGATTTTTCTGATGTTCGCGGCCAGGAAAGCATAAAACGCTGTATGGAAATTGCGGCTTCCGGAGGGCATAACATTATTTTGATTGGTCCGCCCGGAGCCGGGAAAACAATGCTGGCCAAAAGATTACCGAGTATTTTACCGCCAATGACGTTGCGTGAAGCCTTAGAAACTACTAAAATTCATAGTGTTGCCGGAAAATTAAAAGAAGTAGGTTTAATGAATCAAAGACCATTTCGTAGTCCGCATCATACTATTTCGAATGTGGCTTTGGTAGGAGGAGGGAGTTATCCGCAGCCTGGCGAAATTTCGATGGCGCACAATGGTGTTTTGTTTTTGGATGAATTGCCGGAGTTTAAACGAGATGTTCTCGAAGTAATGCGTCAGCCGTTGGAAGATCGTGAAGTAACGATTTCGAGAGCAAAATTTACCGTAACCTATCCGTCATCGTTTATGTTGGTGGCGAGTATGAACCCGAGTCCGAGTGGATTTTTTAATGATCCGAGTATGCCAAATACTTCTTCGCCACACGAAATGCAGCGTTATATGAGCAAAATTTCGGGTCCCTTATTAGACCGAATCGATATTCACATAGAAGTAACGCCTGTACCTTTCGAAAAATTATCTGACGACAGAAAAGCAGAAAGCAGTGTCGAAATCAGAAAACGTGTAACAGCCGCTCGCGAACTTCAATCACTTCGTTTCGAAGCGTTTCCAAACATTCATTACAATGCGCAAATGAATACCAAACAAATCAGGGAATTTTGCGCTCTCGACGAACAATCAAAACAATTATTAAAAACAGCAATGGAAAGATTAAATCTATCCGCAAGAGCGTATGACAGAATCCTGAAAGTTGCCAGAACAATCGCAGATCTTGATGCTTCGCCACAAATTATTCCGGGACATATTGCAGAAGCGATTCAATACAGAAGTTTAGACCGTGATGGATGGCTTGGATGATTTTAGATTTTAGATTGTTGATTTTAGGTTGTTGATTTTAGATTTTTTTTCGACCGTTTTGTCAGACTAAGCGTCCCGAGGCTTCGGGAGAAGTCCCGCAAAGTTTTTTTACGCAGATTTAATTAAAAGAATTTTTCACGCAGATTTTACAGATTAGAGCAGATTTAATTTAAAAAAATCTGCTTAAATCTTTTTAAATCTGCGTGAAACATACTTTCGCGACTTCGAGATTAATACTTCAGCTCTTTTACTCAAACTTCAAACTAGAATTCTTCGACATCAAATACGAAGTTAGTTTTTTGATTTTGCCATTTTCCATTTCAAAAACATCACAAAAAACAGCGTCCAGAAGACCTCCGTTTTTCATACTTCCCTGAACAGAACCTTCTGCAATGACAACATTGTTTTCTTCAATCAGTTTTACAATGTGAATAATGGGGCTTCCAACAAAATTTTCATTTTCAATTTCCTTATCAAAAGCTTTTTTACCAACATGCTGATAAATTCCGGGCATTTCCCAAACAATATCATCGCTAAGGCAAGCCAGAATTCTTTCATGATCGCTCACTCTAAAAGCGGCCATATATTCGTTTACGATTTCTTTATTTTGTGTCATGATTATTAGTTTTAGGTTGATTGTTTTAAACAAATTTAAAAAATTAACCCACTGTGAGCGCAATTAATTTTACACATAGAAACATAGCTTTATATAATGTGGAAAGTCGATATAAAAAGATAAGATGACGATTCCTGAAATTTTTAATTTTTAATTCTCAATTTTTAATTAAGTTCAATTGTATTCTGAATATCAATTTGTTCCAAAAAATATTCGTCATGCGAAACAACGATCAAAGTTCCCTGATATTCATTAATCGCCTGAGTCAGAATTTCGATATTCTGAATATCTAAATTATTCGTTGGTTCATCCAAAATAATAATATCCGGTGCCTGATTACTTATGGTTAAACAACAAAGCATCAAACGCATTTTTTCACCGCCACTCAAAGCACTACATGATTTTTCTAAATCATTTTGCGAAAACAAAAACCGATTCAAACGCATTCGTATATCATGTTCCTGTAAACCAGAATTATTGAATTTTTCTGCCTGTTCATAAATTGTAAGCTGATTATCAATCAAAGAATAATCCTGATCGATATAAACTATTGTCGATTCTGCTTTGTAAACAGTGCCTTGTTTAGGAGTTAATTTTTCGGTAATAATTTTAATCAAAGTTGTTTTTCCTGAACCGTTTTTTCCTTTCAAAGCAATACGATCGCCACTTAAAATTTGAAAGTTTAAATTCTCTTTCCAAAGCAATTCATTATTGTAGCTGTAATTAATATCAGTAGCCGTAAAAAGTATTTTTCCTTTATGAAGTTTCGCATTATCAAAACCAAATTTCATTTTATCAATTTCGGGCAAACCCGAACGCAATTCTTGTAATTCTCCAGAAATTCCGCCAATTTTTTCGGCATGAATACTTTTTGTTTTTGAGGTACTGTTTTCGGCATTATTGCGTAAAGTATTCATCATAATTCTGGAAACTCCGGCTTTTTCCTGTTTCTTTTTTCCGCGTGAATCTAGTTTTTGCTGGCGTTCAAGTGTTTCGCGTTCCTTTTCTTTGGCTTTACGTAAAGCCTTTTCTTTACTGTGAATATCCTGATTTAGAGCATTGTTTTCTATTTGTTTTTGCTCTGCATAAAAGTCATAATTACCGCCATAAACCGAAATTCCGTGTTTAGTTAATTCGTACACCGTGTTTAAAAGATTCAATAATTTCCTGTCGTGACTTACAATCAATAAAGTAGCCAAAGAGTTTTGAATGAAACGGTACAATAATGTTCGCGCTTCAAAATCGAGATGATTACTTGGTTCATCGAGTAAAATAAGTTCGGGCTGATGAATCGAAATTCCGGCGAGGAAAATCTTTGTTTTTTGCCCGCCGCTCAGTGTTTCCAATTTTTGAGATAAATCTAAATCCTGCAATTGCCAATATTGCAAAGCTTCATTGCAGCGATCTTCAATAGTCCAGTCGTCGTTTAGGATTTCCAGATTTTCTTCGGTTACATTTCCGTTAAGAATTTCTTTTAGAGCATTGAGTTTATCATCAATTTGCAAAGCTTCGGCAATGGTGAGGTGATTGAATTGACCAAAAACCTGAGGTACATAATAGGGTTTTGCATCTGCTTTAAGCAAACCTTCAGAAGGCTGTAATTCGCCTGCAATAATTTTTAATAAAGTTGATTTTCCAACACCATTGTTGCCAATCAAAGCGATTTTTTCCTGCTTATTGGCAGTAAAAGTAATTTTGTCGAATAGCAAATCTCTATTCGTATGTAAATATGAAATGTTTTGTAAAATAAGCATAATTTCTTTCTTTAGGGAATAAACAAAATGAGCAAACTGCTAGCAGATTGCTTTTATAATTGTCTGAAAGAAATTGTATTTCACATAGAATGTTGTAGTTGATTTATCTGTGCAAAGATATAAAAAATATTTTTTTACACTATTTATAAGATTTTACAAGTTTGCTTATTCTTTATTTTCTTTTGGATACAAAACTCTAAAAGCATTAGAAACAGCCTGATGTAATATAGTGCCATGGTTTTCGAAAGGGAGATATTCAAAATGTACGTTTATATTTTTATTTTCAACACACATGATTTTGTCAGCTAAGAAACTAGCATCATCTTCCATAACTCTCGGGATTTCAGTTGGTGTAATTCCTTCATTACCAACTGCAATATAAATATCGATAGGCTGTTTAAAAAGGGCCAGCAAAGGCAACTGATCATCATTTAATATACAGCCATTATCCCACCATATACTTGGACTTATGATGATATATTTATTGAAAAGGGATGGTTTTGTAAATAAGATTTCAGTTTCTAATAATCCGCCTAATGATTGCCCGATTATAGTTTTCGAGTTATTGGTCTTGTATTTTTTTTCGATAAGAGGCTGTAATTCTTTTTCAATAAAAGAAATAAATTTATCAGAATGGCCAGATGTCGGATAGGCTTCTTTGTCTTTTGCAATTGTAGTTGGAAAAGTAAAATCCCTTCTGCGATCTACTGTTGCAATTCCCACAACAATTGATTTTGGAACCTTATTGACCCATTCGAAACTATTAAATTGTACCAAACCGGCGATATGAATAAAGTCTTCATTTGCCGAACCGTCCAATAAATAAATTACAGGATATTTTACAGCATCTGCAGGATTGTAACCTTCAGGTAAATAAATGTTTATAATTCTTTTTTCTCCTAATTCTTTAGAATCAATTTCTTCAATTACACCTAATACAAAGGGTTTTGTTGTTGCTGTTGATTTATTTTTTTGTCCAAAAATCGTTAATGAGAAAATAAAGAAAAAGAAAATTAAGATTTTGTTCATTTGTTTTATTTGAATAGGTACTGAAATTTTGAAATCAAAGTTAGGATTAAAATATCAATACTTAATTTAATTACTTTGTAATATTCCACAAACTTATTTTTCGTCTTGTTACAAAGCCCAGTTTTTCATAAAGTTTAATGGCTCCAATATTACTTTCTACAACGTGCAGAAACGGAGTTTTATTTTCTTCAAAAATAGCATTTACAACATGCGTAATCAATTGTTTTGCGTACCCTTTTCCGGTATGATCCGGATGCGTAACGATCGCGCTGACTTCGGTGAAATCATTCATTTTCATGCGTTCTCCAGTAATCGCAACCAATTGATTTTCTTTAAAAATTCCGAAATAATTTCCCAATAAAGGTGTTTTATTTTTAAAATATCCCGGCTGCACCAAATTCACCAAAGTGCATAATTCTTCATTATGAATTTCTGTTAGCCTTACAATTTCAGTATCAATAGAAAGCTCAATTTTCTCGTAAATAATCATCTGAAGACAAACTAATTCTTTGGTAATTTTTACAGCATCAGAGATTTCAGGTTTTTCACCTACTATAAAAAAGTTATTGTTTAAAGTGGAATAATGATCGATTGCACCAGCAATATTTTCAGAATCGATAAAACCGCCAAATGGACAATAATCAGGATTATAAAATTTGGTGTTTCCGTAATCAATCGCAAATCCTTTATGGGTTTCTGATAAAGAATGCCAAACGGGATTGTCTAGTTTATTTTCTTCTAAGGTTTTCATTATTAGAGTTTTTAATCACTGTACTATTTTTGCCTTTAAAATTTCTTCCAGGTCAATTATGCTTTTTCTGCTTTCAAATTTAAATCCAAAAGAGACCATTACAATTCCTACTATGAGCATAAAAAACGGAATTAGCATAAATATTCCGGTTTCAGAATTTAAACCCTCTCCGAATATTATATTATACAATACCGCTAAACAAGCAATAGAAACTCCGCCTAACCAAAGAATCATAAAAGCTTTGACAAAATCAATCAAACCCATTTTAACATTTATTTTCGAACCATTGATGTCATCTGCAATTTCACCTTTGATCACAGGTAAAAATGAGTTTCGGTAGTTTATCGCTTTTTTAATTTCAAATCGATTTTGATAAACTTTACCAATATATGGCTTAGAATAAGAAAATCTGTTGGCACCAAGACCAAAAGATTTTTCGGCTTCAATTTCATTTTGAAGATGCGCAACTAATTCTTCTTTGGTAAATGTCGAACGGTAAACTAATTCTTCAAAGGGTAATAATTTTTTTAGCATTTATTTTTAATTGTATTTGGGTTTAATTGTTATCACCTTGCTTGGTAATCATTAATTAACCCCTAAATTTATTTTTCACAATAATATCTTTAAGCCTCGCTTTTAAATCTTCTCCCGTATCGTAAACCATTTGTTCGTTGTTCGGAAAAGGCACTGCGCGTTTGTTAAAATAAGAAATATAACTATCCTCGCAAGCATTTCTATCTCCTTTGTAAGTCGAATAAATATTCTCAAAAACAAATTCACTTGTAACAGGAAATGTTTGTGCCAATTGATTTGTTTTCAAATCGACAAAATCAACCTTAGCAGTTACCTGGCAAGATTTAAATTGCCTGAACTCATACACATTAGCGCGAAGCATTCTGTAGTTGTCTACTTTTATTTCCTTGCCCAAACTATCTTTTACAGGTCTTCCACGGCTGTCTAAAAGCGTTTTTACACCATCTTTTATCTGTTTTTCCTTGATGAATTCCTTTTCTTTAATCTGCTCAGGCGAAATATTAATTTGTATAAAATTTACAATTAAACTGTAATCGTAAACAATATTTTTTTGTCTAACGCTATGGTAAACCGTCCATTTATCGTTTAATCCGTAAGTTTTAATATCCAATAAGTCATCCTGAAGTTGTTTCGGAATCACCATATTGGTTTCGTTTTTAGCATAAATATCTACAAAATCAGTTCCTTTAAACTGTGCGTCTTCCATCAGTTTTTTGGCATTTTTATATCCCGGATTAATACTTTCCAGATAGAATAAATTATCATACGCCTGTCTAAAATCCATTTTGTTTTTTGATTTTAAAAGCACCGAAGAAGTTTCATATAAATATTTAGAAAGTGCATTTTTGCTGCTCACAATCTGATCTGAATAATTATCAAACGGAAAACTGGCATTTTTGCCCTGCTTCAATAAAGGCAGCGGCAATAAAGGTCTTATTTTTTCCTGACGATTATTCAATTGCAGATATGTATTATAAATGCGCTCAGAATTTGCAGGATTAGCTTCTTTTATCATCACTTCAAGATTACGCAAATCCCTGTCTTTTGCTTTCGCAAACGCTTCTTCAAGCAAAAACACATAATCCTGTTTTCCTTTCGAATCTTTTTTAGTTTTCAAAGCCTCGACAGCGCGGTCGATTGCTCCGTCGTAATTTCCGTCACTTAACATTGATTGCGTGGTTTTTACACCACACGAAGAAAATAGTATAAGTAAAAAAGAAAAAAGTAAAGTAAATTTTTTCATCCTAAGACCAATTGATTTTTTCAGCTGTAAATATATCGGTTTTAGATTAATTCAGTTGTAAGAGAAATATCATTTTAAAATTTAAGGAGCAGAAGTTTTCGTTTCCATAATAACTACCTGTCCCGCTTTCGCCTTTATCTCTTCGTCCCGATATTCATCGGGACTGCGAGGATACCGGCTCTATCGGGGCTAGATTAGAAATTTATTTTTTATAAGAAATTGAGATTGATACAACATGAAAAAAAGAAAAAAGAAATAACTCTAGATATATCGAAGCCACCAGTTTGTTTTTTTCGCTTTATAGTCTCCATACCAAATACAAGGTTTATAAAGAATAACTACAATACTTATCCAAATTAAATAAATTCCCCAGAGCGGTAATCCGCTTTCTATGTTTTTGGGTCTTCCAAAAGTTCCGGTTGCAAATTCAAGTTGTGACCAATCAAACCCTTGTGCAAAAAGCATTATGAGTGTTATAGTATGAATTAGATAAAAATGAATGATAAAATAAAACAAAGGCACTTTTCCGTAAACAACAGTCACTTTTTTAATTCCGTTATTAAACTGATCAGCAAAGGCAAGAAGTAAAAGCATGATGCCTAAAGTAACCAGACAATATAGAAGAGAAGGTGGATATTTAGTAACATTCATAAAGGAAAGAAATGTAAAAACCGCGTCTTTTTGTGTTGACCATAGTGCAGGATCTCCATAAATATTGATAAATCGCAGCATAATAAATAATCCTAAGGTACCAAAACCGAATTTTATAAATACTTTTTTTCTTTCTTCTTTTGCCATTTCAAAATACCTTCCAAAACCAAATCCGGTTAACATAATTCCTAACCACGGAATTGGCGGATAACCCATAACAAAAACTTTTCCGGCAAAAACAGGAACCGCAATTGGACTAAAAAATGGAGTTAAAACTGCTTTAAAAACCGATCCTTCGCTAAATGGAATAAGTGGCAGAAGGTTATGACAAAAAATGATAATAAGTCCCGTAATACCTAATTGTTTTGCGGGTATTTTTAAAAGTAAGCCTAAAATAACAAACCCAAAACCTATTGTGGCTATGACTTGAAACAATAAGGTATGAAAACCAATGTCAAAAAATAAACCAAAATTGACAACTGTAAATTCGAGAAATATCAGCCAAAAACCTCTTTTAATAAGATGTTGTCTTACTTCTTGTATATTGTTTTTGCTTTTCAGCGAAAGATAAACAGAAGTTCCTGCCAGGAAAACAAAAGTTGGAGCGCACAAATGTGTAATCCAACGCGTAAAAAACAGCAAAGGAGTTGTAGTTACTAAATCGGTTGGACTTTGAGTGATAGCGTCAACGTGCATTAAATCGCGAACGTGGTCTAATGCCATAATTATCATTACAATTCCTCGTACTATATCAATTGAATTTTCTCTTTTCATTTTTAGAACTTCTTAGTTTACTGCGGCCAATACAAAACATTAAATTTATGACCATCCGGATCAGCAAATCCAAAGAAATATCCTTTTTCAAAGCTTTGTGGTTCGGCAAAAATTGCTCCGCCTGCATTTTTAACATTCAGCAGCCATTGATGAACTTCATCTGTACTGTCGGCCGAGATCGAAAATATAATTTCATTTCCTTTTGTAAGGTCCGACGCCTCACTATTAACGGCCCATTTAAATCTTTCTTTTACAAAAAAATGAATGATAAAATTATCTTCTCCAAACATAAAACTTGTCAATTCAGTATTTGTTCCGTTTGGTTTAAATCCTAATTCACTATAGAATTTGGTTGTTCGCTGCAGATCTTCGACGCCTAAATTGGCCCATATTTTTTTAGTTTTCATAAGATTAGTTTTTAAAAATTAGATTTATTTTAACTACTAAAATTTTTCTGATACTAAATTTAAGGAATTTTAAATTAAAATAGGAATGTAGACGCACTGCTGTGCGCCTCTACGGATTTAGATTGGAGATATTGCCAATGTTTATTTTACATAAGATTTTTGTAGAGACGCACAGCAGTGCGTCTAACGTATGACAAGGACATATAATTTGATTTATGTTATTTCTGTATTCTAATTTTTACCTGATAAACAATCTCCCAAAAAATAATTGAAAAAACGGCATTGGCAAATATTGCTGTTTTAACCTGATACGGATCGTAATTTAAAAACAGGTGTAAATTTGTGAACTTCAAAGCTAAGAATAGGGATAAAGCTGCAATTGCAACAGAGCAGATTATATTTAATAAAGCTGTCCATTTTAGGCCTAAGAAAGTATAGATAATATTTAAAACAGCAAAACCACAACCTAAAGTTATATAAGGATCTGTTTTTAATTTTTCGCCCAATAACAATAAAAGAGGAGTTGAAGTAAGATATAGAAAAAATAATATCGAGTAAAGCAGGATTCTAATTTGTGGTTTCATTTTTATGTTGTTTTAGCTATTGAGCTGGTAAAATTCTATCTATTTTTGTTTCCGATTTTTCTTTAATAGGGCTATCAGGATGAAAACTCCAGATGATTAGAAATTTTCCTATTGCAAGATATTCTTCCGGATGTTCGTCTGTTGGTTCTTTGGCTTTTCCCCAAAGTAATCCCTGTAGAAAACTATCACCTTTAAATCTGTGATCAAATTCAAAATACATTACAGAGCCGCTATCTCCTTTACTTTTAAAACTTTGAATTTCTTTACTTTTTACAGTTCCAACAAAACTGGCGTAGGTGGCAATATCATTATAAAAATTACAAGCCTGCGGAGAAATGCAAATATGACCGTCGCTTAAAGTATAGCTTTTGGGAATTTCTTTTCCTTTTAGTTTTAAATCAGCAATAGTTTGGCTAAATATATTAGTAGTAAATAACAGGAATAATACCGACAGGGGAATCGTAATTTTCATAGGTTTTTATTTTAGTGGTAATTGAATTTTTACCAAGCTAAAATAATATTTTTATTTGAGGTAATTGAAGTGGATTTTGCGTTAGGAGTAAAATAGAATATTGCTTTCGCAAAGGCATTTGCTTTTAAATATAATATTTTACAGTAATGAATTTTATTTATCTTGAAAACGAGTGCGTTAGGGATAGAGGCGTTATCCTTTTGTAAAGTGGAACGGAACAAAAGATATAGCCGATCCCGAAGCTTCGGGACGACCCGGAGGGGGACGCAAAAAAAATCCTATTCGCGTTTCGGGAACAGGAATAGTTTTTTGTGTTATTTAGAGTCTAAAAAGTTCCAATAAATTGCAGCCCAATCATAGAATTTGAAATTTGAGGAATTAATTGTTTGTGCATTGTAAATTTTTTAGGATTTTCGTTAAAAGCATTAGATTCTTTTTTTGCCATTTGCTTACGACTGCTAATTACTATAGATCGCCCGATTATTGTACCGATTAATCCACCTACCAATAAGTCTGAAACCCAGTGATCGTGGCTTTTTATATCTGAAAGAAATACTGCGGTTACAAATGTATACGGTATCCAGTAATTGTTGTATTCCATTTGAAATACTTTGGCAACAGCAAAATAAGAGGTAGCATGAAAAGAAGGAAATGAAGTAGCATCACCTCCATGTGTCAGGTGAACTTGATTGTAGTTTCCAAAATCCCAAGGATTTTTTGTCCAGGGCTCTTCGACAGGATTATTATCATTTATTCTTCTTTGAGGTCTTTTTCGTGATGCTATAGTTTTTAGAACTACCTGACTTATAACATAAGAATAGGCTAAAGATTTAATAGCATTTACAGCTACAACCTGCCCTTTTTTGTTGTTGATGGCTAGTGAACCTGCATATAACCCAATGATTGGGTAAACAATATAGATGTCGGTTCCGATAACGTGAGGGATTGAGCTTTCAACTTTAGGTAAACTATACTTAATATTAGGTTCTACATTATCGTGCCAAAAACCGGTCGTATGTCTGTCAACGGCTATTAAACCAATTATTCCCGCGGTATAAATAGCAGTTCTTTTCCAGTCACTTGAAATGGTATGCCCCATCGCTGAAAAATCACCGGGAACACTAAGAACGCTGTTAGCAAGTACAGAACCGGCTACTTTGAACCGATTTTCTTTTTTAATTTTTAGACTGTCGTGTTTTATTTTTAAAGTGTCATGCTGAGAAAAACAGGGAATAGAAAGTATGCTAAAAAAGATTAGGGTGTAAAATTTCATAGTAAAAACAATTTGAAATTAAAATTATTTAAATATTAATTAAGCTTCATATAACACAAAAAAAGATACTTTTTTGTAATTTTTACGGATTTTAAACTAGGCGATTATGTTTTTCATTTTGTTTAGTTGTCAAAAAACTTCAAACTTATTATCCCATTTTTTAAAGATTAAATAAACTTTGTTAACATATCGGGTTTGATTAACTGTAATGAAAAAAATATTTGCCAAGATGTTAAAATTGAGCATCTTATAGTTTACAAAATAAACCAATCCCTATGTCTAATATAGGAAAAAATAATGTAAGATTTTTAGTAACAACGATTTTTTTTTGAATTTATTGGGGGATAAATAGGGTATTTTAACGAGATAAAATGATTTTTTTTGGGAAGTAAATTTTTGGTTTTGAGGATTTTGGATTTTGAAGGCAGTGATTTTGAATTATTGAAAATATTGAGCAAAAATTATAATGATAATGTATGAGTCTCGTGATCTAACAATACTTTGTCTAATTGAGTTTTTAACTTTGATATCGAGGATTTTTAATTATTCTATATTGTCAGTATGAAGTGGAAGACTTCGTAGAGCAACTCAGTTTCATTAGAATATTTGAGAGAGCTGAGAAACTTTGCAGATCAACTCAGCTTAATAGAAGCCTCTTTGAAACAGATGGCTGGGTTTTATAATTCGTATCGTGCCTCGCTTAAATTGAACTTTAGCTCAAAATTAAAATTATGTTCAGCTTTCCATTTATGATATTCTTCAAAATTTAAAATTACACTATCTGGAATAATTAATATCATTTTGTATTGTTCCATTAAGAATTCATTTAGGAATGGTGAATTAATAATTTTATTTAGGTTTTTTAAATATTCTTTAGTTTCTTCTTTTGAAGAATATTTGTGTTTATATTCAAACAAAACAAATTGTTTTAAAGCTTCTTTATGCATATCAATATACAAATCCTGAAATCCTGAATATTTTTCCCTTTCATCAAGATTTTTTATTAGCCATTCAAACTTTTTGAAAGTATACGCCATAGTGGAAACTAACATTGTTGAGTCTTTCATTGCGGCATTAGTAAATGTAATTGCACCTTTAAGTTTAAATAATTTTAGACCTGTTAATCTTGAAGGCTCAATTTTGTTTATTATTTTAGTTTCTAAATCAATTAAGTTTTTATTGTCTAACTCTGAAGATGTTATTCGAATTTTAAACATCCAAGTTCCACATTCAAATATAGTTAACAAGCTGTTTTCATTATTTGAATTTTTTGAAATTCCTCGTACTCCGTTACAAGTATAATCAGCACCTTTATGATTTAGTAATTTTAGATTTTTAACATCTATATCATTATTAAAAATCACGTTGTAAACAGTTAAAAACTCATTTCTTAATCTACCTTCATTTCCAATTTTGTCAGGATATAGATAGATATTGATTTTTGTATTTTGCTTTTCGTAGGTGACACCAATATTCTCATCTTTTTTATCAAACGAGTAAGCATCAATTAAATTAAATTCATCTATGTTTTTTGGAAATTCTGTTTTAGTTTCAGAATGAAAAAAAACATCTTTATACTTAAGTTTTTTTGGTGAAGTTCTTAATTGGGAGAAGCTATTAATACTAATAAGTAGAAATAGAGGTAATATTCTTAACGTGTTTATTTTCATAGTTTAATTATGGTTTATCCTATTTTTTCGATTCCGTTTTGTATTAATGCCAACGCTTTTGCACTTCTAAACTTTTACAAATTATAAGATGGAAAATGGTGATTAGTTTGAATTTAGAATGACAAGAGAAATATTATATTTTGACAAACTACTGTTTTGTATTTGTTTATTTTTTAATGATTTTCTCACTTTTAATTATATCAATTTTCCCTTGCTGCGCGAAGTCTCCTAACCTCGGACAACTTCAATAATTATGTTGCATTTTTATTTATTTGTTTTCTTAAAAGATGAATAACTAAAAAGAAAATGAACGCTAAGATTGCCCACTTTGAAGAATTTCCTGATTCGGTCATTCGATTGTTATATTCTTTTCCATAAGTTCCCGAATGCTTTATAGATCCAAGAGCGAACATCATTTTTTGAAAATTTGATTTGTCGTTCTTAGGATTGTCAAAAAGCTGAATATTGATCCACCCTTTTTCTCCGAGACTTTTTGCTTCAAATAATGTTTTTCCAAATATATTATATCTGGCAAGCGAATAGTTTTTATTTGAGTCAATTATTAATGTATCGCATTTATAGTCTTTGGCAGTTATTTTATTTAGCATTTTCAGTACACTTTCAGATCTTTCTGCACCTGCACCTGGATTCTCATAATACTGATATCCAATTGTTGGTGATTCTTCAATATTAGTTGAGTCAACAAAAATTTTCCCATTTTCATAAAAAGCATCATATTTTAATCTGGCATTTTCTTTTTTTAATTGAGAAAACTCACTTGGAACCTTGAAAGTTAAATCTCGCAATTCAATTTTGGTTTGAGAATAAAAATTAATTGTTGTAATTAAAATTAGTAGAAAAGGATTTTTCATAGAGAACTGTAGATGTTTTTTATTCTTGCTAAAATATTGAAATTATAAATATAAACTAGATAAACATCTTTTATTTCTAAGTGAAACAAAACTGCGTCAGGGATAGAGGCGGTATCCTTTTGTGAAGTGAAACGGAGCAAAAGATATAGCCGAAAGCCCGGCCCGAAGGGAGACGCCCAGAATATTAAATTCCAAGTTTTTAAAATTCCAAATTCCAAGCTTTGTCGAGTTACTTGTGGAGATTCTTCGTTCCTCAGAATGACAAACGTAATGGTTACTTTGCGTGGGCTTCGACTTCGCTCAGCCTGACAATATTGAGCTTAGAATGTTATGATAAAAAATCCGTTTTAATCCGTGCTTTCGCAAAGCGAATCCGTGTCATCCGCGTTCTATATTGACGATTTGCTTTGTAGAGTTTCTTGCGAAGATTTCTCATTCTTCGAAATGACAAGATTGCGCAAAAAAAATCCCGCCTCAATTAAGAAACGGGATTAACTAGATATTCTCTTTTTTTTTATTTTAAACTGTTGCAGCAATTTCTTGTGGCAACGGAATTTGATTTTTAAGTAAATCTTCGAAAGTTTCGTGTTGACGAATCAAGATTCCTTTTCCGTCTTTCCATAGAACTTCGGCTGGTTTGTATCTTGAATTGTAGTTTGAAGACATTGAGAAACAATACGCTCCGGCATTTCTGAAAGCTAAAATATCACCTTCTGTAATTTCAGAGATTCTGCGGTTGTTGGCAAAAGTATCTGTTTCGCAAATGTATCCTACAACAGAGTAAAAACGCTCTTTTCCTTTTGGATTAGAGATGTTTTCAATATAATGTTGTGAACCGTAAAACATCGGACGGATTAAGTGGTTGAAACCACTATCAACTCCGGCAAAAACTGTTGATGTTGTTTGTTTTACTACATTTACTTTTGCTAAGAAGAAACCTGCTTCGCTCACCAAAAATTTTCCTGGTTCGAAAATCAACGTTAAATCTCTGCCGTATTCTGCGCAGAAAGAATTGAATCTTTTTGATAATTTTTTACCTAATTCTTCAATATCTGTTTCGATATCATCTTTTTTGTAAGGAACTTTAAATCCGCTTCCGAAATCTAAAAATTCTAAATCTTTAAAATGTTTTGCTGTATCAAACAGGATTTCAGCAGCATACAAGAATACTTCGATATCAAGAATATCAGATCCTGTGTGCATGTGAATTCCAACAATACTCATTTTTGTGTTTTCAACAATTCGCAATATATGCGGTATTTGATGTACAGAGATTCCGAATTTACTATCGATGTGTCCAACAGAAATATTAGCATTTCCTCCCGCCATTACGTGTGGATTGATACGAATACATACCGGAATTTGTGGATATTTTGTTCCGAATTGCTCCAGAATAGATAAGTTATCAATATTGATTTGAACACCCATTGCGGCAACTTCTTCGATTTCTTCTAGAGAAACTCCGTTTGGTGTAAAGAAAATTTTGTCAGGATCATAGCCAGCATGAAGTCCCAATAAAACTTCTTGAATTGATACAGTATCTAAACCAGACCCCATGTTCTTTAATAACTGAAGAATCGCAACGTTAGACAATGCCTTCATGGCGTAATTAACTCTCAAGTTTTCTACCTTAGAGAAAGCTTTAGTTAATCTATTGTACTGTGATTGGATTTTTTCGGCATCATAAACATATAATGGACTTCCAAATTGGTCTGCTAACTGCAGTAGATCTTTTGCTTGCATTTTTATAAACTATTTTGAGCAAAGTTATTACACTTTTGAGTAACAGCAAATTTTTTGTAGAAAAATAACAAATTATAACAAATTGTTTAATTTTAAACAAAAATCGACTTATTTCGAATTTTTATAAAAAAATTTAGCCCGCGGATTGTGCGGGTTAAACGGATGGACACAGATTTTAATATAAAGATAAAAAAAAACTGCGTAAATCTGTTGAATCCGTGCAATCCGCGGGCTAAATTTCTGCAAAAAAAGCCGCTAAAATTCCAAGTATATAAACTCAGAACCTTAGCGACTTAGTATCTTAGAATCTTAATTATAAACTCGGTAAATCTCCGTTTCCTTTAGTTGGAAGATTAGTAGATCCCATCAAGAACAAATCTACTTCTCTTGCAGCTTCGCGACCTTCAGAAATTGCCCAAACTATTAATGATTGTCCTCTTCTCATATCACCTGCAGTGAAAATGTGCGGAACATTTGTTTGATAATTTTTTGCCTGATAGTTGCTTCTCATATCTAATTCAAGACCTAATTGCTCGCTTAATGTTTTCTCCGGACCTGTAAATCCAAGAGCCAATAAAGCTAATTCGCAAGGCCAGATTTTTTCAGAACCTTCTTTTTCGATTAATTCAGGACGTTGACCAGGAGTCATTTTCCATGCTACTTCAACGGTTTTTAATCCGGTTAATTCTCCTTTATCATTAGAAATGAATTCTTTAGTATTAATTAACCAGTTTCTGTCGCAGCCCTCTTCGTGAGAAGAAGATGTTTTCAACTGCAACGGCCAGAAAGGCCAAGGAGTTGATTCGCTTCTTCCAACCGGAGGTTTTGGTAAAATCTCAAAATTTGTTACCGATTTTGCACCGTGTCTGTTTGAAGTTCCAACGCAGTCAGATCCTGTGTCTCCACCACCAATAACGATTACATTTTTTCCGGTTGCTTTAACCTGATCAGGAATTGACTCTCCGTATAAAACTTTCGTTTGTTGCGTTAAGAAATCCATTGCCTGAACAACACCTTTGCTTTCGATTCCTTTAGTTGGCAAACTTCTTCTTTCTGTTGCTCCTCCGCATAAAACGATAGAATCAAAAGCGTTTAGTTCTTCAATGCTGAAGTTTACACCAACGTTTACATTTGTTTTAAAAGTAATCCCTTCAGCTTCAAGGATTGCTACACGTCTGTCAATAATTCCTTTTTCTAATTTGAAATTTGGAATTCCGTAACGTAATAAACCTCCAATTGCATTGTCTCTTTCAAAAACCGTAACTGTGTGTCCGGCTCTGTTTAATTGTTGAGCAGCAGCTAATCCGGCAGGGCCAGAACCAATAACGGCAACAGTTTTTCCTGTTCTTGTTTTGGGTGCTTGTGGTTTGATCCATCCTTCTGCAAAACCAATTTCAACAATGTTTTTTTCGATGTTTTCGATAGAAACAGGATCTTTTATGATTCCTAATACACATGCTTTTTCGCATGGAGCAGGGCATAAGCGACCTGTGAATTCCGGGAAATTATTAGTAGACTGCAAAATTTCTAATGCACCCTGCCATTCTTCCTGATGTACCATGTCGTTGAAGTCAGGAATTAAATTTCCTAACGGACAACCACTGTGGCAAAAAGGAATACCACAATCCATACATCTTGAACCTTGTTCTTTTACTTTATCTTTTGCTAACGGAATAGTAAATTCGTTGTAGTTAGAAACACGTTCTGCTACTGCAAGATTACTTTCGTCGGCTCTGTTATATTCTTTAAATCCGCCTATTTTACCCATGACATTTTTAATTAAATTCCAATTTCTTTAAATTCCAAATTCCATTTTTTTATTACTATAGGCATTGATATTGCCATTGGAATTTGGAATTTTATTTTTTGAAATTGATTTTTATCCAGCTATTAATTCTTCTATTTTTTTCTCTTCTGCAATTCGTTGTAATGCTTTTTTGTAATCAGTTGGCATTACTTTTACGAAATGTTTCTGCTCATTTTCCCAGTCTGCTAAAATTCTTTTTGCTAATGGACTGCTTGTGTACAATGAATGGTTTTTAATCAATCTTCTTAGTTTTGTAACATCCTCTTCTTCTATCGGATCAAATGCAACCATTTCCATGTTACATAATGTTGAATCAAATTTTTGATTTGGATCGTAAACATAAGCTACACCACCGCTCATACCAGCTGCGAAGTTTCTTCCTGTTTTTCCTAAAACAACCACTGTACCACCGGTCATGTACTCGCATCCGTGATCTCCAATTCCTTCAACAACCGCAGTTGCTCCAGAATTTCTCACACAAAAACGCTCTCCGGCCATTCCATTAATATAAGCCTCTCCGGTAATAGCTCCGTAAAGGGCAACGTTACCAATAATGATGTTTTCTTCAGGTTTGAAGGTTGCAGTAGGAGGGACTTTGATAATCAATTTTCCTCCAGAAAGCCCTTTTCCTAAATAATCATTACAGTTTCCGTGAATTTTAAACGACAATCCGTTTGTTGCAAAAGCACCAAAACTTTGTCCGGCAGAACCTTCAAAATCAACTAAAATAGTGTCATCAGGTAATCCTTGTGCACCATAGATTTTTGAGATTTCATTACTCAAAATGGCGCCTACAGAACGGTCTGTATTTTTAATTTTAAATGTAACTCTTGTTTTTTCTTTTCTATAAATAGAAGGAATCGCTTCTTTGATGATTGCAAAATCCAATACATTTTCAAGTTGGTGATCCTGCTCTGTTGTATTGTGATTCGGAACCGTTTTCGCTTTTTCCGGTTTGTATAAAATTGATGATAAATCTAAACCATTGGCTTTGTAATGTTTGATCGCTTTATTCACATTTAATTTTTGTGACTGACCTACCATTTCTTTTAAGGTTCTGAAACCTAATTGCGCCATGATTTCTCTTAATTCTTCAGCAATAAAATACATAAAGTTGATTACATGCTCCGGAGTTCCTTTGAAATTTTTTCTCAATTCAGGATCCTGAGTTGCAATACCAACCGGACAAGTATTTAAGTGACAAGCTCTCATCATAATACATCCCGAAGCAACAAGCGGAGCAGTAGCAAAACCAAATTCTTCAGCTCCTAACAATGCAGCGATAGCTACGTCACGACCTGTTTTTAACTGTCCGTCGCACTCTAAAACCACACGGCTTCTTAAATCATTTAAGATTAAAGTTTGCTGAGCTTCTGCTAAACCAAGTTCCCACGGAATACCTGTGTGTTGTAATGAAGTTAATGGTGCAGCACCTGTTCCTCCATCATAACCTGAAATAAGAATAACGTCAGCTTTTGCTTTGGCAACACCGGCAGCAATAGTTCCAACACCCACTTCAGAAACTAATTTTACGTTTACACGTGCTTCACGATTTGCATTTTTCAAATCATAAATCAACTGAGATAAATCCTCAATCGAATAAATATCGTGGTGAGGCGGAGGCGAAATCAAACCTACATAAGGTGTAGAGTTTCTGGTTTCGGCAATCCAAGGCACTACTTTTTCTCCAGGAAGCTGACCACCTTCTCCAGGTTTTGCCCCTTGAGCCATTTTAATCTGGATTTCTTTAGCGTTTGTCAAATAATTGATCGAAACACCAAAACGTCCCGAAGCAACTTGTTTGATCGCACTGTTTCTTGAATCTCCGTTAATTTCTTTCTGGAAACGTTTCGGATCTTCTCCACCTTCTCCAGAGTTACTTTTTCCGCCAATTCTGTTCATTGCAATCGCTAAATTCTCGTGTGCTTCTCTACTGATAGATCCGTAAGACATAGCACCTGTTTTGAATTTTTTTACAATTTCTGTCCAAGGTTCTACTTCATCAATAGAAATTGGATCTAAATTATTGAATTCAAACATTCCTCTAATTGTCATTAGGTTAGAGCTTTGCTCATTGACCATATTAGAGTATTCTTTATAACTTTCAGGACTGTTCAAACGAACAGCTTGTTGTAATTTAGCAATAGTTGTTGGATTAAACATGTGTTTTTCTCCGCCACGTCTCCATCTGTAAATACCTCCAATTTCTAAAGGAAGCAAACTTGCCACTTTTGAATTTGGAAATGCTTTTTGAAAACGTTTCTTCACTTCTTTTTCTACTTCCATCAAACCAATTCCTTCGATTCTTGAAGGTGTGTAAGGGAAGTATTTAGAAGTAAATGTTTTGTTTAAACCTAAAATCTCGAAAATCTGGGCAGCTCTGTAAGAATGTAAAGTAGAGATACCAATTTTGTTCATGATTTTAACGATTCCCTTTGCAATTGCTTTGTTGTAATTTACAATTGCATAATCAGCTTTTACACCTTTAATAAATCCTTGGTTTACCTGATCGTGAATGATTTCATTTACCATGTATGGATTGATCGCACTTGCACCATATCCAAACAATAAAGCAAAATGATGCGGTTCACGAGGTTCTGCAGATTCGATTATTATTCCGAATTTTGAACGAACTTGTAAAATGTTCAAAGAGTGGTGAATGTAAGAACAAGCCAATAACATAGGAATTGGAGCCATTTGCTCACTAACACCTCTGTCTGATAATATGATAACATTGCAACCTTCAGAAACTGCTTTGTATGTTGCCTGAACACATTTTTCAAGAGCACGTTCTAAACCGTTAACTCCTTTTTCTATTTTATATAAAGTAGAAATGGTAGCCGATTTAAAATCTGCGTGATCAATGTTTCTTATTTTATCTAAATCCTCATTAGAAATAACCGGATTTTGGATTTTTAGTTTTTTACATTGTTTTGATTCAATTTCAAAAATATTGAAATCTCCACCTACCGCTAAACTGATATCTGTAATGATTTCTTCACGAATACCATCCAAAGGCGGGTTGGTAACCTGAGCAAATAATTGTTTGAAATAGTTGTATAACAATTGAGGCTGGTCTGATAAAACTGCTAAAGGTGTATCGTTACCCATAGAACTAATAGCTTCAGCTCCCTGACCACCCATTGGGTTGATGATTGTTTTTAAATCTTCAATTGTATAACCAAATAATTTTTGTCTCGTTAAGAAATCCAGTTTCTCAACAGGAGTTGGATTATTTGTGTACGGAACTTTAGATAAAGGCAATAAGTTTGCGTCTAACCATTCCTGATAAGGGCGTTTTGTAACTATCGCTTTTTTAACTTCTTCATCCTCAATAATACGACCTTCGTTCATATCCACTAGGAACATCTTTCCTGGCTCTAAACGACCGTGCTGAATTACATCTTCGGGATCAATATCCAATACACCAATTTCTGATGACATGATTACAAAACCGCTTTTTGTTAAAGTATAACGAGAAGGACGCAATCCGTTTCTGTCTAATAAGGCACCAATTACGTTACCATCTGTAAACGGAATAGAAGCAGGACCATCCCAAGGTTCCATAATACAAGCGTTAAACTCGTAGAAAGCTCTTTTTTCAGGAGACATAGTTTGGTGTTTTTCCCAAGCTTCAGGAACAACCATCATCATGGCTTCCGGCAATGAGCGGCCAGTCATTAATAAAAGTTCCACCACCATATCCATAGAAGCAGAATCTGATTTTCCTTCTAAGATAATTGGGAATAATTTTTTGATGTCATCACCAAAAACTTTGCTTTGCATTAATTCTTCACGGGCACGCATACGGCTTACGTTTCCACGAAGCGTATTGATTTCACCATTATGACACATGTATCTAAATGGCTGTGCTAAATCCCATGAAGGGAAAGTATTTGTAGAGAAACGTTGGTGTACAAGCGCCAAACGCGTCACTAAATCGGGATCTTTTAAGTCAACATAATAACGGCTGATGTCTTCCGGCATCAATAGACCTTTATATATTATGGTAGTTGTCGATAAACTAGAGAAATAAAACATGTGGCTTTCAGAAGTTTTTGATCCTCTAATAGCATGTTCAGCAATTTTTCTAGCGGCAAAAAGTTTTGCATTAAATTCATTTTCAGTTAACTCCTGACCGTTTTTGCTAACAAAAACCTGTTTAACTGTTGGTTCTTTTTCTGCGGCAATCTGCCCTAAATTCTCCACTTCAACAGGTACATCTCTCCAGCCTAAGATCTTTAAGTTCTGATCTTTAACTGTTGATTCAAATGTTTTCATGCAAAAAGATACCTGGTTTTTGCTTTTTGGTAAAAAAACCATTCCTACTGCATACTCACGCGTTTCAGGGATTTCAAAGTCACATACTTTTTTAAAGAAGTCATGAGGGATATCAAATAAAATTCCTGCTCCATCACCAGTTCGTCCGTCAGAACTTACTGCACCACGATGTTCCAATTTTATTAAGATGTCCAATGCTTTGTGAATGATGTCATTAGATTTAATACCATTCAAATTACAAATAAATCCTGCACCACAATTGTCGTGTTCAAATTCAGGCAAATAAAGCCCTTGTTCTTTAACTCTCATTCTTGATATTTTTTCTACAAAAATAAAGATTTCGTTAAACATAATGTATCAAAAATCTATTTTCACTTACATTTTTGTTGTAATAGTAGAAAAAGAGTTCTTAAATGATAATAATATTATAGAAACCATTGCTAAATGATAAAATCACAATATGTTTTAAATTATATTAGGAAAAATCCTTTGGGAGCTATTGAAATCACTGATGGTTTTGTTAAATTTCAAACGAAATAGTGTTTTTTAGTTAACAATTTACATACAATTGTTTAACCGTTTGTTTTCTTTTAAAAAGAATAACAATCTAATATATATCAGAGTGGTTTTTTTAATTGAAAAACATTTTACTATTAAGTTGAATTTTGCTATTTTTGTCGCACTTTTATTCTGAACTAAATTCAGAACCAGACAAATTCTATATTATGAACATACACGAATATCAAGGAAAAGAAATTTTAGCAAGTTACGGAGTACGCATTCAACGCGGAATTGTGGCTAACAATGCAGTTGAAGCTGTGGCTGCTGCAAAACAATTAACTGCCGAAACCGGAACAGGATGGCACGTAATAAAAGCACAAATTCACGCAGGTGGTCGTGGAAAAGGTGGTGGAGTTAAGTTAGCTAAAAACTTGCAACAAGTTGAAGAAATTGCAGGACAAATTATCGGAATGCAATTGATTACTCCTCAAACTTCTGCAGAGGGTAAAAAAGTAAACAAAGTTTTAGTAGCTGAAGATGTTTACTATCCTGGTGAAAGTGAAACTTCTGAATTCTATGTTTCTGTTTTATTGAATAGAGCAACAGGTCGTAACATGATCATGTATTCTACTGAAGGTGGAATGGATATCGAAGAAGTTGCTGAGCACACACCACACTTAATTTTCACAGAAGAAGTTGATCCATCTGTTGGATTACAAGGTTTTCAGGCAAGAAGAATTGCTTTTAACTTAGGTCTTTCTGGAAATGCTTTCAAAGAAATGGTGAAATTCATCGACGCCCTTTACAATGCTTACATTGGTTCTGATGCTTCTATGTTTGAAATCAACCCGGTTTTGAAAACATCTGATAACAAAATTATGGCTGTTGATGCTAAAGTAAATATCGATGATAATGCTTTATACAGACAACCAAAATATGCTGAAATGAGAGATATCCGTGAGGAGAACCCAATCGAAGTTGAAGCTAAAGAAGTAGGATTGAACTATGTAGATCTTGACGGTACTGTAGGATGTATGGTAAACGGAGCAGGTCTTGCAATGGCAACTATGGATTTAATTAAATATGCCGGTTTTGAGCCTGCTAACTTCCTTGACGTTGGTGGAACTGCTGATGCAAAACGTGTTGAAACTGCTTTCCGTATTATCTTAAAAGATCCAAACGTAAAAGCAATTTTAATTAATATTTTTGGTGGAATCGTTCGTTGTGACCGTGTGGCGCAAGGAGTAGTTGACGCTTACAAAAATATGGGTGATGCTATTAAAGTGCCAATTATCGTTCGTTTGCAAGGAACAAATGCTGAAATTGCAAAAGAATTAATTGACAATTCTGGTATGCCAATTTTATCTGCTGTTCAGTTTCAAGAAGCTGCAGATCAAGTTAAAGCTGCATTATCTTAATCAAATAAGAAATCAATTATATAGAAAATCCCTTCGATATTCGGAGGGATTTTTTTGTTTTTAACCGCAAAGGACACCAAGGTTTTTTGAAGTATTGTGAATACAAACGCAAAGTTCGCAAAGCTAAATCAATAAAATTTCGCGGATTGTATTTCAGCATAGCCCGTGGTTTCAACCACGGGGACGTTCAGATATATTGTATGATATGCGTTGGATTCCCGCGGTTGAAACTGCGGGCTATATTTGAAGATAGGATTGTAGTTATAATAGTTATAATCCCTTTAAACGCAAAAGTTCGCAAAGCTAAATATAGCCTTACGAACTTTGCGTAAATCATTGCGCTCTTTGTGGTTAAACCACGTATCGAACGAAACTATTTTTTATTTTTACCGTTTTTGTAAACCACTTTTTCTACAACCTGAATTTTTGGTGAAGCTGGTTTTTTCTTAAAAGGTTTTTTAGCCGCAGTTCCTGTTTTAGAAGGTGCTTTATCGCCTCTTCCTTTTTCAGCATCTTTTGGACTTGCTTTAAATTCAGGTCTTTCTTTAGAAGTTTCCTTTTTTGGGATTTCAGCTTTATGCTTTGCTAAAACGTCATTCGGGTTTTTAGGGTTTTCTTTTGTACCTCTCAAATGAATTACCAATCCGTTAAGGAAATTACGCAAAACCTGATCACCACATTCCATGTAGTTTTCATGATCTTCAGCTCTGAAAAAAGCACCCAATTCTGATTTTGTAATTCTAAAATCTACTAATTCTAAAATTTCAACTATTTGGTCATCACGGAGCATCAAAGCCACGCGAAGTTTTTTTAAGATATCGTTGTTCGTCATCGTTTAATTTTTTACAAAGGTACATTATTTTAAAAAGAATGTCAGAACAAAATTACTCCCGTTCCCGTTCTCTCAGGATAATATGTTTTTCCATTTTTAATAGTAACACCGCTGGCAATATCTTCTGCCAATAATAATGCGCCATCCATATCTACGTAATCTAATTCAGGAAGTAAATGTGCGATTGCAGAAATTCCAACAGTCGATTCTGTCATACAGCCCACCATTGTTTTTAATCCCAGTTTTTTGGCCTCGGCAATCATTCTTTTTCCGGGTGTAATTCCGCCGCACTTCATGAGTTTTATATTAACTCCATGAAAATGATTGTGACATTTCGTAATATCACTTTCAGTAATACAACTTTCATCGGCTACAATGGGTAAAACCGAGTTTTTAAAAACTTCACGTTGTCCTTCCCAGTCATTTGCTTTTAAGGGTTGTTCGATAAATTCAACATTCAAGCTTTTTAAAATTTCAGCATTCAACAAAGTTTCATCGACTGTCCAGGCGCAATTGGCATCAACCCTAAAAATGGCGTCGCTGTGTTTTCGTAATTCTGTTACGATCGCAATATCATCAGGAGTTCCCAGTTTTATTTTATAAATTGGCCACGGAAGTTCTTCCATTTTGGCAATCATATTTTCAATGCTTCCAATACCAATTGTATAATTGGTTAACGGATTATGTGAAATATCATAATTCCATAATTCATATAATTTCTTGCCCTTTTTTCGGGCATATAAGTCATGATAGGCATTGTCTAAAGCGCATAAGGCAAAAGGGTTATGGACTAAATGGGAACTTATTTTGTTCCAGAATTCATCAGGAGTTTCGTTTGATGTTGCTTCAATTAAAGTTCGGATCTGTTCAATATCATTTTGAAGAATTTCAATTGTAATATTATAGTACGGATTAGAAGTTGCTTCTCCAAAACCTGAAAAATCATCTTCCTGCAATTCAACAATAAGAGAAGGCTGAAAATCGATTGATTTTCTTGAAATTCTAAAAGTATGTTTTAATTTAAGGTCGTAGGCTCTTATTATTAGTTTCATATATGACAGTAAATATATTTGAAGCGTACTATTTTTTGTGTTTTATGTTTAAAAACAATATTTTAGCTAAAAATAATAAATTTGATGAATACCGAAGAAGAAAAGAGAAGTTTACTTTTAGAAATGATTGCTTTTTCGACAGTCGATGGTGAGTTGCACAAACGCGAATTAGAATTCTTATGGCTTGTAGCACAGGAATTAAATATTGACCAGAAGCTTTTTCAGGATTTATTTCATCAGGAAAACATTCCGCAAATTATAAAATCAGAATTTCAGCGTATTCAGCAGTTTTACAGATTGGCTTTGATTATGCATTGCGATGGAATTTTGCATGAAAAAGAGGCAAAAGCAATTCAGCAAATTGCCATTGAAATGGGATTAAACCCAACAGCTACAAAACGTGTTTTAGATTTAATGAAAAAAGCGCCAAACGCGATGATTGACCCTAAAAAGCTATTAAAAGTTTTTCAGGAACAACACAATTAAGGCAATTGTTCCTGTAATTTTTTAATATCATCACGCAATTTTGCAGCCTGAAGAAAGTCTAATTCTTTTGCAGCTTTCTCCATCGATTTTCGTTTTTCGCGAATCATTTTTTCTAATTCTGCTTTTGACATATAAGCCGTTTCCGGTTCGGCAGCAGCAGAAAGTGTATGTCCTAATTCGTATTCTACTAAAGGATTTTTGGTAAATGCACTTTCGATTTTTTTGTTTAAAGCCTGAGGCGTAACATTATTTTCGACGTTATAGTTTATTTGTTTTGTTCTTCGATAATTCGTTTCATCAATGGTTTTCTGCATGCTTCCCGTAATTTTATCAGCATACATAATGGCTCTTCCATTTAAATTTCTTGCTGCACGACCAATTGTTTGGGTCAATGATTTATGATTACGTAAAAAACCTTCTTTATCAGCATCAAGAATTGCTACAAGCGAAACTTCGGGTAAATCCAGACCTTCACGAAGTAAGTTTACTCCAATTAAAACGTCAAAAATACCTTTACGTAAATCCTGCATAATTTCGATTCGTTCCAAAGTGTCAACTTCTGAGTGAATGTAACGGCAGCGAATGTTTACTTTGGTTAAATATTTGGCTAGTTCCTCAGCCATTCTTTTGGTTAAGGTAGTTACTAAAACTCTTTCATCTAACTCGCAGCGTACATGAATTTCTTCAATTAAATCATCAATCTGATTTAAACTCGGTCTAACTTCAATAACCGGATCTAATAATCCTGTCGGACGAATGATTTGCTCGACATAAATTCCGTCAGATTTTTGTAGTTCATAATCAGCCGGAGTTGCCGATACATAAATGACCTGATTTTGCAGGGCTTCAAATTCTTCAAATTTCAAAGGTCTGTTGTCCATTGCGGCAGGTAAGCGGAAACCATATTCAACCAGGTTTTCTTTACGGCTGCGATCGCCTCCGTACATGGCATGAACTTGCGAAACAGTTACGTGACTTTCGTCAACCACCATCAAATAATCATTTGGAAAATAATCTAACAAGCAGAAAGGTCTTGTTCCCGCTTGGCGTCCGTCAAGATAACGCGAGTAGTTCTCAATTCCGGAGCAATAACCCAATTCCCGAATCATTTCTAAGTCGAAATTGGTTCGTTCTTCCAGACGTTTTGCTTCCAGATGTTTTCCTATTTCTTTAAAATAATCAACCTGTTTTACCAAATCCTGCTGAATTTCCCAAATAGCACCTTGTAAAACTTCCGGAGAAGTCACAAACATGTTGGCAGGGTAAATCGTAAGTCTTTTGAATTTTTCAATAACTTGTGAGGTCTTAGCATCAAAGGATTCTATTTCTTCAATTTCATCTCCAAAAAAATGTATTCTGAATGCATCATCAGCATAACTTGGATATACTTCGACAGTATCACCTTTAATTCTGAAAGTTCCGGGATTAAAATCTGCTTCAGTTCTGGCATATAAACTTTGTACTAAACTGTGCAATAGTTTGGTTCTTGAAATAACCTGATCTCTGAAAATTTCGATTACATTTTTCTTGAATTCAACAGGATTTCCAATACCATACAAACAAGAAACCGAAGCTACAACCAAAATATCACGACGTCCTGAAAGCAGGGAAGAAGTAGTACTCAAACGCATTTTTTCAAGCTCTTCATTGATAGATAAATCTTTTTCGATGAAAACACCTGTTACGGGCATAAAAGCTTCCGGCTGATAATAATCGTAGTAAGAAACGAAATATTCAACGGCATTATTAGGGAAAAACTGTTTGAATTCTGAATACAACTGTGCCGCCAAAGTTTTGTTGTGTGCCAAAACTAAAGTAGGTCTTTGTACTTCCTGAATCACATTGGCAACTGTAAAAGTTTTACCGGAACCCGTAACTCCCAATAAAGTTTGATATTTATCACCATCGACAATACCTTGCGACAATTTTTGTATGGCTTGTGGCTGATCGCCTTTCGGACTATATTCTGAGGAAACTTGAAACTTCATTTTTGGCGTATGAAAAATTTGGTTTTGTAAAGATACGAAGTTTGGAATCTATAAAAAAGGATCGCCACGAATTCACGAATTTCGATTTTTCCATAAAATAATTCGTGAACATTCGTGTAATTTGTGGCTAAAAAACTTGTGACTATTTTAAAAAATCAATCATAGCATCATTCACAATTTTCGACTGATCAATACTTAGAAAATGCCCCGCATCTTTTATTGTTTTTGTTTTATTGCGGGATAAATACTTTTGTGCGCGCTCTAAACTATCTTCGGCATTTATAACATCTTGATCGCCAATTATAACCAAAACCGGATTATCAATCATTTTTAATTCGTCATCTGAAAAAGGATGCATTTTAAGCATGCTAGAATTTGATTTTGCGTATTTGTTTGCCAAATAAAATTGTCTTTTATAAACAGGACTAATTTTTTCGGGATGCGTTGAAAACGTTTCTAATGTTTTGCCGAATTTCTTTTCGCTTGGAAAAAGTTTCAGCATTAATGCTGATGACGTTTTGCCGACTTTATCGATAAATTTAAAAGTTTGTGCCGGACTCAGTAAAACAATTTTATCTATTGAATTTTTTCTTTGTGTGGCTAATAATGTAGCAATCCAGCCTCCGCGTGATGCCGCAACAATATCAAAGTTCTTTAATTTATAATGATTGAAAATTTCGTTATACAAAGTAATAATTTCCTCTGGTGAAAGAGGTTTTGCACTCAAGGTTGATTTCCCAGGTTCCATCATAAAGTCGATGGCGTAAACACGATGGTTTTTTGCTAAAGCTTTAATATTTGGATACCACATTGTTGAACTGGCATCCATTCCGTGAAGTAAAACCAAAGGTTTTTCATTTTTTGGTCCGGCCATAATAACGTGAGCTGTTCCAAAACTAGTTTTTATATCTTCTTCGGTATAAGGAACATCCCAAAGTTTGAGTGCCTTGTTGTAAGAAGTTATATAAGCGTTTTTTTCTTTTTTTGTCTGAAAAACATAATCGTCAAATTTTACTTTTTTGGAGGAAGCACAACCAACAATTAGAAACAATAAAAGAAATTTGGGTAGTAATTTTAACATAATGGTGAAATTCAATTTACATTAAAGGTAACATTAATATAAAATTCACAAGTATTATAATTTTGATTTAAAGTATCATAATTATAATATTTTTGAATTTCTGCTGATATGTCTTAATTTTCTCTTTAACCTCATTATGAGAATAAAAATTTCCATTCTGAATTTCTTGTTCGGCTACTTTTAGTTCTTCAATATATTGTTTCTCATAATTTTTAGGTGGTTTTTCGGATTTGTAGCAATTTTATTCTATTTTAAAAGCTTTTTGCTGCGCCTCGCTCAAAAAAGTCCACGCTACAATTCGGCTTGTTTTTTGGCCTTGAGCCATATCAATTGTTTTTATTGAAGCTGCGTTTACTTTATTTAAGGTTCTATAAATGCTCGAAAGATTATCTCTTTTTGAAACCAAAGTTGTAAACCATAAACATTGCATTGCATATTTGGCGCTTTCAAAAATCATTTGGGTTACAAAGCCAAGTTCTCCTCCGTCACACCATAATTCGGCATTATGTCCTCCGAAGTTTAAAACCGGATTTGTATTTTTCTTTTCCTTTGGATTTAAGTTAGATACTTTTCGAACCGTACTTTGATTGGCGTCTTCGGCAGAAGAATGAAAAGGAGGATTACAGATCGTAAAGGTAAATCGGTCTTCCGGAGTAATAATGTTTTTAAAAATAAAACGTGATTCGGTTTGTTGCTGTAAACTTATCGCATCGATCAATTTTGGATTTGCTTCAATAATTTTGCTGCAATTTTGAATAGCGTTTAGATCTATATCTGTTCCTACAAAACTCCAGTCGTAAATGGCATTTCCTAAAATTGGATAAATACAATTGGCACCAGTTCCTATGTCTAAACCTAAAACTGAAGAACCTTGCGGAATAATTCCGTTATTGGTTTCTGCTAGTAAATCAGCTAAATAGTGTATATAATCTACTCTTCCGGGAATGGGCGGACAAAGATAATTTTTAGGAATACTCCAGTTTTGAATATCGTAATACGTTTGTAATAATGCTTTGTTAAGCAATTTTACAGAAACAGGATTACTGAAATCAATAGTCTCACTTCCGTGAATGTTGATCGCAACGTGATTTTTTAGTTCTGGACAATTCGCGATGAGAAGCTCAAAATCATAACGGGAACGATGAAGATTTCGAGGATGTAAAATATTTTTTTCAGAATTGTCGGTTACTTTCATTTTTGTGAATTTGGGTGCAAAGATAGTCATTCCTTTTGGAGGAAAGTGCTTCTGTAAATTCCAATTCTTTTAAATCACAAATTCCAACTTTAATTCTATGATTAATTTTAGTTAATGTTGCACTTAGGATGACAAATCAATCAATACATTCCATCAACAATAAATCGCCGTTATCGTGTGTGATTGTTACCAATCCGTCTTGAGCGACTGCATTGCTGCTGCCGGTTCTGTAGCCCATTGTAAGCGTATCATTTTGCAGAGGATATTGTAAATTTTTTGAATAAATACCATTTACAACACCAATCGGTATTAAAGAAATTGGCGTTTTGGCAGTATACCATTTCTCAAATTTAGAAGGCAATAAAAATATTTTAGAATGATCGTCTAGAATTACAATTTTAAGTAAATCGCGATAACGAACGATATTTGTCAGGTTTGTAATGGTATGATCGGCACGTTTTCCGGTCGCCCAGACAACGTTTACAGCAGGAATTTTTCTTTCTATCAAATAATCAAAAGCTTTTTCAAGGTCTGTTTTATTTTGATCCGGTGCATATACAATTTCGATTGGATATTGTGAGGTTTTATAAATTTCGGGATCAAAACCACGATCAAAATCTCCTAAAAGTACGTCGACTTTAATGTCCAGTTCGATAACTCTTTCAATAGCAGAATCAAGCACGACAACAAGCGGAGACCATTCCAGCAATTGTCCTAATAATTCGGGATTGCAAGCAGCTCCGTTGGCAATAATTAAAGCAGGTTCCTGATCGTCGCGAACTATATGGTGTGATGACATGCTGATTTTTTTTGTGATGCAAAGGTACGGGTAGTATTTTAGATTTTAGAGTTCAGATTTTAGATTTTTTGTCACAGATTAAGAGATTAGCATTAGATTAATCTTTTTAATCTTTTAATCTGTGGCAAATATTTTTAAATATGCGTTTTTTCAATCTAAAATCTAAAATTAAATAAGACGCCTATGATAATTAATTTGTCCTAAATGATACGCCAAATGTGTGGAAAGATGAACCAGAAAATACCCTGTTGTCATTTCTTTTTCAAAAACAATTTGTGGATAAACAGCCTCTAAATCTGCTTCTGTTAATGAATCGAGAGCGTTATTGACTACCAGAATTGTAGCATCAATTTTGCTGATTAATTCTGATTTAGGAATATCTTTTAATGAAAATTCTAAAGGCCTGTCGCGAATA
This sequence comes from Flavobacterium sp. AK-345, assembly GCF_058310175.1. NCBI lineage: Bacteria > Pseudomonadati > Bacteroidota > Flavobacteriia > Flavobacteriales > Flavobacteriaceae > Flavobacterium > Flavobacterium sp. AK-345. Next base: position 393,868 of record NZ_JBZEER010000002.1, on the reverse strand, counting down.
TAACCTGTTTTTCCAAGCTCGGCACCAATGTAAGTATTGATATTTCCCATTAAATGCAAACAAAGATTTCCTGCCGAATTTGAAATGTTTTTATCAATTGCCCAAAGCTGATTTTCACTTTGGTACGATTCTATCTCTATTTTAAGTTTGTTCAGGTCGCGGTTAAATAACGATTTTAAAGTTTCGATGAGCATAATCTTATTATTTGGTTTTTATCGGAATCCAGATGTCTTCTTCAGAATTTGGATCGTCTTTTTTATATTTTTCACCCATAATTGCAAAATGCGGTCTTTCGTCAACCGTATATGCTGAATTTGGAAGCCATTCAACAAAAATAGAATGATAGGTTTTGTGACCTTCGCTTGCTGGACCTTTGTGTGTAAAAACTGCATATAATCCGGATGGAATAATTAATGTTTCCATTTCAGAAGGAATTTCTTCAAAGTCTGTAACTTCTATCGCAGCCCATTTTTGAAAGGAACTACCGGGATCAAAATTATCAAAATGCCCAACCGGAAATACTTCAAGTGAATACAAATTAGAGTCAATTGAGTTTTTGATTTCTTTTCGGCGTGGCATAAAACCATTCCATAACTGAAATGTTTTATTTTCGATAAAATTCATTTTAATGTAATTGCCGATTAATTTTTTTTCTGCTAAATTTTCAATTCTGGCTTCCATGTTTATTCTATAGTAAATGTTTTTGAATCGGTTTCACTAAGCGAAAAATACCCCAAAGGATAATTGCTTTTGTCTGTCGTGTTCATGATATTTCCTTTTACAGTGGCAGGTGGGGATTGGAATGGTCCGCCCACATTACTGCCGGCAATACTAACCAAAATACTCATGTAGTTATAATATTGTTTTGAAATACCATAATGTGTTATGTTGATTTTGTCTCCGGGTTTTAATTCATCATCATCTGAAAGGCTGAAAAATTCATTGCCCTGAAAAAATTTATCGTCATCAACATAGTAATTTGAGGTAATTTTATTTGAGTATTCGTAATTGTACAGATAAAAGTTGTCTACACCTGCAGGATCATTGTAAAAAGCCCTTACTTCAATGTCTTTTCCAGTAAATCCTCCTTCGTTATTTTGTTCCATTCGGGTTATCGGAGCAACAGATTTCATGATTTCGCTTGCAGTATAAGTATTTCCGTTGCTGATAACGGTTAAGGTATATTGCTCGTCAATTACAGGTTTGAAATTATTACAAACATATCGACCTGAGTTAGGAACTTCAACAAAATCAAATTGTTCTCCTGCACTGTTTTTTATAAATACAATTGCTTCTGAAACAGTTGGGATTACATTTTCAAAATAACCCGTTGTAGTGGTTAGTTTTATTGTTTGTTGCGCGCCTGTGGTTCCCTTTTGCCAGTTTATGGCGCCTTCGATTACTAATTTTGATGGAGCAGTATCTAAGTCAACATCAACAACTTCTTCACAGCTTGTGAAGAAAATCGATATGAAAAATACGATTAACAAGATTGCTTTTTTCATGATTTGTATTTTTAATTCTTTGACAGAAAAGTGATTTTTAAAACTTGAAATTATAACTAACAGCAGGAACAATACCGAAAATAGATGTTTTTACAGCCTCATTATAACCTGTATCCACATTTTGACGGAAGTTTATAGACGCTGCGTTTTGTCTATTGTATAAATTATAAATACTAAAAACCCATTCGCCTTTCCAGTTTCTGTCTTTATTGCTCCGTGGTGTTAAAGTAGCCGAAACATCCAAATGATGATAAGCCGGTAAGCGATGTTCGTTTCGCAAACCATAACTCGGAACAGTAATGCCAAGATACTCATATTGTCCGTTTGGATAAGTAACCGGCTGTCCTGATTGTAAGGCGAAATTAGCTCCAAAAGACCATTTTTCGTTTAAATTATAAGCAGAGGTAATGGCTAAATTATGCGTTTTGTCATAAGCAGAATTGTACCATTGTCCGTTATTTATTCCCGTTTCTTCAGGTGTTCTTCCCGGCGTTTGCTGTTCTGATTTTGATAACGTATAGGATATCCATCCATTAAATTTACCTTCATTTTTCTTGAACATAATTTCTAAACCATAAGCACGCATTTGTCCGTTTAAAATAACCTGTTCAATGGCATTATTGGCAATCAAATCGGCACCATCAATATAGTCAAGGCGATTTTGAATTTCTTTATAATAACTTTCGACTTCGAGAGAATAGGCTCCATTATTTATATTTCTGAAATAACCTAAAGCAACCTGATCTGCAATTTGTGGTTTGATATAGGTGTCACTTGGCATCCAGACATCGAGCGGAGTAGGCGATGAGGTATTCGAAATTAACTGAAGATATTGTGCCATTCGGTTATAACTCGCTTTTACGGCCTGATCGTCATTTAGCTGGTAAGAAATTGAAAATCTCGGTTCCAGATTATTATAGTTTTTTATGGATTTATTTTTGCCATAATATTCGGTTCCAATAGGTGTTCCTTTTTCGTAAATTTCTAAATCTGAATTGAAAACAACAGGATTATTATTATCGTATAAATTGATTTTCGAAGCGCCTAAACGATAAAATAAACTATAACGCAATCCGTAAGCGACTGTGATTTTTTTCGAAAGCTGATTTTCGGCATCAATATAAATGGCAGGTTCAAAAGCATATTTTTTATCTAATTGATCCGGGTTAATTCCGGATTCTGCATTACTTGGTTTGATCGTTCCGGGATTAAATTCATAATAGATTCCGTTTAAGCCGTAATTCAATTTGAATTTATCTGAAATATAGTTTTTGAAATCGTATTTAATATTATAATTTTTGATTCCAGAATCCCATTTGAAACCAACGAAATCAAGGTCTAAACCGTAATAATAATCGCTGTAAATCAAGGATAAATTTGAGAATAATTTATCAGAAAACAAATGATTCCAACGAAGATTTAAAGTTGAATTTCCGTAAATATTCGTGAAGCTTTTATTTAAACTAAACACATCACGGCCAAAATAACCGGATAAATACAAACTGTTATTGTCATTTAATTTATAACTCAATTTGGTATTTAAATCATAAAAATAAGCAGAGTTATCTTTATTTTCTTCGGATAATTTTAAAAATAAATGGGCGTAAGAAGCTCTTCCTCCAATTAAAAATGAACCTCGGTCCTTTACTATCGGACCTTCGGCAAGAATTCTACTCGAAATTAATCCGATTCCTCCATTTACATGGAAATCCTTACTGCTTCCGTCTTTTTGATAAATATCCAAAACAGAAGAAGCTCTTCCGCCATAGCGTGCGGGAATTCCGCCTTTATATAATTTTAAATCTTTTATGGCGTCAGGATTAAAAACGGAGAAAAATCCAAATACGTGTGATGAATTAAATATCGTTGCTTCGTCTAATAAAATTAAATTTTGATCTGCACCTCCGCCTCGAACGTTGAATCCGGATGCGCCTTCACCTGCATTTGTAACGCCTGGAAGTAATAAAATCGATTTTAAAACATCGACTTCACCTAAAACTACAGGCATTTTTTTGATGGTGGCAATCGAAAGTTTATTGGCACTCATTTCCGGCGATTTGATGTTGATTTTTCCTTTATTATCGGTAATAACAACTTCCTGAAGTTCTTCGCCGCCGCCTTCGTTTAAAGCAAAATTATTTTTGGTATTTTGATTTAAAATAACCGTTTTTTGAATGGTTTGGTAACCAACATAACTTATCTCGATTTGATGTTCACCGGATGGAATTGTAAGTGAATAAAAACCGTATTCATTAGTTGTGGTTCCAATTTTTAGTGCGGGAATATAAATGTTGACACCAATTAAGGTTTCATTGTTTTTAAAGTCGGTTATGGTGCCGCTTAAAGTAAATTTTTCCTGAGCAAATGAAGTAAAGATTGTAAAAATAATAATTAGAAACGTAGTAAACTTTTTTGTAATCATTGTTTTGATTTTGATTTACATAGATAATAATTCTTACTAAATATTATAGAGTAAGGTTTGTTAAACATTAGTTAAGAAAAAAAGACAACCGTTTCGGGTTGTCTTTTTTACTATTAATGTGTAAACATTTTATTTATTTAATTTCGGCAAGAATTGCATTGAATGTCGCACTTGGGCGCATTGCTTTGCTTACTAACTCCGGAGTTGGCTGGTAATATCCTCCAAGAGTTTGAGGTTTTCCTTGAGCACCAATTAATTCAGCGTCGATTTTAGCTTCGTTAGCTTCAAATTGAGCTGCAATTGGAGTGAAAATAGCTTTTAATTCAGCATCTTTATTTTGTGCTGCCAAAGCCTGAGCCCAATAGAAAGCAAGGTAGAAATGAGAACCACGGTTATCAATCTGACCTACTTTACGAGCTGGAGATTTATCATTTGCAAGGAATTTATCATTTGCTTCGTCAAGAGTTTCAGCTAAAACAATTGCTTTAGAATTATTTAAAGTTTGTCCTAAATGCTCTAATGAAGCACCAAGAGCTAAAAATTCTCCTAGTGAATCCCAACGTAAATATCCTTCTTCTGTAAATTGCTCAACGTGTTTAGGAGCAGAACCTCCGGCACCAGTTTCGAACAATCCACCACCATTCATTAACGGAACGATAGATAACATTTTTGCAGAAGTTCCTAATTCTAAAATTGGGAATAAATCTGTTAAGTAATCACGTAAAACGTTTCCTGTTACAGAGATAGTATCCAAACCTTTGATAATTCTGTCTAAAGTAAATTCAGTTGCAGCAACAGGATTTAAGATGCGAATATCTAAGTTTGTAGTATTATAATCTTTAAGATATTTTTGAACTTTTGCAATCAATTCTCTGTCATGCGCTCTGTTTTCGTCTAACCAGAAAACAGCAGGAGTATCAGATAAACGCGCTCTGTTTACAGCTAGTTTAACCCAGTCCTGAATAGGAGCGTCTTTTGCCTGGCACATTCTGAAAATGTCATTTGCTTCAACGTTTTGCTCCATTAAAACAGTTCCTTTATTATCAACTACACGAACAACTCCGTCTGCTTGCAATTGGAAAGTTTTATCGTGAGATCCGTATTCTTCTGCTTTTTGAGCCATCAAACCTACGTTAGGAACACTTCCCATTGTTTTAGGATCAAAAGCACCGTGTTTTTTACAGAAATCGATAGTTGCAGTGTAAATTCCGGCATAAGAACGGTCTGGAATAACAGCGATTGTATCTTGTTGTTTTCCTTCTTTATTGTACATCTGTCCAGAAGTACGAATCATTGCCGGCATAGAAGCATCAACAATAACATCAGATGGAACGTGTAAGTTTGTAATTCCTTTATCAGAATTTACCATTGCCAAAGCCGGTCCGTTTTCGATTGCTTTAGTAATGTCAGCTTCAACTGCAGCTTGTTCAGGTCTTCCTGCAATTTTTGCGTAGATATCACCTAAACCATTTCTGGTATCAATATTTAATTCAGCAAATAAAGTTTCATATTTTTTGAAAAGATCAGCAAAATAAACTTCAACGATAGCGCCAAAGATAATTGGATCTGAAACTTTCATCATTGTAGCTTTCAAATGCACAGAAAGTAAAACACCTTCTTTTTTTGCTTCAGCGATTGCTTCAGCAGCAAAAGATTTTAATTTTTTTACACTTAAAACAGAACTGTCTATTATTTCGCCAGCTTTTAACGGTGTACTTGCTTTAAGAACAGTAGTTGTACCGTCTTTTGCAACGAATTCAATTTTTACATCATTAGCGTCTGCAACAGTAAGTGATTTTTCACTTCCGTAAAAATCACCATTTGGCATAGAAGCTACTTTAGTTTTTGAGTCAGCAGACCATGCACCCATAGAGTGTGGATTTGCTTTTGCAAAGTTTTTTACCGCTCTTGGCGCTCTACGATCAGAATTTCCTTCACGCAAAACAGGGTTTACAGCAGAACCTAATACTTTAGCGTATTTAGCTTTGATTTCTTTTTCAGCATCGTTTTGAGGCTCTTCCGGAAAATCAGGAATTTTGTAACCATGAGATTGTAATTCTGCAATAGCCGCTTTTAATTGCGGTACAGATGCAGATACGTTTGGTAATTTAATAATATTAGCTTCTGGCTGTGTAGCTAATTGACCTAATTCAGCCAAAGCATCTCCGGTTTTTTGAGCATCTGTTAAAACCTCAGGGAAATTTGATAAAATTCTACCTGCCAACGAGATGTCTCTGGTTTCGATAGCGATACCAGCCGTAGCTGTAAATGCCTGAACAATTGGTAAAAAAGAATAAGTCGCTAATAATGGCGCCTCATCAGTTAAGGTGTAATAAATTTTTGAATTCTGTGTCATTTTTTTTTTTTTTTTATAATCGTATCGCAAAGGGTAAGCGATGTAAAAGGTATAGTTGGCTCGAAATGAGCGGAGCAAATATAATAAAAACAGTCCGAAAACGGTGTAGTTTTCCGGATAAATACAGGAATTATCAAATTGTTATTTCGGCAACGTTAAATTGCTAATTCGATGATTTTGATATTAAAATATTGCTGTTTTGTTATTTTAAAAAAGTAAGCATAAAAAAAACTCGTTTCAAACAATATGAAACGAGTTTTTTTATAACAAAGAGATAAATGATTATCTTCTTTTATCTCTAATCTTAGCTTTTTTACCAGTAAGTTCTCTGAAGTAGAAAATTCTAGCTCTACGTACAGCACCTTTCTTGTTGATTTCAATTTTTTGTAAAGCTGGTAAGTTTACCGGGAAGATACGCTCAACACCAATAGCACCAGACATTTTACGAATAGTAAAAGTTTCTGTGTTACCAGAACCTCTTCTTTGAATAACAACTCCTTTAAAAAACTGAGTTCTTGTTTTTTCACCCTCTTTAATTTCGTAGAAAACTGTGATAGTATCTCCAGCTCCAAAAACAGGGAAATCTTTTTTAGCAACTAATTCGGTTTGAACGAATTTCATTAAATCTGCCATGATATCTTAAATTATGGTTTTTTATAATAGAGCAACATTCACGGATCTCGCCAGAGGTTAGTCTAATTCGGGTGCAAATGTAGTTAAATAAATTCAAATTCCAAATTTTTCAAATTCCAAATTCCAATGCAAAACGTCAAATTACAATATAAGCAAAATTCCAAATTCCAATCTTTTAACTAGTTGATCAATTGGAATTTGGAATTTTAAAAATTTGGAATTTATTCTAACAGATCCGGGCGTCTATTCTTTGTATGTTCATACGCCATATCTTCACGCCATTTGTCAATTTTGGCAAAATGACCGCTGGTTAAAACTTCCGGAACTTTCCATCCCTTATAATCTGCGGGTCTTGTATATATAGGTCCGGAAAGTAAATTATCCTGAAAACTATCTGTCAATGCCGAAGTTTCATCACTTAAAACTCCTGGTATTAATCGAATTAAAGCATCAGATAAAACCAAAGCGCCTAATTCTCCTCCGGATAAAACATAATCACCAATCGAAATTTCTTTGGTAATAAAATGATCACGAACACGTTGGTCTACACCTTTATAATGTCCGCATAAAATGATAATATTTTCATACATCGACATTGTATTCGCCATTTTTTGGTTTAAAGTTTCTCCATCTGGCGACATATAAATGATTTCATCATATTCACGCTCACTTTTTAAATGAGTAATACAAGCATCAATTGGCTGAACGGTCATCACCATTCCGGCGCCACCGCCAAACGGATAATCGTCTACACTTTTTTGTTTGTTAGTTGTATAATCTCGTAAATTGTGAAAATGAACTTCAACCAAACCTTTGTCGATGGCACGTTTCATAATCGAAGCCTCAAACGGACTTTTTAATAATTCCGGCAAAATCGTAATAATATCAATTCGCATTTTTCTTCAAAATTTTCTAAGTGGCAAAGATACAAAGTAATACTTGAGAACTTTAAAAATATAACAAGAACAATTAGGTTCTTTTTAGGTATAGATTTTTATCTTTTTAAAGTGTTAACTATTTGTTGTTTAGGTAAATAAATGGTAATTGTGTAATGTTATATTTTTTTTGTGTAATTTTTTTAAGACCGAATCGTAGTAGTATTAGATCGCCAAATTTAAATCATTAAAAATATTCGTCTTATGAAAAAAAATATTCTAGTATTCGTCATTCTGATTTTATATGCATGTTCAGGTTCTAAAAATACAGCAAATAACTGGGTGGGAAAATCTAAAAACAGTCTTATTAATACTTGGGGGCCGCCGGTACGTATAATTCAGAATTCTGAAAATGGGAATGAAATACTTATCTATGCAAACCAAATTTATACAGACCAAAATGCTACAAAACCTAAAATGGCAGGTGCGGCTTATTGGGATTATGTTTACGTCTATGCAAACAAGGAAGGAAAAATTTATTCTCTAAAAAATGAAAAGAAGCAATCACGACCTCAGGAAATTGCTGTAAAGTAGGATTTCGATTTTCATAAAAATGATTTTTCATATCGGTTTTATGAAAATCGCTATTTGGTTTTTACTATATTTATTTTCTGGAATATAATTGATTTATAGTAATTTAAACCAAAAACAAATGAGGAAGGCAATCACATTGATAATTGTATGTATTATACTTATTTCCTGTAATAATCAAAATCAACCAAAAACAGTCGACACAACAAAGAATGAAAAACTGATAAAGCAGTATTTCGAGTATTTTAATAAACATGACTGGAAAAAGATGTCGGAAATGTATACTGAAACCGCTGATTTTAAAGACCCATCTTTAGGAAAAGGAATTGTAAAACAAACCCGTAAGCAAACGGAAAGTAAATATGCGGAGTTAAATAAAATTTTTCCGGATTTGCATGATGAAGTTATTCAGATTTATCCTTCCGGAGAAAATCATATTATTGTAGAATTTGTTTCTACTGGAACTGCGCCAGATAATTCAAAATTTGAATTGCCAATTTGTACTGTTTTTACAATTGAAAATGGATTAATTACCAAAGATTTTACTTATTTTGATAATTTCGAAGAAGAAGTTAATGAATAAAGATAGGTTTTGTTAGTTGATACAATAATAATTGCAATATTTTCTTCTAAATAGAAATTTGAAAAAAAGTTGAGAAGAAATCCAAATAGAAAATAAGAATAGCTATTTTTTTGAATATATTTAACGAAAAGTATATGAGAAAAATAGCTATTCTTATTTTTATAATATTTTGTTCCTGCATTAAAGAAAAAACAAATAAAACTCCAAAAGAAGCCCCAAAAGAAATTCCGAAAGAAGCGTCTTATTTTAAACACATTAAAAGTAATGACGTTAAATTGGCTGAACCTGCTTATGGAGATTGGTTGTTTTCTCATAAAGAAAAAGGACAAACTTTTGAGCAATACTTTGCATCTAAACATATCGTGCCAACAAAGGAGACAAATATTATTTACATCCGACCTATTGGAAATTTTAATTCTTTGCAAAACAAACAAATTAAGCTCACCAATGAATATTTAGAAATTTACTTCCAATTAAAAACAAAAACTTTAGCGCCTATTTCTAATGATGTGGTTCCAAATTCTTATAGAAGAATGATGTATGGTCATGAACAGTTATTGGCTGGTTATCTTTTAAATGATGTTTTGAAAGAAGAAAAACCTTTAAACAGAATTGCCTTAATGGGACTTTCAGAATTGGATTTATATCCTAAGCCTGAATGGAATTATGTTTTTGGTTTGGCTTCTTATCATGATAAAGTGGCTGTTAGTTCATTTTATAGATTACAGGATGGAGAATTAACATCTGAAAACTTCAATTTATGTTTATCACGATTACTTAAAATAAGCTCTCATGAAATCGGACATATGTTTGGTTTGCATCATTGTATTGCAGCTGATTGTGTAATGAATGGTACTAATAGTATGGAAGAAACCGACAGGCATTCGATAAGATTATGTTCTGTCTGCCAAAGAAAATTGAATTCGTGTATACAATATGATAATAAAAAGAGGTTGAGTGATTTAGAAAAATATTTTAAAAAGAATGACTTAAATGACGGATTTGATTTGATGAAAAAAGATATTGGAACTATTCAATAAATGGAAATGAGAAAAACAAAAATTCTTGCCATAACCGGCAGTACCAGAAAAAATTCAAGCAACTACAAAATTTTAAAATATATTTCAGAACATATAAAATATGAATTTGAAATTGAGATATTTGAAGATCTGGCTGAAATACCACATTTCAATCCTGATTTGGATAATGAGAATCCACCAAATACTGTTGCTTCTTTCAGGAATAAAATAAATGAGGCAGATGGCGTGCTAATTTGTACTCCCGAATATGTTTTTAGTTTACCGGGAAGTTTAAAAAATGCTTTAGAATGGTGTGTTTCAACTACTGTTTTTTCAAATAGAACTACTGGATTAATAACCGCTTCCGCTTCTGGTGAAAAAGGACATGAACAATTGTTGCTTATAATGAAAACGCTAGAGGCTAAATGTCAGAACAATACACAACTTTTAATTCAGGGCATTCGTGGAAAAATTAATGAAGAAGGAAAAATTATAAACGAAGAAACAGAAGTTGCGCTTCAGGATTTTATATGTAATTTTGAAAGTCAATTTAATTAAAGATTTTATTTAAAAAATTATTTTTACTTAAAAAAGATAAGATGATTTCCAGAAGAACTTTTGTTATTAATTCCGGTTTAGCTACTGCAGCAGTTTTAGCGATGCCATCTTTAGCTTTTACTATGAACAAAAAAGAAATTGGGTTACAATTATATACATTGCGAGATGAAATTTCGAAAGATGTAAAATCTACCTTGCAAAAAGTGGCTGCTGCGGGTTATACAAATATTGAAACTTATGGATTTTCTATAAAAGATCAGTTTTGGGGAATTTCGCCAACAGCACTTAAAAAAATCTTAGACGAAAATCAATTAAAAGCCGTAAGCGGACATTATAATTTAGGAAGTTTTTTATATGATGGAAACACAACAGAGCTTATTGCGGCAATTGAAGCAGCAAAAGTTTTAAAAAGCGAGTATTTGACAATTCCCTGGGTTGATGAGCCATTTAGAAAAGATTTTAAAACAATAGCGTCACGTTTAAATGAAGCGGCAAAAATGTGCAAAGCTTCAGGTTTAAAATTAGCGTATCATAATCATGATTTTGAATTTCAAGGACACGATGGAATTACCGGATATGAAATCTTACTAAAAGAAACAGACAAAGATTTAGTGTATTTTGAGTTGGATTTATATTGGGTTGTTCGTTCAGGAAATGATCCATTAAAATTGTTTAAGGAAAATCCCGGACGTTTTAAAATGTGGCATGTTAAAGATATGGACAAATTAAATCAAGCTTTAAATACTGAAGTTGGTTCGGGTTCAATTGATTTTAAAACTATTTTTAAGGAAGCAAAACAATCAGGAATGAAACATTTTTTTGTTGAACAGGAGAATAATTACAATCCAAATTCTTTTGAGTGTATAAAAAACAGCTATGATTTTATTTCCAAAGAATTGCTTTAGAATAATTCATTTAGAAACCTTATTTTTGTAGGAATAAAATCAGAATAAATATGCAAAGTTTCGGAACAAGTAAAGAATTTATAAAAGGCGATGATATTGAATGGGAAGTAGTTGGTGAAGGAATCAAACGTAAAATCCTGGCTTATGATGATAAAGTAATGCTGGTAAATGTTCATTTTGAAAAAGGTGGAATAGGTGTTTTACACGAACATTATCATTCTCAGGTAACTTATGTTTCAAGTGGTAAATTCGATGTCACAATTTCTGGTGTTACCCAAACATTAAAAGAAGGTGACAGCTTTTATATTCCGCCACATGCAATTCATGGTGTTGTTTGTCTCGAAAGCGGACTTTTAACAGATGTATTTAGCCCGATGCGGGAAGATTTTATGAAATCATAAAGTTTTAAAAATGAATATAATCTTTAAAATCAATCTCTGATTTGATTCTGAATTTGAAAATTTTTTACAATTTTTAAAGTCTTGGTTAAAATTAGATTGGTATTTTTGCAAAATGAATTTATCCAAAACGAATGTCTTATTTATGGCAGTTTGCACTGGACTTATAGTTGCAAATCTTTATTACTGCCAGCCTTTAATTGTTTTAATAGCCAACGAATTTAAAATTCCGGAAGCCAATGCAGGAACCATAACATATCTTACACAAGCCGGATATGCAATTGGTTTATTTTTCATGGTTCCGTTAGGTGACAAAATCGAGCGTAAAAAACAAATTTTGATGACCACTTTTGCGTCGGTAATAGCCTTAATTTTAGCTGCAACAGCAAAGAGTTTCTTTCTTTTGCAAATAGCTTCTTTATTAATAGGAATCACTTCAATAGTCCCACAGCTTATTTTACCATTGGCGGCTTCATTAAGTGCGCAGGAACAACGAGGAAAAGTTGTTGGAACTATTATGAGCGGCTTATTGGTCGGAATTTTACTTTCAAGAACTTTAAGCGGATTCATTGGTCAGGTTTTGGGTTGGAGATCGATGTTTTATATCGCAGCCGGAATTTGTCTTTTGATCTTTTTTGTAATTCAGAATAAATTCCCCATTAATAAACCTCAGTTTCAGGGAACTTATGGACAGTTAATTCAGTCACTTTTTACCCTTATAAAAACGCAGCCGGTTTTGCGCGAAGCTACCATGATTAATGTATTTAGTTTTGCACAATTTGGTGCTTTCTGGACTACAATGGTATTACTGCTTTCCGGAGAACCTTTCCATTTTAATAGTGCAACAATTGGTTTATTCGGAATTGTGGGGGCTTCAGGAGCTTTGGCAGCGCCATTAGTTGGAAAAATGGGAGACAAAGGCGGGTCTAGAGTAGCGGTTGGTTACGGCTGTTTGCTGATATTAATAAGTTTTTTAATTTTTTACTTTTCAGTAGAAAGCGTAATTGGTATTGCGATTGGTATTGTATTTATTGATATCGGAATTCAAGGTGTTCATATTTCAAACCAAACCCGTGTTTATTCTCTACTTCCCGAAGCAAGAAATAGACTGAATACCGTATTTATGTCGTTTAGCTTTTTAGGAACGGCTGCAGGATCTGCATATGGATTATTATTATGGAAATTAGGAGGATGGCACGCCGTAAGTATTGGTTGTGTTGGTTTGTCTTTATTAGCATTTACAGTTTACGGACTTACTTATAAATCATCCCGACGCTTCGGGACTAAAAAATAGAAAGCACAAATTGATACAGAATTAATTTGTAAATTTGCAATCAAAATTAAAAATCACAACATGGAAAACGGAATATACGCTAAATTCAATACTAGTAAAGGTTCGATTTTAGTAAAACTTACACACGACTTAACACCAGGAACCGTAGGGAATTTTGTAGCTCTTGCAGAAGGAAATATGGAAAATAAGGTAAAACCACAGGGACAAAAATTCTATGACGGATTAACATTTCATAGAGTAATTCCTGATTTTATGATTCAGGGTGGATGTCCTAAAGGAACAGGAACTGGAGATCCTGGTTATAAATTTGATGATGAATTTCACCCAAGTTTAAAACACGATCGTCCGGGAGTTTTAGCTATGGCAAACTCAGGTCCTGCAAGTAATGGTTCACAATTTTATATCACTCACGTTCCAACTTCTTGGTTAGACGGAAAACATACTGTTTTTGGTCACGTAATCGAAGGTCAGGACGTTGTTGATGCAGTTGCACAAGGTGATAATCTTGATGCTGTAGAAATCATCAGAGTTGGTGAAGAAGCTGAAAAATGGAATGCTATTGAAGCTTTTGTTGGTTTAAAAGGTGCTCGTTTGAAAAGAGACGCTGCCTTAAAAGCTGAATCTGAAGCTAAAATGGAGCAATTAGCTGCTGGATTTGACAGAACTGAAAGCGGATTACGTTACAAAATGATTAATAAAGGAGACGGTAAAAAGGCTGAAGCAGGTAAAACAGTTTCTGTACACTACGAAGGTTCATTAGAAAATGGAAAAGTTTTTGATTCATCTTACCCAAGAAAAAAACCAATCGAATTTAGATTAGGTCAAGGTCAGGTTATTGAAGGATGGGACGAAGGTATCGCTTTATTACAAGTTGGTGACAAAGCTCGTTTTGTAATTCCGTCTGATTTAGCTTATGGAGCTGCAGGTGCTGGAGGTGTAATTCCACCAAACGCAACTTTGATTTTTGACGTTGAATTAATGGACGTAAAATAAGAAGCTTACAAAGCAATTTAGTTTTGTTTTAAATAATAATCCCATTCGCCAGCCGAGTGGGATTTTTTTATATTTACTCAAAAATTAAAGCAAAATAATGAAAGCAAAAATCCTAATCCTAACCGCTGTAACTCTACTTTTAGTTTCATGCGGAACTAAAAAATCGGTTCCTGCTGTAGTAACTACACCTACGGTTACCGAAACTAAAGCCACAGAATTAACACCTGAATTGGCGGAAGGAAAAAACCTTTATGATAACAGTTGCGCAAGATGCCACAAACTTTACGAGCCAAAGAAATTTAGTCAGGAGGAATGGAAGCCAATTTTGACAAGGATGCAGAAGAAAGCACATTTAGATGATGTTCAAATGGCTTCGATATCAAACTATATTACATCCCAATTATAAGTGTATTTAGAAAGGCATTCTTTAAACGGGATGCTTTTTTTATTTTAGTTGAGAACAAAAAAAACACCTTCACAAATGAGGTGTTTTAAAATTTAAGAATGATGTACAGCCGTATTGTCTACAGCAATTATTTTTAAAGTTTTTATTCCGGCAGGCAATTCCCAATCGACTTCGTCATTTTCCTTAAAACCAATAATAGCAACACTTAAAGGTGCTAAAATTGAAATTTTTCCCGATTTCACATCAGATAAAGAAGGTAAAACAATTTGAATTTTCATTTGTTTTTTTGCCTTGACATCTTCTATTGTAACATGCGAATTGATTCTGACAACAGAATGATCTAATTCGCTTTCCTTGCTTATAACTGCGCGATCTAATTCTTGTGAAAGCTGATTGGCTTCTTTTGTGTTTGTTGAATTTTTACTTTTTAGTATCAGTTCTCTTAGAAACTGATAATCTGTTTTACAGAAAGTGGGTGTTGGTTTCATAATGATATGTATTATTTATTGAATTTTAAACTTGAATAATTGATTGATACGCTGATAAAGCTTAAATTGTTTTCAAATGCATATTGCATTCGAAATAGGCTAATCAATGTTGTGAAAAATTTTAATTGAAAGAACCAGAAAATTATTTGAGAGAGAATTTACTCTTTCAAATAAAATAAATGATTCGTTTTTTGGTAAAAATCCTCCGCCTGAAAGAAGAAATTGAAATAGACGGAGGCCTAATTAATAAAGGCCTTACTATGTGAAATAAATGCAGCAGCAAGCGGTTTTCTTTTCAAAGAAAACAACAAAGATGTAGCTGTAAATATATTTATAGTACTCACAATGAGAAATGTTTATTGATCTGCAAATATAGGAAAAGTTTTCTAAAAAAGCTAAAATCTTATTTCCACTTAATACTACAGCCAATACTTGGTTTTTGAGTTTCGTTTAAACTTCTGTTGTAAATAAGGGCATCAATGGCGCTTCGTAAATCACTTCCACTTAACGGAATTCCGTTATTAGGTCTTGAATCGTCAAGCTGACCACGGTAAAATAAGCGATCTAAATTATCAAATAAATAAAAATCGGGTGTGCATGCGGCGTCATAAGCTTTGGCAACTTCCTGACTTTCATCAAATAAATAAGGAAAATCTATTTTATTCTGAAAAGCAAATTCTGTCATCATTTCCGGTGAATCCTGCGGATATTTTTTTACATCGTTGCTGGAAATTGCAATTACTCCAATTCCTTGTACACGGTAATCATTAGCGATCATAATAATTTCCGGTAATGCATGATGCACAAACGGACAATGATTGCAGATAAAAATCACAAGTGTTCCTTTTGATCCTTTTAAATCTTCAAACGAATAAACGTTATTAGAATTAGTATCTTTTAGTTTGAAGTTTGGAGCAATTGTTCCAAGCGGAATCATATTTGAAGAAGTTTGTGCCATTGTGTAAAAGTTCTTTATTCAAATTTAGATTTAAAATCTGAATAAAAAAGGATCAGGACTAAATGTTGTGGACAAACAGGATTTTTTTTATGCTGTTAGTGATTTTAACCGCAAAGTTCGCAAAGATTTTTATTTTGCGGTATCGTAAGAAATTAAAAGTCCGCAAAGCTAAATCAATACAAACCTTTGCGAACTTTGCCTTTTTATAAAAGCTATAGTAAAAGAAAACTTTGCGAACTTTGCGGTTAAATTTTTTTCTGCTTCTGCTGTCTATTTCTAAACTTTTGAATCTGATCGATAAATTTGAAATAAAAAATATCCAAAGAAACATATTATTAAAAATAGCTCTTTGGATATTGTATTTAGGAAATGATATATATATAGAAGATTTTATGAATTTAAGAAATCCAATAAATCTGAGTTTAATTTGTCTTTGTGTGTGTAAAACAATCCGTGTGGAGCGCCTTCATACACAATATATGTGTTTTGACGGATGGCCTCTGATGTTTTTTTAGATGTTAAATCTATTGGAACAATTTTATCATCGTCGCCATGAATAATTAAAGTCGGAACTTTTACAAAATCCAGTTCATCTCTAAAATCAGTATAAGAAAAAGATTCAGCACATTTTAAAGTCGCTCTGGGAGAAGCAAAAGAACACAACATTCTGTAATATTCCATCAATGGCGTACTTAATGGTTTATTAATAATATTTACACCAAAAAAGGTTTTTCCAAAATTATCTACAAAACCTATTCTGTCTTCTTTAATTGCATTGGCTGTATTATCACTTTTTTCCTTTGGATGTCCGTCCGGATTATCAGTTGTTTTTAATAAAAATGGAACAACGGAAGAAATCAAGGCAGCTTTTGTAACACCTTTTCCTCCATATTTGCTAAAATAACGAACAACTTCGCCACCACCCATAGAAAAACCTACAAGAGTAGCATCTTCTAAATGTAATTGCTCGATAATTTCTTTTAAGTCATCTGTCAGAGTATCATAATCGTAGCCTTCCCAAGGTTGAGAAGATTTACCAAAACCACGGCGATCGTAGGCAATTACCCTAAAGCCATTTTGCACTAAAAAGTCGATTTGATATTCCCACATTTCATTAGAAAGCGGCCAGCCGTGAATTAAAATTACCGGTTTCCCTTTACCATAATCTCTTACATATAATTTTACATTTGGATCTGTTTCTATATACTTATCAGTACATTGTACGGAAATATCACAATTTAAATCTCTAAGAGACGGGCTGCTATTCGTTAAAACATTTTCCATTTTATATTTTTTTAATTGTTAGCTTTATTCATTTACATTTGTAAAATTAAAAGCTTCATCGACAAAAAAAGTTATAGAATTTGAGTCAATACTTACAATATTAATATCTTAAAATAATGGATTTAACCTGGAATGAATTTGAGAGAACCGATATGCGCGTAGGAACCATCATTGAAGTAAATGATTTTCCTGAAGCCAGAAAACCTGCTTATCAACTCACAATTGATTTTGGTGCCGAAATTGGCATCAGAAAATCATCGGCACAAATTACAGTACATTACAAAAAAGAAGATTTAATAAATAGACAAATTATATCGGTTGTAAATTTTCCAAAAAAACAAATTGGAAAATTTATGAGCGAATGTCTTGTTCTTGGCGCAATAGGCAAGGAGGGAGACGTGATTTTATTAGCTCCCGATTTTAAAATAGAAAACGGTTTAAGGATTGGTTAATTTAACCGCAAAGTTCGCAAAGGTTTTACGCAAGGTTCGCAAAGTTTAATTACACAAAGCTTTGCTAACCTTCCTTTTTTTTTTAACTTCAAATGTGAAAATCTTTGCGAACTTTGCGGTTAAATTTATTGACCTATTTTAGAAATTAATTTCTGCAGAATTAGTTGCCCTTCTTCCCAATATTTTAAGTCAGAATCAGAGTTAATGTGACCTTTTTGTCCTACGTTTACAAAATCACTTCCCCACATTTCAGCAAAATATTGTTTTCTTTCGAAAGAAGCATAAGGATCATTTTCACTCGCCACAACTATAGACGGAAAAGGTAATTTTGAAATGGGCATTGGAGAAAAATTTCTAATAATCTCCGGAGTATGTTGAGGTGAATCTACATCGGCGGGAGCGACCAATAATGCCCCAACAATATTTTTATTACTGTTTAATGCTGCCCAATGGTTTACCAGTGAAACCGCAAGACTATGCGCAACCAAAATAGTTGGTTTATCCAATTTTGCCACTTCTTCATTCAATCGTTGGAGCCATTCTTCACGAACAGGCTCGTCCCAATTGTCCTGAACAAGGCGAGTTGAATTTTCGAATTTTTTATGCCAAAAAGTTTGCCAGTGTTTGTCACCAGAATTTCCCAGTCCGGGTAATATTAATAAGTTTGCTTCCATTGCCGTGGATTTTTTAAATTATTATTTTTTGATTTGTTTCTCTTTCAAAATACGATTTATTTCATTTACAAGCAACGGAAATGCAGGTTCTGTCATCCCGTGACCATATCCGTCTAATTCGTAAAGCTTCGTTTCTTTATGCCCTACTAATTTCATCATGCGTGCCATATAAGCGTTTTCTTCGTAACGCCCTAACATTTCTAATTCGCGATCTCCGGTAATTAATAAAAGAGGAGGAGCATCGGCACGAACATGAAAAAGAGGTGCAAATTCGTCAATTGTTGGCTGTTTTTCGGGAATTCCGTTTTCTCTTCTAATTTCAAAATGGGTAATGCACTGACCGCTAAACGGAATTAAGCCTGCAATTTTATTAGCATCAATTCCTTCTTTTTGAAGATATTTTTTATCCAAACCAATCATCGAGGCTAAATATCCTCCTGCAGAATGCCCTGAAACAAAAATTGCGGAATTATCACCGCCATAATTAGCAATATTATTAAATGCCCATGCAACAGCGGCAGCGGCATCATCAATGGCTCTTGCTGCTTTTGCTTTTGGAGATAACCTGTAATTAACGCCAATAATAGCGAAACCTTTGTTTTTTAAAGCTTCCGGAATTTCTTTGCTTCCTCCGGTTAAACCTCCGCCATGAAACCAGACAATTGTAGCAAATCCTTTAGTGTTTTTTGGATAATAAATATCCAAAACACATCTTTCATATATGTAACTTTCAGATTTATTGGTTGCTGCATTATAATATTGAATATTGGTTTTAGTTTCATATTCTGCTTTTTGGGCAAAAGCCGAAACTCCAATAAAAAAGCAAAGTAAGAATATTATTTTCTTCATAATATGAATTTTATTCTATTTTAAAATCGCCTTCCAGACCATTTTCTGCATGCGAAGCAATCCACACTTTAAAATCGCCGGGTTCTGTTTTAAGTTCCATTTTGTCATTATAAAAAGCAAGATCAGAAACAGGAATTGAAAATTGTACGGTTTTAGATTCTTTAGGTTTTAATTCGATTTGTACAAAATCTTTGAGTTCTCGAATAGGTCTCACAATACTTCCTGTAATATCACGAACATATAGCTGCACAGTTTCTGTTCCTGTCGTATTTCCTGTATTGGTGATAACGGCAGAAACGTTTAATTTTTCGGTATTATTATTTTTAAGAATTGCTTTTTCAATTTTTAAATTCTCATAAGAGAAAGTGGTATAACTTAAACCAAATCCAAAATGAAATTGTGGTTCGTATCCAGCATCAAGATAATGAGAATTATTTCCCAGAGAGCTTTGCCAGGCTTCGACAGGAATATCCTGAATAGCGACAAAAGTTTTAGGATCTGCCGGTCTTCCGGTGTTTGGGTGATTGTAATAAATAGGGATTTGTCCCACTTCTTTAGGCCATGTTACAGGCAATTTTCCTGAAGGATTTACAACCCCTAATAATAAATCAGAAATTGCAGGGCCAGCCATTGTTCCCGGATGCCATGCCATAATTAAGGCATTTACTTTTGGCAAAACAGCTCCTAAAGTAATAGGTCTTCCGGACATTATTAGCAATACAATTGGCTTTCCTGTTTTCTGTAATTCTGCTATTAATTTTTCCTGCAAACCCGGTAAGTTAATATTGGCTCTCGAATGTGCTTCTCCGGAAAGAATTGCTTCTTCTCCTGCAAAAAATAAAATAACATCTGATTTTTTAGCTTCTGCAATTGCAGCTGCAAAACCTTCTTCAGACATAGATCGACTATGCGAAAGTCCGGCGGAATAAAATACATTATTTGCGCCAAAACTATTTTGTAATGCTTTTAGCGGCGTTTGAGAATCTTCTTTATTTCCATCAAAAATCCAGGTTCCTAATTGTTCTCGCGAGGCATCTGCCAAAGGGCCAATTACAGCTATTTTTTGATTGGATTTTAAAGGTAAAATCTGATTTTCATTTTTTAATAAAACGCAGCTTTTACTCGCGGCTGTTTTTGCAGTTTGTAAAGCATCGGCACTTAATAACGAAAATTTTTCGCGGTCTTTAAAATACGGGTTTTCAAAAATTCCCGCTCTAAATTTTATTCGAAGAATATTACGAACCATTTCGTCCAGTTGATTTTCAGAGATTTTCTTCTCAGCAATCAGCGTTTTTAAATGATGGGCATACGATAAACTAGTCATTTCCATATCAAGCCCTGCTGAGGCAGATTTTAATGCGGCATCTTTTTCATCGGCAGCAAAACCATGCGGAATCATTTCAGTAACCGAATTCCAGTCGCTTACCACAAAACCATCGTATTTCCATTCTTCGCGCAATATTTTTTTAAGTAAAAAAGGGTTACCAGAAGCCGGAACTCCGTTTACGTCGTTAAAAGAACTCATGAAAGTAGTGGCTCCAGCTTTTGCTGCGGCTTCAAAAGGTTTTAAATATACATTGCGAAGCAAAGATTCAGACATGCTTACGGTGTTGTAATCTCGTCCGCCCTCTGCAGCTCCATATGCGGCAAAATGTTTGGCACAGGCTAAAATTTGTCCGGGAACAGCAGGATCCTTTCCCTGAAAACCTTTTACATAAGCAACTCCCAATCGTGATGCTAATAAAGGATCTTCACCTGGCGATTCTGCAATTCTTCCCCAGCGGGCGTCTCTGGCAATATCAACCATTGGCGCGTATGTCCAATTGATGCATCTTGAATACGATTCGTTAGCGGCGATTTTTGATGTTTTTTCGACCAAATCCATATCCCATGAAGCAGCTAAGCCTAAGGGAATCGGAAAAATGGTTTTATAACCGTGAATAACATCTCTTCCAAATAATAACGGAATATGATTGGGACTTTCTTCGACTGCAATTTTTTGTATTTCAAAAACAAGATTTGGATCTGTAAGATTTAAAATAGCACCTACTAAACCCTTTCGAACATCATTTTTAAGTTCTTCAGATAAACCTTTACTTCGGCTTGAAGTTCCTTTAAGGCATGCCTGGCCAATTTTTTGTTCCAAGGTCATGTTTTTTATGATGTTGCCGATTTTCTTTTCAACATTTAAATCGGTTTTTTGGCTGTAGGATATTGATATTATGGAGAGAAACAATAATAAGCAATAGTGTGGTTTTGTGGTTAGTGTTTTCAAGGTTAGCTTTTTTAAATTAAATATATAAAAAAAGTCCAAAATGCAGGACATATTGGACTCGTACTTTTTAAAAAGTTATATTGGACTAAATATCGTCAAAATCGATATCTGTAAAGCTAGATCTTTGGCCTTCAGGTTTATCAGAACCATATTCTTTTTTAAAATCTTTTTGGTGTCTTTCAGAGATTACTTCTTCGCCTTTGTGGTTCAAGACATATGAAGTCATTTCCTCTAGTATTTCGGCAAAAGCACCAAAATCTTCCTTGTACAAGTAAATTTTGTGTTTTTTAAAATGAAAAGAACCGTCTTCTTCGGTAAATTTTTTACTTTCTGTAATCGTGATATAATAATCGTCTGCTTTAGTAGCTCTCACATCAAAGAAATAAGTTCTTCTTCCTGCTCGTAATACTTTAGAAAAAATCTCTTCTTTTTCTAACATGTCATTTTCTCTCATAATACGTTCTATCATTTTTGGAATTAATAGTACTCAAAAATCATAAAAATTTATCTATTACGCAACAATTAAAGTAATTCTTTTTCCGAAAGTTGTTTTAAATATAACGATGCATAATATCCTTCCTGATTTATTAATTGATTATGAGAGCCTTGTTGGATGATTTTACCATCTTCCAAAATGATTATTTTGTCGGCATTTTTTGCTGAAGAGATCCGATGACTTACAATAATCGTAGTTTTATCCTTGCAAATTTCGAATAAATTGTTCAGAATCGTCTCTTCTGTTTCAGTATCAACGGCAGACAGACAATCGTCAAATAGCAGAATAGCAGGATTCTTAATAATCGCTCTTGCAATAGACACACGCTGCTTTTGTCCGCCCGAAAGTGTGATTCCTCTTTCGCCTAAAATAGTGTCATATTGTTTGTTAAAAGCAATGATATTGTCATGAACCACAGCATTTTTTGCGGCTTCCATAACTTCCTCGTCGCTCGCATTTTGATTGCCAAATTTGATGTTATTTTTAATGGTATCCGAAAATAAAAACGCATCCTGCGGTACAATCCCGATATTATTTCGAAGATCATTTAGGTTTAAAGTGCTTATTTCATTTCCATCAATTATAATTTTTCCTTCGGTAACATCATATAAACGAGAAATTAAGGATAATATTGTTGATTTTCCCGAACCTGTTTTTCCTAATATAGCAAGCGTTTCTCCTTTTTTTACTGTAAAAGTCACATTTTTTAAAGCTTCAATATTGGTATCTTCATAAGTATAACTTACATTTTCGAAAGAAATCGAGCCCTGAATAGTAGATGGATTTTCGTTGTTGTTTTTAATTTCCGGTTCAATTTTCAAAAATTCATTCAATCTTTTTTGAGAAGCTTCTGCTTCCTGAACCATCGATGAGACCCATCCTAATGAAGCAACAGGCCATGTTAACATGTTTACATAGAGAATGAATTCGGCAATTGTACCGATGTTCGGAATCGTTCCGTTGATGTACATAACACCTCCAAAATAAATCACAACCAAATTACTAATTCCGATTAAGGCAATCATCAAAGGCCCAAAAAGTGATTGTACTTTTGCCAAATCTAAACTTTTCTTTTTGCTTTCATCGGCAAGAGCTACCATATTATTTTGATGCTGATTTTCTAATGAATACGCTTTTATTACGCGAATTCCGGAAAATATCTCTTGTGAAAAACTAGAAACTTTTGATAAATATTGTTGAAAAGTGGTACTTCGTTTATTGATTTCTGAACTCAGTTTAAAAATACAATAAGACAGAATTGGCAATGGTAAAATGGTGTATAAAGTAAGCAATGGCGAAACATTATACATATATAAGATAACAATGGCAAAACGAATAAACGTATTTATGCTGTACATCACTGCCGGGCCAACATACATACGAACTTTAGAAACATCTTCGCTAATACGGTTCATTAAATCTCCCGTACGGTTTTGTTTATAGAAATTTTGCGAAAGATTTTCATATTGTTTAAAAACTTCATTTTTTAAATCAAATTCAATATGGCGAGACATTACAATTAAAGTCTGGCGCATAAGGAAAGTCAGGAAACCTGCAACAATTGCACTCCCAATGATTAACAGCACGTTGTGAATTAAATCCTGCTTGTAAGAATTAATTATTATGGAAGATTTTTGATCGGCATCAGACAATTTTAAAAATTGCTCAATAACATTAAAAGAGTGACTGACAAGCTTTGGAGTGAATAAGAAAAAAATTTGTGCGATTATGGTTATTAAAATTCCAAAGGAAAAACTGTATTTATATTTAATAAAATATTTGTTTAAATAGCTTAATTCTTTCATTTTTTTAAGAGATTCAATATTAAGTATGTTTGATTTTGTGAATTATTCCTAATTAAAAGTATAATAAATTGTAATTAAATCAAAATAAAAATATTGTGTAATTGTTATTTTAAAGATAAAAAATTAGCGCAAGTGTATTTTTTGATTAAGTTTGAGAAGTCTTTTTGACAAATTCATAATTTTAACAAATAAATAGTAACGCTATGGATGCAACTTTCGCAACTGGAAAGGAACTTCAAAAAATGGATCCTGTTTTTGGTCAGTTATCTTTTGACGATCACGAACAAATTGTATTTTGCAATGACAAAGATACAGGTTTAAAAGCAATTATTGGTATTCATAATTCGGTTATGGGTCCAGCTTTAGGAGGTACTAGAATGTGGAATTATAATACCGAATGGGAAGCTTTAAACGATGTTTTGCGTCTTTCAAGAGGTATGACTTATAAATCTGCTATTACAGGACTTAATATTGGTGGTGGAAAAGCTGTCATTATTGGAGATGTTAAAACGCAGAAAACGCCAGAATTGATGCGTAAGTTTGGCGAATTTGTTCACTCTTTAAGCGGAAGATATATTACTGCTGAAGATGTTGGAATGGAAACAAAAGACATGGACACTGTTAGAGACGTAACACCTTATGTTACGGGTATTTCTGAAGAAAGAGGTGGGTCTGGAAATCCTTCTCCTATAACAGCTTACGGTGTTTATTTAGGAATGAAAGCGGCTGCAAAAAGTCAGTTTGGTTCTGATGTTTTAGATGGTAAAAAAGTTCTGGTTCAGGGAATTGGTCACGTTGGTGAAGCTTTGGTTGAATATTTAACTAAAGAAGGAGCGATCGTTACAATTGCTGATATCAACGAAGAAAAATTATACGAAGTAGCTCAAAAATACAACGCAACAATTTTTACAGGTGAAGATTTGTATAGTGCTGATGTTGATATTTATGCGCCATGTGCAATGGGAGCTACCATTAATGATGATACAGTAAACAAAATAAAAGCGAAAGTAATTGCTGGTGCTGCCAACAATCAATTAGCTGATGAAAATGTTCACGGGCCAAGATTGCAGGAAAGAGGTATTTTATACGCTCCGGATTTCTTAATCAACGCTGGTGGAATTATCAATGTTTATGCTGAATTAGAGCACTACGGAAAAGCCGAAATCATGACAAAAACCGAAAATATCTACAACACTACTTTAGAAATTATCGATTATGCCGTGAAAAACGGAATGACAACGCATAAAGCTGCCCTTACAATTGCTCAAAATCGTATTGATTTGAGAAAAATTGAAAACAGCAAAAAATAATAAAGACAAGTTTTATTGTTGAGAGTCTCAGTCTCAGTCACAGTTTTTTGATATATCAAAGGCTGCGACTGAAAACTGGGACTTTTTTTATATCGATTATGAATTACAATTTTGAGATATTTTTATGGAATTAAATTTTAATATCGTCTCTTTAATTCTTATTTTTGCAAACTAATTTTTAAATGTTCTTACAAGGTGGTAAATAGAAGACACATACGCGTTAAAGTAATGCAATCCATTTATGCAATGCATCAAAGCGGTTCTGATAATATGGAAAAAGAAGAGAAGTTTCTTTTTTACAGCATTGATAATATTCAGGACTTATATCTTATAATGCTTTCTTCATTGATTGAAATTTGCAAAAAAGAATCTGTTTTTTTACATCTTTCAAGCAAAAAACATCTTGCAACTGCTGCAGAACGTAATCCGAATGAAAAATTTATCAAGAACAAAATTTTTCAGCTTCTTGCCGAAAGCAATTCACTTAGTATTGCTTTAGAAAATCGTAAAATCAACAACTGGTCTTTAAATGACGATTATATCATTTTACTTTTAAATGATATTAAAGCGAGCGATTTGTATGCAAAATACATGAGCACGACAAAAAATACTTTTGAAGAAGACAGACAGTTTATAATTGATTTGTTTGCAGAAGTTATTGTTCCCAATGAGAAATTATATGAGTATTTAGAAGACGATAAATTAACCTGGGTTGATGACATTCCGGTTGTAAATACACATATTATCAAACAATTGAAAGCCATAAAAACCGAAGATCCTGACGATTTTAGAGTGCCAAAATTGTATAAAGATGTTGAAGATAAAGACTTTGCAAAAGATTTATTTAGAAGAACAGTTTTAAACGAATCTATTTTTGCAAAAGAATACGATGATAAAACGCCAAACTGGGACAGCGATAGAATTGCTGAAATAGATACAATTATTTTGAAAATGGCAATTTGCGAATTTTTAAAATTCCCGTCGATTCCGGTAAAAGTTACTCTTAATGAATATTTAGAAATTGCTAAAGAATATTCTACACCAAAAAGTAGTATTTTTATCAACGGAATTTTAGATAATCTGGTAAAAGAACTTGAAGCCAATAAAAAGATGGTAAAAGCAGGAAGAGGGTTGATGTAAAATTTTAAAAGAAATTCCAATCTTTTGAAGTTCCAAATTCCAAAAATGTCACTCTGAGCTAAGTCAAAGAGTTAAAATAAAATATTAATAATAAATCAAATCAAAAACAGAAATTAAATTATGGGACAATTAACTCAATTTGCGCCATTTCTATTAATGTTTGTAGTGATCTATTTCTTCATGATCAGACCACAACAAAAAAGAGCAAAAAACGAAAAAGAATTTGAAAGCAGCCTAAAAGTAGGTGACAAAATAATTACTAAAAGTGGTTTTCACGGTAAAGTTGTTGAACTTGCAGAAACAACAGTTGTAATCGAAACAATGTCTGGAAAATTAAAATTAGAGCGTTCAGCTATTTCTTTAGAATTGAGCTCTGCTTTGAATAAAAAAGCTTAACGCTTTTTAAAATTCCAAATAAAATTTTAAATCCCAAATTCCAACTGGAATTTGGGATTTTTTGTACTTGCAATTTTGCAAGTAACCTTACAAAGATTTTAAATTCATTGTATGAAAAAAACATAGCCCGTGGTTTCAACCACGGGTACACAATCATAGTCATAATTCCTATCCTCGTGGTTGAAACCACGGGCTATGTTTAGTAAGATTGTGCATTTTTCTATACAAAAAAACCTTTGTCAAAGTTTTAAACTTTGACAAAGGTTGGAATTTTTTAATTGGAATTTAATTTATCTGTATTTATCATTCAAACCAACATTCCCTAAAATCATCGGAATCACTTTCTCGATTCTTGATAGTTTCGTTTTCTCTTGTTTGGCTGTTTCAATGTATTCTAAAAACTCATATTGTTTATAAGGCGCGAATTTTTGAAAAGCTTCTGCCAAAGCCGGATTCAAATCCATTTCCTTTTGCAGCAATTCAGAAACAATTGCTTCTTTCTTTGAAGGTTTTATAATTTTTCCCTGCTTTTCATTTTCGATAGCTTCCAGAATATATTCTAAAACTTCTTTTTCGTTTACTTGTTCTTTTGAAGTAAATCGCCATTGACGCATCGATTTCGTTTTGTCTTCCTGAGCGTTAATGAGTCTGTTTTTTTCATCTTTTAGAAATACTCCATTCAGGAACCAAATTGCAAAATAATCCTTAAAACCTCCAATCCCGATAACATTTCTCTTGTTGTAAACATAAATAGGAGCACCCCATTTTATGGTTTCAACAAGTTCGGTTTTATCAATAATTGATTTTAGGAAAAGAAGTTCTTCTTCCCATTTATTGACTTTGTCCCAAACGTGTTTTTTATCAGAAATTGGTTCCAATTTATTTTTTGCTTTTAGGTTTTTCAGTTACATCAAAAGCACCCTGAATGGCTGTTAATTCCGCAATTTTTACAATTACTTCGGTTGCTTTCTGGATACTTTCGGCAGGAACATATTCGTATTTTCCGTGAAAGTTATGTCCGCCCGCAAAAATATTCGGACAAGGTAATCCCATGTAGGATAATTGAGATCCGTCAGTTCCGCCACGAATAGGTTTAATGATCGGTTTGATGTTTAGTTCTCTCATTGCTTTTTCAGCAATGTCAACAATATGTTTTACCGGAAGCACTTTTTCTTTCATATTATAATACTGATCTCTTACTTCAGCAGTTACAATATCTTCTCCAAATTGTTTGGCGAATTTTTTGTTGATTTTCCTGGCGATTTTTCCAATTAAATCTTTTCTTTTTTCAAATTTAACTTTGTTGTGATCACGAATAATCAATTCTAAAACTGTTTCTTCAATGCTTCCTGTTAAATGATGAACATGGAAAAAGCCTTCATAACCTTTAGTTTCCTGTGGCGTTTCTCCTTTCGGAAGTTCGTTGATGAAATCATTTGCAATCAACATCGAGTTGATCATTTTTCCTTTGGCATAACCAGGGTGAACGCTTTTTCCTTTAAAAGTAATTTTGGCTCCGGCGGCATTAAAATTTTCGTATTCTAATTCACCAATCTGGCTTCCGTCCATTGTATAAGCCCATTGAGCGCCAAATTTTTCTACATCAAAATGATGAGCGCCACGACCAATTTCTTCATCTGGAGTAAAGCCAATTCTGATTTTTCCGTGTTTAATTTCCGGATGCTGAATTAAGTATTCCATTGCCGAAACAATCTCGGTAATTCCCGCTTTATCATCTGCGCCAAGCAAAGTTGTTCCGTCGGTTGTGATGATGGTTTGACCTTTATATTGCAATAAATCTTTAAAGTAGTTTGGAGATAAAATAATGTTTTTCTCTGCGTTCAAAACAATGTCTTTACCGTCGTAATTCTCAATAATTTGAGGCTTTACATTTGCTCCGCTAAAATCCGGAGAAGTATCAAAATGAGAAACGAAACCAATTACGGGAACTTCGTGATCTACATTACTTGGCAAAGTTGCCATGATATAGGCTTTATCGTCTATAGTGACATCTTGTAAACCAATGGTTTTTAGTTCTTCGACTAATTTATTGGCAAGATTCCATTGTTTTTCTGTACTTGGAGTAGTTTGTGAGTTTGGGTCTGATTCTGTATCAATTGTTACATAACTGATAAAACGATCTATAATATGCTGCATTTCTTTAATTTTTAGCAAATATAAGGAAAAAGAGTTCGTTACGAATTGCACGAATGTCTACTAATTTATGGTTGAAGGGGAGATAAAAAAGTTCGCCACGAATTTTACGAATTAGCACGAATCATTTATAATTTAAAAATCCAATTTCACGAATTATATTTCATGAAACTGGATTTAAGTTTTATTTGTAGACACTTCTAATTAGTGAAATTAGTGGCAAAAAACTTTACTGCACACATCTAAAACCAATATGATTTGCCGGAGATTGATAATCGCCTTTACCTCGTGTACCAACCATATATCGGGAACAATATTGATCTGTACATAAAAATGAACCTCCGCGCTGTACCTTTTTCAGTAGGCCAGGATCTGCGGGATCGTATGCTTTTTCTGCACCTTTTGGGTTTTTGGTTACTTGTCCGCTTTCGCTTAAAGTGATATAGTAATCAGGAGTATACCAATCATTTGTCCATTCCCAAACATTT
Organism: Flavobacterium sp. AK-345; assembly: GCF_058310175.1. Lineage (NCBI taxonomy): Bacteria > Pseudomonadati > Bacteroidota > Flavobacteriia > Flavobacteriales > Flavobacteriaceae > Flavobacterium > Flavobacterium sp. AK-345. The sequence goes on along the minus strand of NZ_JBZEER010000002.1, from coordinate 364,561 downwards.
CCCCCAATATCATATAAGCCATAAGAGTTTGGTTCAAATTGTGCTGTTGGCGCTATACCAATATATCCATCTTCGCCGGTATCGCCTTTTTCAATAGGGAAATGTCCCTGATAAATATTTCCCTGAAACTTTCCTTTAGGTTTTAATGTATTTCCCCAAGCATACAATTGCCCAGATTTTCCGCCACGAGCTGCAAATTCCCATTCGGCTTCGGTTGGTAGTCTTTTACCGGCCCATTTTGCATAAGCAGCTGCATCAGCATAAGAAACTTGCACAACAGGATATTTCTCTCTGCCAATAATAGAACTCATTGGTCCTTCGGGATGTCTCCAGTCGGCACCACCAACGTAACTCCACCATTGCATATAATTATTTAAATCTACAGTTGCCGGAGTAGGGGTGAAAACTGCCGATCCTGCTATTAAATTTTCTAATGGAGCATCAGGATATTCTTCGTGTGTTGGTTTTTTTTCGGCCAGCGTTACGTAACCTGTGGCTTTTACAAAAGCTGCAAATTGCTCGTTAGTAACTTCAGTTTGATCCATATAATAGCCATCAACATAAACCCTGTGAATTGGCGCGGCATCTTTTGTAACACCTTTTATGCTGCATAAGCTTTCGTCTTCGACGTTACTTCCCATAGAAAATTCTCCTCCCGGAATCCAGACCATGCCTTTTGGTGCTTTGCCGGTAGGTTTATTTTTATTTTCAATGGTGGGTTTAAAAACAGATTCGCCAGTAGCATGCGGAGTTTCGGCACAATCTTTTGCTGCGGCTATTTCATTTTTTTCTTTTGGAATAATCTTAGTATAACCAAATGCAATAGAAATAATTGAAAGGGCTAGTATTGCAAATATCCAATAGGTTTTATTTTTCATATTAATCAATTTTAATTGAAATTAATTGCCGGAAAACAATCTGGTCAAAGTTAAATAATTATTCTAGTTATTCTATAGGGTTAATAAAAATAAATATTTATTATTTATCTTCTTCAACCTGAACAACTTCGTATTTATCTTTTCCATCAACTTGTACGGGTTGGTAGTAGGTTTCTCCAAATTTCACATATTTTACATCTCCTATAGTGACTTCTTCACCGCCTTCGGGCAAGTTATCTACTAAGGTTCCGGCTGTTGGTGCAACAACTTTATAGGTGCTGCCGTCTTTTTCATAATACGTTCCACCGTAATAATAATTATTGACGGTTCCGGTATTTACAGTTTGGGCACCACTCGGAATATTATTTACAGTTCCACCAACTGGAGCTGGTACAGCAGTATAACCACCACTTGTCGAGCTATACCAAACCCCCTGATCATAATGATATTGTGTGCTTTCAACGCTTACTACAATCGCTGTAACAGCCAAAGTTGCTACAAAAAATCCCCATGGATGCCAAACCGGACCCCAGTAAAATGGTCTGTATGGGTGAAAGAAATAAGGATTGTAAGTATGATATCTATAGCCGCCATAAACGTAAGGAGGGCGCACATAAGGTCTTGGACCGGGTCTTACAACAGTATTACGGTTGTTGCGAACATGTACACTATTGTTTACATTAATATTTACATTGTTTCTGTTCACCGTATTACCACTAATATTGGTATTTCTGTTACCGCTATTATTGATGTTGTTTCTGGTTGCTGAGTTTCTGTTGGTAGTTGTATTTCTATTTCCAGCATTTGTGTTTGAAGTATTGGCAGGTCTCGTAGTTGCATTGGTTGATTTTCTAACACCAGAATTATTAGAGCCTGGCCTTGTTTGCGTTGCAGGTCTTTGAGTTGCAGGCCTTGTTTTTGCAGCTCCACCAGCTCGCTTTGTGCCGCCGTTGCCGCCCACTCGTCGTTGTGCTAAACCATCAATAGAAATTAAGAAAAATGATCCAGCCATACATAGTAGTGCCGCTTTTTTTAGTGTTTTATTTATACTTTTCATTTTCAGTGTTTTATGGTGTATTAAAATTATTAAAAAAAATAAGAATAATCGTAAAAATTAAAAATCATTTTTAGTTTTTGTTTGTGCTATGTGATTGTAAATAAGTTAAATGCGAATTTTGTTTTGTGATTTATAGCGAAATATCCCATTGTATTCTAAAACGCCAGCCTGCTTCTAACGGCAGGGTTTTATCCTGAAAACTAAAATAGCTAAACTCTGATGTGAGCTTGTTTTTATGGCCTTTAAAAAACCAATTGAAAGCAATGGTAGTTTCATCCTGCAAATTTTGTCTAATTGAGTTGTCAGGTCTGTAGGCGGCATGTCTTCCTGCCATTTCCAAATGTTTTGGCCACCATTCAAAAGCATTGTGAAAAAAATAACCAAGCTGAGCATAATAACCTTTCATCGTAGTGGTTTTGTTATTGTCCAGTTTATCAATAATTTCTTTAGTATGCCATTCGCTTTGCCACGAAAATCCACGATACATAAAAGCACTTTCAAAATTCCATTGGTTAACGCGATATTGTCCCGGCGCTCCGTCCTCAAATCCGTCTAAATAACCGCCTCCGGATTGCGAAAACCTCGTATATGGACTTCGGTTTGTAATGGCAGAAAAAGCAATAATTGGTGTCGGTTTTTCGTGAAATTCTAAATCACTTCCTTCAAAATCAAGAAATCTTCCGAGAAAATTCCATTGAGCACGACCAAAATACATAAGGTTGTTATCATCGTTTGAAGTATTTCCTCTTCCGGTTCCTGTTAAAGCTGCTGCCCAATAGTTAAAATCAGCGATTCCTTTTCCTTTCAGATGCCCGTACAATTCAACTCCCATTTGCCTGTCTACCGTAAACGGGCGATTGATTAAAGACCGGTCTACGGTTTGCTGCTCTCCACTGCTAATAAAACGTTCCCGGGTAAACTCAACTTTCCATTGTCCGACTTTTAAACTAAGCCATTTGTATTTTTCGACCATGATTCTAAAATCAAGCAAATTCGACTGACTCAATTCATATTCCCAATAATAATTGAGCCAGGGTTCAAAAGCATGACCGCCCACTTTTAACCTCGCACGATTGATTTTAAAAGTCGTTTGTTTATCCTGACTATAATCGTCATATGTTAACGGATCCTGATCATTTGGCGTAGAAAACCGAAATTGTAAACGACTCTGAAGCTGAAATAGAAATTTATTATCGTTGGTTCGTAATTCAATTCCTTTTTCGCCATATCTAAAATGAATGAGTTTGGTTGTATCTTTTATTTGTTGTGATAAGCCTGAAATACTCAATAATAACAGAATAACCGACAGATATTTTTTGAAATGGCGTATGATTTTAATGCTGATGTGCATAGGCTTGATGTAAGACTGTTATTCATTTAAATCAAACAATTCTGAAACAAGAATTTTCTTAGTGTTTCAAAATTAAGTATTAAAACTTCCAAAAGGCAGGCTTAAAGGCGCTACATTGTTTCATTTTATAACTTGCAACGTTAAAAGTTTCATTTTGAGTTTCTTTAAAAATCATCACAATTTTAAAAGTTAAAAATTTAATTATTTTTTAATTAACTGGTTATGATGCTGTTGTGTTTTTGCAAGTAGATTTGAGTACCCTTATTTATTTGTTTTTATAAAAAAGAGTCATTTTCAAGTATTATAATTAAATTTGCAACCGAAAAAACAACAACACAACTCTTATGTATAAATTGATAATTCGCCCAATACTTTTTTGGTTTGATCCGGAAGAAGTACATTATTTTACTTTTTCATTTGTTAAATTCATTTCAAAAATCCCAGGAGTTTCATCAATTATAAAATCAATTTACGAAGTAAAAGACAGCCGTTTAGAGCGTGAAGTTTTTGGAATTAAATTCAAGAATCCGGTCGGACTTGCTGCAGGATTTGATAAAGATGCAAAGTTGTATAAAGAACTTTCAGACTTTGGTTTTGGTTTTATCGAAATAGGAACTGTAACTCCTGTTGGTCAGGAAGGAAATCCTAAAAAACGTTTGTTTCGATTAAAAGAAGATCAGGCAATTATTAACCGAATGGGATTTAATAATGGCGGAGTTCTTGAAGCTGTTGAACGTTTAAAAAAGAATTCAAATGTTTTAATTGGTGGAAATATTGGAAAAAATAAAGTAACACCAAACGAAAATGCCGTTGACGATTATATCATTTGCTTTGATGCATTATTTGATCATGTCGATTATTTTGTGGTAAATGTGAGTTCGCCAAACACACCAAATTTAAGAGCTTTACAAGATAAAGAACCTTTGACAGCCTTATTACAAACTTTGCAAAACAGAAATGTAGAAAAGCAAAAAACGAGCACTCAAAAAATAAAACCAATACTTTTAAAAATTGCACCGGACTTAACAGACGAGCAATTATTAGATATTATTGATATTGTAAAAACTACTCAAATTGCAGGTGTAATCGCTACAAATACTACTATTTCCAGAGACGGGTTACAATCTCAAAATCAATCTGAAATGGGCGGATTATCAGGAAAACCGCTAACGCAGCGTTCTACAGAAGTGATTCATTTTCTTTCTGAAAAAAGCAATAAAGCATTCCCGATTATTGGAGTAGGAGGAATACATTCTGCAGATGATGCTATCGAAAAATTGAATGCCGGAGCAAGTTTAGTGCAATTGTATACCGGATTTATTTATGAAGGTCCGGCGTTGATAAAAGCAATAAATAAAAAAGTTTTAAAGCAATTGTAATAACAAGGCCTGTACAATAAGTCCGATAGTTATAGCAACGCCAAAACTTATTAAAGTGCCAATTAAAACATATTCGGTAAGTTTTCTGTCTTTGGCTTCTTTTAGATCTCCAAACCTAAAAATAGATTTGGCGGCCAATAAAAAACCAATTGCTTCAAAATGGCCGGTCAATATAAAGCAAAATACAAATAAGCGTTCTAATATGCCAATGTAATTTCCGGCATTGGCCAGTGAATTATCCTGATTACTATCTTGACTTTCCGGACTCCAGATAGAAATAATGGTTTTAATAAAAATAGAAGTTGGTTTTGTAATAAATAAAAATCCTGTTATTAAAATCCAGAATTGATTATCAAACCAGATAAAATTGATGGTTTTGTTTTGATAGAGTAATACGATTGTAATTAAAACTAAAATATGTGCAATTTGATCTGCAATAAACCAAGTACGTTTTGTTTTGTTTTTTTGAAAATTGAGTTTGATTAAATCAATGATTCCGTGCGATATTGCGATTAAAATAGCATAAGGAATAAAAGCAATTTCCCATACTAAAACCGCTGCCAGAATACCGTGTAAAAGAATATGAAAATATAAATAAATACTCTTATGTTTTTTAGTCTCTTTATCTGCAACCCACGAATTTGGCTGCCATATAAAATCGCCTAATAAATGTGCTAAAAGTAGTTTTATAAATAAAATCATGACGTAAGTTCTTTTATTTGTGTTCTAAAATATCGATCTAAATTCATAACCAAATCAAACTGGGCACGTTTTTGTCTTCGGCTTACAGCGGCTTGATTAATGCCTAATTTCTGTCCCAGTTCTTCTTGCGACAAGTTTGGGTTTTCTATTGCAACAGCAACAAATTGAGCCGGTTGAGCAAGCCAAGTATCCATAAAAGTTAATGCCAGACGAAGCATTAAATTCATTTTTTCATCAAAAACAATATCTCCGGTTTTAAGAGCTAGAGTCACCTTTTGTTTTTTTAAAGTTTCAAAAAGTTCTCCCGAATTTATAAAGGCAGTTCCGTTACTTTCGGATATTTTTTCGGCATTATGCGTTTTATCTCCAAAACCAATACTCATTCTCGCATCAGATTTTATGGCTCTTAGATGTGCTTTTATTAAAATAGCAGTCAATAAAGCTTCTTCAGGATTTTTGACTTCCACCTGAAATTCATCTCCTCTGTAAATCTCCCATTGAACAGGCATTTCTCCAAACGGCGACAGGATTTTTTTTAAATCCTCTACCCAATGTTTAGACTTTTGCTGTCTTGAACCAATTATGTCTCCTGTAATTACGCTTGTCATATTCAAATATAATTAAAAATTAATTAACTTATGTATTACAAATATATGTAATAATTATAAATATTACTTTTTTTGGTAATATTATTTATAATTACAATATTGTGTAATTATTTAAAGGCACTGAATATAGATTTTAGAAAAACTCAAATGAAATGCCTTTTTAAAAGTATGACAAATCTATGTTTCTATGTATTTAACTGGACTTTTATGATTGCATTCAATGCTTAAGAAAATTATAACTTTTATTTCTTTAAAAAAGAAACTAACTTAGCCTTCACAAAAGAATAAACTTTGAATAAAGAAATCAAAATTATCGAATGTCCACGCGATGCCATGCAGGGTATCAAAACCTTTATTCCTACCAGGAATAAGGTTTCATACATACAAGCTTTGCTTAGAGTGGGTTTTGATACCATTGATTTTGGAAGTTTTGTTTCTCCAAAAGCGATTCCGCAAATGCAGGATACAGCCGAAGTTTTGGCACAGCTTGACTTGTCACAAACAACAAGTAAACTGTTGGCTATTATTGCCAATACACAAGGCGCTGCAATGGCATCAGAGCATGAACCTATTCAATATTTAGGTTTTCCTTTTTCTATATCCGAAAATTTCCAGATGCGAAACACACATAAAACCATCGCAGAATCTTTGGTTACATTAGAAGAAATTCTGGAAATTGCTGATAAAAAAAATAAAGAAGTCGTAACGTACCTTTCAATGGGTTTTGGAAATCCGTATGGAGATCCGTGGAATGTTGAAATCGTAGGGGAGTGGACAGAAAAACTGTCGACAATGGGTGTGAAAATCCTGTCACTTTCTGATACAGTTGGAAGTTCAACGCCGGAAGTAATTACGTATCTTTTTTCGAATTTAATTCCGAAATATCCTCAAATTGAATTTGGCGCACATTTGCATACCACTCCAAATAGCTGGTTCGAAAAAATAGAAGCAGCTTCAAAAGCCGGCTGTACTCGTTTTGACGGTGCAATTCAGGGCTTTGGAGGCTGCCCGATGGCTACAGATAAATTAACCGGAAATATGCCTACCGAAAAGTTAATTTCCTATTTTACTTCAAATAAAAAAACAACAGGACTAAATTCTTTAAGTTTTGAAAGCGCTTATAATGAGGCTTCAAAACTGTTTGGAAAATTTCATTAGAATAAAAAGTAGTATATTTATTACTCAATTTATAATAAGTTACATCAAATTAGCGTTGTTTCTTATTATTTAATCTACTTTTTATGGAAATACCACACTCAATCAGAAGGATTCATATATTCTTAGGCTTGGCATTTTTATTCTCTTCATGCGCAAGCGATTTAGATATTGATCAAATCAATAATATCAAACTCGAACCTGTTTTTGTAGCTAACCTGGCTTTTTTTGATGTTCCTGCAAATAAATTCATAGACGATGGAAGTGCACAGGAAATTGCAGTCGATGTTCAGCCTTTTAAAATTTTTAAAGAAAATCATTTCAAAGATAATCTGGTTAAGGCAGAACTCGATTTCGAAATAGAAAACACTATAAACAGAGCTTTTAGTATTGATTTTGTGCTTTATGATAAAAATGACGCAATCATCGAAACCATAACTTTTGAAGTTCCGGCATACACAGGAAGCGTGAATGTCATAAAATTTCCCACAGAAGTTTTCGAACAGGCAAGACTAGAGCTTTTGAAAAAAACAGTTGAAATTGGTTTTACTGTTAGAATAGCTGCAGGTCCACCCTTAAATGAGAATAGTGTAGGTAATTTGAAATTACGATCGAGCGCAACCGCATATATGGAAATCGAATGAGAAAAGTATATCTGATAATACTGGTTGTTTTCCAGTTTGGTTTTGCGCAAAATAAGGCGTTACTATATAATTTTACTTCAATTCCACAAGCTTCACTAGTCAATCCGGGTGCCGATGTTTCGTATAAATATTATTTTGGAATTCCATTATTATCCGGAGTTTCAGCTAATGTAGGTTCGAAAAGCTTCTCTGCGTATGATTTATTTGCTAATGACGGAGTTGATTTTACCGAAAAAGTTCGAAATATTATAAACAAATCATCAGCCAATGATAAAACCCATGTTAATGAGCAAGTCGAAGTGTTTTCAGGAGGTTTTAGAGTTGGAGGAGAAGATAGCCAGTCGTATGTGTCATTTGGAGTTTATCAGGAATTTGATTTTTTGATGTATGTACCTAAAGATTTAGCAATATTGGCATTAGATGGAAATCGGGATCACATGGGTAAATCCTTTAATCTTGCTGATTTAAATGTTAGAGCCGAAGCGCTTTCAGTTCTTCATGTTGGATTTCATAAAAAAATAAGTGAAAAATTAGTGTTGGGTGGCCGCGCCAAACTTTATTCAAGTGGTGCAAATGCAACATCAACAAATAATTCGGGGTTTATTTATACAGACGAAATTGAAGGTACGCGTAATATTTATACCCAGGTAATTTCTTCAAATTTAGAACTTAAAACTTCAGGTATTTCTACTTTTACAAAAGATGAATACAGAGGGAGTGAGACTGAAGATATTATACATAACAGTTTTTTTAACGGAAGTTTAGGTTTGGGGGTAGATGCAGGAGTTACCTATTATTTTAAGGATAATCTTCAGTTTACAGCAAGTGTTATAGATTTGGGTTTTGTGAGGCAGTCTAAGGATATAGAAACACGAACCTATAAAGGAAGTTATACTTATAATGGAGTAAATCCTAATTTTGATGATATAGATGGACCAAGAAATGTTTTAGGAGAATTTGATAAAGCTATTCCGAGAGATACACTCTATAACAAATACACAACCTGGAGGCCAACAAAATTCTATTCTTCTCTTCAATATTCGTTTGGAGAATCAAGATATGGTGAAGAATGTGATTGCAGGGCCAAAAGTAAGCGAGGATATGCAAATTCTATTGGAGGTCAGTTGTTTATAATGAGTATGCCAAAAAAACCTTTTACAGCTTTTACTGCTTTTTATAAACGCAGTATTTTCGAAAAATTAGATTTTAAAGCGACTTATACATTTGATACTTTTTCGAATACAAATTTAGGATTAGGGCTTTCCGGAACAATTGGAAAATTCAATATTTATGCTCTGGTCGATAATGTTTTTGAATATAAAGATGTCACCAAAGCCAATAGTATAGCGTTTCAATTTGGTTTAAATTTTATTTTTCCAGATTCAGATTAATTTTATAAATTCCAATACATAAATTCCAAATTCCAAACCTTTATTGCAGCATATTTTCGAATGGAGCAACAAAATTGGAATTTGGGATTTTTTATTTGGATTTTGAAGATTACGAATGTAGTACCTTTCTTATAGAGATAAAATTAAGAAAAACTTAGTATTCAAGTTTCCAATTTATTCACTATATTTGCACGCAATTCAACTACAAATTGCACCATGATAGCACACAACTCCAAGATTATCGGCGAAGGTTTAACTTACGACGATGTATTATTAGTACCTAACTACTCGAATGTGCTTCCTCGCGAAGTGAGTATCAAATCAAAATTTTCCCGTAATATAACACTAAACGTTCCTATAGTATCAGCTGCTATGGATACCGTTACCGAAAGTGCAATGGCAATTGCTATGGCGCAAGAAGGCGGAATTGGTGTTTTGCATAAAAATATGACCATCGAGCAACAAGCAGCGAAGGTTAGAAAAGTAAAACGTGCTGAGGCAGGAATGATTATCGATCCGGTAACATTACCAATGACTTCAACAATTGCAGATGCAAAAAATGCCATGAAAGAATTCGGAATTGGCGGAATTCCAATTGTTGACGAAAACAGAATCTTAAAAGGAATCGTTACAAATCGTGATTTACGTTTTGAAAAAAACGGAGCGAGACCAATTATAGAAGTAATGACCAGTAAAAACTTAGTTACTGTTGCAGAAGGAACTTCATTAGAACAGGCCGAAGTAGTTTTACAAGGCCATAAAATAGAAAAATTACCAGTTGTAAATGCTCAAAATGAATTAGTTGGACTAATTACTTTTAGAGATATTACAAAATTAACTCAAAAACCAATCGCTAATAAAGATACTTTTGGTCGTTTGAGAGTTGCTGCCGCAATTGGAGTTACTGGCGATGCAGTTCAAAGAGCTGAAGCGTTAGTTGCTGCAGGCGTAGACGCAATCATTATTGATACAGCACACGGACATACAGAAGGTGTTGTAAACACATTGAAACAAATAAAAGCAAAATTCCCAAACATTGATGTAATTGTTGGAAACATCGCAACTCCCGAAGCAGCTAAATATTTAGTAGAAAATGGAGCAGATGGTGTAAAAGTAGGAATAGGACCAGGTTCTATTTGTACAACACGTATCGTAGCAGGTGTTGGTTTTCCTCAATTTTCAGCCGTTCTTGAAGTAGCTGCGGCTATCAAAGGAACTGGAGTTCCGGTTATTGCAGATGGTGGAATTCGTTATACAGGAGATATCCCGAAAGCAATTGCTGCAGGTGCCGATTGTGTAATGTTAGGTTCATTATTAGCAGGAACAAAAGAATCTCCGGGAGAAACTATTATTTTTGAAGGAAGAAAATTCAAATCTTACCGCGGAATGGGTTCTGTTGAAGCCATGCAAACAGGTTCTAAAGATCGTTATTTTCAGGATGTTGAAGACGATGTTAAAAAATTAGTTCCGGAAGGAATCGTTGGTCGTGTTCCTTACAAAGGAGAATTAAACGAAAGTATGCTTCAGTTTATCGGAGGTCTTCGTGCCGGAATGGGATATTGTGGCTCAAAAGATATTCCAACTTTACAGGAATCCGGACGTTTTGTTAGAATCACGTCAAGCGGAATTACTGAAAGTCACCCACACAATGTTACTATTACAAAAGAAGCTCCGAATTATTCAAGATAATTTTCAGCTTTCACTATAAAACAAAAGGCATAAGATTTAATTCTTATGCCTTTTTTGATTTTTATTGAATAATCGAAATCCCATTATTCAATTCATCAATTATACCTTGATTTGGTTCTATCGCTTCGGCCTGAGCGCCGTATTGCATTTGGATAGAACCACCTTTTCCGTTGTAGATAAAACCTTGGTATTTGTATAAAATATCATTGTAATCTAATTCACACTCAAAGTAATTAACGGTAATATCGTTTATTTTCTTTTTATAGATTTTCAGGTTTTTGATCTTTCCAAACTCTTTGTATTCGTCCTGAATGGTACTTTTAAGATTTTTATCAGTAATAAAATAATCATATTCAATAAAGTACGCGTTTACTAAATTATACTTGTCATGAAATTGTGCATCCCAGTCTATAGAGTCTGTATTTTTAATCCAATGATCAGGATTGTATTTAATTTGATAAATTTCTTTTCGGCTTGTATAAGTTTCTAGTTTTGAATTCTTTTTTGTTTGCCCTATCGAAATAAAACCCGATAGTAAAAATAGGAAAAGTAGATTTTTTGACATGTGATATTTAAATTTTGGCTAATAATATGAAACGAAAGTAGCAAATAAAAATTACTTAGGATAAAAATATTTAAGAGATTTTTTTTACGCAGATTTTGCAGATTTGAACAGATCTTAAATATTTAATTAGCTACACAAATCAGCTAAAATCTTTTTAAATCTGCGTGAAAGAAAAAACTTTGTAACTCATCTTTACTTCAAAATAAAAAAGCCAACACAATTTTTAAAATTGCGTTAGCTTTTTCTGCGTAGAAATATATTATTTTTAAGGTGAAACAGCTTCCTGACCTGCTCTTACTTTTTGGTTATCTAGTATTTTTTGAATAAAAGGCTGTGTTTCTTTTTCAATATCAGATTCAGAAATATCCAATGCTTTCGGATCGTTAACTAATTCATACCAAGGTTTTGGCCCATCAAAATTATAGCTTCCAAAAACAATAACAGGAGTTCCCTTTACTTTTACGTTTTCTTTATCTTTCAAAATCCATTCATCTGCCCATTTATATAGGTATTTTGCATCTTTTTCAAGCAATCGCAAACAAGAATGAGAGGCAGGATATCCCGGTAATTCATACTGATGAAAACCAACTCCGAGTTTATTTTCGATATTAAAATTCCATTTTAAATCCCATTCGTCGTTAAAAGTACTTGTTGTTTGTTCTGCTTTCCAATTGGTAAAAAATAATCCGGTTGGTGTTGGATCTTTTTTTCTTCCCATATTTGTTGGACCGGTATAAACTAATTCTCCATTTTCGTAAGCGGCAAATGTTTGCGTTAGATAAGAAAAAATCAACACTTTTTCAACCTCTTCTAAACTCGAAACGTGAATAGGAAACGGAAGATAATAAGGCAAATCTCCACTAAAATCTGATGGAATAACAACAGAGTCCATTTTAGCTAAATTGGCTTTATCAGTTCTGTTTATGGCATATACAATATCTAATTTAGTCGAATCACTTTTATTAGTCTCAAGCCATTGTTTTGTTTTTTCAAAATGAAAGCTAACAGATGACGCAGGTTTTTTATATTCAATTGTTTTATGCGGTTTTGCTTCTTCCTCATTCGTTCTTGTAGTTTTGCTTTCCTTACAAGAAACTATTAAGGTTAAAATTAATAAAAACAAAATATTTGATGTGTAATATAACTTTCTCATAATTGGGATTTTTTAGTAGAGTAAAGTTATTTTTTTTACAGCTTAGACGAATTACAGAATTTTTGGAATTGTTTATTTTATTAACATTTTACTTTTTATAGATCTGAAGTGCATATAATTTTAAAAATCATAAACACATTACATTCCGAATATATACTTTTTAAAAAAATTAACCTTGACTAATATTTTATATAAAATTATAAATAGAACTTCAAGAATAATAGTTATGAGATAAAATTTAATTAAAGATTGCGTTCCTACTAAATACTTGGAAATTAAGATTGGTAAAACATGCCATAGATAGATACCCAAAGAGTTTATTCCTAACCATTGAATCGATTTAGATTCAAATAAGGAATCTGTCAGGGCTAGTTTTAAGCAAAGATTCAAAATTAAAAGATTTAATAGAAAGAAATTTAGAATTGATAATATCACACTATCATAAAAAAATAAATAAACAACAAGGCCTAGAAAAATAAAAGGGGTTATAATTTCAATTAATCTTAATTTTTTTATAGTTTTATTTCTATAACTAATTCCAATAAGAAAAAATATAAAAAAATAAGGTCTGAAGGTATATATGAGAATTGAAAATATTTTATTCAAAAAAGGGATTTGTGTATAGATTGAGGAATACTTATATAAAATAAAGAAGGTTATCGATATCAAAAGGCCTAAAATCAATATAATATTATAATTTGTGAAAAGTTTTTTAAAAAGCCATGTTAGTAGTATCCAGCTTAAAAAACCAGGAATAAACCATAAATGATAGAAGGGATAAATGATAGAATTTTTAAATTTTGCAATAGAAAATAAATTCGTTCCTAAAATGCAAGATATTATATAGTAAGATATTAAAGCAATAATCCATGGTAGTATTATTCTTAAAAAGTATTTTTTGAAGAGATCGTACAGATTTAATTCTGAAATTGTATTAATGTTTAGGAGGTATCCGGTTATTCCAATAAAAAGAGGCATATGAAAACTATAAATTAGAGTTCGCCAAATTGATTCACTTAACGCTCCCTGAATTACGTGTCCTATTATTACTAAAATAATTAATATACCTTTTAATAAATCAATATTTTTAATTCTTGTATTTTTTTCTCTCACTATAATGAGTTTTTATTGAGGTTAAGTTAAGTATGTAAGTATATTTAAATCAGCCCTTTTATCTTAGCATGCTGCAACAACATAATAGTTTTAGCATCTGTAATCTCACCAGATTCAAACATCGCATAAGCTTCATCAAAAGTATATTCCAATACTTCGATATTTTCCTGTTCAGCATCTAATCCACCGCCATCGTTTACTTTCATAGTTTCATCATACTCACCAACAAATAAATATAAAATTTCTGTTACAGATCCCGGCGACATATAAGTTTCAATAACTTTTTGAACTTTGCTTAAGCGATAACCCGTTTCTTCTTCCGTTTCACGAATAACTGCTTCCTCGGCATTGTCCTGATCCAAAAGTCCGGCGCAAACTTCGATCATCATTCCGGTTTTATTTCCGTTAAGGTAAGTTGGCAAACGAAATTGTCTCGTTAGAATTACGGTTTTTTTCTCGGTATTATATAATAAAATAGCGGCGCCATTTCCTCGGTCATAAACTTCACGAATATGCGATTCTACATTGCCATCTTTCTTTTGATAATCAAAAGTTACTTTGTTTAATACATACCAATTGTCTGATAATAACTTAGTTTCAGTAATTTTAATTTCTGGATTTTTCATGTGTGAAATGTTTTGTATAAAAAAACGCTCTGGTTATCAGAGCGTTTAGATGTATTATTTTGTTATTGTTTGCTTTCTGTCTGGTCCAACAGATACAATCTTGATTGGTACACCAACTTCTGCTTCAATAAACTCGATATATTCTTTTAGCTCGATTGGTAATTGATCATAAGTAGTCAATCCTGTTAAATCAGCTTGCCATCCTTTAAACTCTTTATAAATCGGAGTAACATTTTCAGGCTCGATGTTGTAAGGAAAGTGAGAAATGATTTGTCCTTTATAGTTGTATTCAGTACAAACTTTTAAAGTTTCCAAACCAGAAAGTACATCACCTTTCATCATCATCAATTGCGTAACTCCATTTACCTGAACAGCATATTTTAAAGCCACTAAGTCTAACCATCCGCAACGTCTTTGTCTTCCTGTAACAGATCCAAATTCGTTACCAACTCTTGCCATTGTTGCACCAACTTCGTCAAAAAGCTCAGTAGGGAATGGTCCGCTACCAACACGTGTTACGTAAGCTTTAAAAATTCCGTAAACTTCTTTGATTTTGTTAGGAGCAATTCCTAAACCAGTACAAGCTCCGGCAGCAGTAGTATTTGAAGATGTTACAAAAGGATAAGTTCCAAAATCAACATCTAATAAAGATCCCTGAGCTCCCTCGCATAAAATAGATTTACCTGCTTTTTGAGCCTGGTACATATATTCTTCACTGTCAATAAAATCTAATTTTTTTAATTCTTCAATAGCTTCAAAAAACTCTTTTTCAAGTTCAGCTAAGTTATATTGAATCGCTACATCATAAAAAGCAATCATTGCCTCATGTTTGTCAGCCAAAGCTCTGTAACGCTCTTTAAAATCTTCTAATTCAATATCTCCAACACGCAAACCGTTTCTACCGGTTTTGTCCATATAAGTTGGGCCAATTCCTTTTAATGTAGAACCAATTTTTGCTTTTCCTTTTGATGCCTCAGATGCTGCATCTAATAAACGGTGCGTTGGTAAAATTAAATGCGCTTTTCTTGAAATGATCAATTTGTTTTTGATGTCAAGGTTAAATTTCTCTAAACCTTCAATTTCTTTTTGAAAAACTACAGGATCAATTACAACCCCGTTTCCGATGATATTTACTGAATTTTTATGAAAAATTCCAGAAGGAATGGTTCTTAAAACGTGCTTAATTCCGTCAAATTCTAATGTATGTCCTGCGTTTGGTCCTCCTTGAAAACGTGCAATAATATCATAATTTGAGGTAAGAACGTCAACAATTTTTCCTTTACCTTCATCTCCCCATTGTAATCCTAGTAATAAATCTACGGTCATTCTGTTTTAATTTGCGTTGAGGCAATCTAAGTCGCCCTACTGATTAATGTAGTTAATTTTCTTTTTTTTTATTTTTTGAATAATTCCTTTCCGGATTATTGTTTTTGTTTTTTGTTTCCGTAGAAATAAAGTGAATGATTCGTGATTTCGATATCAAATATTTCTTCGATTGTTTTTTTGATGGTTTGAATTCTTGGATCACAAAATTCAATTACTTCGCCAGAATCAGTCATGATAATATGATCGTGCTGTTTGTCGAAATATGATTTTTCGTAGTAAGCCTGATTTTGTCCAAATTGATGTTTTCTAACCAATGCGCAGTCTAACAATAACTCAATCGTGTTGTATAAAGTTGCTCTACTCACACGATAGTTTTTGTTTTTCATTTTGATATAAAGATTTTCTATATCAAAATGCTCTTCGCTATCGTAAATTTCCTGAAGTATAGCATAGCGCTCAGGAGTTTTGCGATGCCCTTTTTGTTCAAGATACATTGTAAAAACGTTTTTTACAATTTCTTGATTTCTAGTGTTGTCAGTTGAAATGAGTGTCATATCCGGCAAAGATAATTTTTTATTTTTAATGAATAAAAGTTTCGGGTTTAAAGTTTAACGTTCAAATCTATATTCGATTATGAATATCACATTAAATACAAGGTTTTACAACGATAAATTTTAGAAAGTTCACAAGAACTTAATTAACATAATTATTTTTATTTATGATAAAACTAACAAATTTTTAGTTGGTTTTGGACATATACATGAACCAGTTCCATTCCCAGGTTTTTCCTTTGTCATCAGACATTGCCTGACTCCAAACCGGATTGTTTTCATCTCGTGCATCCCATCGAAATACCTGAATTACATTTTTCCCTTCGAATACATCTTTCGAAAAAAAATGCCCTATTTTATTTTCAAAAGAACCTACAACCGGTTTATCCAAAGTTCCCGAAGTCGAATCTGCCCAATAAATACTCCACAATTTTGTTTTTGGATTAAAAAGGCGAACCGTCATTCCTTCAAAAGGTTCTCCGTCAAAAGTGGCAAGGAAATTATCGATATTTCCAATTCCGTTTAAAATCTTGTACATTTCCTGAGTTGATGGAAATTCAATCCATTCGTTAGAATTCGCGAATCTTTTTTTTAATTTTTTATTTCGAATAACAGATTTTCCCTGAAAAAAATCAAAATCATCTTTGGAAGAAGATTCAGAAGCGACAATTATAAGTTCGCCATTTTCATCAAAATTTAATTTCGGAATTTCTAAAGAATCTGTTTTCATAATCATTTTTTAAAGAATAAAGCTATGTTCTGTATTCGCGAGTGACTTTGTCAACTCCGTCTACTTTTTTAATTGCGTTGATCATTTTCTTCAAAATAGTATTATTTTTCACAATAACCGCAATCTGACCATGAAAGATTCCCGCGTCAGTACTCAGTGAAATACTTTGAATATTAACGCTCATATTGTTCGAAATCACTTTTGTTAACTGATTTGTAAGTCCCAAAACATCCATTCCTGTAATGTTGATAATGGCTTTGAATTCTTCCTGAGAAGAGTCAATCCATTTGGCACTCATAATGCGATATGCATAATTAGATTGCATTCCAATAGCATTCGGACAATCTTTTTTATGCACTTTTATTCCTTCATTGATGGTTACAAATCCAAAAACATCATCACCCGGAATTGGGTTACAGCATTGCGAAAGTTTGTAATCAAGTTTGTCATGTTCGGTTCCAAAAACCAGCATGTCATAATTACTGCTAATCACCGGTTTATGAATGTCTTCTGCGGCAGTTGTATCTTTATTTCGCTTAATTTTATTTTTAAAGAAATTGATAATCGTATTGCCTTTTTGGGCTGCGTAATCTTTTAATTGCTGATTTTCGATAGCGCCAATTCCAACTCTGTAAAATAAATCTAAACTTGTTTTTAGCTTGAAAAAGTTTACCAATTCATTGATAACCTGTTCACTGATTGTTATTTTTAGATGTTTAAGTTTTCGGGTAAGCAGTTCTTTTCCTTCTTCGGCAATTTTTTTAGTATTCTCGTTAAGAACGTTTTTAATCTTATTTTTTGCTCTCGAAGTTGTAACATATTCCAGCCAGTTTACAGTTGGTTTTTGGTTGGCCGAAGTAATAACTTCAACCTGATCACCACTTTTAAGTTCATGATTTAAGGGAACCAATCGTCCGTTTACACGCGTTCCTCTGGTTTTAATTCCAATTTCAGAGTGAATGCTAAACGCAAAATCCAGCGAAGTTGCCCCTTTTGGCAATGACTTAATTTCTCCTTTTGGTGTAAAGACGAAGATTTCTTTTGAATATAAATTCATTTTAAAATCTTCAACAAAATCTACCGCATTCGTTTCCTGATTTTCAAGAGCCTCGCGAAGTAAATTCAGCCAAACATCTAAACCGCTTTCTTCGGTTGCTCCGTTTTTGTATTTATAATGTGCAGCGTAACCTTTTTCTGCAATTTCATCCATACGCTCACTTCGAACCTGAACTTCTACCCAACGGCCTTTTGGCCCCATAACGGTAATGTGCAAAGCTTCGTAACCGGTTGATTTTGGAGATGAAATCCAGTCGCGTAAACGGCTCGGACTCGGTCTGTAATGATCTGTTACGATCGAATAAATTTTCCAGGCCACAAATTTTTCGTCATGCGGATCTGCTTTATAGACAATTCTAAGGGCAAATTTGTCATACACTTCATCAAAACTTACATTTTGAGCGCGCATTTTTCTACGAATAGAATAAATAGATTTCGGACGGCCTTTTATGATATAATCAATCTCTTCCTTATCCAAAGATTTTTTCAAAACATCCGAAATATCCTTGATATAAGCATCCTGTTCTTCTTTTGTTTCCCTGATTTTGCTTACGATATCATCATAAACGGCAGGTTCAGTGTATTTTAAGCCAAGATCTTCCAGCTTGGTTTTAATATTGTAAAGTCCCAAACGATGGGCGAGAGGGGCATAAATATATAAAGTTTCAGAAGCTATTTTGGTTTGTTTGTATTCCGCCATTGAATCCATGGTTTGCATATTGTGCAAACGGTCGGCCAATTTGATTAGGATAACACGCACATCATCGTTCAAAGTCAGAATCATTTTTCTGAAATTTTCGGCCTGCATCGACGCATTCAAATCCTTTTGAACCATCGAAATTTTAGTCAGACCTTCAACCAATTGTGCCACTTTTGGGTTGAATAAACGTTCAATATCTTCAACCGTCATGGGTGTATCTTCAACAACATCATGCAATAAAGCCGCAGCAATAGAGGTCGCTCCCAGACCAATTTCTGAGGCAACAATTTTTGCAACTGCAATAGGATGAAAGATATACGCTTCTCCAGATTTACGACGCTGCTCTTTATGCGCATCAACTGCAACGTCAAAAGCTTTTCGAATAAGTTTTTTGTCAGTTGGGCTTAAAGTTTGGTAGCTAATTCGGAGTAATTCTTTGTATTCCTGCGCAATTGCTTTGTTTTCTTTTTCAATATCTATTTCTATCATAACGGCATAGTTCAAGTACTAAAAATAAGAATAAGTTCCAACATACACAAGGGAATGGAGTGTAGATTTATGATATTAGATTTTAGATTTTTAGCACATTAAAGGACTTCAATTCAACTCATTCTAAAATCTAAAACCCTCTCTGACGTTTCGCTTCAAAAATTAAAATAGCAGCAGCAACAGAAACATTCATGCTGTCGATTTCTCCCTGCATCGGGATAATGATGTTTTGTGTAGCGGCATCACGCCATTCCTGCGTTAATCCGGTTGCTTCGGTACCTACAACTAAAGCGGTTGGAGTTGTGAAATTTTGAGTGTGATAAGATGTTGAATTTTGTAAAGTGGCGCAGTAAAAATCAATCTTTTTTTCTTTTAAAAAAGCAATAATTTCAGCTGTAGTTCCCGTTGCAATTTGGTTGGTAAACAAACAGCCAACGCTTGAACGCACAATATTCGGATTGTATAAATCGCTTTTTGGGTTTGCAATCAAAACAGCATCCAGATTTGCAGCATCAGCAGTACGTAAAAGTGCGCCAATATTTCCAGGTTTTTCTGGTGCTTCAGCCACTAAAATTAATGGATTTGCTGATAATTTTAAATCTGATAACTGCATTGATTTGGTTTTGGCTATTGCCAAAACACCTTCGGTAGTATCACGGTAAGCCAGTTTTTGATAGACTTCTTTATTGATTTCTATCATTTGAATTGGTGAATTCACCAATTTATTAATTTCAATTTCTGAAACTAATTCCGGTAAAAATAAAACCGTTTCTATTTCGTAACCGCCTTTTATAGCTAATGAAATTTCACGTAATCCTTCAATCAAAAAAGTTCCGGTTTGTTTGCGGGCTTTTGCTTTTTCCTGCAGTAAAACGAGTGATTTTATATACGGATTTTGAATTGATGTGATTTGTTTCATTTTTTTTAAGGCTCAAAGTTGCAAAGGGGCAAAGGTACAGAGGTTTTTTTCTTCCTGCAAGGTTTTCGAAACCTTGTAGGTGTTTAATACCTTAACTAAAAAAATAGCCACGAATTCACGAATTATTTGCTTTCTATTAATAAAAATTCGTGAATTTGTGGCGAAAAAATCATTTATCAAATACTTCTGAAATCTCTTTTGCTACAGGATGTTCTGCTGTAAAAGTATAGCCCATAATTTTTGCAATAGTCTGCGCAAATTGTTTTTGGTAGAATTGAGAATCTGTTTTAATTTCGCCTTTTGGAGCAATTTCAGGACCAATTGCCGCAAACCAAATTTGAGAGGCGCCCGCAATTTTATCTCCATGACTTGTCCATTCAGATTTTACTTTGTCGCCACGACCGTGATCTACAGTGATTAGTAAAGTCGTTTTATTTTTATATTGCGGATCGTTTTGTATAAAAGTCCAGATTTCCTTAATCCATTTATCCACTTGGTTTGCAGCGTCGAGATACGATCTGTAATGTCCGTGATGTGCCCATTCATCGGTTTCACCATAGGAAATATAAAGTACTTTTGGTTTATTGGTTTTGAGTTCGTTCAACGCTTCATAATGTGTAAAAACGTCCAGGCATTCATCTTCATGAAAGGGCTTAAACGAATTGTCGCGCATTTCATTTAGTAATTTTTGATTTTCAGTTGGCTTATTTCCACCCACTTTATCAAATGCAGAAATTACAGGAAAACCACTTCTTTTTTCATTCAAAATGCGATCAAAAGCATCCCAGGCTCCAAAAGCTGCAACTTTTCCTTTAATTTTAGATTGTTGATTTAAAAACTCCAAAACATTCACATTCGGATTTGGTTTGTAATCGTTGGAATTGACTGCAATATCTACATTTCCCGTAAATATTTCGCTATATCCCGGATAACTAAACCAATATGGATTTGTAACATCAACTTTATTTCCCAGATCACGATTGCCGTAAATTTGACCTTTCACAGCAATTTCAGACCATAAAAAAGGCATTATTTTCTGACGGCGTTCTTTAAAATCTGTACTTCCATATTTTTTATAAATGTAAGTACTGTCGTCCTGATTGAATCTTTTATCATTGGCAATTTCAGCATCCATTCCTTTAAAAACTTCCTGCCATCTAAAACCATCTGTGGTAATAATAATGATGTTTTCTGTTTTTTGTGCGTGCGATAAAAAGCCAAATAAAATGATGAGAATAGAAAATGCTTTTTTCATATGTTTTGAGTTATGAATGTTCAGAGAAACAAAGATTCAAAGATTTTTGCTTATTATTACATTTAGATTATGAAATTCACAACTTAGTAATACTCATTTTACATTTTCACAACATACATTTCACATCTTTACAAAATCCCTCTCGCTTTAATTTCCAAATATTTATTAATTGCATCCAAAGTTAAATTCTCAGGCTGCGTTAAAACCGAATGAATTCCGTATTTCTTCAATTCATTGGCGATTAAGCGCTTTTCGAACATAAATTTTTCAGCAATTACTTTGTCGTAAACTTCCTGAATTGTGTCGGTTTTTTTATTGATGATTTCGTTTAATTCCGTATTGCTAAAGAAAACAACAACCAATAAATGACTTTTTGCAATTCCCTTTAAGTAGGGCATTTGGCGGTTTAAACCGTCCATTGTTTCAAAATTGGTGTATAGAATAATCAAACTTCTTTGGTTGATATTCTTTTTGATATCAACATACAAACGGCTGTAATCACTTTCAAAAAAATCTGTTTTGATGTTGTATAAAGTTTCGAGGATTTTTTGCATTTGCGAACCTCTTTTTTCGGCAAAAACTCTGTTTTCGACTTTTTTCGAGAAAGCAAAAATTCCGGCTTTGTCTTGTTTTTTCAGAATCACATTTGCCAGAACCAACGTCGAGTTTATCGCATAATCAAGCAAACTCAAACCATTAAAAGGCATTTGCATCACGCGGCCTTTATCAATCGCCAAATAAACCGATTGTGATTTTTCGTCCTGAAACTGGTTCACCATCAAGGCATTTTTCTTCGCTGTGGCTTTCCAGTTTAAAGTTCGAAGATCATCGCCCTGAACATATTCTTTAATTTGCTCAAATTCCATTGTGTGACCAATTCGGCGAATTTTCTTGATTCCGTATTGGTATAAATTATTCGAAAAAGCCAGTAAATCGTATTTTCTTAACTGAATATAAGATGGATACGTTGGCACCATTTTATCTTTATCAAAAGTAAATCGTCTTGAAATCAGTTTTAAAGGCGAAGAAACATAGATGTTTAAATTTCCAAAGTAATATTCACCACGTTCTGTCGGGCGCAAATCGTATCCAATTTTATCCTGACCGGAAGCTTTTATATTTCTAATTATTTTGAAATCGCGTACCTGAAACTGAAACGGAATTTCGTCAATAATTTTAATCGAAATTGGAAAAGTATAATGGTTTTTGATCGAAATACTAACAGGATTTAAATCTCCGTTCGAAAGTTTTTCAGGAGTTTCTCTTGAAGCTTCAATTCCGGTTTTAGCCAGATATAAAATTAAAAGATCAAGTGCCAGAAAAGTGATTAATACCAAAATAATAAACCAGACTCCGTTGTATAAATTCGGAAAAATAAAAGCACAAACAAACAATCCTATAATGCCCAAAAGCACATAGAAAAAGAAGTTGTTGAGATATAGACTTTTTATGAATTTCAATTTAAAAGAATTTAAAATTTAATTTTATTCCTGTATTTTAGTGAAACTAGAATAACCGAAACCATCTAAAACAGCTATTTTCCAGATTCCATTTTCCTTAACTGCCGTTACTTTATATTTAGGAGTTTCTTTCCATTCTGTCCACGTCCAGAAAAAAGTAGCTTTATTATTTTCAATTTTTAGGTTGTTTACTTTCAGGGTTTTCCAAAACTTCTCTGGATTATCCTGACAATCACACCACGGATTACTGTCATTACCATAGGGTGGAAGTTCGCCCACAAAATATTCAGCTTTATTGGTTTTAAGATTGTCACCAATTTTTAACCCAATTTTATTATAATTGTCGATAAACTGCTGCGCAAAAAAGTTCGATTTTTTAAGTTCTTCGACTATTTTGTTATGTGTTTTTACATTTAAAGCAACATATTTATCGCCTTTTTTGTTGGCAACCACATCAAAATCATTTTGTGTTTTTTTAGTCTCAATCCATTCATAAGCTTTTCTTATTAAGGTTTCGATTTGTTGTTTATCACTTTCGAAATAGACAGACATATTTGTGTTTTCAGCAGCTTTGATAGGCTGAAATACGAAAAATAAAATTACAAATAAGGGTAAAAAAAACAGTTTATTTAATCTCATTTTTCAGATTTTAAGTTCTCCTGCAAGGTTTTCAAAACCTTGTAGGTGTTCATTATTATTTATTCCGGATAATTAAATACCTACAAGGTTTTGAAAACCTTGCAGGAATGAGAACTATCGTGGAATTTCTACAGTTTCAATAATTTGCTTGATAATTTCAGCACTTGTAATTCCTTCCATTTCACGCTCGGGAGCTACAATAACGCGGTGTTGTAAAACCGGAGTTGAAGCTTCTTTAATATCTTCGGGAGTTACAAAATCACGACCACGAATAGCCGCAAAACCTTTGGCAGCGTTTAAAATTGCGATCGATGCACGAGGCGAAGCTCCTAAATATAAAAAGGCATTTTCTCTGGTGTTTACCACAATTCTTGCAATATATTCCAACAGATTTTGTTCTACCCTGATTTGTTTGATTAAAGCCTGATATCCTTTTATTTCCTGTGCTGAAAGTATGGTTTTTATCGCCTCTAATTTTCCATGATCCTGCAATAAATGCTCTCTTTGAATGATCAGGATTTCTTCGTCCAGTTTTGGATAATCAATCGTTATTTTGAATAAAAAACGATCTAATTGCGCTTCCGGCAAACGATACGTTCCTTCCTGCTCAATTGGGTTTTGTGTAGCAATTACCAAAAACGGGGTTTCCAGCTGATATGCAGAACCGTCAATTGTAATCTGGCGCTCTTCCATTACTTCAAAAAGGGCGGCTTGGGTTTTGGCAGGCGCGCGGTTGATCTCGTCAATTAAAATTAGATTCGAAAAAATTGGTCCTTGTTTGAACTCAAATTCTGAACTTTTTAAGTTGAAAATCGAAGTTCCCAAAATATCAGAAGGCATTAAATCCGGTGTAAACTGAATTCGGCTAAAACCGATATTTAATGTTTTTGATAATAATTTTGCTGTAATCGTTTTGGCAACTCCCGGAACACCTTCAAGTAAAACGTGTCCGTTTGATAAAATGGCAACCAAAAGCTGGTCGATCATTTTATGCTGACCCACAATAACGGTTTCCAGTTCTTTTTTGATACTGTTAACGTGCTCTAAAAGTGGAGCAAGGTTTATTCTTGTTTCAAAATTCACGTTTTCGTTTGTGATTTCTGTTTCAGGTGTATTAAAATCGTCCATGTTTTGGTCTTTTTCTTTTGGGTTTATTTTTTTTGCCACAGATTAAATGATTTCACAGATTTTAAAATCATTTTAATCCTTAAATCTGTGGCAAAATATTTTTTTATTTAATGTAAAACTTTCTCGATTGCATTATTAATTCTGATTAAATCTTCCTCGAGACTTCCGTGATAACTTTTTCGATGTTCGTTGATTAAAAACACCAATTCGCGAATATTATTTTCATCTTTTCCTGATTTATGATGCAATTTATTAATGAAATCGTCATCTAGTTTTGTTGTATCGATTAGATATTCATTTCGAATTCTTTCGAGGAAATAAATGATTTTTTTATCGATTATATTGTCGTGATCGCCTTCCTGGTAATATAAATTCCCGATGGTTTTTGTAAAATCAAGCGTTAAATTAGGCAATGGTTTTACTATCGGAACAATTCTTTGTTTTCGTTTGGCATTAAAAATAATAAAAATCAAAATTCCGATTAAAAATAAATACCAGGCCCATTTTAATGCCGGCTGGCTCATAATATAACGCAAAGGCGAATCTGAAATCGATTCATTATTTTGCCCTTTTGTGTACCAGTAAACATTTCCTTTTGGAACATACGAAAGTACACTTTCTGCATACTTATAGTGGTCTTTTTTTAATAAATGATAATTAGTAAAAGCCACAGGTTTTGTGTGCAAGTAAAAATAACCATTGATATAAGGCACTTTTATAAAATCAATTTGTTTTTTATTTTTATTTCCCTGATATCCTAAAACGGTTGTCATCAGAGTATCAATTTTCGAAAAATAATAGTTTCCAATTTCTTCTTCTCCTATCGTATATTTTTTCGGATTTAGTTTTTTATTAGCCATCCAAACCGAATTCATTTTTTCGTTTGGAAAACTGGTGTTGATTTCAATTTTCAGACTGTCTAATAATGATTTCGGGAAATTTTTCATGCTCAAAAAAGCATTATTTCCGTGTGAAACAAAATAAAAAAGTTCTGTAATTGACTGATCGTCAATTTGACTGTATTCTGAAATATTAAAAAACGTACCTTTTATTTTGTATTTTCCTGCAGTTGTATCAGGAACATATTTTGAATCTAAAAATTCATAAGGTGTTACGGCAGAAACTCTTTCAATTTTCTGATTTTTTAAAAGACCATTTATTTCTTTGTCAAAAACATACAATCCAAACGGAATTTTATCATTGACAGAATAGGTTGGTCGCCAATCGATTGGTTTTTGCTTATCGTGATCTGCTATTAAAATGATGACGAAAACTAAAATCAAAATAGCAATATAAATTTTAATGGATTTACTCATTGCTAAATGTTTTTAAAGATTTCTTAAATCGGCTTTCGGCTTTTATAAAAGTGTTTTCATCGATTTCAAATTCGCCATACCAAATATGGTTGTATAAATAAGATAAATACATGAATTCTTCTCTGTGTACGGGTTTTTGAAGCTCGTACAAATAATCAGAATTTGTTTTTTCGATATCCCATTCTATATAATGATTTTGCGCCATGACTTTTAAAAGCCAAAGATAATAATAGCGGACGGCGATTCTTTTTTCTCCGGCTGCAATACTTTCTTTAATTAATTTTTCGAAATCAAGAAGATGAATATTCTTTTCGATATCAGAATAATAGATTGTTTTTTTGTGTGCATTTTTTCCAAAAATCCATTGCCCTTCTTTGGCTATTATTGCTTTTACAATCAAATAGATTACAAAAATGATAACTAAAGCGGCGATGACTTTTAATAAAATAGCAACAAAATTTAACGATGCTTCCGGATTGCTAAAAGTGAATAATCTTCTGAAAATACTGGCGAGCCATTCTTTAAAATAATCCCAGGCGCCTTTTTCGGGTGCTTTATATTCGTAAACGAAATCAGCGTCTTTGTATTTTTTTTTGAAATCTTGTTTGAAGTTTTTTGCTTCAATAGTATCTGAATCTAGATGAATATCTTTTTCGGTATATTTTACAGATTCGACTTTTGGCGGATCAACCGTAGCCGAAGAATCCTGCGCCTGCGAAATGCTGCAATAAAATAGAAAAGATAAAACGAAGAAAAATTTGTTCATTACTGGTTCCTTATTAATTCAATTTGGCAGATAGCGGTTGTGTTTTTTTGTATACAATAAAAGGATAAACCAAATAATAAAATGAGATGATGCCAAGTGTAACCAGAATGATTAAACTGCTTAACCAATTGGGCATATCAATAGAATATCGGGTAATAAAACCTTCAAGAAATCCGGCACTAATCGTGAATGGAAATGTGCTCAGGAATATTTTGAAACTGTTTTTGAAACCTATTTTAAATGAATTGATTCTCGAAAAAGTTTTTGGAAAAAGGATGGAAGCTCCTAAAATAAATCCGGCAGCTGTTTCGATAACGATGGCAAAAATTTCCATAGAACCGTGAATCCAGATTCCGCGAACGCTTTTCCAGAAAACATTCTGGTCGTAAAAAAAATATTGAAAAGCACCCAGCATAATACAGTTTTGCAGGGAAATATAAAAAGTTCCCAGACCACCAAAAATACCATAAATGTAGCATTTTGCGCCCACATATAAGTTGTTCATGGTAATGCCAACAAAACTTCCCCAATTGCTTCCGGAACCATAAACGGCCATTGGATCTCCTTTTTTGATGTTTTCCAAAGTCATGTTTACATATCCATCACCTAAAATTAAGCGAACGAAATTTTGATCGTATCGTGCTGAAATCACACCAATACCAACTGTTATAAAAAACAGAACAAAAGCATACATTAAATATCTTCTGTAATCGTACACCAAAAGCGGGACTTCGGTTTTAAAAAACTCAACAAATCTGTTTTTTTCGGATCGTTTGGTTTTGTAAATCTTCTGGTAAATCTGCGAAGCAAGATGATTTAAGTAAATTACGGTTTTGCTTTTTGGATAATAAGTTTGGGCATACGATAAGTCATTCATCATTTGAATGTACAAATTAGCTAACTCATCAGGATTTTTTTTAGCTTTACCAAAAATAGCTAGCTCAAATTCCAGCCATTTTTCTTTATTTTGTTTTATGAAGGCGACTTCTCTCATTGTAGGCTAAAATATAAAATATGTCAGAATTATCAATAAATACAACACAAAATGTTAAAATAAATTTTAAAGCAGCATCAGCGGGCGAGCGAATAGGGTCTCATTTCATTGATTTTGGTATTAAAATAGCTTATGTAATCGTGATTTGGAGCATCGTTTTTTACTGGCTTCAATTAGACAGATTGTTGGATAGTTTAGATTCATGGTCCAGAATGACCATTCTTTTACTTTTATATTTTCCTGTTATCATTTATTCGATCACTTTAGAAAGCATTTTTGAAGGACAAACCATTGGTAAAAAAATAGTCAAGATAAAAGTCGTTAAAATTGATGGTTATCAGGCAGGTTTTGGTGATTATTTAATGCGCTGGTTTTTTAGGCTTATCGATCTAAGTCTGTTTTTTGGAATTATTGCTTTGGTAACTGTCATAATAAGTAAAAAAGGACAGCGTTTAGGAGATATGGTTGCGGGTACGGCCGTTATTACTTTAAAAAATAAAATTAATATTAGTCATACCATTCTCGAAGAAATAGGTGAGGCTTATGTGCCAACGTATCCTTTGGTTATAAAATTGACTGATAATGATATGAGAATCATTAAAGAAACATTTTTAAAAGCAGATCTTAAAGATGATTACGAAACAATTGTTAAACTGGTTTCTAAAATTGAAAGTGTAACGGGAATCAAAAACCAATCAGGAAATTCGAAAGATTTTCTTCGTACAATTTTAAAAGATTATAATTTTTATACACAAAATATGTAATTAAGTAATTTAATTTAAATGATTTAAGTAGGAAGTTTTCTTAACTTTGTTTGTAAGTAAAACATTAATATTTTATTATTTGACTTAAATTAGAAATACTATGAAATTACAAAAAGCTTTGACAATTATAGTTCTGTTGCTTATTCCGTTTGTTAATTTTGCACAAGGAACAAAAAAACTGGATAAAATTATAAAAAGAGATTATCAGATAATAGAATGCACAATTGCAAAAATATCCGATAAAACCGTAGAATATTCTTTGCCGGGAGAAACAGTACAAATTTCGCTTGATGTTTCTCAAATTGCCAGAATTGAATTTACCAGCGGTCGTTCTCAAACTTTTGATGTAACGCCTGAAAATACTACTCAAACATCTTCAAATCAAAATATTGCTGTTCAGGAAATTAAACCCAATACAATTGCAGTTTTACCAATTCCGTATATAAATTCAGATACCCAACAAAGCTCTGAAGATATGGCGAAATTTGCCCAAAACGATATGTACAATAAGTTATTAGACAAGTCAGCCAATATTTTTCCACTGACTGTTCAGGATTTAAGAACGACGAATAGTTTATTGCACAAAGCCGGAATTGATCATAATAATATTGATGAAACACCAATTGAAGATCTTCAAAAAATTCTGGGTGTCGACAATATAGTGGCGGCGAAAATCTCGTACACAATGTCATCTAGCTCAACAGCTTCGACTTACGGAAGCGGAAGTACAACGGTCAGCAACAATGATAAAAAAGTCAAGTCTACAGATTATTCGACTACAACTGCCAATACACAAATGTATTATTACTACAACGTGTATTTTGATATGTACAAAAACGGTACGAAAATATACTCACAAACGCGTCAGCCTTTCCTTAAACTAAAAGACAGCTGGATAGATTCAGTTTCTTATTTATTAAAAAGAAGTCCGATTTACGTGAAAAAATAGAATTTTGGATAAAAAAAGAAGCAAGATTTAAGAAGCAGGAATAATGTCCTTTTAACCATTGTTTCTCTATGTTCTTAAACTAAAGAAAACCTTTGTACCTTTGCGCCTCTGAACCTTTGAACCTCAAAAAAGAATGTTTCATTTATTAGATATTATTGGTACAATGGCCTTTGCCATGTCTGGTGCTTTAACGGCAATGCATAAAAAACTGGATCCGTTTGGTGTTTTTATTATTGCTTTTGTGACAGCAGTTGGCGGCGGAACGCTTCGTGATGTTTTAATAGGAAGAACGCCGGTAGGCTGGATGCTGAATTTGCAATATGTTTACGTGATTATTTTAGGTTTTGGTCTTGCGATTCTTTTTAGAAAAAAGTTTGATAAACTGCGTACTTCCTTATTTTTATTTGATACAATTGGTCTTGGCGTTTTTACTTTAATTGGCCTTGAAAGAGGAATTATGACAGGTTTGCATCCTGTAATTTGTATCGCTTTAGGAACAATGACAGCTTGTTTTGGCGGTGTAATAAGAGATATTTTGTGTACAGAAATTCCAACTATTTTTAGAAGGGAAATTTATGCAACGATTTGTATTTTTGGAGGAATAGTATTTTTTGGATTAAGAAAACTGAATTTGGAAGATGATGTTTTATATCTTGTAACTTCGGTTGTGATTATTACGGTACGATTAATGGCTGTAAAATTCAAATGGTATTTACCAGCATTTGATCATAAATAAGAAAAAACATGCCACAAATTTCACGAATCTTCACAAATTAATTCGAGTTAATTTGTGACCCGAGCGATAGCAAACAGGCGAAGCAAATTAGTAGCAAAAAGAAAAAATATTGGCGACATATACCATAAAGAAATACGAACAAAACGATTGCAATACCTGGAATGAGTTTATTGCTCAGGCCAAAAATGCAACGTTTTTATTTCATCGTAATTTTATGGAATACCATCAAGATCGTTTTGAAGATTTTTCGCTTTTAGTTTTTGAAGATGAAAAATTAAAAGCTGTTTTGCCAGCCAACATAAAAGAAAATTTTGTGTACTCACATCAGGGATTAACTTATGGAGGTTTGGTTTATAAAGAAGAAACAAAACAAGCCTCGGTAATCGAAATTTTTCATGATATTTTGTTTTTTTTGAGTGAAAATAAGATTCAAAAATTACATTTAAAAACACTTCCGTCTATTTATCATCTTAAACCTGCTGATGAAATTTTATACAGTTTGTTTTTGGCAGAAGCCAAATTAATACGACGCGATTCACTTTCGGTTATTGATTTATTACAAGAAAATAAAATTTCAAAAATACGTAAGAGAGGTATTCAAAAAGCAGTTTCAAATCAGTTAATTATTAAGGAAGAAAATGATTTTGAATTATTTTGGAATGAAGTTTTAATTCCAAATTTAAAAGCAAAACATGATGCAAAACCTGTTCATTCGATAGAAGAAATGAATTCTTTAAAAGCTCTTTTTCCTCAAAATATTCATCAGTTTAATGTTTATTCAGAAGATAAAATTGTGGCCGGAACAACTATCTTTGAAACTAAAACCGTTGCACATTGTCAATATATCTCAAAAAATGAAAAGCAGGAAAATTTGGGAAGTTTAGATTTTTTGTTTCAATATTTGATAAAAGAAAGATTTGCTGAAAAACGTTTTTTTGATTTTGGAATTTCAAATGAAAATCAAGGAAAAAACCTCAATGAAGGATTATCATACTGGAAAGAAAGTTTTGGCGCAAGTACAATAATTCATGATTTTTACGAAGTTGAAACTTCAAATTATAATAAGTTAAATGGTATTTTTGTTTAACCAATTAAAAATAGAATGATACCATTTCTTGATCTTAAAAAAGTAAACGAACCATACGAAGCTGCTTTTCAGGAAAAACTGAAATCAATTTTAAGTAATGGCTGGTATATTTTAGGAAAAGAAGTTGAAACATTTGAGAAAGCTTTCGCCGAATATTGCCAAACCCAATATTGTATAGGAGTTGGGAATGGTTTTGATGCTTTAGTTTTAATTTTTAAAGGTTATATTCAATTAGGGAAATTGCAAAAAGGAGACGAAGTTATTGTTCCTGCAAATACTTATATTGCAAGTGTTTTGGCGATTTTGCAGACAGATTTAGTTCCGGTTTTGGTTGAGCCAAAATTAGAAACCTACAACATCAATCCTGATTTGATTAGGGAAAAAATCACTTCAAAAACAAAAGCAATTCTGGTTGTTCATTTATACGGACAATTGGCTGAAATGGCTGAAATAAATAGAATTGCAGACCAAAATAATCTTTTAATAATAGAAGATGCAGCGCAATCTCATGGAGCGGCTGCAAATTCCAATAATTTTATCCCGAAGCATCGGGACCAAATCCCAAATGCATCGAATTTTACGCTGAGCGATCCCGAAGCTTCGGGAGAAGAGTCATCAGGTGCAAAAGCATATAGTTTTTATCCAGGGAAAAACTTAGGTTGTCTAGGCGATGGAGGAGCAATCACAACCAACGATTCAGAATTGGCAAAAGTGCTTTTTTCGCTTCGAAATTATGGTTCTGAAAAAAAATATTACAACGAATATATTGGTGTAAATTCAAGATTAGACGAGATTCAGGCTTCATTTTTAAATTTAAAATTGCCCAATTTAAATGCTGATAACGATAAACGCCGAAAGATTGCAAAGCGTTATTTAGCTGAAATTAAAAACGAAAAAATTATCCTGCCTTTTTGGGATTTTTCAGAAAATCACGTGTTTCATTTGTTTGTTATTCGAACTGAAAACAGAGAAGAATTGCAGGAATATTTAACGCAGAATAATATTCAGACCGTAATTCATTATCCAATTCCTCCACATAAACAAAAAGCATTTCCGGAATGGAACAATTTATCTTTTCCAATTACAGAGAAGATTCATAATGAAGTTTTGAGTTTGCCGATTAGTCCTGTTTTGACAGAAAGGGAAGTTAGTTTTGTAATTGAAGTTTTAAATAGATATTAAGTTGGACTTTATAAAAAAAATAACGCAAACTAATCTGTTTAAAATTACGTCTTTAAATAGTTTGAGCGTATTGTTAAAATTAGGAACAGGTCTGATTACTTCAAAGTTACTAGCTGTTTTTGTGGGGCCAAGTGGGATGGCTTTAATGGGTAATTTGCGTAATTTTATAAGTTCGGTTGAAGGTGTTTCTACATTGGGATTTCAAAACGGTATTGTAAAGTATATAAGTGAAAATGAAAATAATAAAAAGGAGTTAAAAAAAATAATTTCTACTCTATTGATCAGTTTTTTAGTAGTGGCTTTTTTTCTAAGTATTCTTATTTTTATCTTTTCAGATTATTTTTGCTATAAAATTTTTGGAAATAATTTACAATACGCAATTGTTCTAAATGTAGTTGCATTAGTTTTGCCTTGGAATGCCATTTCGATATTGTTTTTGTCTATTTTAAATGGATTAGGCAAGTATAACAAAGTGATTTATGCCAATATTATTGCTAATATTTTATGCGTGTTACTTTCTTTCGTGCTGATATTTTATTTTAGAACAATTGGTGCGTTTTTTTCTATTGTTTTTGTTCCTCTTGTTTTAGTTTTTGTAACGTCCTTTTATTTACCTGAAGAAATTAAAAGCTTTATTAGGATAAAGTCTTACGAATTTGATTTTAAAATTTTAAAAAACTTTTCGTCTTTTTCTCTAATGGTTCTTCCACCAACAATATTAAGTCCGATTTTTAAATTGAAAACAAGAATTTTTTTGATAGATAACGTTGGATTGGATCAGACCGGTTTTTGGGAAGCTATTACAAAAATCTCTAATTTATATTTACTATTTGTTAGTACAATTGTAAGTGTTTACTTTTATCCTCAATTAATAAAAGCAAATGCGATAATTGAAACAAAAAAAATAATTTTGAGTTTTTATAAATTCATTCTTCCTGTTTTTATTTTAGGTATGTTTTTAATTTTTTTTTCAAGATTTATAATTGTTAAAATATTATTTACAGATGAATTTTTTCCTGTTTCTGAATTGTTTTTTTGGCAATTAACTGGCGATGTTTTTGGAATTTGTGGGTTGATTTTAGGGTTTTTATTAATTGCACAAAAAAGGACTTTTCACTATATAATTATTGAGGTTTTAGCTATACTTTTTTTATATTTTGCAAGTCTTTTTTGTATAAAAACTTTTGGTCTTCAAGGAGCTTTAATTGCTCAATGTCTTGAGGCTTTACTGTATCTAATTGTATTAATGGTATATTTTAGAAAATATTTATTTTAGAATTATGATTCAAGATTTGCTAGTAACGATTTTTGTGCCAGTATATAATGGGGATAAATACTTGAACGAAACTTTAAGTTCGATTAAGAATCAAACCTATACCCATATAGAAGTTTTGTTGGTCGATGACTCTTCGACTGATGGAAGTAAAAATATTTTAAATGAATTTGCTAATAATGACAATAGATTTAAAGTTTTTACAAAAAAAAACGGAGGAATGGTTTCTGCTTCGTGGAACTTTATCATGTCCGAAATAAAGGGTGATTATGTATTCTATTCTTCTCAAGATGATATTTTTTCGCTAGATCTTATTGAAAAAATGGTCAAAAAGCAAAAAGACACTAACGCAGATAGTATAGTCCCGGATATGGAGTTTTATTTTGAAAACAAAAAAAATAATAAAAAAATAATTGGCTTGAACGGCAATAGGGCTGTTGTTTTGAGTGGAAAAGAAGCCTGTACAGCATCATTAGATTGGACTATTCACGGTTTTCCATTAACAAAAACTAGTTTGTTACGAAACGAATTTTTTTTTGAAGATGCTTTTGATACCGACGAATTTATAAGTCGAAAGCTATTTTTGAATAGTAATAAAGTTGTTTTTTGTGAAGGGATGTTTTATTATAGGCAAGATAATTTGGATGCTATAACTAAAACTTTTACGGTTAAAAACTTTTACACTTTAAATACATTATTCAGACTTTTTTGTTTGGTTAAAGATAATAATTTTGATAAAAGCCTGATCATAAATACCCAA
This sequence comes from Flavobacterium sp. AK-345, assembly GCF_058310175.1. Lineage (NCBI taxonomy): Bacteria > Pseudomonadati > Bacteroidota > Flavobacteriia > Flavobacteriales > Flavobacteriaceae > Flavobacterium > Flavobacterium sp. AK-345. The sequence continues at coordinate 330,170 of NZ_JBZEER010000002.1, read as the reverse complement.
TATTCAATACTTAAGAGGTATATACAATTATCTTCCAGATTTCAATTTTATAATTTTGAAACCGAGATTGATAAAGAAAAAGTAATATTTTACTTATCTGATTTTAAAAAAAACAGATTAGAAAGTTCTTTTTATTTTTTAACTCTTGGTTATGCAATATTGTCAATGAGGTTAAGATATCTTTTATTGGTGATCGTTTTTAAAATACCTGTTTTATTTGATCTTATGATAAGTATTAATGCAAGAAGAAGAAAGCAATACTATAATCTAAAATCAATTTAATACTGGAATTATTCTTAAGAATTATAATTGGGTTAGTAATTTATTTGTTCATCTACCGGTTATTAAAATTACAGCAATTAATTGAGAGGTGGAGAAGTGTTTTTGAACTTTAAAAAAATGCAAAAAAAAAATCTTATTAACAATAATTTTTAAAAGACTATATATTTCTAGTTTTGATAGTAAAAAAACGTCTAAACTAACCCCTAATTCGTCGCAAAATTCAACTCTCAATTTTTCACTTCCTTTGTTAATAAATTTCTGAATAATAATTATTACATTTTTTAATGTAATAGTTATTATGTTAAATTTGAAAGAATTAATTTGTAAAATTAACATGATGAAAATTACTAAAAATGCTTGTTCGCTTATTTTTTTTATCGCTGTTTTCACAGTAAACGCGCAAATTAGCACCTCCACAGGTGGTGGCGGAAATATTTTGCCAAACTCACCGACTTCAAATACTAACGTAGGAATTGGAACAACTAATCCCACAGCAACATTAGAAGTTAATGGAGATATTAAAGCTAAAGCAGGAATATTTAATAATAGTATGCCAAATGGATCGATCTTCTCTTCTTACGATGAGAGAAGTGCTAAATGTTTAGTGTTTTCCGGAGGAAGTTCATTAAATACAGATGCTAATTCAAATATTAGAATGCTCCGTTTTTATGATTTTCCTCAATCAAATTTAGATGCTAAGTCTATTTTATATTTAGTTATTAATGATAGGCTTGATAATGAGAGATTTAGGTTTTCTGCTGCAACCGGTGGTTTTTCGCAAATTTTAATGTCTGACAAAAACAAAGCAGAGATAATGAAAATTTATGATGATGGAAATGATAATGTATATGTGCATTTTCCTAAACCAAATTCTAGAGTGGTTATTGGAAATTGGGGAAATTATTTACCAGAACACAAATTTGTAGTTTCAGGAAGCGCAAAAATAGAAGGTAATATTTTAACCGATGCAAATATTGGGATCGGAACTTCAAACTTTACAGACGGTGCAGATACCTACAGACTTTCAGTAAAAGGAAAAGTTAGAGCGGAAGAAGTAAAAGTATACAACACTTGGGCCGATTATGTTTTTAATCCAAATTATGCATTACCAAGTTTAAAAGAAGTTGAAGCTTATATTATTAAAAATGGCCATTTGCAAAATGTTCCATCTGCAAAAGAAGTTACTGAAAACGGTTTAGCGCTTGGTGAAATAGCAAAAATTCAACAGGAAAAAATTGAAGAGCTAACACTTTATCTAATTCAGCAAAATAAAGAAATTGAAGAGTTAAAAGCACAGGTCAAGCTATTGTTGTCACTAAAAAAACAATAAGATTACTATTTTTAAAATGAATTATGTATGAGATATTATATTGTAATATTAGTATTCGGATTTTCTTTTTTGATTAAAGCACAAACAAAACTAACTTTTAATTATGATCCGGCAGGTAATCAAATTTTAAGAGAATTATGTTTGTCAGGTTGTTCTACATCTGCAAAACAAGAGACAGAGATTAAAGAAATTGAAGCATTAAAAGAAGAAGATTTATTAAAATTTTCGCCTGAAGATGTTATTTCATATTATCCTAACCCTGTAAAAGAAGAGTTATATATCAAATGGCAACTTCAGGAAAATAATTATATCACTTCTATACAGGTTTTTTCTTTGACAGGACAATTGCTAAAAAACTATCAGCTAGCTTTGAGAAATGACAATCAAAACATTCCTTTTCAGGAATACCCTAGAGGAGTTTATTTAGTTGTATTGTATTATAGCAGTGGAGACCAAAAATCTATTAGAATCATCAAACAATAAAGTTTTATATGAAACAATTTTACTTTTTTATCCTCATTTTAATAACACATATTTCTTTCTCCCAAAATTTTACTGATACTAAGGGAGAGCTACAAATTTCAGCCTCTGGGACAGCAACATACAATTTGCCAATTGCGATTCCTCCAAGCATAAAAAGTGTTGCCCCAATTATCAATCTTACTTACAGTAGTGGAGTTAGAGGCGGTATTGCCGGACAAGGCTGGAGTATCAACAGCATTTCGGCTATAAGCCGTATTGCTACTCGTAGGGATATCGATGGTTTTGTAGACGGTGTCGATTTTGATGATAATGATAAATTATCGTTGGATGGTCAGCGTCTTTTAATAAAAACAGGGACATATTGGGCTAGTGGGTCAACTTATGAAACTGAATTTAAAAGTAATACCAAAATTGAATTAAAAATTGAAGGAACTACGACTTATTTTGTTGTTACAGGTCCAGATGGTTCAAGAAGCTGGTATGGTTCAAAAGGTTCCGGGAGTTTACAAAATTCAACTTCTCTTAATTCATGGTATATTGTTCATTATGAAGATCCAAATGGTAATTTTATAGATTACAATTATAAAACAGTTACTTATAGTGGGTCTAATCAGTTATATATCGACAATATTACTTTTAGCGGCAATGAAAGTGCAGGAATTGCGGTACAGAATAAAATTTCTTTTACCTATAGGGATTCAAGAAGAGTAGAACGAGATTATTTAAAGGGGCTTCCTGTTTATGCTACTAAAATATTAGAAAATATTCAGGTAATTGCTAATAACACTTATTTTAGAACGTACGTACTTTCTCACACTCCAGATATGGATTTAGGTTATGAACGTTTAACTAGTATACAGGAAAAGAATGGTTTTAATGAAGAATCGAATCCTGTAGTTTTTAATTATGATTCAAGCCCTAATAATCAACAGAGAACAGAAAAGGAATATACGAATACATTGGCTTTTGACAAAACAGAATTGGCAGGTGATTTTGATGGTGATGGAAGATTGGATTTTGTTGCCAATAAAGGAGTTTATACTAATTTATTTAATGGAAATACAGGAAATAGTCCTGTTCAATTACCCAATATTCCTTTTGATGGACAGTATGCTACGCAAAAATTTGCAGCTACTTTACTTACAAATAATAAAATAAATCAATTTCAGTCGATAGTTGTACCTCTTGAAAATATTAGTAATGTTGAATTTAAGTCATATGATTTAGTAAATGGTATATTAGTAGCAAGTACCATTAAGACTGTTCCTATGGATAATGCTGTTTTTTGCGATAATAGTTTAAGTGGAATTGGAGGTAATGCACCAGTCAATTGTCCAACTCCTAAACAAAGAAATTTAGCGAATAACTATTTAGAGGGAGATTTTAATGGAGATGGAATTTCAGATGTTTTAGTTCTGGCGCTTACTGAGAAAAATGTATATGGTCCAGTACCGGGATCGAATACTTTTGTTTGGACTTATTCAAAATCGGCAAACATTACTAATGTCAGATTTGTTGATTTAAACCCAAATGTTTTAACTGTAAATAATACAAGTGGTAATACTATATTAGGAGGTGACCTGGCTTATTTATTTAATGGAAAGCGGATGGTAGCAGATTTTAATGGGGATGGTAAATCAGATATACTTGTGTTATCAACAACTGGCGGTTATTCTATATTAGGCGTGAAACAGCTTACAGCAGCTCCATGGGGACAAATTGAGTTACTTGGATCAGGAACATTAGATCAATATTCTTCAACAAAACAAATGCTGCTTGGTGATTTTAATGGTGACGGAAAAGCTGACATTATGCTGCCTACAAGTGAAGGTGGATCTGGTCAGCAGCAGTGGAATATTTACTACAGTAATTCAAATCCAGTAGGGGGTAATTTTTTTATAAAAGAATCTCTTGATATTGTCGAATATTGGCCTGATACGGGAAGCCATTACGATACCCAAAGACATTGGAGCAATTATTACGCAATGGATATCAATAAAGATGGCAAATCAGATTTAGTTCGCGTAAGGAGAAAATATTATAAAGCTTCATGGACAATTAACAACCATGACACAGAATGGCAGGTTACTGCCTATTCTAATAATATAGGTAAAACTATTGGATCGGGTTTTAATTTAGCTTATGATTCGGGTATTTTAGATTCTAAATCTCCGGATATTCCAATTCCAATTACTTCCAATTATAAATATCAAGGAGCTAATACTGATTTAGTAATTGTTCGTGGAAATAATAATATAATTGAGTATTATCAATTTAATAAAAATGTTGATACAGAAAATCGACTGATATCTGTAACAGAAGCAAGTGGTAATATAAAGCAGACCATTGAATATAAACCAATGGAATCAGTTGGAGGTGGGTTAGGAAGTGCTTATTCGGATTTTTATTCATCAGAAAATATAGCAACTTACCCCAACATAGAAATCATCAGAAATTCCCAAAGTTATCTAGTCTCTAAATTAACAGCTACAATTAATGGTGTTTCGAAGTATCAGGATTTCAGGTATAAAGGTTTTGTGTCAAACTTTAATTATGGTACTGTCGGTTTTACAAGAACCACTAGAAGTAGCTGGTATCTGCAAGATTCAGATGTAAAAATATGGACAACACAATATAACGATGTTAATTTAAGAGGAGCCAATACCATTACCTGGACAAGTACCGATGCTTTGACGGTTTTTGGTGCAACTCCTTCAGGATTATTGAGTACCAAAACGAATGATTTTGCAACCTATACAAAAGGTGGTGGCGATGTTGTTTATTCAACTCCTGTTCAGGATAATATTACTATTACTGATCCTGTAACTACAGGTCAAACTTATAAGGCAGGTAATTCTATAACGGCATCATCAAAAATAAATGATGATTTAGTGGTTAATTATCAAGCGCCTCAGATCATTTTAAAAGATGGGTTTATCGCTAGCGGTTCTAATAATACTGTATTTATAGCTTCACCAACAGTAGTTTCACAGAGTGCAGGTTCTCCAAATTCAAATAGCAGTGTTTATAATATTTTGTTAACCAAGCAAACTATTCAGGATCATAATTCAGGAATAAAAACTGAAACAAATTTCACTTATGACGGAACTGTTGAGAGTAATAATTATTATGGCTTAGAGATTAGAAATGTCACAAAGCAATATAGTGGAGCAACCTTACAAGGAACAACTACCACTGATACAGAATATGAAAGTAATCCGACAGGAGCAGGGACTACCTATTATATTGGTCGACCTAAAAAAGTAAATACATCAAAAAACATATATACAGGCGATACCCGTACCTCTCAGGAATCATATACTTATACCGGAACAAATTTAAGCAGAACCGAAAAGAAAGGTCATAATACATATCCAATAATTGAGGATATGACCTATGATTCTTTAGGTAATTTGTTAACTAAAACCATTAGTGCTCCCGGAGCTCCAACTCCGCCAGCTCCAAGAACTATAAAAGATGAGTATGATACTACAAAGCGATTTGTTATAAAGAAAACAGATCATCAGCTATTTGTTACTGATTTTGTTTACAATAATCAAGGTCAGGTTACGCAATCAAAAGACTATTTAGGAGTCGTTAATGATTATGTGTATGACGCTTGGGGTAAGCTTACCAATTCGTCAACCCAAAATGTCGCCTCAACAGCCCTAACGTCGACAATTGTTTATACAAAATTAGCTAATGGAGGTTATACAACTACAACAACTACTAATACAGATGCCAAAACCATTGTACAATATGATGTTTTAGGCAGGGCAGTAATTACCTCTGCCAAAGGTTTTGCTGCTGGTACTTTAGTGTCAAAACAAGTTGTGTATGATGGATTGGGAAGAAAAACCAAAGAGAGTGAACCTTATTTTTCTTCTCCGGGAAAATGGACACTTTATGAATATGATTATTTAATGCGCCCTAAAAAAATAACATCACCAACAGATAAAATTCAAACATTTGATTATCCAGCCGGATTAACAACAACCAGTAATGATGACGGTAAAATCACAACAGTAACTATCGATGCCCTGGGCAATAAAACACAAACTACAGATCCTGGAGGAGCTGTAAATTTCATATATTATGCTAACGGACAATTAAAAGAGTCTGACTACCAAGGTAACAAAGTTACGGTTTCAATAGATGGATGGGGAAATAAAACAGCAATGACAGATCCAAGTGCCGGCACATATACTTACTCTTATGATGCTTTCGGACAAATTAAAACAGAAACTACTCCAAATGGTACAACTGCTTATTTGTATGATGATTATGGAAGGACAATCGAAAAAACAATAAATGACGCTAATACCAATAGCAAGACACTTTATACTTATAAGCCAAATACAAATTTCATACTTAGTAGTTCTTTTACAAATAATATAGAAGGGAATTCAATAAGTAATGCTTTCGAATACGATAATTACAATAGGATTAGTAAAACAATTGAAAGTACGCCCTATGCTACTTTTACGAAAGAATTATGGTATGATACCTTTGGACGTGCTGATAAGGAAACAGTAACAGCAGCTACTACAACCAAATCAAGTTCGAGAACCTTCAAGCATACTTATCAAAATGGTTTTCCATGGCAAATTGTAGATAATACTAATCAGCAAGTGCTATGGCAGGTAAATTCATTAAACGAAAGAGGACAACTAACAGGTGCTAGTTTAGGAAACGGTATGGTTGTTACCAATACATACGATCAATATGGTTATGCATCTCAGTTTAAATTTGACAGAACAGGTTCTAACCCTGGAAATGTTATGACTCTGACAACTGCTTTTGAACCTAAAAGAGGAAACTTAAATAATCGTACAAACAATTTATTTAACTGGAATGAAAATTTTAGCTATGATGAATTAGACAGATTATTAACTTACAACAATGTCGCGGCACAACAGCAAACACAAAGTTATGATGTAAAAGGAAAAATAACGCAGAATAATGTGGGAACCTATAATTATACTGTAACAGGAAAAACATATCAAAACAATTCTATTAATTTAACCCCCGATGCGTTAAGTTATTACGAAAATAGAGGTGCTGGTGCAAATTCGGCTTCTAAATTAGGAGTTGAAGTTACTTATAATACTTTCAAAAGCCCGGTAACAATAAAAGAACAAGGCCGTGATGGTTCTTATATTGATTATCTTAGTTTTACTTATAATGATGGTAATGATCGTAGTACGATGTTTTATGGAGGATCACAAGAAAATAAATTAGATCGCCCGCTTCGTAAACATTATTCCGGAGATGGAACAATGGAAATTAAAGAGAATAAAACAACAGGAACAGTAGAGTTTGTTACCTATGTTGGAGGCGATGGTTATAGTGCGCAAGTAGTGTTAAAAAGTGATGGTACAACTCAAAATTATTTATATTTACATAGAGACTATCAGGGAACGATTTTAGCAGTAACTGATAATACAGGATCGATAGTCGAAAAAAGATTGTTTGATGCATGGGGCGCTATTTTAAAAGTACAAAACGGAGCAGGTACAGATCTGACCGGGCTAACAGTTTTAGACAGAGGTTATACAGGCCATGAGCATATTCAAAGTGTAGGGATAATTAATATGAACGGCCGTTTATACGACCCAAAATTACACCGATTCCTACAGCCTGATAATTTTATTCAGGATCCCGCTAACACACAAAATTATAATCGTTACGGGTATGTTTTAAATAACCCATTAAAATATACAGATCCAAGTGGAGAAATTGTTATAGGAGCAGTTGTAATTATAGGAGCAGCAATAGCAGCATTAACCTACACGATTACTGCTTTAGTAGCAGATGTACCTTTTTCAGTTGGAGGCTTCATAAAAGCTAATTTTATTGGTGCAGCAAGCGCGGCAGTTACTTATGGTATTGGTAGTGCAGCGGGAACGATTAGTAATTTTTTTGTAAGGGCAGGAGTTAGTGCAGTTGCACATGGTGCTTTTCAGGGAACGATGACGTCTATTTCAGGAGGTAAATTCTGGAGTGGTTTTGCAGCTGGAGCAATTAGTAGTATTGCGGCAAGTGCCTGGAGTGGTGGTGGATCAACAAGTAGTTATAAAGGAGCTGGTAGTTTTGCAGATTCTGGAGTTGGTATGATTGCATTTGGTACTGTTTCCGGAGGTGTAGGAGCGGAGTTAACTGGCGGGAATTTTTGGCAGGGTGCTGCTACTGGATTAGTTGTTTCGGGGTTGAATCATTATATGCATATGATTGAAGAAAAGCAAAATTTAGACGCTTTTGCAAAAGAGAAATTTGGAGCTGACTACAAATCTAAATATGGTGTAAAAAATTTAAAATGGGGCAGTGAAATGAATAGACGAGGTATAATGACAAGTGATGGTCTTGCTAAATATGATTCAAATTCACAAATGATTACAGTTGGGAAAGATGAGGTAGGAGGTTTTAGCTGGGATGGAACCACATACATTTCGGATGGTGTTACAAGTTTCGGTTCTGAATTTTTAGAAGTAACCATAGGTCATGAATTTGTCCACGATTACCACAATAAAATTTTTAATGGTATTTACAATCATAACGCTTCTGAATATGCCGCATATAGGTATACAATAAATTACATGAAGGACAGTATTAGTTTAAAGCAAAATGTGCAAGCTTATACCGATCTTCAACGTAATTATGCTAATGGTGGAAATAGATATAATAAAGTACCTGGTCTTTTACCTTAAACAAAATATGAATGAAAAAGTTAATATATATAATTTGCACTTGTTTTTTAATAATGAGTTATAAACAAAAAAACAATTTTGAAAATATAAATTTCTATTATTTAGGATATGAAAGTAAAACATATTTAAATAATTTTGTTTTACTTCAATTTGAAATTGAAAATGTCTCAAATGATACGATTTATTTATCTGAAAAGAATATTGACTTAAAGATTTTTAAAAATAAAAAAAATATTAAAGAAGATAATCTTCCAATATATCTTCCATTTATTAGACCAACAAAAATTAAACAATTTAAATGTGAAGAGAAAGAAAAATATGTAAAAGTAATAGAAGAATTGAAAATCAAATTTGCAAACAAACTTTATGAGAAAAATTTTGCTTCAAATACTGTTTACAAAAATTATAAAGATTATATATTAGAAAATATAATTAACGACTGTATTGTTTTAATGCCTAATGAATCTATTAACTATAGTAAAGGTTTTTATTCTCAAAAATTCGATAAAACCTGCAAAGTATCTGTTAAATATACAGAAAAAAAGAGGTTTTCTTATTTTGTAGATAATAGTGGGAAAAGAGTTGATATTAATAATTAGTAAATCTATCTAAAAAGCAGAAATTCGAGTAATGCTCTTATTTCATGAATTTTATCATTCTATCAATTCATTTTTGGAATAATTGTCGATTATACGCAAAATAGATTTAGATAAGCGTTTGTTTTAAGAATTGTTAAGATTAATAACTATGAAATTCTCGTTCCTTATTTCTCCAAAATGTTAAAATGAAAAGCGCAAATGTCTCTGACTTTGCGCATTTTTTTGGCATATAAAGAAGTATATGTTGAAAGCCTGTAACTTTTGCCTACACTTCTTTATAAGATAAGTTAATGTAATAATATTGATAAAAATTTTCTAATCAAAATACCTAATTATTAATAAATTTCTTAACAATAAAAACAATGTTTGAATACTTAATTATGTTAAATTTGAAAGAATTAATTTAACATAACAAGAAATCACATGAGAAAAATTACCCAAAAAATCTATTCAGCAGCTTTTTTTCTAATTGCATTCACTTCTAGTGCACAAATTAGCACAGGTACAGGAGGGGCGGCCAGTATACTAGCTAATAATCCAAGTACAAATACAAACGTAGGAATAGGCGTTACCAACCCAAAAGCTAAATTAGAAATTGCAGGATTTCCGGCCATCAGTACTACTTATACTTTTTTGAATGAAGGTGATGGTTATGATAAGAGTAGATTATTAAATATTGGAACTTTAAGAGAAAATTCAACATCTACAAACGGTGCTAGATTATTAACTTTTTATGATGTACCTCCTTCCAATATTTCACCAAATGCAACAACTATGCTAGCTATAGAAGATAGACAGGATGCAAATAGACTTAGACATACTGCAATAGCAAATGGCTCGAGTTTTTTTAGGTTAAGTGATAAAACTCAAACAGCTTTTGTTGATATATTCGACGATGGAACAAATGTTTTTTTTGATTTACCTAAATTAGGATCTTATTTAACGGTTGGCGGTAGAGCTGTATGGCCTGTTGCACATAATTTTTGGGTAAAAACAGGAACATCAAAATTTGATCATGATGTTTTTATAGATACTAATCTATGTATTGGAACCTCAAGTTTTACAGATGGCTCAACAACTTATAGACTTTCAGTAAAAGGAAAAGTCAGAGCAGAAGAAGTAAAAGTTTATAATACATGGGCGGATTATGTTTTTAATCCAAATTATGCTTTACCTAGTTTAAAAGAAGTTGAAAATTATATTGCAAAAAATGGTCATTTACAAAATGTACCATCAGCAAAAGAAATTACACAAAACGGTCTTGAACTTGGTGAAATGGCAAAAATTCAACAAGAAAAAATTGAAGAACTAACGCTGTATTTAATTCAGCAAAACAAAGAATTAACCAAACAAAACACTGAGATTGAAGAACTAAAAGCTCAGGTAAAAATATTATTGGCTCAAAAAAAATAAGCATAGTTTAATAAATCATTTAAAATAATTAAATTATGAAAAAGATATATTTTTATATCGGGTTATTGTTGTTTACAACAACCACTTTTTTGGGACAGGACATTAATAATCATTGGCAATTAGGTAGAGCTGATTTGAACTTTAGTACAAATCCCGCTATTGCATCGACTATTTCAAATTCAGGGCAATATGGTAACGCATCGATTAGTGATGATTATGGAAATTTATTGTTTTACACAGATGGATTAAAGGTTTATAACAAAAATCATCAGGAGATGGTTATGAATTCAGGTTCGAATAATACAATTGGTGTTTTACAGGGATTTACTCAATCTCAACCAGTAGTAATTGTTCCTCATCCGGGTAATAATAAACAGTTTTTTGTTTTTACGACTTGTAATAGCGTTTTTATTGGCACAGGTACTAGTACTGGCTATTCTTATACTTACTATATCATTGATTTTAATGATACACAATATCCATTAGGTAAAATTATAAATCCAAATATTGCTCCCACACATTATTACAATATTTTAAAAGATAGTAGTGGTGATTTGCAATATGATTTTACATTTAGACCTTTAACTTGCGTGAAAAACAGCACTAATGATGGCTATTTTTTAATTGGGCAAAGGGCTTCTCCCACTGGGGTTAGATTATTGAGTTATAAAATAACAGCGAGTGGTTTTAATCCAGTACCCGTAGAAAGTGAAATAAATAACAGCATTGGTTTTCAGTATAGTAATTACAGTGATATTTTTCAAACAAAAGCGTTAGGTATTATTAAATTTTCTCCCAACGGTTTAAAATTAGGAGTGTTGGTAATATTAAATAAATCTATACAGAATGCAAACCAAAATACTTCAAGTAGTCGTTTCGGAACTTTTGATTTTAACAATACAACCGGTGTTTTTAGCAATTATACTTTAGTAGAAGACAATTCATCAACTTTAGGAGCAAGTGTAGATTTTGATTTTTCATCAGATTCTCAAAAAGTATATTTTGTACATGGAAATATTTATGTGAAAGATCTAACAAGTTTAACAACTCCTGCGAGGAATCTTTCAGAGTTTGGTAATGGATCTTCGATTCCGGCTTATTTTAATAGTATTCAAAGAGATAAAAATGATAACATTCTTGTAAGTTCGAATTCAAGTAATTTAAATAGAAATATCTACATTCATAAAATTGAAAATCAGAATGCATTTTCACAATCGTCTGTAATTTTAAATCATATTTCCTTGAATGGGAATGCGATACCTATAGGGAATTATTTTTTGCCACAATTAATTCCTGTCTTAGTCGCGCCATGTGTCAGTAATCTTGTAATTATTACAAATGTTGTTTCAGGAACAGATAAAAAACAGGCCTCAGGTACAATAGTAGCTTCAAATGTTATCAATAACGGAGCAAGCGCACTTTATCACGCGGGAACTTCGGTTACCTTAACTAATGGCTTTAACGCAATATCAGGCTCTACTACCAAAATCTATATTGAAGGTTGTTCAGGGAATTTTGCAAAAAAAACATCAACATCTGATGAAGAAGCAACAGACATATTAGGAAAAATTGATATTGATGGCATAAGGCTTTATCCTAATCCTAACAATGGAATTTTTGATTTAAGTTTAGGAAACGAAAGCAAAAAGGAAATCAATATTGAGATTTATAATGTTTTAGGTAATAAGTTTTACGATTCTAATACGAATGAGAATGTTGTTACTATAAACTTACCTAATTTACCTTCAGGTTTATATATTATAAAAGTAACCGGAGACAATTATAATGATACAGTAAAGTTTATAAAAAAATAGAGTGTAAATAAGGAGAGTGTAATACAACTCTCCTTTTTAATTTCCAGTCCATACATCTAAATAGCGCTGAGCAATTTTAATGTAATCATGTTCTTTCTCAACAAAATTTCTTGCACGTTTTCCTATTGCTATTATTTCATCCGGATTTTCTATTAAATATGACAATTCATTTACTAAATAGTCGACATCAGCAATGGCATTTACGCAAACTCTTTCCGTTAAATTATAATGATCAACAAAATCCTCTTCAGCACCAGTAAAAACCACTTTTCCTTTTGCCATGGCCTCAAGTGCATTATAACCTTGGTCACGGCTAAAAGCCTGATCTAATAGAATATGAGATTTGTTGTATAAATCAATATAGACAGGATAAGGAACTGTATTTGTAATTATGATTTCTACTTTATCCTGATATTTTTCTTTTATAATTTCTAATGCCTTTTCAAAATATGGTATTCCCTTCTGATGGTAGCTGTATTTATTAATGCCTAAAAAGATATTTATTTTATCTGCAATAATTAATTCCTCAAAAGTCAGTTTAGTAAAATCTATAGGATAAGGAATAAAACCAGAGAAAATAGGATATTTTTTTGTAGCATCTACATAATCAAAATCAGTAGCAATTAAACCGTTAAAAGTATCCATCATATATTGATGGATCTTAACATGTTCTTTTTGTAAATAATCCGAAAACCAATTGAATTCTTTTGAAGATTTTGAGCTTTCCAGAGAAGGTTGATAAATAGATTTATAGTCTTTACTTTCAGTATAAAATTTAAGAGTCATATAATCTAACCCGCAGGATAATAAAAAAAAGCGCTTATTATTTTTTACTATTTTTTTTATTAAACAGAGTTCAAATTTTCTTGTTGTTTTTATAGATGATTCGTTAACAAATTGTACGATGTCATAATTTTTTAATTTAGGAAGAAATAAATAAAAACGTATTCCGGATTCTAAACTCGCTAAATCAAATTTTAATAATCTATAAATCACTTTTCTGAGAATAGTAAAAATTTCTCTTTTAAAAAACTTTGGTTCATAGTTATAATCAACAGGATAACATCTGTAACCATTGCTGTTTCCTATCAAAACAACCTCGTGTCCCAGTTCGATTAAACCTTTCTTTAAAGAATTATGTAAAAGGCTGTATTCTCCAATAAGTAAAATCCGCATAAAACCGTATTATTTGAAAGAAGTAGTAAATGTAAAACAATTTGGTCACACTAATAAAGATGATTTAAGTAGAAAAAAAATTACATTTGTTTAAGCATAAAAACCATTTGGAAAAGATCTATACTATTAGCGATGTTGAAATTTTAATTTCTACAATGAATAGAGATTCATTAGATTTTTTGTTGCCGATGTTTCCGTTTTCGCATTTCTCTAATTTTACAATCTTAATTATTAATCAAACTACGAGCGAAAGAGTTTTAATTTCTGAATATTCAAATGTCAGAGTTGTAAATTCGTTGGAGAGAGGTTTGTCTAAAAGTCGAAATTTAGCCTTTGAAAATGCTATCGGAAAAATTCTTGTAATAGCAGATGATGACGTAATATATCAGGAAGAATTTCTTAGCAAAATAATAACCGCTTACAAAAAATTTCCACATGCAGCGGTAATAAATTTTTGTGCTATAAATTCAGACGGAAATTTGATGAAGAATTATCCTTCTCACTCTAAAAAAGATTTGAATACTTTTGATATTTTAAATACCAGCTCCATAGAGATAACGCTAAATAAATCAATTCTTAAGAAGGAAAAGATTCAGTTTGATGAAAATTTTGGATTAGGAGCTATTTTCGAAATGGGTGAAGAAGCTATTTTTCTGTTTGATTTTAAGAAAAAAAATAAGAAGGTTTTATTTGAACCTCAAATCATTGTTAAACATGAGAACCTTTCTTCTTCAGATAAAAAAAGTATTCCTGAAAGATATTATATACAGGGCGCATTATTTACAAGAATTTTCAAAAGGAACTATATTTTTTGGATCTTTATTAAATTATTTTTTGACTTAAAGCAGCGTAAAATAGAATTTAGAAATATCAAAAACGCCCTGGAAAGTGCCAAAAAAGGACATCAAAAATTTGAAAGAATGCAATATGAAAACAAATAATAAAGGAGTTCAAATTATATCAATCCCAAAAATAGAAGAACGAAGAGGAAATCTGTCTGTGATAGAAAATGACACAATTCCTTTTGATATTAAAAGGGTATATTATTTATATGATGTGCCAACAGGCTCAGAGCGGGGCGGGCATGCACATAAAAATCTTCAACAATTTTTGGTGGCTTTAAGCGGGAGTTTTGATGTTGTTTTAAATGATGGAAAAGAAGAACAAATCATTACCTTAAACAAACCATTTGAAGGCTTATTGATTAACTCGGGGATTTGGAGAGAACTTCGAAATTTTTCTTCAGGTTCAATTTGTTTAGTCGTAGCTTCAGAAGTTTATATCGAAGACGATTATATTAGAGACTTTGATGAGTTTATAAAGTATTCTAATTGTAAATAGAAAAATTAAAACCTTGTTTTCTCAAAAACTTTTTTATTTTTAATAAAAAGATTAAAACAAACCTCGGTAAAAAATATATTAATTTGGTTTTAAAAGGAATATTTTCTTTTAAAATATTTTTAAATAATTCTTTCGATTTTTTGTCATTCCCGGCAATTTTATATTGCAAGGCATATTCTAATCTGTAAGTATCAAGATATTTTTTTAGGCTTGGATTACTTTCTTCTTCTTGTTTATAATCCTTAAAATCGTTTAATTTTTTGTCTAATATTGGAGTTTTTGAAAGACTGTCTTCAATATAATGTAAGTAAGATGCTGTAACCTTATTGCTTATCGCTACAGGATATTTTGATGCAATTCGAATCCACATATCAACATCTTGCCCACTTGATATAGAAGGTTTAAAATAACCAGTTTTTTCAAATACACCTTTAGGTATTACAATTGAAGATGATGTAGCAATAGGATAAGGCAGGCTGGTTTCAAAATAATCTGGAATAATGCCTTCATAATCTGCGGAAATCCCTTTAAAATTTGGAATATCATTTTTTCCATTATTAAATACTAATTCATAACGTGAGGCAAAAATTCCGGCGTTAGGAAAATTTTGGATTAAGGAATCTAATATTTCTAAATGATTGGTCATCCACAAATCATCTGCATCCAAAAAAGCAATATGTTCATATTTCGCTTTTTCAATTCCGAGATTTCGGGCTACAGATGCGCCTTGATTTTTTTGGTTAAAAAGCTGTATGCAACTGTCGTTAAACTCTTTTACTTTTGTGACGCTATCATCTGTCGAACCATCATTTATTATGATAATTTCATAATCAGTAAAAGTTTGATTGAGAACACTTTTTAAAGTATTTTCAATATAATTGGCTTTGTTGTACAACGGAATAACAATCGAAAAGGCCATGGATTATTTTTTTAAAGTACAATAATAACCTAATTTATAAAGGTCGAACAAAAACAAAGAAGGTTTTTTTGAAAATAAATTCCGTTCAATTCTGGTTTGATTCTTCTTGAAAAGAAAAGCCGAAAACTGCGTTAATTTTAGTTTTCTCAGAAATTCAAATGAAGTTGTAATTTTGTTTTCTTCTTTCTTTATTTTTTTTGAATCATAAAGAAACACAAGGTTTTCTAAAGCAATTTTTGTTTTATTTAGAAATGCTTTTGAAGTTTCTAAATTGAGATGAAAAGTTGGATTTTCAATTTTTGAAATCTCAAAATTATTAGCTTTCAAAACCGAGAAAAAAAGCAAATCTTCATAACCATATTTTGTAATGGATTCATCAAAAGGATATTGAATGAAAACCTCTTTTTTAATTATTAAATTAGAAGTCAAAATTGTGACCGTTTCTCTTTTATTACCATAAACCCAGCGCAAAAGTTGGTCACTTTCCGGTTTTTTATTTTCATAAATAATTCCCCCAAAAAGGATATTATTTTTCAAATTTGAAATAGTATCAATATACTTTTTTACAAAATCATTTTGAGTAGGAAAAGTATCGCAATCTAAAATAAGCAACCAATCATAAATTGCTTTTAGAGAAAGGGAATTAATGTTTTTTCCTCGTCCCAAATTAGTTTCATTTACAAAAAACGAACAATTTGGAAGAAGATTAATTTCCTGGTTTAAAATGTTTTCGGAAGAGTTTGATGCGTCGTCCTGACATAGAATTTCAAAATCAATTCCGTTAAAACTACATTGTTTTACTAACTCATTTACAAGCGGTAAAACATTATAATTATAAACTGGAATTAAAATAGAAAGCATTATTATCTTTTTTGAAATATATTTGTAAAGGAAATGTTTTTTATTTAACGATTTTATTTTTCAATAAAAATTCATTTTAACTTTCTAAATATTTAATAAATCTAAGATGAATTTAAGGTCCGTTTATTATGCTATTTCACCGAAATCAAGGCTTATTGTTAGAAAAATAGTTTATTCTCCTGTTGATTTTTTAGATTTTTTAAAAGGAAGAAAAAATAAATATGTTCCAAAGAAAGGGGATATTTTTATTGGTTCCGGCGATTTTATTTCTCAGGGAAAACACCATTTAGAACTTTTGAAACAGTTTGCTTTTTTAAAACAAGATTATTCGGTACTTGATGTTGGTTGTGGTATCGGAAGAGCAGCCGTTCCTTTAACTCAATATTTGTCTGATAAAGGGAGATATGAAGGTTTTGACGTTGTTAAAAAAGGAATTACATGGTGCAAAAACCATATTACAAAAGACTTTCCGAATTTTAGATTTAAACATATTCCGTTAAACAATGATTTATATTATTTAACAAATCAAAAAGCAGAGAGTTTTGTTTTTCCATATGAAAATAACTCATTTGATACCGTTTTTTTATTTTCGGTTTTTACGCATATGCAACCTTTGGAAGTTCAAAATTATTTAAATGAAATTTACAGAGTTTTAAAACCTACTGGTAAATGTCTTTCTACATTTTTTCTATATAATGAAGATATAGAACAACATATTTCTAAAGAAAATAAAGGTTTTTGTTTTCCTTACGAAAAAGGTGGTTATAGAATCATGAATCAAAAAGTTCCTTCGGCAAATATTGCTTTTAGCGAAGAATATTTAAATAAAATGATTACAAAAAGCCAATTAAAATTAGAAAATAAAATATACGGATCTTGGTCAAAGAGAGAAGTTAATAATTCTCTGTCTGATTATCAGGATATTTTGATTTTAGAAAAAAACTAAATTGATCTTACACGCTACGTTGCACCACTTCAAAAATTCTCTCATCTTCACATTTTAATGTTTTAGATGGAAACTTCATCAATAGGGCATAATCGTGTGTTGCCATAATAACCGTTTTACCGTTTGCGTTGATTTTTTTCAACACTTCAAGAACTTCAGAACTTGTTTGAGGATCAAGGTTTCCGGTTGGTTCATCGGCAAGAATAAATTCAGGATCGTTAAGCAAAGCTCTTGCAATCGCAACACGCTGTTGTTCACCACCAGAAAGTTGGTGCGGCATTTTGTTCACAAAATCTTTCATTCCTACCTTGTCCAGAACTTCATCAATTTTATGTTCCATGGCTTCTTTTTCGGTCCAGCCGGTTGCTTTTAGAACAAAAAGCATATTATCTTTTACAGAACGGTCCGGAAGCAATTTGAAATCCTGAAACACGATTCCGATTTTACGTCTCAAATACGGAATTTCACTTTCTTTTAAAGTTGCCAAATCAAATTCAACAATATGACCTTCACCTTCCGTTAAAGGCAAATCTCCGTACAAAGTTTTCATGAAACTACTTTTTCCTGAACCCGTTTTTCCGATAATGTAGATGAATTCGCCATGCTGAACATCTAAATTGATATGAGATAAAATTTTTCTTCCTTCCTGATATATAGTGACTTCCTTAAGAGATAGTACGGTTTGTGACATAATAAATTCAATTTTAATGGTAAAAGTAAGAAGATAACGGTTGGATTCAAAATAAATTTTAATGATTTGTCATGAAGGGCCAATAAAATAAAGATACGAAATAGAATCTAACCTGAGGCATAAAAGTACAGTTGATCTAAAGCTCCCCAAAAAAAATACAGAATAAAGATGCAGTTTTTTAAGAAGTTACAAATAGGTTCTTTTTTTATTCCTTAGAAATGTTTATTTTAGAAAGTTTGAAAACCAATATTTTGTGACGTCACAGGCTTTAAAATAACAACTATTAAAAATTTTGTTCATAATAAAAGTCTGAAACGTTTCGTTATAGACGGTATAATATGATACATTTGAATACTAAATATAATTAAAATGCGTAAACTTTCCTGGTTCTTTTTACTCCAATTTGTCCTTTTTTCGACCATAGTTTCGGCACAAAAATCAGCTATATATACCTACGATTTAAAGGATTTTGACAAAGCACTGGCTTTATATAATGATAAACAATACGCTTCGGCACAGCATATTTTTGAGTATGTAAAAAACCACGCCACGACTGAAGAAGTTCAGTCAGATTGTGCTTATTATATCGCAAATTGCGCCATTAGGACCAATCAGGCAAATGCCGATGAGTTGATGGAAAAATTCGTTGCAGATTATCCAACAAGTACCAAACAAAATCAGGCATATATAGAGGTTGCTCATTTTTTCTTCGAACAGGGAAATTACCCAAAAGCCCTGCAATGGTTTGACAGAGTGGATGAAAGTTATATGAGCAAATCTGATCAGGATAAATTTAATTTCCAGAAAGGATATAGTTATTTTAATGCTAAAAATAAAAAAGAAGCTACAACCTATTTTAACAAAGTCGTGAATTCACCTGAATTTGGTTCGCAAGCCAAATATTATTTAGGTTTTATGGCTTATGAAGGCGACGATTATAAAGAAGCAACTAAATATTTCGACGAAGTTTCGGGCGAAGAAAAATACAAAGAAAAGCTTTCATATTTTCAGGCTGATATGAATTTTAAATTAGGAAATTTTCAAAAAGCAATCGATTTGGGGCAGGCTGCGATGAGTAAATCGAATGAACTTGAAAAATCGGAACTAAATAAAATTATCGGAGAAAGTTATTTCAACCTAAAGCAATACGGTAAAGCAATTCCGTATTTAGAGCAATACGCAGGCCGAAAAGGAAAATGGAATAATACCGATTTTTACCAATTAGGTTACGCTTATTACGAACAAAAAGAATATGAAAAAGCGATTTCTCAATTCAATAAAATTATTGAAGGAAAAGATTTCGTGGCACAAAATGCGTATTACCATTTAGGTTTGGCGTATTTAAATACAGGCAAAAAGCAAGAAGCTTTAAATGCTTTTAAAAATGCTTCTGAAATGGATTTTAACGCACAAATTCAGGAAGATGCAGCTTTAAATTACGCTAAATTAAGTTATGAAATAGGAAATGCTTATCAAACCGTTCCGGGAATTTTACTTGATTTCTTAAAAAAATACCCAAATAATCCAAGCAAAGCCGAAGTAGAAAAATTATTAGTAGACTCTTATATTTCTTCTAAAAACTACAAAGAAGCTTTGGTTTTATTAGAGAAAAACAGAACACCTGAAAATAAATTAGCGTACCAAAAAGTGCTTTTTTACAGAGGTTTAGAATTATATAATGAATCAGATTATTCAGAAGCATTAAAGATGTTTAATGGGGCTGTCAAAGAACAAAAAAATCCGGAGTATACAGCTCGTGCAACTTTTTGGAAAGCTGAATGTGAATATCTTAAAGACGATTTTCAGGCGGCTTTAATAAGTTATAAACAATTTGCAGGTTTATCTGGAGCTAAAACTACAGATGAATATAAAAATATCAATTATAATATTGGATACACGTATTTTAAATTGAAAGAATACGATCAGGCTGCCAATTCATTTCAGGCACATATTGATAATTCAAAACAAGATAAAGTTCGCTTAAACGATTCTTATTTACGTTTGGGTGATTGTCGATTTGTAACTTCTAAATACAGTCAGGCAATGGAAGCTTATGCAAAAGCAATTGATGCGAAAGGTGTTGATGCAGATTATGCGCAGTTTCAAAAAGCGATTTCGTACGGATTTATGTCCAGAAACGATAAGAAAATCGACGAGCTGAATAATTTCCTTCAGATGTATAAAAAATCGGAATATCGTGATGATGTTTTGTTCGAATTGGCCAATACTTATGTAACAGACAAAAAGAACGATCAGGCAATTAAAACCTACGATCAGTTAATTTCTGAATATAAAAATGGTTCATTTACTTCAAAATCGATTTTAAGACAAGGTTTAATTTATTACAATTCAGATCGTGATGAACAGGCTTTGGTAAAATTTAAAAAAGTAGCGGCAGAATTCCCAAAAACTCCAGAAGCTTTAGAAGCCGTTTCTACAGCAAGATTAATCTATGTAGATTCAGGAAAAGTAGATGAATATGCAACTTGGGTACGTACTTTAGATTTTGTTGCCGTAACAGATGTTGATTTGGATAACGATACTTACGAAGGTGCTTTCAAACAATACAGTCAAAATAACAGCAAACAGGCGATTGTTGGTTTTACAGGATATGTAACCAAATTTCCATCAGGAATGCACGCACTTGAAGCTAATTTTTATCTGGCACAATTACTTTATGCAGAAGGTTCAGAAACAAAATCGGTTGCTAATTATCAATACGTAATTGGTCAGCCAAGAAACGAATTTACAGAACAGGCATTGACGAGATTATCTCAAATTTTCTTAAAAGCAAAAGATTGCGATAAATCGATTCCGGTTTTAGTGCGATTAGAAAATGAAGCTGATTATCCTCAAAATAAAAGTTTTGCTCAGGCAAATTTGATGAAATGTTATTACGACAAAAAGGATTATGACAATTCGGTTGTGTATGCTGACAAAGTGTTACAGAATGCAAAAGCAGATGTCAATGTAAAATCGGATGCACAAATTATCGTGGCGCGTGCCGCAATGCAAACCGGCGACGAAGACAAGGCAAAAGCAGCTTACGCTAAATTATCGGTAACATCAAAAGGAGAATTGGCGGCAGAAGCATTGTATTATGATGCGTATTTTAAAACCAAAGAGGGCAAATTTGATGCATCGAATGTTGCGGTTCAAAAACTGGCAAAAAACTATTCCGGCTACAAATATTACGGAGCTAAGAGTTTGGTTTTAATGGCAAAAAACTTTTACGGATTAAAAGACAGTTATCAGGCAACTTATATTTTGGATAACGTAATAAACAATTTTACAGATTATCCGGATGTGGTTGAAGAAGCAAAAAGGGAGTTAAGCGCTATCAAATTGGAAGAGTCTAAAACCAATTCGTCGATTACTAAGTAAGAAACAAGAGAATAGAAGCAAGAAAATAGAGCAAAGAAAATAGAATAAAGAAAATAGATATAAGAGCAAAGATTGGAAAGTCTATTCTCTATATTCTATTCTCTTAAAATCTTTTAAAAAAAATGAGTTTACCTTTTTATATAGTGGATGTTTTTACAGATAAAAAATATGCCGGAAATCAGTTGGCTGTTTTTTTAGATGCCGGAAATTTGAGTTCGGGAGAAATGCAAAAAATTGCACGCGAAATTAATTTTGCCGAAAGCACTTTTGTAACCAAGCTTGATAAAGAAAATAATAAGGCAGAAATTAAAATATTTACACCATCTCAGGAAATGCAGTTTGCGGGTCATCCGATAATTGGAACTTCATGGGTTTTGATCAATAAAATATTTGATAATTCTCCTGAAAGTATAACATTAAATGTTCCGATTGGACCAATTTCAATTCATCAGTCGAACGATTTGATTTGGTTAAAAGCTGCGCAGCCGAAATTTTGGGATATTTTTTCGAAAGAAGATTTCCCATCGTTCAGTAATCTGAAAAAAGAAGATTTCGAAAATCAGTTTCCAATTCAGGAAGTTACAACCGGAAGCGCTTTTGTTATGGTTGGATTAAGCAGTAAAAGAGCATTGCAAAATTTGGTTTTAGATAAAGATAAAACAGATGAATGGCTGAAAAAGCATTGCAAAACAAGACACAGAGGTTTGTATTTTTATTATTTGGAAGGTTCGAAACTGTTCAGTAGAATGCTTTGTATTGAACATAATCAGTTAGTTGAAGATGCAGCAACAGGAAGTGCAAGTACATGTCTTCAGGCTTTTTTGCTAAAATATCATAAACCTGAATTCGAATTAATCAATTATCAGGGAGATTATATAAATCGTCCTTCTCAAATTCATTTTAAAGGAAAATTAACCGAAAACGAATTTGATATTAAAATAGGAGGGAGTGCCCAATTTGTTGCAAAAGGCGAGTGGGAGGTTTAATAAAGAATATAGAATAAAGAATATAGAATAAAGAAAATAGATTTTAGAATAAAGAACATAGAGAATAGAATATAGATTTAAAAATAAAAAAAACAAAGAGTCGAAAGAATCAAGATGTAGGTAAAAGTCTATTTTCTTTATTCTTTTCTCTATACTCTCAAATCTCTATACTCTCAAAAAAAATAAATATGAAAATTAATTTCCAGAATAAAACTATCATTTTGATTTTGCTGTTTGTTTTTCAGCTTTCGTTTGCACAAAAGAAAGAAGAAACCATTGGTACTGAAACTGTAAATGTGGTAAAACCTTATTCGCCAACAATATCAGATGCTTTTAAAGTAAAAGAAACACCATCGTTGGACGACTCGGGGAATCAGGCAAAAGAAACTATAAAATATAGTATATTATCAGTTCCTGTAGCGTCAACATTTACACCATCAAAGGGAAAAGCAGCCGGTGTTGATAAATCAAAACAAGAACGTTTATTTAATAATTATGCTACTTTGGGTGTTGGAAATTATGGTACATTAAATGCTGAATTATTCGTTACACAGGATTTGGGAAACAACGATTATGTTGCGGGAATGTTTCGCCACCACTCATCGCAAGGCGGAATTAAGGATGTGTTTTTGAATGATGAATTCTACGACACAGCATTAAATGTAGGTTACGGACAAAACAATCGCGATATGTCATGGAATATTGATTTAGGATATCAAAATCAAATTTACAATTGGTATGGTTTGCCGGTTGATTTTGGTTCAACTTTATTACCGCAAGATCGTTTTATTTTAATTGATAAAATTAATCCTAATCATTCTTATAATACTATTTCTTTAGGAGGAAACATCGATTTTACAGACGGAATTTTTAGTAAAGTTGCTACTAGATTTACACATTTCTCAGATAGTTTTTCTTCTTCAGAAAATCGATTTTACGTAAAACCGACTTTTAAAGTTGATGTTATGGATCAGTCAATTAATACAAATGTTATTATTGATCACGTAAGCGGAAGTTTTGAGAATAATTATTTTCAAAATAGCGGACAACCTATAAAATACAGTCTTACTAATTTTGGAGTTGAACCAAGTTTTGTTGTGAATGAAAATGACTGGACTTTAGAATTGGGAGCGGGATTATATTATGGATTAGATTCTGAAAACAGCGGAAACAAGTTTTATATCTATCCAAAAGTAAATGCTTCGTATAAATTGGTGGGTGATTTAATGATTTTTTACACGGGAGTAAATGGTGGTTTAAATCAAAATTCATATGCTGATTTTGTTACCGAAAATCCGTTTTTGTCACCAACTTTAAACATGAGACCATCAAGTACGCAATACAATGTTTTTGCAGGTTTAAAAGGTAAATTGGCAAACAATGTGAGCTATAATCTGACAGGGTCTTACTTGAATGAAAAAGATAAAGCTTTGTTTAAAAGCAATGATTATACAGAAGATATTACAAATCAAAATTATGCTTACGGAAACTCTTTTGGAGTTATTTATGAAGACATCAGAACTTTTCGTTTTTACGGAGAATTAAAAGCAGATTTCTCTGAAAACGTGACTTTTGGAATCAACGGAACTTTTAATAGTTATAAAACAGATGGACAGTTAGAAGCATGGAATTTACCAACTATGAAGTTAAGTTCTAGTCTGGATGTAAATATTACAAAACAATGGTACGCTGGTTTAAATGTTTTTTATGTGGGAGAACGTAAGGACATGCAATCTAACTTAGATTTAGCTACAGAACCAACTGTAATTTCTTTAAAAAGTTATTTTGATGCCAATGCTCATTTGGGATATAAATTCAGCGATCGTTTGACTTTCTTCTTAAAATTAAATAATATCGGAAATCAGGCTTACGAAAAATGGTTAAATTATCCAGTTCAGGGATTCCAGGTTTTAGGCGGAGCAAATTATAAATTCGACTTTTAGTTTTTTGCCGCGAAGGCGCTAAGGCACGAAGATTTTTTTTAAAATTTTTAAGCCACGAATTCACCAATTTAGATTAATCTTATTTGTGAATTTGTGGCTTACTTTTTTTTACGATCTTTGCGACTTAGCGCCTTTGTGGCAAAATACTATGACATTTAAACAAAAAATACATTCTTATTATTTACAAATGGTTCAGGACCGAATAGATGTTTTTAGGGACATGATTTCGGCTTTGACCGAAGATTCTAAAAACGATGCAAAAGGTTCTGCCGGCGATAAGCATGAAACGGCTTTGTCGATGATGCATATCGAACAGGAAAAACTAACCAATAAATTAAAAGAAGCGATAACACAAAAAGCGATTTTAGATAAAATTGACGCTTCAAAAACAACTGAGAATATCATTTCCGGAAGTTTGGTTAAAGCAAACGGAATTCATTTGTATTTGAGTGTTGCACTTCCTAAAATTACAATTGACGGTATAAATGTAATTGCACTTTCTCCGCAATCTCCTTTGGGGTCACATTTAATGGGGAATAAGGTTGGGTTTCAATTTGAGATTAATAAAACGTATTATACGATTGAGAGTATTTTGTAAAATGTTTTTATTTCACGCAGATTTTAAAGATTTAAGCAGATTAAAAAGGATTTACACGTAAAAAAATTATCCACAATCTTGTCATCCTGACGGAGGAAGGATCTCCGCAAGTGGCTCTACAAAGATTGGCGATTTTGCCTGAGGAGTCTCTTGTTGAGATCCTTCGTTCCTCAGGATGACAAACAAGGGATAACAAATCCTATACAAACATCGAATTTTATCCTTCTTTTATCCTCAAAATTAAAATTTTCAAGTTCAGGGCTTTTTTTAGTGTTAAAATTTTACATTTAATAGGTAAAATTAAGTTTTGTGTTTAAAATTATAACTGAAATAGGTATTTGTGTTTTTCAATTATAACCAATACCGCATCTTTGCCCTATCAAAATAAAATTTACAAATAAAAAAATATATAATTATGTGCGGAATCGTATGTGCCTTTGATCTAAAACAAAAAGCAGAAACCTTAAGACCTCAAGTATTAGAAATGTCTAAAATCATTCGTCACCGTGGACCAGACTGGAGCGGTATTTATAGCAATGATAAAGCAATCCTTTCTCACGAGCGTTTGGCGATTGTTGATCCGGCTTCGGGAAAACAGCCTTTATTTACACAAGATAAAAAATTGGTTTTGGCTGCAAATGGTGAAATATACAACCACAGAGAATTACGCAAACAATTTGAAGGAAAATATAACTTTCAGACTGAAAGTGACTGCGAAGTTATTTTGGCACTTTACCAGGAAAAAGGACCTCACTTTATTGATGAAATGAACGGAATCTTTGGATTTGCAATTTATGAT
Source organism: Flavobacterium sp. AK-345 (assembly GCF_058310175.1). NCBI lineage: Bacteria > Pseudomonadati > Bacteroidota > Flavobacteriia > Flavobacteriales > Flavobacteriaceae > Flavobacterium > Flavobacterium sp. AK-345. The sequence goes on along the minus strand of NZ_JBZEER010000002.1, from coordinate 303,898 downwards.
GTTGAGAAAGATGAGTATTTTATTGCTCGTGATCATATGGGAATTATTCCACTATACATTGGTTGGGATCAACACGGAACTTTTTACGTAGCTTCTGAATTAAAAGCTTTGGAAGGATATTGTACAAAAATCCAATTGTTTCCTCCGGGACATTATATGACTAGCCAGGACGGTGAATTTGTGCAATGGTACAAAAGAGACTGGACGGAATATGATGCAGTAAAAGACAACGAAACAAGTATTCCTGCAATTAAAGAAGCTTTAGAGGCAGCAGTTCACAGACAATTAATGAGTGATGTTCCTTACGGAGTTTTACTTTCAGGAGGTTTAGATTCGTCTATCACTTCGGCTGTAGCCAAAAAATTTGCACAAAAACGTATTGAATCTGATGATACAACAGATGCCTGGTATCCGCAATTACACTCTTTTTCAGTAGGATTGGATGGTTCTCCTGATTTAGCAGCGGCTCAAATTGTAGCAAAACATATCGGAACAATTCACCACGAAATTAAATTTACAATTCAGGAAGGTTTAGATGCTGTTCGTGATGTAATTTATAACTTAGAAACCTATGATGTAACTACGGTAAGAGCTTCGACTCCAATGTGGTTAATGGCGAGAGTTATTAAATCAATGGGAATTAAAATGGTGCTTTCTGGTGAAGGTGCAGATGAGTTGTTTGGAGGTTATTTATATTTCCACAAAGCGCCAAACGCAAGAGAATTTCACGAAGAAAACGTTCGTAAATTAGGTAAATTACATATGTACGATTGTTTGCGTGCCAACAAAAGTTTGGCAGCTTGGGGAATCGAAGGTCGTGTGCCGTTTTTAGATAAAGAATTTATGGATGTTGCTATGCGCATCAATCCACAAGATAAAATGATCAACAAAGAACACCCGATGGAGAAATGGGTGGTTCGTAAAGCTTTTGAAGACATGTTGCCTGAAAGTGTAGCATGGAGACAAAAAGAGCAATTTTCTGATGGAGTAGGATACAGCTGGATTGATACTTTGAAAGAAGTGGTAGCTAAAGAAGTTTCAGATGAACAATTGGCAAATGCGAAATATAAATTCCCGTTACAAACGCCAACTTCAAAAGAAGAATATTACTATCGTTCTATCTTTGCAGAACATTTCCCGAGTGATGCAGCTGCGTTATGCGTGCCTCAGGAAGCAAGTGTGGCTTGTAGTACAAAAATTGCATTGGAGTGGGATGAAGCTTTCAAAAACATGAACGATCCTTCTGGTAGAGCGGTTGCAAGTGTGCATGATGATGCTTACGAAAAAGCATAAACTTAGTTACTTAATATTTTAGTTATTAGAAAAACGTTCTCAGTTTCTGAGGACGTTTTTCTTGTCTAAAAATGTTAATTTGTAATATTTCAATTACTTGAAGATAATTATTAGCAATTATTTAACTTTCTTTTTTATATTTGACATTCCCCAACAGAATATTTTAAATTTAGTTTTTTTGCTAAAATAAACCTGCACCACTATTTAAAAAAATAAAGAATAAAAAATACAATCGTATGTCTGGAATATTGGCCGTTATAGGCAAAGGAAAAGACCCGCAACTCGTAAGAGAGCTTTCTAAAAGAATGTCGCATCGTGGGCCTGATGAAAGTGATTTTCAAATCCTGAAAAATGGCAGTATTATTTGTCATGAAAGTTTAGCGATTGTCGATTTACAATCGGGGAAACAGCCAATTCAGGGGACAAAAGATGCATGGGTAATTCATGATGGAGAAATTTATAATTATCAGGAACTGAAAAACGGAGTTCTGAAAGAGCATACGTTTAGAACAAAGTCAGATTCTGAAGTTATTGTGCATTTGTATGAAGAATTCGGATATGATTTTTGCAATAAATTAGATGGCGACTGGACTTTTGTAATTGTTGACGGAGACGATTATATTGCAGGAAGAGATCCTATGGGAGTAAAGCCATTGTATTATGGTCTGGATGAAAGAGGGAGGATTTATTTTGCTTCTGAAATGAAATCAATTGCAGATCAGTGCAAAACATTTTCAACTTTCCCTCCAGGGCATTATTATACACCTAAAAAAGGTTTTGTAAAATATTACCAGCCTGAATATGAGGATTATGAAAATGCAAATCAGGATCTGGATTTACAATTGATCAGAGAAACTCTTACAGAGGCTGTTCGTAAACGTTTGATGAGTCAAATGCCTTATGGGGTCTTACTTTCCGGAGGTTTGGATTCTTCTTTGCTTTCTTCTATTGCTTCCCGATTATCAGCAGAAAATGGTAAAAAACTACAATCTTTTTCTATTGCTTTAAATGCTGATGCGCCAGATGCAAAAGCAGCCAGACAAGCAGCGGAGTTTTTAGGTACAGATCATCATGAAATTCACTTTACGGTTCAGCAAGGTGTTGAAATTCTGGAAAAAATAATCTGGAATATTGAGACTTATGATATTATTTCGGTACGGGCAAGTGTACCAATGTTTTTGTTATCAAAAGTAATTTCAGAAAAAGGTATAAAAGTAATTCTTTCAGGTGAAGGAGCTGATGAAATTTTTGGTGGACATTTGTATTTTAGAAATGCCCCATCTACAGAAGAATTTCAGAAAGAAACTATCGAAAGAGTTCAGAAATTATTTACTGCCGATTTGCTTCGTGCAGATAAATCAACAATGGCAAATGGTATAGAAACCAGAATTCCATTTTTAGACAAGGAGTTTTTGGATGCTACTATTCGAATTAAGCCCGAAGAAAAACAGCCTAAAACGTATGATGGTATCGAAAAATACATTTTAAGAAAAGCATTTGATACACCTGAAAATCCGTATTTGCCAGCAGAAATTTTATGGCGTCAAAAAGAGCAGTTTTCTGATGGAGTAGGATATAGCTGGATTGATGAATTGATCGAATATTGTGCAACTCAAGTTACAGATGCGCAATTAGAAGGCGCTGCTGCAGAATTTCCATACAATTCGCCAACAACAAAAGAAGCTTATTTATACCGTTCTATTTTCTATAAATTTTACCCACAGATTAGTGCGGCACAAACTGTTAGAAAATGGATTCCGAAATGGCAGGAAAATCTTGATCCAAGCGGAAGAGCAAATGCGGCTCACGTAAAAGCTGATGTTGAAATTTCAAAATCAGGAATTACGATTTAAGATTCCAAAAAATAAATTCCAAATTCCAATTGGAATCTAAATGTAAAATCCGAGATGATATTTAAAATCAGACTCGGATTTTTTTATTTCTATCGCTTGGAATTTGGAACTCTTTATCGAATTTAGACATAATTTGGAACTTTAAAAATTGCATTTTATTGAGTTATTTCTTTTTTTGGAATTTGGATTTTAAGAAGTTTGGAATTTAAACTAACTTTTAGGCTTATTTTTTGGTTTTTCAGACAATTGTGTTAATAACTTACGTGCTTTAAATGGGAATTTAACGGATATATAATTTGCGTTTTTATATATTTGCGTGTTAGACACTAATTACATTTTTTTAGAATAAATTATATGAGCGAAGAAATCAAGAAGAACAATTATTCAGCAGATAGTATTCAGGCATTAGAAGGAATGGAGCACGTAAGAATGCGTCCATCGATGTATATTGGAGATGTGGGAGTTCGAGGTCTGCATCATTTGGTTTATGAGGTTGTTGATAACTCTATTGATGAGGCGATGGGCGGACATTGTGATACCATTGGTGTTGCAATTAATGAAGACGGTTCGGTAACAGTTGAAGATAACGGTCGTGGTATTCCAGTTGATTTACATAAAAAAGAAGGAGTTTCAGCACTTGAGGTTGTAATGACTAAAATTGGTGCCGGAGGTAAATTCGATAAAGATTCTTATAAGGTTTCCGGAGGTTTACACGGTGTTGGGGTTTCTGTAGTAAATGCCCTTTCTGTTCATATGAAATCTACTGTTTTTAGAGACGGTAAAATCTACGAGCAGGAATACGAAAGAGGTAAAGCAATGTATCCGGTTAAACAAATCGGAGAAACAGATAAAAGAGGTACACGTCAGACTTTCTATCCTGATGATACAATCTTTACTCAAACTACAGAGTTTTCATATGATACTTTATCAGCTCGTATGCGTGAACTTTCTTTCTTAAACAAAGGAATCACGATTACATTTACTGATAAAAGAGAAGTAGATGAAAAAGGGGAGTTTAAAGTTGAAGTTTTTCATTCAGACGAAGGTCTAAAAGAATATATTCGTTATTTAGATGGTAACCGTGAGCCAATTATCTCACACGTTATCAGTATGGATCACGAAAAAGGTGAAATTCCTGTTGAAGTTGCCTTGATTTATAATACAAGTTATACAGAGAATATTTTTTCTTACGTAAATAATATCAACACACACGAAGGAGGAACGCATTTACAGGGTTTTAGAAGTGGTTTAACAAGAACCCTTAAAAAATACGCAGATGCATCCGGAATGTTGGATAAATTGAAATTCGAAATTGCGGGAGATGACTTCCGTGAAGGATTAACAGCTATTATTTCGGTAAAAGTACAAGAGCCACAATTCGAAGGTCAGACAAAAACAAAACTTGGAAACAGAGAAGTAGTTTCTCCGGTTTCTCAGGCAGTTGGAGAAATGTTAGAAAATTATTTGGAAGAAAATCCAAATGATGCCCGTATCATTATCCAAAAAGTAATCTTGGCTGCTCAGGCACGTCACGCTGCTAAAAAAGCACGTGAAATGGTACAGCGTAAAACCGTTATGGGCGGTGGCGGATTGCCAGGAAAACTTTCAGATTGTTCTGAGCAGGATCCTGCAAGATGTGAGGTTTACCTTGTCGAGGGAGATTCGGCTGGTGGAACAGCAAAACAAGGTCGTGATCGTAACTTTCAGGCAATTTTACCATTACGTGGTAAGATTTTGAACGTGGAGAAAGCGATGCACCATAAAGTATTCGAAAACGAAGAGATTCGTAATATATTTACTGCTCTTGGAGTTACAGTTGGTACTGCAGAAGACAGTAAAGCCTTAAATCTTGAAAAACTAAGATATCATAAAGTAATTATCATGTGTGATGCCGATGTCGATGGTAGTCACATTTCTACCTTAATATTAACGTTCTTCTTCCGTTTCATGAAAGAATTGATCGAAGAAGGTCACGTTTATATCGCAGCACCACCTTTATACTTAGTTAAAAAAGGAAACAAAAAAGAATACGCATGGAATGATGTTCAACGTGATCAGGCGAATGAAAGAATGGGAGGAAGTGCCGCTATTCAACGTTATAAAGGTCTTGGAGAGATGAATGCTGAGCAATTGTGGGAAACTACAATGGATCCAAGTTTCAGAACTTTACGTCAGGTAACAATTGATAGTTTGGCAGAAGCTGATAGGGTTTTTTCAATGTTGATGGGAGATGAAGTACCACCACGTAGAGAATTTATCGAGAAAAATGCCGTTTACGCAAACATCGATGCCTAATAAATTTTAACACTACAGGATTCGTTTAATTGTTTAAATTTACTAAACAATTAAACGAATTGTTAGTTTATACAATAAACAAACAAATTAATAACCGATAAAGTATAAAATATGAAAGTTACCATTGTAGGAGCAGGAAATGTTGGAGCTACATGTGCTGATGTTATTTCTTATAGAGGAATTGCAAGCGAAGTAGTGTTGTTGGATATTAAAGAAGGTTTTGCCGAAGGGAAAGCGTTGGATATTATGCAATGTGCCACAAATACAGGTTTTAATACCAAAGTATCTGGTGTAACCAACGATTATTCTAAAACTGCCGGAAGTGATGTAGTGGTTATTACATCTGGAATTCCGAGAAAACCAGGAATGACTCGTGAAGAATTAATTGGTATCAATGCCGGAATTGTAAAAACAGTTGCCGAAAATGTGCTAAAACATTCTCCAAATACAATAATAGTTGTGGTTTCAAATCCTATGGATACGATGACCTATTTAGCATTAAAATCTACAGGGTTACCAAAAAATAGAATTATTGGTATGGGTGGAGCGTTAGACAGTTCTCGTTTCAGAACTTATTTATCTTTGGCTCTGGATAAACCTGCAAATGATATCTCTGCAATGGTAATTGGAGGACATGGTGATACAACTATGATTCCGTTAACACGTTTGGCTTCTTATAACGGAATTCCGGTAACAGAATTTCTTTCAGAAGAAGTACTTCAAAAAGTTGCTGCAGACACAATGGTGGGCGGAGCAACGCTTACAGGTCTTTTAGGAACATCGGCCTGGTATGCTCCAGGAGCTTCGGTAGCTTACTTAGTAGACAGTATCTTAAATGATCAAAAGAAAATGATTGCTTGTTCTGTTTTCGTAGAAGGCGAGTACGGGCAAAATGATATATGCATAGGAGTGCCTTGTATAATAGGTAAAAATGGAGTAGAAGAGATTTTAGATATCAATTTAAACGAGCAGGAGAAGGCTTTATTCGCTAAAAGTGCAGATGCAGTTAGAGGAATGAATGATGCTCTAAAATCGATTTTAGTATAAATATTTCCGTAAAAAAAGAAGAAGACTGCACTTTTGCAGTCTTTTTTTTAAGATTAATTAATAAATAAATTGGTTAATCTTTCCGTTAATTATATATTTGCTCGATTTAAAAAAAATGTGGTAATTCGTGATTTAGTTTTTTAGTTTTATAAAAATGATGTCAGGGCTTATTTTATGGTACTTTAAAACAAAAACAAACAATAAAACATAATTAATTTTTAGTAATAATGCAGAATAAAGGACTTATTAAATTTTTCGCAATTCTATTTGCATTGGTAAGTATTTACCAACTTTCGTTCACGTACGTGGCAAGTAATGTCAAAAGTGAAGCTAAAGCTATTGCAGGAGATAATCCTGACAAAGAGCTAAAATATTTAGATTCTATTGGAAAAGAGAAAGTGTTGAATCTTGGATTTACTGATTTTACTTATAATGAAGTAAAAAATAAGCAAATCAACAAAGGTCTTGACTTAGAAGGAGGAATCAACGTTATTCTTCAAATTTCTATTAAAGATGTTTTAAAAGGATTAGCAAACAATTCTAAAAATCCGGTTTTTAATAAATCATTAGCTGATGCAACTGCAAATTTAGAAGGAAATAAAAGTTATTTAGATAAATTTTTTGAAGCTTTTGATGCAAATTCAAACGGTACTACAAAATTAGCTTCACCAGAAATTTTTGCTAACAGAAACTTGCAGGGAGAAGGCGGAATTGCTTTCGAAATGACGGATGCACAAGCACAAAAAGTAATTAGAAAAAAAGTTGATGAGTCTATCGAAAGTGCTTACAAAGTATTAAGAGAGCGTATCGACAAATTTGGTGTAACACAGCCAAACATTCAAAAATTGGGTGCTACAGGAAGAATCTTAGTTGAACTTCCGGGTGCTAAAGATGTTGATAGAATTAAAAAATTATTAGGTGGAAAAGCTCAGTTAGAGTTTTGGGAAACTTATAAAATAGAAGAAATCGGAAACTTTTTAGTAGCTGCAAACGAAGCTCTAAAAAAGACTGAGGTTAAAACTAAAGAGACTAAAACAGTTGCTAAAGATTCATTGAATGCTTTATTAACTGATACTAAAGATTCTACTGAAGCTAAAAAAGGAAACAACCCATTATTTGATAAAATTTTAGGACAAGGTGGAGGACCAGTTTTAGGTTACTTCGCTCCAAAAGATACAGCTGTTGTAAATGAATATTTCAAAAGAGCTGACATCAGAATTTTATTGGGTGCTGACCAACATTATGCAAAATTTGTTTGGAGTAAACCAACTACAATTAAAGATGCAAAACAAAAAGATGTTGAAGTTGTAGAATTATACGCTTTAAAAGGAAACAGAGACAATGTACCAGCTATGAACGGTGGTCTTGTAACTGATGCAAAAGATACATTTGACCAAATGGGTAAACCGGCTGTTTCTATGCAAATGAACAGTCAGGGAGCTAAAGTTTGGGAAGAATTAACAGGAAGAGCTTTTTCTCAAAAAAGTTACATTGCTATTGTTTTAGATAACATCGTTTATTCTGCTCCTGGAGTTACTAGTGGTCCAATCGCAGGAGGAAGATCAGAAATTACAGGTTCTTTTGATGTTGCTGAAACTAAAGATTTAGCAAACGTATTAAACGCAGGTAAATTACCGGCTTCTGCAGATATTATTCAATCAACAGTTGTAGGACCATCTTTAGGTCAGGCTGCAATTGATGCAGGAACAATTTCATCTGTATTAGGATTTTTATTAGTTTGTTTATGGATGGTATTCTATTATGGTAAAGCAGGTTGGTATGCTAACTTAGCATTATTATTAAACTTACTTTTCTTATTCGGAATTATGGCAAGTTTTGGTTTTGTACTTACATTACCAGGTATTGCAGGTATCGTATTAACATTAGGTACTGCGGTAGATGCCAACATTATTATATTTGAAAGAGCAAAAGAGGAATTACGTGAAGGTAAATCGTTGGCAGAAGCTGTAGCAGCATCTTACGGATGGCATGGTGCAATGCGTTCTATCATTGATGCAAACGTTACGCACGTTTTAACCGGAGCTATTCTTTTCATCTTTGGTACAGGACCAATTAAAGGTTTCGCTTTAACTTTATTAATTGGTATCGTAACTTCAATGTTTACGTCAATTTTTATCGCAAGAATTTTCATCGATAGAAATATTGCAGGAAAAGGAGATTTAACTTTCTCTACAAATATTACTAAAAACTGGTTTACTAATTTCCACTTTGATTTTATCAAAATTAAAAAATTCACATACATTTTCTCTTCTATTGTAGTTGTAGTAAGTTTAACTTCTATCTTCTTCGTTAACGGATTAGATGAAGGTGTTGATTTTGTTGGAGGAAGAACATTCCAGGTTAAATTTGAAAAACCGGTTGATGCAACTGTAGTTTCAGATGAATTATCTGCTGCTTTCGGAACTCCGGTTGAAGCTAAAATTTTAGGTGATGACGATCAGTTAAAAATCACAACAAAATACAAAATCAAAGAAGATGGAGTAGCTGTTGATGAAGAAGTGAATCAAATATTATTTAAAGCATTAGCAAAATATTATCCAAATACTACTTACGATAAATTTATCAACTCATTTGATGGTAAAAAAGTAGGTGTATTGCAACAGTCTAAAGTTGGAGCTTCTATCTCTGAAGATATTAAAACTAACTCTTATTGGGCGGTTCTTGGTGCAATGGCAGCAATTTTCTTATACTTAATGGTATCTTTCCGTAAATGGCAATATTCATTAGGTGCAATTGCAGCTGTAGCGCACGACGTTATCTTTGTATTAGGAATTTACTCTTTATGTTATAAATTCATGCCTTTCCACATGGAAATGGATCAGCACTTTATCGCTGCGATTCTTACCGTTATTGGTTACTCAATGAACGATACTGTAATTGTATTTGACAGAATTAGAGAGTTCATTATTGGAAACCGTAAAGGATCTTTTGAAGATATCGTAAATGCTTCTATTAACACTACATTATCAAGAACGTTGAATACATCATTAATGATGATCATTGTATTATTAACGATGTTTATCTTTGGTGGAGAATCTATCAGAGGATTTATCTTCGCGATGTTGGTTGGTATTGTTGTAGGAACTTATTCTTCATTATTTATCGCTACACCAGTATTGGTTGACACGATTTCTAAAGATGATAAACATAACATCGAAGACAAGCACAACAAAGCATAATTAATTGCTTACATTATATTAAAAAGATCCGGTGAAAGCTGGATCTTTTTTTTGTGCTATATTTAAATAGTTTTAAAACACGTGTATGAATAAAAAACTACTCTATATTTTGGTGTTTTTCTTTGCAATAAAGATGTCGGCACAAGATGAAAAATCTAAGTTCGCCGTTGGCTTTAATTATGGTTTTGGGAGTGAATTCAATAATAAAGATTAAACTTTTACAAATCATTTTTATAAACTGCAATTGTATTATAAATTGAAGGAAACAAAGCATTTTCAATATGAAGTTTTAGTTCAGCCGGAAGTCAATTTTGGGAAACATCAATTGTTGAATTTTTATTTTGTAAAGCCGGAAGAACCGGATTATATTGAAAAAAGAGAAAAATATACGCAGCTAAAAGAGGTTCACGAATATGTTTTAAATATTGGTTTCTTAGTTAGAAAACCAATTGATGAAAAGTGTTCTTTTTATGTTTTGGGAAGTATTGGTCCGATGATTACGGATACAGAGACCGAAAGAATGTCTGATGGTTTCGCTTTCGCGGATGTTATTGCGGTCGGTTTTTCGTTAAACGTAAATAAATTTCAATTTGATTTGCGTCCAAGTGTAAGACACGTTTCGAATGCTGGTTTAGGCTCAGCAAACGCCGGATACAATACTAAGAATATAGAAGTTGGAATTTCATATTCATTATAAAAAAAATGCCCGATAAATAATTATCGGGCATTTTATATTTTGGAGCTGAGTTTTAAGAAGCTGCTAAAGGATTTCTTTGTGCTCTAATAACAAAGAAAAGACCAATAATGATAAAAGGTATACTTAACCATTGTCCGGTTGAGAAATAACCTAATTCGGCTTCAATTCCGCCCTGGCTTTCTTTTACAAATTCAACTATAAATCGTACTACGAATAATAAAACTAGAAATAAACCGAATAATAAACCAGATTTAAGTCTTGCATTTGTTTTCCAATAAAGGAAAAACAAGATTGCAAATACAAAAATATAGCAAAACCCTTCATACAATTGTGTTGGGTGTTTTGCAGGAACCTGTGCCAATAAATCAGCAAATTTAGGATCTGTTGCAATTGCCGTGTAAGCATCTTTAGGGTTTGCAATTTGAGTTGCATTTACTGCTTCTGATTTGCTAAATTGATCGTGTAAAAAACGAATTCCAAATGAAGAAGTAGTTTCATGTCCGATAATTTCAGAATTGAAAAAATTTCCTAAACGAACAAATATTGCTCCACTCGCCACCGGAATTACGACGCGGTCTAAAATCCATAATAACGGGCGTTTTAAGATCATTTTGCTGTAATAATACATGGCAATAATAATAGCAATTGCAGCACCATGACTTGCTAATCCCTGAAATCCTGTGAATTCAAATTTCGGTTCAAATTTAAAGGGTAAAAATATCTCAAGTAAATGATTTCTAAAATATTCCCAATCATAAAATAAAACATGACCCAAACGTGCGCCAATTAAAGTCGCTAAAACCGTCCATACAAAAAGAGAATCTAATTTGTCTAAAGGTTCATTTTCGCGTTCGAAAATTTTCTTCATTAAAAACCATCCTAATCCAAAGGCGATTACGAACATTAAACTGTAATAACGAATCATAAAAAATCCTAAATCGATTCCTTCTGAAGGATTCCAAATGATATTTAAAGCTTGTGTCATATAATTATATTGTTTTTTGTATTGTAAAAATAAAACTTTAAAACAGAGTAAATCTTTATTTAAAGTTAATGTTTATGCGAGCATTTCTTTTCCGGAACCGGATCGTAACCTGTTCTTCCCCACGGATGACAGCTCAAAATGCGTTTCATTCCCAGATATCCTCCATAAAACAATCCGTGTGTTTGTAAAGCCTGAATCATATAGCTGGAACAGGTTGGTTCAAATCTGCAGCTTGCCGGTGTAAAAGGCGAAATTGCAGTTTGGTAAAAACGTACTAATAAAACAAATGGAGTAATTACTTTCATGATTTATTAGAAATTGAGTTTGTTATATTGAAAAACTGGTTCCTTCTTTTCCGTCTTTCAGCTGAATGCCCAAAGCAATCAACTGATCACGAATCTGATCTGAAAGTGCGAAGTTTTTATCGGCTCTGGCCTGATTCCTCATTCCGATCAGCATATTTACAACGCCTTCTAATTTATCATTATTACTGTCAGCAGCTTTATCGTCACTCAAGCCTAAAACATCAAAGACAAAAGCATTAACTGCTGTTGCAAATATTTTTAAATCATCTACGGTAATAGTTTCTTTTCCTTCTTTTAATAAATTAACAAAACGAACAGCTTCAAATAATTGGGCAATTAAAATAGGGGTGTTAAAATCGTCGTTCATCGCATCGTAGCACAATTGTTTCCATGATGCAATATCTATAGAGCTTGTTGCGCCTGTATTAATATCTGACAATGAATCAACTGCTTCCATCAATCTTTTGTATCCTTTTTCTGCAGCAACAATAGCATCATCAGAAAAATCAAGAATACTTCTGTAATGCGCCTGCAACATGAAAAAACGTGTTACAGAAGCTGAAAAAGCTTTGCTTAGAATGTTGTTGTCACCGCTTAAAATTTCACCTGGTAAAATATTATTTCCGGTTGATTTTGCCATTTTTTTACCATTTAAGGTAAGCATATTGGCATGCATCCAGTAATTTACCGGAGATTGACCTGTACAAGCTTCGTTTTGAGCAATTTCACATTCGTGGTGTGGGAATTTTAAATCCATTCCGCCACCGTGAATATCAAAGTGATTACCTAAGTATTTTGTACTCATTGCAGTACATTCAAGATGCCAGCCCGGAAAACCGTCGCTCCATGGCGAAGGCCATCTCATAATATGTTCCGGTTCTGCTTTTTTCCAAAGTGCAAAATCCTGTGGGTTTCTTTTGTCTGACTGACCATCAAGATCACGGGTATTGGCCAGCATGTCTTCGATATTTCGACCGCTTAGAACACCGTAATTGTTGGTTTCGTTATATTTTACAACATCAAAATAAACAGATCCGTTAGCTTCATAACCAATTCCGGTATCAATAATTTTTTTGATGATTTCGATTTGTTCAATAATGTGTCCCGTTGCAGTTGGCTCTATACTTGGCGGTAAAAAATTAAATGATTTCAAAATATCATGAAAATCTACCGTGTAGCGTTGCACAACTTCCATAGGTTCAAGTTGCTCTAATCGTGCTTTTTTGGCAATTTTATCTTCGCCTTCATCAACATCATCTACAATATGACCAACATCAGTAATGTTTCGAACATAACGCACTTTATAATCCAGATGTAAAAAATATCGGAAAATAACGTCAAACGACATAAATGTTCTCACATTTCCTAAGTGTACATTGCTATAAACTGTAGGTCCGCAAACATACATTCCAACATTTCCTTCATGAATTGGATTGAAATTTTCTTTTTCACCCGAAAGTGAATTGTATATTTTTAGAGGCTGTGTTGTATATAATGGCATTGTTTAAATGTTTGTTGATGTTTTAGGAGCTAATCCTGCTATCCGCTGTATCTTTTATGGTGAACCCCACCATAAAAGGATGCCGCTGCTATCAGGGCTAGACCATAAATATAATAGAAATATCGTATAAAACTAGAACTGAGTCTCTAATTTAATATAATCTAAAAATTCTCTTTTAGTTTGAGGATCTTTAAATTTTCCACCAAATTCAGAAGTTACGGTACTGCTTTCGATGTCTTTAATTCCTCTTGAATTTACGCAAAGGTGTTTCGCGTCAATAACGCAGGCAACATCTTCAGTTCCTAAAGCTTTTTGTAATTCCTGAACAATTTGCATCGTTAAACGCTCCTGAACCTGAGGTCTTTTGGCGTAATATTCTACAATTCGGTTCATTTTAGAAAGACCAATAACTCTTCCGCTTGAAATATAAGCAACGTGAGCTCTACCAATAATTGGCAGTAAATGGTGTTCGCAAGTAGAATAAACAGTGATGTTTTTTTCTACAAGCATTTCGCCATATTTGTAATTATTATCAAAAGTAGAAGCTTTTGGTTGTTTTGCAGGATTTAAACCACCAAAAATCTCCTTTACAAACATTTTTGCTACTCGGTTTGGAGTACCTTTTATGCTGTCATCTGTCAAATCCATTCCAAGAGTCTGTAGAATGTTTTCAACATCTTTTTTTATTTTTTCTATTTTTTCATCATCAGTTAAATCAAAAGCATCCTGTCTCACAGGGTTTTTCGCATTACTACTAAAATGATTGTCTCCTATTTCGTCTAAAAAATCTTCGTTATTTGTCATTAAAAACTACTATTATAATGGGTATATCTTTTTAAGGCGGTAAAGATAATTAATAAAAAGGAAACATTTTCTATCGTTTTTACTATTTAATCATCCATTTTTGGATATAATTTAATTAAAGCAAAACCTGTATTTTTTTTAAATACAAAAGACAATAACAGTTAAGTTATTGTCCTTTTAATGGTTGTTGATGTGTTTAGTTGTTATTTTCTATTTGTTGTAAACCAATAGCGCTTCTTTCAAAATATTTACAGCGGTAACTAAATCTTTTTTATTTAAAACATAAGCAATACGCACCTGATTTAATCCCATTCCCGGAGTAGAGTAAAATCCGGCTGCGGGAGCGACCATAACGGTTTCGCCGTTTAGATTGTAACTTTCTAAAAGCCATTGTGCAAAATCTTCTGAATTGTCAATTGGCAATTGAGCAATGCAGTAAAAAGCACCTTTTGGTTTGGTTACAATTACGCCTTCAATTTTATTTAATTCGGTAATCAAAGTATCACGACGGCTTTTGTATTCTGCAATAACTTCGTCAAAATAACTTTGAGGTGTATCTATAGCGGCTTCACAAGCAATTTGCTCAATAGTAGGCGGACTTAAACGTGCCTGGGCAAATTTCATTACAGTTGCAAGAACCATTTTGTTTTTAGTAACCAAACAGCCAATTCTCGCGCCACACATACTGTAACGTTTTGAAACTGAATCGACCATAATAACGTTTTGATCTACATCTTCTAAATTCATAACAGAATAATGTACGTCATCTCCATCATACAAAAACTCACGATACACTTCGTCAGCAATTAAGTATAAGTCATATTTTTTGATTAAACCTGCAAGTTGTTTAATTTCAGTTTCTGAATATAAATATCCTGTTGGATTTCCCGGATTGCAAATTAGGATTGCTTTCGTTTTCGGAGTAATCAATTTTTCGACTTCTTCGATACTAGGCAAAGCAAATGCTGTTTCGATAGTCGAAACAAGAGGAACTACGGTTGCACTTGTTGATGATGCAAATGCATGATAATTAGCATAAAACGGTTCCGGAATAATGATTTCATCTCCTGGATCTGTAATTGTGGCCAGTGCAAAAAGTAAAGCTTCAGAACCACCGGTTGTTACAATGATGTCTTCTGGGTTAACATTTACATTTTGACGTTGGTAAAATTTAGCTAATTTTTTTCTATAACTTTCATATCCGGCAGACGGACTGTATTCTATAATACTTAAATCAATATTTTTTACCGCCTCGATGGCCACTTCGGGTGTCTTGATATCCGGTTGACCAATGTTTAAATGATACACTTTATGTCCTTTTTGTTTTGCAATATCTGCATAAGGAGCAAGTTTACGTATCGGTGATTCGGGCATGTTTCTGCCTTTGTTTGAAATTGTTGGCATGTGTTTAATTATTGAAGTGCAAATTTGCATTTTTTTTTCGAATTTAACGTAAACATTAACTGCTCTTGTAAAAATGTAACAATAATCAATATATTTACTAATTTTATAATAAAATATTATCAATGAAAAAATATATTGTGTTGTTTTTTGGGCTTTTGTCAGTTTTATCGTTAAAAGCGCAAAGTGATTTTTTAATTGAAAACAATCGTAAAAAGGTTACTATTCCTTTTAAATTGATTAATAATCTTGTTTTTATTCCGATAAAAGTAAACGGCGTTGAATTGAATTTTTTGCTTGATTCAGGAGTCGAAGAAACCATTTTGTTTAGTATGGAAGAAATGCAGGAAGTAAGTTTTAATAATATAGAAAAAATAAAGCTGAGAGGTTTAGGAAGTGAAGAAGAGATAGAAGGATTAAAATCAACAAACAATATTCTGGAAACTCATGGCATAAAATCCAGTAATCATTTGGTTTATATTATTTTAGATCAGAGTTTTAACTTGTCTTCTCATATCGGAATTCCGGTAAACGGAATTATCGGGCATAAATTTTTTAAAAATAATTTAGTCGAAATCAATTATCATAAAAAAAAGGTTATTATTCATTTAAATAACGAGGAAACAAGACAAAAATTAGACAAAAAATTTAAATCAGTTCCAATTACGATTGAAAGATCGAAACCATATATTTATACCACCGCGGTTTCAAATGGTGAAGAAATACCCGCTAAATTGCTTATTGATATAGGAAATAGTGATGCATTCTGGATTTTTGAAAACAATAAAATAAAATTGCCACAAAAGAATTTTCCTGATTTTTTAGGAAAAGGTTTTAGTGGTGATATTGAAGGACATCGGGCAAAACTGGAAAAATTTTCTATTGCTGATTTCGAATTTAAAAACCCAATTGTTTCTTTTCCGGATTCGACTTCTATTCGAAATGTAAAAATGGTGCCGGACCGTATTGGTTCTGTTGGCGGTGAAATTTTAAAACGATTTACTTTGGTTTTAGATTATGCAGACCGAAAATTATATCTTAAAAAAAATACCAAATTTTATGAACCCTTTACCTATAATAAAAGCGGAATTACGATTCAGCATAATGGTTTACAGTGGGTTCAGGAAACAGTTCATTTGCAAACAGTACAAGTTGCAGCATCAGTAAGTGAGTTGGAGGATAAAGAAAAAAACAATGATAATTTCAGATATAAATTTCTTTTGAAGCCAGTGTATGAAATCATAAATATTCGTAAAAATTCTGCGGCTGATAAATGTGGACTTCAAAAGGGAGATATAATAGTAAGTATCAATAAAATATTACCTTATAAATATTCTCTTCAACAAATAAATAATCTTTTAAAGTCTGAAGAGGATGCCTGGATTAATATGGAAATAGAGAGAAATAGTTTGATTTTAAAATTTCGATTCAGGCTGGAAGACGAATTATAATATTCGTATTAAAAGAGAAGTTAACGAGATTTTTTTTGACCTTGCTCTTATTTTTTGACGAAATTAATAAGAAAATTAAGTTTTTTGATAAATTGGCGTAATATTTTTATTATGTTTATCAAAAATATAATTTATGGTCAAAAAATACGCTAATTTCTTACAAGTTTTCTTGTTTTTTGTTTTTTTATCATTACTATCAACAACCACTTACGCTCAATGTGCGGGAAATGACGCATCATTGACAATTTGTGATTATGATAGCGCTGCAAATGCATCGGTTAATTTATATTCTTTGTTAGGACCATCGGCGACTCCGGGTGGTACATGGTCTGATGATTATGATATGGGGGGATTGGATCCTGCAACTGGATTCTTAAATGTACATGCTATTTCCTATAGTGGTGTATTTAGTTATACCTATACAGTAGATGGCATTGCAGGCTGTACAGATAATTCATCAACCGTTTATGTTACAATTGGCGGTTATACGGGGAAACCTTCTCAAACAATAATTTGTTCTGCATTAGGCACTTATAATCTTTTTCAGGCTTTTGATGGTAGATTTCTCAGTCCGTTGCTTAATGGAAAATGGCATGATAACAGGACTAATAAGGATATTGAGGAATCTGTTAATGTTAAAGAGTTAAGCGGACTTTACTCTTTTACTTACAGGATGGATGCTATAGGTACATGTGCAGCTCCACCTCAGGCAACCGTATTTGTAAAAGTTGTAAGAGCACCAGAAGCCGGAGATGCGAAACCTCCTTTATTGATTTGTAGCGATGCTATAACTAATTATACCAATTATGACTTGTATAATTTGCTTACAGGTGCAGATCCCAATGGTACTTGGACCGATATGGGACCTCGGCCAACCGGAGAATTAACTTTTGCCGGAGATCATGTTATAGACATTGAAAAAATTTACAACCGATTTGGAGCAGGTACCTATAATTTCAATTACAGCGTTCCATCTCCAGAGGCAGTTTGTAATGCTGATGATGAACAAATAACAATTATAATCGAAAGAAAACTGGATCTTACTGGTGCAACGCTTGTTGTTAGCCCAGATATATGCGAAACAGAAATTCCAACGGCAACGTATACTGCCAGACTTACAAAAGGACCGGCTGCGATTCCAAATGGAACTTATAACGTGATATTTAGTGTTTCAGGACCAAATGGTGGTATAGAAACGGTTACAGCAAATTTTACCAACGGAATTCTTCTTTTTCCAATTAAATCAGATTATTTTAAACAGGTTGGAGATTTTACAGTAACAATAATTGATGTATTTGCCCAGAATAGCCAAAGAGCCTGTACCAATGTTACTAATAATTTATCAGATATACTTCACATATATCCAATACCGGATCTGACAGGAGCAAAAATTGATCAAATAAAAACGTGTCAAAATAGTGACGCTGTAGCAGTAATATCAAATGCAGTAAAAATCATTGACGGTATTTATGACCTTCGTTATAATATTTCCGGAGCCAATACTGCCAATTTTCAAACAGTACGAGTTACGTTTACAGGCGGCGTGGCAAGTTTTACAATTCCGGATATTTTAAATTCAAGAAGCGGAAACGGTGTAATTACAATTACCAATATTACCCATGTAATATCACTATGTACAAATACGGCAAATTTAAAGGGAAATATTGTTATAAATCCGTTACCGAATATTGCCAATTTGAGAATACAAATTGCTAATGTTTGTTTTGGAGATGCGGTTTCGGCTTCAGTTTCAGGATTAGGAAATTTGACAGACGTAACATTATCCTATACACTTTCCGGAAGTAATCCGTCGACAGTACAGACTATTGTGTTAAATCCAACGGGTGGAAATGCTTCTTTTGTAATTCCTTCCGCATTACTTTTAAATACAGGAACCACAACTGCAACAGTTACAAATTTAATAAATAACTCCACCACATGTGGAGTTAATATAAGTGGTGTTGCCGATCCGTTTACTATAAACCCGATTCCTACGGCTCCAACCGCTATTAATCAGGAATTTTGTAAAATTGATGGTGCAACGATTGCGAATTTACAGCCAAATGGTGCGCAGTATAAATGGTATGATTCAGCGATATCAACAACAGCATTTGCAGATACTTATGTTTTACAATCAGGCAATTATTGGGTAAAAGTAACAGCTTCTGATTGTACATCAGAGCCTACTATGATAACAGTTACCGTAAATGATACAGCTGCTCCGGTCTTAAATACAGACGGACAAAATTTTTGCGGATTAAATACTCCAACCGTTGCAGATTTATCTAACAACACAAATGTTCCTGCAGCAGTAGTTTGGTACGATGCGCCGAACAACGGAAATTTATTGCCGTCAACAACTGCTTTAACAGAACAGGGAAGATATTATGGTTTTAATTTTTCGGACACAAGTGATTGTTTTTCTTATGATTATCTTGAAGTAACGGTTACACTAACAGATTGTGATGACGTGCCGAATGACTTTTTTATTCCCGATGGATTCTCTCCAAACGGAGACGGTGTAAACGACACTTATGTCATTCCGAATATTGAATTTTTATATCCAAATTATACAATTGAAATTTTTAACAGATACGGAAACGGAATGTATAAAGGCTTTAATGGTAAACCGGGATGGGATGGTTTAAATTATGAAAGAGAAGGAATTGGCAGCGGAATGGCGCCAAACGGAGTCTATTTTTATATTCTCAATTTTAATAAAGATAACAGACCTCCTAAACAAGGCCGCCTTTATTTAAATCGATAATTCCTTTACCTTATTAATATAAAATTCAATGAAAAAAATCATAATTTTTATAAGTTTTTTCTTTTATATAACGTCAATATCCGCACAGCAGGATCCTGAATACACACATTATATGTACAATATGAGTGTAGTAAATCCAGCGTATGCATCTGGAATGCCGGCAATGTTAAATCTAGGCGGATTATACAGAACACAATGGGTTGGTGCAGTTGGTGCTCCAAAAACATTTACCTTTTTTGGTCACACAGCCATAAATGATAAAGTCGAAGTAGGTTTGTCATTAATATCTGATGATATTGGCGACGGGGCAAAAAAGGAAAATAATGTCTACGCTGATTTTGCCTATGTACTTAATTTAGGAGGACAAAACAGACTTTCATTAGGTTTAAAAGCTGGATTTTCGTCTATTCAGACCAATTTTAATGGTTTTGTTTTGCAAAGTGGCGATACCTCAACAGATTTGGCTTTCGCCGAAGATGTCAATGTAACCAAACCAAATATTGGAGTAGGAGCTTACTTTTTCAGAAACAATTTTTATGTGGGATTGTCAGCGCCAAACTTATTAAATACGAAACATATCGAAGAAAAATCAGGAATAAACGCCTTCGGATCAGAAGATATTCATACATTTTTAACCGCCGGATATGTGTTTCAAATCAATGACAAGGTGAAGTTAAAACCAGCCTTCATGACCAAATATGTTACTGGCGCACCACTTTCTATAGATATTACGGCCAATGTTTTGTATAATAATAAATTTGAATTTGGTGCCGCGTATAGAATCGATGATGCCATAAGCGGCTTAGTAAATATTAACGTTACGCCGTCTCTTAGAGTTGGTTATGCATACGATTATACACTTTCAAATTTAGGACAGTTTAATTCAGGAACACACGAAATTATGCTGCTTTTTGATCTGGATTTATTAGGAAAAGGATTTGATAAATCACCTAGATTCTTTTAAAATGAAAAATATGAAAAAACTACTCGTTATTATATTCGTATTTTTAATACAGTTTGTAAATGCACAAGATCAGGAATTGATCAGAGCTAAACGGTTTTTTGATAAAACCTATTATAGTCAAGCCATTATTTTATATCAAAAACTGGCAGAAACCAAACCTTCGCAGGAAGTAATTAAAAACCTGGCCGATTCTTATTATTATACAAATGACTTAATCAAAGCACAGCGTTATTACAGGCTTTTGGTCACTAATTATAACAAAGATTTAGACAGACAATATTATTTCAGATACGCACAGGCCTTAAAAGCAAGTAATAGTTATGCCGATGCAAATATTATTTTAAAAGAGTATTATGCCAAGTCAGCTAATAGTCAGGATTCTGTTTATTTTCAGAAAGAATTAAAAGAACTTGAAAATGTATCAGCAATAGGGAACAGATTTGACATCAAAAATCTCGCAATAAATACACCTAATTCCGAATTTGGAGCCGTTAAATACAAAAATAATCTGGTTTTTGCAGGCGTGAAATTAAAACCCGGATTGTTCGACAAAAAATACAAATGGGACAATGAAACTTATTTGAATCTGGTAAAAGTTCCGGTCGAAAACAGTAATTCTGCAGAAACAATTGTGACTTATTTTGCCGATGAATTAAAAACAGGCGTACACGAAGCCAACGCTATTTTTACAAAAGATGGAAAAACAATTTATTTTACCCGAAATAATTCTAAAAACGGTAGCAAGAAAAAGAACGATCAGAAAATTTCAAATCTTCAAATTTTCAAAGCCGAACTTGTAGAAGGAAAATGGAAAAATATTGTTTCACTTCCATTCAATAGTCCGAATTATTCTGTAGAACATCCGGCTTTGAGTGCCGATGAAAAAGTGTTGTACTTTGCTTCGGACATGCCCGGAAGTATAGGTTCATTTGATATTTATTCGGTAAACATTAATAGAGGCGCTTTTGATACACCAAAAAATTTAGGGCCCATTATCAATACAGATAAAAGAGAACAATTTCCGTTTGTTTCGGATGATAATAAACTTTATTTTTCTTCAGATGGACATTTGGGATATGGCTCGCTGGATGTTTTTGTTTCTGATATTAATGGAAATGAATATTCGAAACCAACCAATATCGGTTTACCATTAAATTCGAATTTGGATGATTTCTCCTTTAATATCAATTCAAATACCAAAGAAGGATATTTTGCCTCAAACAGAGAAGGAGGAAAAGGAAGCGACGATATTTATCAATTTAAAGAAATCAAAGACTTAATTGTAGAAGATTGTAAACAATTTATCGCAGGAACAATAACCGATATTGATACAAAACTGGCACTTGAAAATGCAACAGTAATTTTGCAGGATTCAGAGAATAAAAACCTGAATACAATTACAACTTCTGCAGATGGAAAATTTAGTTTTACAGTTGCCTGTGAAGCTGCTTATAAAGTTTCGGCTTTCAAGGAAAAATACACAAATGAGTCTGTAACTTTATCTTTAGACAAAACCAGAAATAAAACAAGCGATGCATCTTTGGCGCTAAAATCTGTAGATGCAATTAAACTGGAAGAAAAGGAAAATGCCGAAAAGAAAAGAAAACAAGAAATCATTATAGAAGAAGAGAATAAGAAAAAAGAGGCCTTGGCAGCTGTTCAATTAAAAGAAAAAGAGAAAAAAGCAAAAGAAGCAGCAATTGTCGCGGCCGAAGTTAAAAAGAATGAAAAAGTAAAACAGATTTTAGAACAGGAAAAAGATGTTATAAAAGATGATAAAAACAGATTGATCATCAAAACAGATCCGATTTATTTTGATTACAATATGTGGTACATCCGTAAAGAATCAAAAGTGGTTTTAAGCAGAGTTGTGTTTTTAATGAATAAATATCCAGGAATGGTAATCGAAATTGGATCACACACAGACTCGCGTGGAAATGCAAAATTCAATGAAGATTTGTCTCAAAAAAGAGCTAGTTCAACAAGAGAATTTATCATACAATCCGGCATTAATGCAAACCGAGTTACAGCCAAAGGTTACGGAGAATCTGTACCGATTATAAAATGTAAAACAGATGAAGCCTGTTCAGAAGAAGATCATGAATTGAACAGAAGAAGTGAATTTGTAATTAAAAATTTGTAAATTCATCAACGTATAATAACTATTGAATTTAATATAATTATGAAAAAACTAGTCATACCATTTTTGCTTCTGACTTTAGTCGGATTTCAAAGCTGTAAAAAAGAAGAAAAACAAAAAGAAACCGAAGCAGTTAAAGCTGAGGAACAAAAAATTGTAAGCAGTGAATGCTATAAGGCCATATACGAAAAAGACACAATTGATTTAAAATTGAATACCTTAAAAAACGGAAAGTTAACCGGAGATATGGTGATGAAAGTTGCGCCTTCAACAGTAAGAACAGGTGAAGTTTCAGGCGAATTTCATGGTGATACCTTATTCGTAGACTATACTTTTAAAGAATTGGCAAGCAAAGACAGAATTTTTAAAAATCCAATGGCACTTTTAAAACGAGATAAACAGTTGATTTTAGGAAATGGTACAATGCAGACAACAATGGGGGTAACGTACTTAGTAAAAGACAAACCTATCGATTTTGAACGTGTAAAATATAAATTTGATACAGTTGAATGTAAATAAGTTATTACTCGTAATTATCTTTGTCAAAGTTTTAAGAACAAAAAAGCCGCTTCAAACGAAGCGGCTTTTACTATTTTAAGAATGTAATTTTTTATAAAACTTCCCCTTTAATTTTTAGGGCAACTCTACCATCAGGATAATTTACAGCATTGGTTTCTACAGTAATTGTTTTACGAATAGGACCTGCAGCCATATTATATTTCACATCAATCTTTCCTTTTTTACCCGGCATAATTGCAGCAGCAGGTTTTGTAACGACGATTGTGCTTACTGTTGATTCTGCAGATGTAATTAATAATGGGGCATCTCCGGTGTTCGTAAATTCAAAAGAGCGAACTCCATTATCACTTTTTGATATTTTCCCATAATCAACTGTATTGTCCGGTGCCGAAAATTCAATTTTTGGACCGTTCTGCGAATAACCTATTGCACTAAATAATACTATTACAATAAAAGTGGCAACATTTTTCATTTTGAAATTGTTTTTAAGTTGTAAGTAAATATACTTTGTTTTAATTAATACACAAATTATTATTTCGCTTTTTATAGTGTACTTAATTATTTACTTTTGCTGTCAGTTATAATTACAAAAATTGAACCAATTTTTTTTATTGTTAATTTGTTTAACTGTTTAATCGTTTCATTGATTAAGCTTAGACGATTAAACGAAGTAACAAATTAACGATTAAACATATCCACGATTAAACAATCTATAAATGAGTATTCCAGCACAATTTGACGCTAAAACGATCGAGAATAAATGGTATGATTACTGGATGAAAAATAATTATTTTCATTCAGAGCCAGATCATAGAACACCTTATACAATTGTAATTCCGCCACCAAACGTGACAGGAGTCTTGCACATGGGGCATATGTTGAATAATACAATTCAGGATGTTTTAATTCGAAGAGCGCGTCTTAAAGGTTTCAACGCTTGTTGGGTTCCGGGAACGGATCACGCATCTATTGCAACCGAAGCAAAAGTTGTAGCAAAATTAAAAGCGGAAGGAATCAATAAAAATGATTTAACCCGTGAAGAATTTTTGGCGCACGCCTGGGAATGGACAGATAAATACGGTGGCGTTATCCTGGATCAGCTTAAAAAACTGGGAGCATCATGCGACTGGGAAAGAACCAAATTTACGATGGACCCAGATATGTCAGCATCTGTAATTAAATCATTTGTAGATTTATACAACAAAGGATTAATTTATAGAGGATACCGAATGGTGAACTGGGATCCGGAAGCAAAAACAACGCTGTCTGACGAAGAAGTTATTTATGAAGAACAACAAGGAAAATTATTTTTCCTAAACTATAAAATTGAGGGAACTGAGGAATTTTTAACCATTGCCACAACACGTCCTGAGACTATCTTTGGAGATACTGCAATTTGTATCAACCCAAATGATGAGCGTTTTACACATTTAAAAGGTAAAAGCGCCATCGTTCCTATTTGTGGTCGAGTAATTCCGATTATTGAAGATGAGTATGTTGATGTAGAATTCGGAACCGGATGTTTAAAAGTAACTCCGGCGCATGATGTAAACGATAAAGCATTAGGAGAAAAACACAATCTTGAAATCGTTGATATTTTTAATGATGATGCTACACTAAATAGTTTCGGATTACATTATCAAGGGAAAGATCGTTTTGTGGTTCGTACCGAAATTGCAAAAGAATTAGAAGAAATTGGAGCTTTGGCGAAAACCGAAATCCATTTAAATAAAGTTGGAACATCTGAAAGAACCAAAGCGGTAATCGAACCAAGATTATCAGACCAGTGGTTTTTAAAAATGGAAGATTTAGTAAAACCAGCTATTAAATCAGTTTTAGAAACGGGAGAAATTAAATTACATCCAAAACGTTTCGAAAACACTTATGCGCATTGGTTAAACAATATCCGTGATTGGAATATTTCTCGCCAATTATGGTGGGGACAACAAATCCCGGCTTATTATTACGGAGACGGAAAAGAAGATTTCGTAGTTGCAGAAAACATTGAAGATGCGTTAAAATTAGCACAGGAAAAAACTAACAATCAACAATTAACAATTAATAATTTAACACAGGATGTTGATGCGTTAGATACCTGGTTTTCATCATGGCTGTGGCCGATGTCTGTTTTTGGTGGAATCATGGATCCGGAAAGTGCGGATTATAAATATTATTATCCAACAAACGATTTGGTAACAGGTCCGGATATTTTGTTTTTCTGGGTTGCGAGAATGATTATTGCAGGTTATGAATATGCAGGTGAAAAGCCATTTACAAACGTGTATTTAACCGGTTTAGTTCGTGATAAACAACGTCGCAAAATGTCTAAATCATTAGGAAATTCTCCTGATCCTTTAGATTTGATAGATAAATTCGGAGCTGATGGAGTTCGTGTAGGATTGCTTTTAAGCGCTTCTGCAGGAAACGATATTATGTTTGATGAAGAATTATGTAATCAGGGAAAAGCATTTTCGAATAAGATTTGGAATGCCTTTAAACTGATTAAAGGATGGGAAGTTTCAGAAACTATTCCACAGCCGGAATCATCAAAAGTAGCGATCGAATGGTACGAAGCAAAATTGCAACAGACATTAGTTGATATTGAAGATAATTTTGAAAAATACAGAATTTCAGATTCATTAATGACCATTTATAAATTGGTTTGGGATGATTTCTGTTCTTGGTTTTTAGAGATGATCAAACCGGCTTACCAACAGCCAATTGATAAAGCAACGTTTGATAAAGCAATCGAAATGTTAGAAAGTAATTTAAAATTGCTTCACCCATTTATGCCTTTCTTGACAGAAGAAATTTGGCATTTAATTGCTGACAGAACTCCGGAAGAAGCTTTAATCGTTTCGACCTGGCCAGAATTAAAACCATTTAATGCGAGTTTAATTGCTGATTTTGATAATACAATTGAAGTAATTTCTGGAATCAGAACGATCAGAAAAGATAAAAATATTCCGTTTAAAGATGCTATCGAATTGAAAGCAATCAACAGCGAAAACATTTCGACTTATTTTGATTCAATCGTAACGAAATTAGGAAATATTTCTGCTTTCGAATATGTTGCTGCTAAAGTAGACGGAGCATTATCTTTCCGTGTTAAATCAAACGAATATTTCATTCCAATTTCAGGAGGAAATATTGATGTTGAAGCTGAAATTGCAAAATTATCTGCCGAATTAGTTTACACACAAGGTTTCTTAAAATCGGTTCAGGCAAAATTATCAAACGAGAAATTTGTTGCCGGAGCTCCTGAAAAAGTTTTAGCAAACGAAAAACAAAAAGAAGCTGATGCTTTGGCTAAGATTGCTACAATCGAGCAAAGTATTGCAGGTTTGAAATAAGAATTAGATTTTCTTTTAAATATAAAATCCCAATACTAAATTTAGTATTGGGATTTCTTTTTTTAGAATAATTTGAATCTCAGAAATTAGTTTTTAATGATCTTTCTGGTAGTTACAATTCCTTTATCAGAAATAAACTGAACGATATAGATTCCAGGAGTTTGTTTCGCAATGTTCACATTAAACTCTGTTCCTTTATTGGTTTTTTCTTCAAAAACAACACCATTATAAAGGCTTGATATTTTTAAAGTTCCCTGTTCGGCATTGTTGATGCTAATTTTAAAAATGCCGTTTGTTGGGTTAGGATAAATCGTAAATACGCTGGAATCTTCTGCTTCTTTAAGTACGATTTCATCAGTTTTAGTGTTAGGTTTGTCAGCTTTTACAAGAGCAAAACGTTCACCACCTTCTAATTCGCCTTTTAAGGCATCTTCCTGAATGACGTCCAAAGTAATTTGTTCATCGGCAGGAAAGTCTCTCGCTACCCTAAAATCAAATGTTATCCCAAAAGTTTCTCCATTATCGATAGGTAAATTTGTAATTGCCGCTTCTGCCGAAGTGATCAGAATTTTATTTTTATCGATAATTTTTACACCTCTCAAACTTCCGTTAGATTCAGCTCTTTCAAATAAACGTTCATCAAGTGTAGCTTCTATAGTTCCGCCTAATTCGAAGAAATTGTTTTTAAGGTTTTCATTAAATCCTTTATCCAGAAATCTAATATTTACAGATTTAGATTTTATTCCCCTAATAAAAACGGCTGTTGGCGCTACAACATCAGTAGTATTTAAATTGTAAACACTCAGGTTTTTCCAGGCAATATTATTGTTGTTTTTAGCATTTGGAGCAATACTGCCATTAACTTCATTAAACATTGGATCACCAAAAGATTCAATTCTGGCCGCTAAACAAAAATGATGCTGGTCAAATGAAAAATCACCTGGGTTTGGCGGATACCACGGAATCATGACAATTGCACTGCTTCCTGCTGTTATGGCCGGAATATTAACTTCGCCTATTAGATCACCATGCAATACGCCAAGTACACTAAAATTAATAAAGTTAGTAGGCCATGTTAGTCCTGTGGATGCTTTTGCAAAATATAGTTTTACTTTTGAAGCAGAACTTGTAGCGGTTCCTCTGTTATAAACTCTAATGTATACGGCATTTGGTGAACTTGTTTTATATTCAGGATTTTCATGTACAAGTCCTGCATCAATATTTTGTCTTACCCAAATATCATCGCTTATCCACATAGGTCCTGAATCCGGATTGGGTTGTACACCAGTATCAAATGGTCTGTCTTTTATATAAAGATCAGCCAGCGGAGGCACTATTCCGGTAACAATAACAGAATATTTTTGAAGGCTGTTTACCAAAGTTCCTTTATGAGAAATACTTATAGTATAGTTACCAGCAGCCCCAATGATCTTGATTCTCTCAAACGGATCTCTGGTATTATCACCTAATGTGTTTGTGGTGGCTGTTAACAATTTGTAAGGAAAAGTAGTTCCCGCTGTATTGGTTACGCGAATATCGAGATCGTTTACCAATTTGGCAGTACCAATATTTGGTGTACTTCCAAAATAAGCTGCACCTGCGGGATCTGTCCATGAAATTGAAGCAATCAAAGGATTTACACCATCAGAGGTTACTGTAAAACTATAATTTGCTCCGTTATTTAATGTGTTTTCGTCGATAATGGCATTCGTTCCTTTTTTTGTAATGGTTTCGGCTGCAAATTTTGCATTTAGTAAACCCCATCCAAAAATTGCATCTGGACCAACCGGCCCTGCATCATCTGCGGTATGTAACGCCAATCCTTTTAAGGTTGCAGCACGCATAAACCCGCCGGTCTTGTTTTTGTAATGCTGTTGCAGCAAAAGCAATGTTCCGGTAACGTTAGGAGATGCCATCGAAGTTCCGGTTGCGTTTCCGTAACTGCTATTTGTTAATGGTGTTATTACAGATGTAAGCGTAGCGGTTGAATACAGCAAAGTTCCGTTTCCGGTAAGATCGGGCTTGATTCTTAAATCGTCTGTAGGACCCTGACTGCTGGAGCTATTAATAGTAACACTTGATAATGCTCCTGTGCTGCTTATTACAGCATCATTGGCATTTGCAATTACAAGATTGTTCTTGCATGTAGCAAATCCGGTCAGCTTATCATAGCTTGCACCTCCTATAGGACTTGGATTTGCAGTATTGTCATTACCATCATTTCCTGCTGCTTTTACCATTAAGTAGTATGGCGCATTAAACATTACGTTATCCCAATCTCTTGCAATGGTTTGGTAAGCACCAAATTGCCATGGAGCAATTAAAATTGGCCCTCCCGGAGAACTTCTTGTTGCCCATCCATAAGAATGATTGGATAATAACATTCCGCTTGAGCCAGCAACAGCCGTGGCTTCAGATAAATCACTATTCCAATCGTTGGTTCTGGCATTTGCCTGATATGCCATTCCTTTTGCCTGGGCTACTACACCTGCAGCAACAATAGTACCGGTAACATGATTGGCATGCTGACTATTGTTGTTTGCCGGATTAATAACGGTAGCGCCATCTAAAATAGAAACTCTTCCACCAAATTCGTTATGCGTAGGAAGTGTAGCGCCACCATCCCAAACATAGGCTGTCATGGTTTGTCCGTTGAGTGTAAGACCCAAACCACCACCGGAATTTAAATAATTAGTTCGGGTTGACTTTGCTGCGTCGGCATTTTCAGGAGTAAAGTAAATTGGCGACTTTCCGTCCGGAGTAACGTCCATCAACTCACTTTGCGTCCCGTCTTTATTAATAATGGTCAGGCTCCAGCCATTAGTTCGGGCAAGACTTATTGCTCTTTCCTTATTTCTATCTGCCTCCGCTTTGTATTTTATACTTAAAGCTTCGAGTTCTGCGACATTTGTTTCAGACTTAATCTTTTCAATATCATTTTGCGTTTGGGAATACATGATTCCGCAAATCAGGAAGAGAATAATTTTGTATAAATTTTTCATATGATTTTTGATTTTTAAGGATAAATTTTTTCATGATTTTTTGTTCTTTGGAAAAAAAAGGGAGGGCTTCTGTCATTTGTGATTTGACAGAATACGTAAAACAAAGTGGTTTTCATTTTCATAATTCTGAGGATTAAACGGTTAGTAAGAAAAACTTTTAAAAAATTGTTTCTGTAATTTTATTTACAAACTAATGTATTTTTGTATGAATTTACTTCAACAATAACAAATCTCGCTAAAGTAAACGAAGTGAAATAGCGTATAAATACCTGATTTTTAAGTTGTTGATATTTTTTTTTAAATTCTCCCTAAATTCTGCTGAAGAAGAATAAATAAAGGCGTGAGATCCTTTTATAGATAGCTGAATTTTTCTCTTTTATATAGAAAAAGTAAAAACAGCTTCAAAAAAGAGCAAAAAAAACCGTCTCAATTAAGAAACGGTTCTAATTTTATTTTAAAGATTCAGAATAGTATTATGTGTTTTTCTTTCGATTTAAAACCAAAAACAAAGGGTAAGAAACTGCAGTAATTCCTATAATAATCACAAAGCTTTTTGGGTCACTAAAAATAAAACCAATCAATAATGCAAAAGAAGCTATAATAGCAATTATAGTACTCCACGGATGCCAAAAGGAGCGGTAAGGTCTTGGTAAATCCGGTTCTGACTTTCTTAGTTTAATCAAAGAAAAATAAGCCAATCCCCAAACAATAATAGAGGTGAAGGCAGCAAAAGAAAACAGGACTTCAAATGAACCAATACAAATTAAAAACAAACTGAAAAGTGACGAAACCAAAAGCGCAACAATAGGAGTTCCGCCTTTGTTGACTGTTGTGCCTTTTTCGATAAAAAAACCATCGCGGCTTAATCCGTATAAAATTCTGGGCGGAATCATCATAAAGGCATTCAAAATGCTAATCAACGAAAAAATAGAAATTACGGTAACGATAATTGCACCGTTTTTTCCAAAAATAATATTGGCGACATCGGCAGCAGCCAAATTAGATTTTGCTACAGTTTCAATGGGCAAAATATAGAAAAAAGCAATGTTTATCAGAACATAAATAGCTATAACAAGCAATACGCCGCTATATAAGGATTTCGGGATATTTTTTCCCGGATTTTCATTTTCTTCTGCAAAAAAACAAACAGCGTTCCAGCCATTATAAGTTCCGATGATCAATTGAAGCGACTTAAAAAATCCAAATATTAACCCTATTTGAAAGACAGTATTGTTTTTTGGAATTGGATCTAATTTTACGCCTGAATACATAAAACAAGCCACAACTAAAGCAACAAAACAAATCACTTTCAGAAAACTGGTAATTTGCTGAATAACACTTCCGTTTTTTACTCCGCTTAAATGCAATAAAACAAAGGCAATTAATAACGAAATGGCAATTTCAGTTGAAAAATTTGCCAGACCCGGAAACAAAATTATAAGATATTCACTAATTACAATACAATAAAAAGCAGGCGGAATGGCATTGGTAATATAATCAAACCAACCCGAAAGAAAACCGGCATAATTGCCAAAAGCTCTTTTGATGTAATTGTAAGATCCTCCGGCTTTTGGTAACATTGTAGCCAGTTCTGCATAAGAATTGGCACCAATTAAAACATAAATTCCGCCAATAAGCCATGAAGCAATAATAAGCCAGTAATTATCAAGCATTCCTGCAATTGTGCCTGGCGTTCTTAAAATTCCAACTCCAATTGTTCCTCCAATTAATACGGCAATATTAAAACTTAATCCTAAACTTTTCTTTAATTGGTTCTTTTTGGAATCTGACATATTTGGGTTTTATTTTGATATTTTGATGGAGCAAAAGTAATTATAAAATGAGACACATTTTTAACAAAATAAAAAACCTCACCTTTTGCAAGATGAGGTTTAAAATTTCCAAAAGAGCATTCTAATTTTTAATAATCAGAAAACGCTGTATGGGGAAAAACTAATTCAAAATTTTAGAATTTATAACGTAAACTAGTCATTACCTGACGAGGTGCGATTGGGTTTACACTATAATTTTCGTGAACTGTATAATTCAATTCATTTGTAATGTTTGATAATCGGCATAAGATTGAGAATTTTTTCCATTCATACCCAAGAGAAACATCTACAGTAACATAACCTTCTAAAGGAATATCACGATCTCTAATCGTTACAGTATATGTTTTTGGATTGGTTGCAGGTGTGTTTTCTGTCCATAAATAATCATCATTCCAGCCACCTGTACGATCACCAACATAATTTCCAATCGCTCCAAAAGTTACTCCTTTTAATAAACCGCTTGGCAATTTGTAGAAAAAGCTCAAATTGGCAGTGTTTTTTGGAGTTCTTGCTAAAACATCTCCAACAACAAGACTTCCGCTTGTGCCGGATGATTTAGATACTTTGGTTTCATTAAAACTATAACCAGCCATAATGTTTAAACCTTCTAAAGGTGTCGCAGTAATATCTATTTCGACTCCTTTTCCTTTTGTCGCTCCAACTAATTCTTTTAGATTAGTATTAACGTTTTGTGTAACACCGTCTGATTGATATTGTGCTGTTTGTGCTAAATTATTATTGGTAATTTGATATAATGTTACGTTTGTAGTCAAAAGACCTTTGAAGAAATCTTTTTTTACACCAACTTCATACTGATCTATAATAGATGGATCTAATGGTTGTGAATCTACGGTTGTTCCTGTATTTGGGGTAAAAGAGTTGGAGTAACTTGCAAACAAAGATAAATCTTTAGTTGGCTGAACTACCAATCCTGCCTTAGGTGAAAAAGCTTTGCTAATAGATTTAGCACCAATTACTGGTAGTGCATCTTCGTAAGCAGTTGTAATGACGTTTACATTGTTCTTTTTCTCTATCACTTCTTTTGTAGTGGTAGCTTCGCTTTGCTGCCATGACCAACGTAATCCCGCCAGAACTTTTATGTATTGATTTATCGAAACTAAATCTTGAAAATACGCTCCAAAACGTTGCGTTTCTGTACTTGTTAATTGAGTAGTTCTTGCTGGATAAGGAATAACAGTATTTTGTGTGCTATAATCGTAAGTATATAAGTTTATAGCGGTAGCTTCTGTTGTTAAAAGGTCTGCAGGTTTTCCAGGAGCATAGAATCCAAAAGTATAACTTGGAGCTAAAGAGTTTTCGTAGTCAGCACCAGTGAAAATTTGATGTTTTACACTTCCTGTATTAAAAGTTCCCTGTAAACTTAACTGGTCACCAAAAATTTGTTCGGCGGCGTCAGCTTTTGTTAAACCACGTTTCCAATTTCCATTAGCATCGATTGTACTTAACTGTGCTGTAGATGTTTGAGTTCTGCGGTAAGATTGGTAAGAAGAATTAAAATTTAATTTCCAGTTTTTATTAAAATCATGGTTAAATAATAAAGAAGCGCTGGAAGATTTAGTATTTGCAGTTGACCACAACGCTCCGAAGAACTCGTTACGAGGCAAATCTAAAATTGTTTTTCCGTAGATTCCGGTTCCAAAATCCGGAGTCCAGTCAGCACTTAAATAATCTCCTTGTAATGTAATTTGGGTTTTATCTGAAAGATGAAATAGGAAGGAAGGATTGATATAAATACGTTCATTTTTCACATAATCTCTAAAGCTTTCTGAATTTTCATACGACCCTGTAAATCTATAGGCAATAGATTTATTTAAAGGTCCGTAAAAGTCAATAGACGGTTTATAATAAGAATAGCTTCCCATTTGCATAGAAACTTCTCCACCGCTTGTAAATTTTGGTGTTTTGGTAACTAAATTCATAATTCCGCCAGGAGCAACATTTCCATACAATAAAGCTGAACCTCCTTTTAAAAATTCAACTTTTTCTAAAGAGGAAACTTCAGGTATAGAACCGGCATTATATCGAAAACCATTTTTAAACATATTATTAGCACTCATATCATATCCTCTTGAAAAGAATGATTCCTGTGCACCACCACGAGCAGATCCTACATAAACCCCATTAAGGTTTTTTACTACTTCACTTAATCTAATTGCTTGTTGTTGTTCGATTACTTCGCTCCCAACAACCTGAACACTTTGTGGCAAGTCCATTACTTTAATTCCCGAACGTGCTGCCGAAATTGGTTTTTTAGGTTTATTGGCTGTGATTAAAACTTCATTAAGAGTTTCTCCTTTTTTGTTTTTTACAGTATCGTTTGCTGTACTATTATCTATACTTGTGTAATCTTGGCTATAAGAAGCAGCAAAACTTATCAAGGCTAAGAATAGTATTAAATTATGTTTCATGGTATTTATTTAGATTCAATAAAAATTACGAATGCAAATATAGAGATGTGAAGACCTTAACAAAAAATTATGAGGTAATTATCTTGATTAAAGTTTCATTAATATTGTCTTAAGATTAGCTTAAGATTTTGCTTTTACTATTTTTATTTTATATTCTATGAAATGCCTAAAAACAAAAAAACCTTGCCCAAAAGAGCAAGGTTTGATCGAAGATTAAAATCTAAAAAAAGGTTTTGAAAATTATTTAACTGAAATTAAATAAGTAGCCATTTTCCAGATTTCATCGTATTTTTTGCCATTGTGTTCTCCGGCTGATTTTTCAGTATAAGCAAATTCTACCATGTAATTTCCTGGCCAGATTGGTGTAAAAGAGATTTCTCCTTTATCATTGCTCCATAATTCTTTTTCCCAGCCATTTGGAGCAATTACTTTGATTTTTTGCTCTTTTGCTTCCTTACCTTCGTATAAAGCGTTTATGTTTATTTTCGTTTTTTGTTTTGCAGTAACTACATCTTTTGCAAATACACTAATAACGTTTGTATTTACTGTGGCTTCGTTTCCTTTTGCAGCATTTCCAACAGTAACGGTTGCACTCGAATTGTAATCTAATTTCATAGTTCCGTAAACATCTTTTACGGTGTGGTGCATTACAACTGTATAAACCCCATCTTCATCCGGAGTAAAAAAGGCCTGATATTTATTGTCTAAAGCTTTGGCAGTCAATTTTGTTTCTTTTTTAGAAGGGCTAATCACTACTAATGTAAAATCTTTTAAATCTGAAAACCATTTATCAGCTTTTGTAATATCATTATCTGAAAATTCTCCAAAGTAAACAGAGATTTCCTGTGCTTTTCCTTTTGTTCCGGTTGCTTTAGTTTCGATCCAAAGTGCGTGAGCAAACAATTGCGGACTTGCAACTAACATAAAAAGAAAAAGGGTGATTTTTTTTAAAGTATTTGATTTCATAAGATCAAGATTTAAATTTTGTTAAGTATGATATTTTTCACAAACTTAACTCTTATTTAGAACAATTAAAAATAAAACATTAAAAATGAACCGTTAAAATTTCTCGTTATTTGGCTAAAACGGCTTTTTTCTTTTTATTATTTCGTCCCCACCAAATATAAAAACCGGTAACAGGAAGACTTGCAGAAATTAAGCTTGCAAAAAAAGCGAGTATTTTTCCGGATAAACCCAAAATTCCGCCAGAATGAATGGCGTAGTTTAACGAACGGATTTTTTCTCCGTTGTTTTTGTCAGCATACGTTTTTTTGTTTAATAATTGTCCGGAATATTGATCAAATTGCAAATTAATTCTGTCGAAGTTTCCGCCATTTTCGATATATACAAATTGTGTTTGTAATGAATCTTCGGGAATTGAAATCATATACGTTTCTGCTTCGGGATACGAATATTCTACTGAATTTGAAATTTTATCAATTAGATTTTCATCATTTTTTTGGGAAAGATCAGAGGTGAGATTTTCTTTCTTTTTCTCAATAGTCTGACCTCCGTTGGCAATCCATTTTACGCTATTGTCAAACCATTTAAAAGACCAGACCAATCCTGTAAAAGCAATAACGAGAGCAAAAAGCAGTACATAATATCCCAGAATATTGTGCAAATCATAGTTTTTTCGTTTCCATTGCGTGGTGTTTTTCCATCGAAACCAAAATCGTTGTTTGGCAGCGCTTTTATTTTTTGGCCACCAAAGAATAAGTCCGGTAATAAGAGAAATAATGAAAATAATTACCGCTATTCCCACAATAGGCTTTCCAATATCGTTTGTAAGCAGAAGACTCCAATGCAAGAATACGATCACGTTAAAAAACTCAGTTGTCGTATTTTCAATCTTCTGAATTTTTCCTGTAAAGGGATTTACATAAATCGTATAATTATATTCCTGAGTGTCCCAATACCAAATGGCATTTTCGTTTTCTTTCTCTTTACTGGCAAAAAAGGTTACGGTGGCGTCTTTTTCATTTCGAATTCGAATAGCGCCGATTGGCTTATCTTTTCCAATAGAATCCTGAACAATTTTTAGAAGTTCGCTTACGTTTTTCTTCTCCTTTTTTGTCTCGTCCGCATAATATCGGCTGTGATAAACAAGAGGTCTTAATTCTTCATCAAAGACATAAATGCAGCCCGTAATTCCTAAAATAAAAATAATTAAACCAGAACTCATGCCCAGCCATAAGTGAATTTTAAGGATGATTTTTTTAAAAGACATTTAAAAGATTTTTGAAATTTGTTTAAAATAGAAACACCTCTGTTCCTTAGAAAGAGGTGTTTATTGATATCGAAATAACTTTTAAAACTTAAGTGTTAAGTTTACTAAGAAGTTAGCCGGTGCCTGAGAATTTCCGTAAAAATCCCAGTATTTTTTATTACTCATGTTGTTGAATTTAACACCAACTCTCCATGAAGATTGATCGTAAAAAACAGTAGCATTGTAAGTTGTGTAAGATGGCATGTAAAAATTATTATCTGTCGCAAAATAACTTTTATCTACATAATTGGCTCCAAAACCGGCACCAAGACCTTTTAGTGTGTTTTGTAAAGTATAAGTTGTCCAAAAGTTGACAACATTTTTTGGTGCTCCCGCAGCGATGTTTCCTTCAATACTTGCATCAGATGCTTTTAGGATTTTATTTTCGTTATAAGCATATCCCGCTACAATGTTTAAACCAGAAAACGGATTGGCGATTAATTCTAAATCAACTCCTTTGCTTTCCTGTACACCATCCTGATAAGTAACTCCGGCAGCATCTGTTCTTGTAGCGTTATCAATTTTTATATTGTAATAACTTGCTGTAGCACTCAGTTTTTTATTAAAAGCTTCTGCTTTAATACCACCTTCGTATTGTACGGCATAAATTGGATCTAAAACTAACTGCGTTAAATCGGGCTGTGTAACCGGAGCGGAATTTTGAAAACCATTCATGTAGTTACCAAATACCGAAACCTGATCTTTAATGATCTCATATACCAAACCTAATTTTGGAGATAATGCCGTTTGATGATAACCTTCTGTAGTACCTACTTTTTCACGGTTAAAATTATCTAAACGTAAACTTAGCATAGCCGATAATTTATCTGTAAAATTAACAACATCACAGGCATAGAAACTAATTGTTTTCTGATCTGCAACCGGAATTGTAGTTAAAACTAAACCAGCATCAACAGCTTTTCTTCTGATAGGAGCAAAGTTTGTCGTTACATCAATATTATCAAGAGTAAAAGTAGTACCGCCAGAAAAATTAGAACTGTACAATCTGTAATTACCACCAACCAAAAGTTTATGTTTGATACTTCCGGTAGCAAATTGCCCGTTGATATTTTCCTGAATATTAGTATAAGTATTAAAAACAGGCCCCCATAAACCAACTCTTCTGGCGACCTGAGTAGGAGAGCTCCAAACTGCATAACTCTGGTAACTGCGTTCTACATTTTCGTCTACAAAAGAAAATACAGTTGTAGATTTCCAGTTTTCAGAAATTTCATATTCTGCCTGCGCAAAAAATTTAGTAGCAGAAGTTTTAGCATCATTATCATCATGAAACATCGATTTTTTATAATCGATTTTCAATTCAGTCGGATTTGTTATTCCCGAGGCAGCGGTATAAGTATTATAAGTACGTCTGGTATTATTAACGTTAAATAACTCAGCATCAATATTAAAAGTAAGTTTGTCAGAAGCCTTATACGTTAAGCTTGGAGAAATGGCCAGCGTATTATTAAAACCATAATCTAAAAAGCTTTTTTCTCTGTTAACCGCCATATTAATTCGGAACAAAACCGTTTTATCCTTGTTAAGCGGGGTATTGATATCAGCAGTAAGTCGGTTTGTATTAAAACTTCCTGTGGTATATGAAACTTCGTTTGCTGCAGTTTCAAATGGTTTTTTAGTAACCAGATTGACAACACCACCAAAAGAAGATACCGAAGATCCAAACAAAGTTCCGGATGGTCCTTTCATGATTTCTATTCTTTCTACATTTGAAAGATCTATAGAAGAACGGCCAGATGCTGTCTCCATACCATTTCGGGCATTCACTCCCGTTGTAAAACCTCTAAATGTAATACCAATTCCGCCAGACGGAAAAGTAACAGGTATAGCACCCGGTGAGTTTCGTATCGCAGTTTCAATATTTACTGTCACCTGCTCTAATAAAAGTTCTTTGTGAATTACATTGTAAACCTGCGGATTCTCCAGATTTTTAAGCGGCATTCTTGCAACATAATCTGTCTTTTTAGATAAGATGCTTTTTTTGCTGTTAATTACCACTTCTTGTAATTCTTTATTAGAAACCTTTAGTTGTAAACTGACATTTGCAGTTTCACTTTCGGCTACAACAACTTCTTGTTCTGTTGTTTCGTAACCAGTTAAGGAGATTTGCAGAGAATACGTATTTGGTTTTACTCTGTTTAATTCAAAAGTACCATCATCATTGGTAACTGTACCGTATTTTGAATTTTTAAGAACAACGTTAACTCCAGCGGCAGGATCTCCTTCTGAAGTTGTGATTGTTCCTTTTACTTTTCCGTTAGTTTGTTGAGCCAGTGCTGTACTAATTGAAAATAGCAAGCAGATTGCAGATAGAAAACAAGATGTTTTCAAATTAAGATATTTCATTATAATTATAAATTTGGTTAGGAATGTTTTTATTTAGAATGAATAAAAACAGTGCAAATGTAGATATTATTGTTTCTTTAACAAATATTATTTCAAATAGATAAAGTCAATTTTGTTATTATTTTAATGGTGATAACGTATCTTGTTGTTAATCATTAATTTATGATTTGTAATGTCATTTTTGTATTCGTAAGAAAAAAATTAAAAGAATAGAATGTGGTTTAAAAGGCCTAAATTTGCAGCCAAATAAATTTTACAAATAATGATTCTCCCTTTTTTTAAAAGAATCCAGAATTCACCAAAAGGATTTAGAATAGCCAATACTGTATTTTTTTTCGTTTCCGGTTTTGGATATTCTTCGTGGGTATCCCGAATTCCGCACATACAAGC
This sequence comes from Flavobacterium sp. AK-345, assembly GCF_058310175.1. Classification (NCBI taxonomy): domain Bacteria; kingdom Pseudomonadati; phylum Bacteroidota; class Flavobacteriia; order Flavobacteriales; family Flavobacteriaceae; genus Flavobacterium; species Flavobacterium sp. AK-345. The sequence continues at coordinate 265,034 of NZ_JBZEER010000002.1, read as the reverse complement.
ACAATTGCATTTGTCTGAAGCAGAATTTGGAGCTGTTTTATTTGCATTTCCCATAGGTTTAATGCTTACCATGCCTTTTACAGGAATGTTATTAAATAAATACAGCAGCCGTTATATTATGTTGTTGGGAGCAATTATGTTTAATATTGCTTTGTCTTTACCGGGTTTGGCCGCTTTTGTATGGCAATTGGTTATGATACTTTTGATCTTTGGAGCGTCTCGTAATATTTTTAATTTATCGATTAATGCACAATCTCTCGAGGTTCAGAAATTATACCCAAAATCGATTATAACCCGTTTTCATGCCGTTTGGAGTATAGCAGTTTTTTCTGGTGCTGGTCTGGGTTATATAATGGTTACACAGCATATTGCACCTTCCTATCACTTATTGGGAGTAAGCATTTTTATGATGGGACTTACAGCTTGTTTTTACCCATTAAGTATTCATAATGAGCCTGTTCCGGTTAAAAAGAAATTCTTTTCGATGCCCGAGAAAAACCTGGTCAAGTTTGCCCTGATTTGTTTCGTTTCGATGGCTTGCGAAAATACGATGTATGACTGGAGCGGAATCTATTTTGAAAACATATTGCATGCTTCGCCAAAGTTAACGAGTGCTGCATTTGTGTTTTTTGCAACAGCCGTAACTTTAGGACGTATATTTGGAGATTACGGAGTTATGAAATTTGGGACTAAGCAAATTCTTCTTTACAGCGGTATATTGATCACCTTAGGATTTGGTATTTGTTTTATTCTGCCATATGTATATCCAACTATTTTTGGTTATGTTTTAATTGGATTTGGGGTTTCCTGCGTGGTTCCGTTAGTATTTAGTATTGCCGGAAGATCTTCAAAACTAAGCAGTGGTTCAGCACTAACTTCTATATCGACTATTGGTTATCTTGGATTTTTACTTGTTCCGCCAATGGTAGGTTTTATCTCTGAATATCTAAGTATGAAATTTGCCTTTTTGATTATGTCTCTTTTAGGAATTTTGATGATTTTTATGGTGAATAAGATTGGGGAAAATGAATAATTATTTGCATTCGTTTTTTTTAACTGGACTGAAGTCCAGCCCTATAAAATAAATCGAACCTCTGGTTCTTTATTTTGATTGTCTTTTAAATCTGTAATTATACATTGCTAAAAATCATTCCTATAGCTTCAGTATCTAAAGAACCAGAGGTTCGATAAATATTGTAGAGCTGGACTTTAGTCCAGTTTAAAATAAAAAACCGAGTTAGGAAGATTATTATTTCTTAGTCATAATAAACCTTTCCGTAGTTTTCTTTCCACGCAAGTTTCCAGTAATTTCAGCCGTTAAAGTATTATTAGCGCCTTTTGTATACGTAATTTTTTGAGGATAATCGTGCGATGGATTTTCGAAAACCAATTTCTTTTCCGTTTCTGAAGTAGAACCAAAATCGATCGCTTTGTCGTCGTTTTGTCCATTTACAGTTGCGCTGTATAGTAACATTTCGCCCTTTTGTGCCAATGTTATTTTTTCAGAATGCAGCGTGTCATCTGTTTTTATGAAATAAGATGTCGCGGTAAAAGTGCTATCGTTTACTTTTTGCCAGCTTTCGGTAAGTACGCCATCCGGAGATTTATTTTCCCAGGTTCCGAGAAGCCAGTCGGCAATTTTGATTTTATCTTTTTCGATAGTTTCCTTTTTTTGACACGAAACTATTGCTAACAAAAGCATTAAAACGGTTATTTTTTGAAACATATTTATGGTTTTTGGTGTTAAATAGAAAAGCTAAGTTATTAAAAAGTTAGCCACGAATTTCGCAAATTTTTATGAATTAATTATTGAGAATATTTAATGCGAAATGTGAAAAATTTGCCACTCCCGATAGCTATCGGGATAAACGATTAAAATGATTTTATTTCACGCAGATTTAAAAAGATTTAAAAAGATTTAAAAAGATTTAAGCAGATATTCGCAGATTCATATAAAATTAAATCAAAATTAATCTGCCTAAATCTGCAGAATCTGCGTGAAAAAAATCTTTAATCTGTGGTAAAAAAATTAACTGCTTTGCTGTAAAATCGAATAAACCAATTCTTTCGTTGGTTTTTGATCTTTTAGTTTTTCTCTAACTACATCAAAAGTCACTTTAAAATCACAGCCTAATTTATAATCGCCACATCCGTAAGCGGTTTTACCTTTCATAATCGTTCCTTTTTTGCATTTCGGACACGTTAATGAATCAGATGCTGTATTTGAATTTACTTTTGCTTTCGCTTTTGATGCTGTTTTTTTAGGCTCTAATTTAAGTTTGTAATTTTCTTCAAAACGAATCAAACCTTCTACGGCACCATCTTGGGTTTTAAAACCTTTTATGTTTACTGTTGAGCCTTTTTGAAGCAATCTTAAATATTGACTTTCTGTTATTTTTTTATCTGAAAAAACATAAGGCAGGACAAAATCACAACCAGCCTTATATTCGCTGCATCCGTAAGCCGATTTTCCCTTAATCAGATTTCCTTTTTTACATTTAGGACAGGCTTCCGCCAAAATTCCATCCGCTTTCTTTTTTTCGACTTTTACGGCTTCTTTCTGAATATTTCCGGCATGCGAAATATTGGCGTGTCGGGTTTCACTTCGAACCTCAGTAACCAAAGCTTCGACCATTCGCTTCATATTTTTGATAAAAGCTCCGGCAGTAAAAGTCCCTTTTTCGATATCTTTCAATTGCTTTTCCCAGGAACCAGTCAGCTCTGCCGATTTGATTAATTCATTCTGAATCGTCTCGATAAGCTGAATTCCCGTTGGCGTTGGCAAAACCTGTTTTTTATTTCGAACAATATATTGACGTTTAAAAAGGGTTTCAATAATATTTGCCCGCGTTGACGGACGACCAATTCCGTTCTCTTTCATCAATTCGCGCAAATCTTCATCATCGACTTGTTTACCGGCGGTTTCCATTGCACGTAATAAAGTTGCTTCTGTAAACTGATTAGGCGGTTTGGTTTCCTTTTCTAAAAACGAAGGTTCATGCGGACCTTTTTCTCCCACAACAAAACTGGGTAAAATATCTGCTTCTTTTTCTTTTGCATTCGGGTCTTCAAAAACGATGCGAAAACCTTTCTTTAAGATTTCTTTCCCCGTGGTTTTAAACATCACATCGGCAGCTTTTCCAACAACTGTTGTATTAGCAACCAAACAATCATCGTAAAAAACAGCAATAAAGCGTTTTACAATAATATCATAAACCTGTTGCTGATTATACGGTAAATTGATTTCTATTCCGGTTGGAATAATCGCGTGGTGATCTGTAACTTTTTTATCGTTGAAAACCTTTGGTGATTTTTTTATTTTTTTTCCTAAAAGTGGCTGGGTTAATGTGCTATAATTAGATAATTTCTGCAGAATTCCAGGTACTTTTGGATAAATGTCGTTTGGTAAAAAAGTAGTATCAACTCTGGGATACGTTACTACTTTTTGTTCATATAAACTTTGTGCAATTTTAAGTGTTTCATCTGCCGAAAATCCAAATTTTGTATTGCAATAAACCTGTAAACCTGTTAAATCAAACAGTTTAGGCGCATATTCGTTTCCGTTCTTTTTTTCGACAGAAACAATTTCGAATTCACTTTCTTTGACTTTATTGGCCAGAATTTCTCCGTCTTCTTTATTTAGAAAACGACCTTCTTCATAACTAAAAAGCGTTTCTCTGTATAAAGTCTGTAATTCCCAATAAGGTTGTGGTTTAAAATTTTCGATTTCTTTAAAACGATCTACAACCATTGCCAATGTTGGCGTTTGCACTCGTCCAATAGACAAAACTTGTTTGTATCCGCCATGTTTTACGGTATACAAACGCGTAGCATTCATCCCCAATAACCAGTCGCCAATGGCTCTCGAAAACCCGGCATAGAATAAATTATCGTAATTAGCAGACGGTTTTAAATTCTCAAAACCTTCTTTTATGGCTTCGGTTGTTAAAGAGGAAATCCACAAACGCTGCACTTCGCCTTTATAATTGGCTTCGTTCATTACCCAACGCTGAATCAGTTCTCCTTCTTGCCCGGCATCCCCGCAGTTTATAACGACATCAGCTTTGTCGAATAAACTTTTTACAATTTTAAATTGCTTTTGAATTCCTGAATTTTCCACCACTTTGGTTTCAAATTTTTCAGGAAGCATGGGCAGGTTATTCAAATCCCAGCTTTTCCAATGCGGTTTATAATCGTTAGGTTCTTTTAAAGTACATAAATGCCCAAAAGTATAGGTTACAGCATAACCGTTGCCTTCGTAATATCCGTCATGTTTGTTATTGGCACCCAAAACGGATGCAATTTCACGTGCTACACTTGGTTTCTCGGCAATACAGACCTTCATTTCTACTTTTGATTTAAAGGCGAAATTAAGGATTTAGAAATTGGTATTGAAATTTTTTGTGGTTTTGCCGCTAAGGCGCAAGGACACGAAGTTTTTTTAAGCTTGCTTTGTTTTAATCTCGCAAAGTCGCGAAGGCGCAAAGTTTTTGCTGCAAATTATTTCACGCAGATCTAAAAAGATTTATGCAGATCTAAGCAGATTTTTACAAATTATTTTAATTAAAAAAATCTGCTTAGATCTGTGTAATCTGCGTGAAACAAAAACTTAGCATCTTAGAACCTCAGAATCTTAGTGACTAAAAAACTCCAACATCGTTTTCAATGCTTCTTTCGAGTGCATTTTTTCTCCATTTTCAATAGATTCCTGCGCGGCTTCTGAAGCTCTTTTACGCATGATGTTTTCATAATCGGAAATAGCTTCCTGAACGGTTTTATATTTTTCAGATGTAAGGCATTCGCTTAATTCCAAAGCATCAAGCATGGCCATATTTGCGCCTTCACCGGCGAAAGGAGGCATTATGTGCGCAGCATCTCCAATCATGGTTAAATTAGGCAAAGCTTCCCAGGTTTGATCCAGAGGCATACAGTAAATTGGACGTGGAATAAATGGTGCTGAAACATTTTCGAATAATTCATACCAAATACTGCTCCATTCTGGATATTCGGTTTTAAACCATTCCAGCATTTGTGTTTTGTCAGCATAATCGAGACCGTTTGTTTTAGTCCAGTTTTCATTGGCTTTAAAACTGACATAAAAACCAAGATCGCCGCCGCCTTTTTGTCCGAGTAAAATATTTTGTGTGTCTCCAAAAGCCATTATTTTTCCGCCATCGATTAACGAAGCGATATTGGGTGCATTTTTTGCCGACTCATAAATATTGCCTTCGAGCATTAAAATGCCTGTATAAAAAGCTTTAATATCGGTAATATAAGGTCGGATTTTTGAATTGGCGCCATCAGAAGCAATGACAATATCTGCGTAAACCGAATTCCCATCTTTAAAATGCAATAACCATCCTTCGTTTTGAGCTTCCATCGAAACAAAATGGCTGTTCCAAACCACTGTTTCAGGTTGTAAAGAATCTAACAATATTTTTCGTAATGCACCGCGATCGATTTCTGGACGAAAATATTCGTTGCTAAAATTTTCATGAACATTCGTTTCGTGATCGCTGTAAAATACTTCAGCTTTTTCATTTAAGATTAAGGTTTTATCGGCACCCGGCAGAAAATTGCTTTTGAATTCCTCAAACAAATCCGCTTTGTGAATCGCTGCCAAACCTGATCCGTCGTGCAAATCGAGAGGCGAACCCTGAACGCGTGCATGTTTGTTTAAATCTCTTTCGTATACTTTTACATTTACATTTTGCAATTGTAAAAGTCGGGCTAAAGTAAGTCCGCCCGGACCGCCGCCGATGATGGCAACTTGTTTATTTTCTAGTAACATTCCTTAGAAGTTTAAATTATTTTATTCCCGTTTGGCTTTTCAGCCATTGTTCGGGACAAAATTATTGCGCTTTCAGGACGGATAATAGTATAAATCGGTCATTCGTATTTTTTAGTAATTCGCTGGGAACTACGCCGGAGAATTTCTTGATTTCTTTGATAAAATGGTTTTGATCTGTGAAGTTTAATTCCGGAAAAAGTCTGCCTTTTGCAATATGTTCTAATGATGCTTTGAAACGCAGGATTTTGCAGAAAGCATTTAACGAAAGTCCGAATTGTTTGTTGAAATACCGATTGATTTCGCGGCTGCTCCAGGATATTTCTTCTGAAAGTTGCTGTACTTTAATTTCACCGTTTGATTCGTAAACCAATTTGAAAAGTTTACGTTTTCTTTCGTCGATTTCTTTAGGTAAAATTTCGCTGATTTTTTGGGTTATTTTTTCATGAAATGCATCAAAGTTTTTCAAGTCATCGTCGTTCACTTCCCAAAAGTTTTGAGGTAAAAGTTTGGCGTTATTTAAAATATCGGCAATCGAAGTCTGTAAAAGATATTCGGCGCCAAGCGGTTTAAAACTAATTTTATATGCCAGTGTATTTGCCCGAATAACTTGTTGCTCAGGCACAGTTTCTAGACCAATAAGCGCAACCTGAAAAGGCTCTGATTCAGACTTCATAAAAAACAAATCAATTCTTCCGTCCGGCATTAAAACCACTTCCATGTCTTTGTCTGATTGGTTATGAAACATTCCAATATTTTCTACAAAGTCAGTGAGAGATTGGTCTGGTTCTAAGGCTTTGTAGTAAAAGTTATTCATATAGGAGGGATTTGCCACGAAGGCGCTAGGGCACTAAGTTTTTTTAAGTTTTATAGACTGTGTCTTTGCATTAGAAGGAAAGGATTGATAAGAAAAACCGTTACAAGAAAAGAAAATTCCTGTAACGGTCTAATTATATTATAACGTTCATTGTTTTTTATTGCTAAAAAAATTATTTAAAATTCAATTTGAACTCGTGTTTATTTATTTCTTCAAGCTTAGTAGATGTAAATTTTATGTTTTTTATTTCATCTAATTTTGGATCAACTTTTACCGTACTATTTATTTTAGCTTGTTTATTTTCTACAACGGTATTTTTAATTAATGTTTTCATTTAATTTTCTTTTAATAATAAATCCGTAAAAATCACCATTTGAGTCAAAAGGGATATTATGGATTGCTCCGTTTTCATCCTCGACTACACCAAAGATATGAAATGTTTCTGATAACTCTTTCACGTTAAGTGAAATCGCTCTCCTATATAATCTTGTTCTGACTTTTGTACTTCCTTTAAAAAATACACTTCTATCAGGGTACATTTCTGTGTAGAGATAAGCAGATTTAGCAACTGTAGCCAAAATAGCATTTCTATCACCATTATCACTTATAGCTAAATCATCAATAATAAATCCATTTTTTATTGGATCAAAAACTAAATCTCCAAAACCTAAATTATATAGTGTTTCATCTTTTGTAACACTGTAAGCAATACCTTTAACGATTTCTCCATTTGGTCCATTACTTTTAAATTCAAAAAGTGTAAATTCTGTGTTGGTGCGCAAGTCATAATTTGGAGTATTCATTCATAAAATTTATTGCGAAAATACATTTTTTTGAAAGAATTAGATTACTTTTTGCCGAATTAAATGTAGGTATTATAAAAGAATTACAACTTGTCTTACTCACCCTTTTTCTGCAAGTTAAAAACTGTACCGGCGGGATCCATAATCCAATGCATGTTTTTAGGAATTTCTTCTATTTCGTCGCAAGTTTCAACTCCATTTTGTTTTAAATAAGTTGTTGCTTCCTCGACATCAGGAACTGTTAATTGTAGCCAGGTTTCAGAATGAGTATAATTATCTACGCAATCCAGCCAAATTACATTATTTCCAAATTGAACCGAATGTGTTCTTGAAACTGTTGGATTATCTATTGGCACTTCTTTTACTTCCAGTTTTAAAATGTCACGGTAGAAAGCTACAGTTTCGTTATATTTTTGCTTCGGAATTTTAATGGCGATATTGATTCCGGCTTCAAATCTTGTTTCCATATTTTTTTCTTTTACTATAAAATTAGTAACAATCATGAAAACACGATCATTCGTATCTCTTTTTTATTTCCTCAATGGCGTATTTTGCAGAATCCTTTACATCTCTTTTCCTGCTTTTTAAATGTTTTTCTAAAAAAGGTATAGCTCTTAGTGTTCCTATTGTATTAATCGTAGCATTTGTATAAACTAAGTCGTATGGATCATCAGAATCATTAAGAATTTCAATTAATGCTGTTTCTGCGGCGCTATCCAATGCGTTTTTTAAGGATTGTATGGCACTATGCCGAATTAACCATTTGTCACTTTTTGTTGCCTGAATTAATGGTTGCAAATCTGTTCCAATTGGTTTTTTAATAGCTGCAATTCTGTCAAGCAGAGATGCAATTATATATTTGTCTGTTTCCTTTTGAATGCGGTAAATTAAGTAATCCAGTGCTTTTAAATCACTTGTATTTTTTGCAATATGACCAAGAAGAAAATAAGACCTGTCTCGTTTCTTTTTGTCTTTTTCATTGCCAATAAATGCAATTAGTTGCGGAATGTATGCTGTGTTTTCAACATTTTCGGCTTCTCTTAAAGCTTTCCAGGAAATTGTTTTGGAACTATCATAACCAGCTTCCTTATTTTGGTCGCTTGTATCCAACATTCTGTCAATTAGGTTTATGAGGTAGTTATCCATTGTATTGTAACTTTATACTTGAAAATATTTCACAGCAACTACGGATTTAAATAAATCAGAAGGCTTTTACCAAATTTATAGTTTTTAACAACACAAAAAAAATGTGCCAATTCAGAAATAAATAAAATAGAAAAATAACAAGATAATTGCTTCAAAAAGTGTATTTTAGAAAATTAAAATAATTATATTCGTTCTTCTTAATTTAATTGTAACTAATTATAAATGAGTATGAAACAAGCCACTACTATAGACGAAGTAATTCAGTTATTGGATGAAATAATAGAGAAAGCAAAACTAGATCAGAGCGCTATAGGTTTGTTTACGATGCTATATCGTGAAGTTACGATACAAGTAAAAGAAGGTATCCTGAACGGTTCTTTTCAAAATGGGGAGCGAATGGAAAAACTGGATGTCATTTTTGCCAATCGGTATTTGAAAGCGTATTACCAATATATAGCCAAAGAAAAACCATCAGAATGCTGGGGATTTGCCTTTGAGCAGGCAGAAGATTTTTGGCCAATAGTGCTCCAGCATTTACTACTCGGAATTAATGCGCATGTGAACCTTGATTTAGGAATAGCCTCGGCTCAGGTAAGTACAGTAGAAGATATTGAGGACTTAAAACATGATTTTGACCAAATAAACGCCATTTTAAGCAATTTGGTTGGAGGTGTAGAAAAATGCTTAATCAAAATTTGGCCAACGCTCACGATGATACTAAAATGGACAGGCAAAATAGACAATTTCTTTATTGATTTTAGCATGGAAACCGCCAGAAACGGTGCCTGGAAATTTGCCAATGAATTTGTGGCGATACCCGAAAACCAAAGAGAAGCCTGTTTAAAGCTAAGAGATCAAAGAATAACAGAAGTCGCCCGATTAGTTTCGAACCCCGGATATTTTGTTAGTGCCGTTTTTAAATTCATCCGTTTATTTGAAAAAGGAACTGTTGCCCAAAAAATAATTGATATGCAGATAGCAGAGGAAAAGGGTATTGAATGTGCTGCTGTTGCTTGATTTCAATATTCAATTCCCTAACGCCAGGATGAGAAAATTACAAAACAAATTCCCCTTCTAAAACCTTTACAGCTTCTCCTAAAATGAAAACTTTATCGTCAACAAGTTCTGTACTCATTGTTCCTGTTCTTGATGAAGACTGATAGGCATTCAATTTTGTTTTGTTTAGTTTTTGTACCCAATATTTCGTCAAAAAAGTTTGAACACCGCCTGTTACAGGATCTTCATTTGTGCCAGACCATGGCCAGAAATATCTGTAGTGAAAATCAAAAGTTTCGGTGTCGGAAACAGCGGTTACCAAAACACCATTTATTCCGGTATATGAATTTACCAAAGCTGTAAAATCAGGTTTTAAATTTGTCAGTTCGGTTGCACTTTTAATTTCAAGTAGAATAATATTATTTTTCGGACTGTATCTTTTATTTACAATTTCAGAAATTCCAAGTGCGTCTATCATTTCCTGAGGCACTTCTGTTTCTTCGGTGTCATAAACAGGAAATTGCATTTTGATTTTATTTCCTATTTTCTCAATAAGCAGCTCAACATTATCACGGTTAATAAACTTTATATTTTCAAATGCAGTAGTATCAAAAACAATTTTTGAAGAAGCCAATGTTGCATGTCCGCATAACGGAATTTCAGTTTTTGGCGAAAAAAAACGGATGCTGTAAATGTTATCTGAGATTTGCTTTATAAAAGCTGTTTCAGAAAATCCAATTTCTGTTGCAATGCTTTGCATCGTTTTACTATCTAATTCTGTGTTTGGTAAACAGACTGCAGCCGGATTTCCTTTAAATTTTTCGTTTGTAAACGAGTCTACAAAATATGTTTTCATTTGTTTGATTTTGTATGTTTAGAGAGATTAAAAGTAGGAATGTTAAATGAATTTACCTAGTTTTTACTTCTAACATAACTTTTTCAGTTGCATACAACCGATTGTATACAATCACTAAAAAGTAATCTGTTACTTGTAGTTTTGTTTCGAAAAAAAATAGAACATCATGGAAACACAACATAAAGAACAAGTCACAGAATTTCTAGAATCGATGAAAAGATTAAATAAATTCAAAAAGCTAAAATCAGAGAATAATAGTGACAATTCGTTTAACGTAAACCTAAAAGTATCTGGTTATAACGAATTAAATTTAATGGTTTCTACACTATTAAAAGCAAGTATTATTTTGCTTAATGATGATGCTAGAAGTCAGGCGTGTTTTTCATTTAATGAAGCGGATAATAATGTAATGACTTTGCTTGAAATTGCTTTACAACTTTTACCAGAAGACGAAATGGAAGTTTTGGATGATTTGCATAAGATTTATTTGGAATCAAATATTTATCCTAATCGATAGTAAGGATTTGTAATCCTTACTCACAATATTAGTTTTTTTGTTTTGAAATATTAATATTGTGTCTTATCGCTTCAAGTAAGGATTGCAAATCCACGCAATCTTGGATTAATCTAATAGTAAATATCTAAATTGTTCATATTGATCTAGACCTGGTAATGGTTGAAATTCATTTTTATGATTTGCATAAAAATTATATTTTGGATTAACAATCCTTAATGTCACTCTCAAAACACCAACATCATATAATGTACCTTTTTTATTTATAAATTCTTTGATTGCGATCTGCCCTCTATTTAAATCTTTTCAATTTCTGAAATTGAATTATACCCTGCTTGAATTAATTCTGGAACTATAATACTCGGTAAAGGAGTATGCTCAATATTTTTAAATATTGGATTTCTGTGAGTTAACTCTATTAAAGAGTTGATTGTGATATCGCAAGTTTGTGAGTCTTCATTTTCAATTTCAACTAATGATTGGATATTTACATTAAGAATTTCTTCGAGTGTTCTTTCTGCATCAACGATATAAAGTATTTGATTTGTATTATAATATGCATTTTGCACATAATGTAAATAAGGAACATGTGCTTTGCTCATCCAATCTCCTTTTGTATTATCTAATGTCAAAAATATTACATCAGTTTTATTTGATACCATAAATTTCATCATTTCATGAAAAATTATGTAATCACCATATGGATCATCAGGCTTTTCTTTTATATCGCCAAAACCTGGAAATATAGCATTGGCTTTGTTGAAAATAGATTCAGGTTTTTCGTTTGAAATTGTCTTCTTTAATGATTCGAAGTCTTTTTTTATAATTTCAAGTTCACTATCCAAAAGGCTTTCATTTGTATTACATAAATTTAGTAATTCTAAAAATTCATCCTTAACAATGATGTTAGTGCGATCTTTTCTTTTTTCATCTGCAGTTTGATTAAGTTTTTTAAATAATTCTTCAAGTTCTTTTTGATGTTTTTCAATCCCTTCTTCAACGAATGGATAATCTTTAAGAATAACTTTGTGTGTATCCAAAAAGCTTTTCATTTTATTAAGTACATCGGTTTTAAAATCTCTGGGAATTTTACTTGTGACTTTTTCAAAAAAATTTTGGATATTATCTTCTCTATTTCTGATAAATTCAATTTGTACTTGGGATGTCAAAAATATTCGCTCCTTATTTAATTTTACAAAATTGAGCAATTTTTCTCGTGCAGTAAATGAAATATTATAGTATCGTATTAAAATGTTTGTATCTAAAAAAATCGGAAGTTCAGACTTTAATGAAATCGCTTCTTCGAATCGAGATGAATATCTCTCTAGACATTCAGTATATTTAGTAATAGAATTTTGATTTCTTTGATTGTAATAATTTATTTCGGAAGTCGATATATTCATGTCTTTTATTTTTGTAGCGTATGGATAATCAGAATAATTTAGAAGTATGAACTTTTTTAAATAGTATAAATAGTAATAGATTGCTGAAAACGAATTTGAAATTTTTACTAAGCATCTCTATTGTACCATTTAATTATTGTCGCGATTTTATTAGAAAAATTTTCATTATTCAATTCAATAAATTTAAATTCATTTCTTATTAATAATTTATTCTCTATGAATGATGGCAAAACTAAAAAATCAATTTCTCCTGTTTCCTTTTCTTCATTAATTTTAAAAATTAATACCGGTATCGTTAACATTCCATTATCTCTATAAATTTTTATTTTCTCAATTTGATTGTTAAGTTTTGAATTGAAGGATGCAGTAGTTTTAACTTCAACGGCAAATTTAACTTTAGTCATATCTTTAAGTGTAACAAAGAAGTCAAATAAAGGTGTCGGATAATTTTCTATAGACATTTTGAAATTTGTCTTTAAAAGAAAAACTTTTGCAATCTCTTCAGCTCGCCACTCCCTAAATTTTTTAGTATTGTTCATTATATTGAATGTTTAAACGTTGGTTTAAAAGTATTAACTTTTGTTTCAATCCAGAACTTTTTTACATCATTAAATAATTTTGTTCGTGTTGCGGTATTTATTTCAAATTTTGTTGAAAGACTAGAAATACTTTTCCTTCTTTTTGTATTTACTGACGTAATATAAGCCTTTTCAGTATTTACGTCAACACCAACAAGATATGTTGGACAAAAATAATCATTCAATTTGTGAAGTTTTTGTTTTGGAGCACTTATTCTTAATTTATTATTTCTATTAACACCTTGATTTGTTGATTTTACCTGAACTATGAAAAAGAAATGTTCTTTTGGTCCAACTAATTCAACATAAAAATCCGAAGTTGGCCATTTTTCACCTAAATGTCTAGATCGAAAATTATAGTCCCTAGAGATAATAACACTAAAAAGATTTTCACCCAAATCTCCAATATCATTTTGTGTCGGCATAAGATATAATTTTGATTATTTTTATTGTGGTTAATTTCTATATAAACTGTAAAACGGCTTCAAGGAAGAGCTATCAAAATTTCAGATAGTTACTTATGAATTGTAGTTTAAAAATACTATTAGCAAACTAATAGTTTCTTATTTAATACTTAAAATAGTTTATTGATTTCTACAAACATTTTTTCAAATCTATTTAGCGTTTCAGGTTTAAAGAAAGTTTTATCAATAGCTAATTGATTTAGCTTATTTGCAGGACGATAATGATTAAATCGTGGTTTATTAATAACCTTATTTATTTGTTTTAAAATTGTGTCTAACGAAATATCTAAGTTACTTAATTTAATTTCAGGAAATTCTTTATCAAATGCTAAATTAAAAAGGTTTAAATATTCATCCTTTTCGAACATATCTTCTATATCTGCAACAGGTTTACCATTATTGGTAAATTCATTAAAAAATCTAATATGTTTTTCCTTAATAATCTTGTGCATGATTAAGTCATCTACTTTTTGCTTACCTTTTTGATCAGTAAATGTATCTAGTAAACATGCTACATTTAATTTTGAACCACGTAGCAAAGAAATAAAAGTTGTTACTTTATCTAAGCCCCCGACAGGAACAATAGTAATGTTTTCATTTAGAAAACTCCTTTTTTCGGTCTCAAGAATTGTTGATAATATTGTTAGATAAATCAAGTCTGCAGGACCTTCAACCAATAAATTGTTTTTAGAGACAAAAAGATTTTGTGCAATGTCATAACCTAATGCTGCTTGAAGTGGAAATAGTGTATTCGGATCTTTTTCCTGAATAGAATCTGAAATTATAGTCCCATATTCAGTTTCAAAACAAGTTCGGACCTTATTTAAATTTTCAGTTTCTACCATAAATGGTGAATGTGTGGTATAAATTATTTGATATTTCCTTGATAGATCTTTGAAAAATCTTAATAAATCAGCCTGTGCAGAAGCGTGTAAATTTAAACCGGGTTCATCCAACAATAGAATATAATCAGAACTCTTATCTACTTGTATTTTGCTAAACCATATAATAAATGAAAAGAACCAATTAAAACCTTTACTCCTTCTATCTAAAGGTAGAGTTATTTTATGGCGCTGACTTTTTACTCTAATATCGAGAATTTTCTCGGGTCTGCCTTGTTGATTTGTAATATTTTGGATTTTAAATTCAATATCGAGATTTTGATTGGTTGACCAATACTTAAAGATTTCGCTAGTAATTTTATTGGAAGAAGCCTCCAATATTGCGATATACTTTTCGTATTCCTGTTCTGTAGAATTAAGGATTTCTTCGGGTTTTATCCTAGCAAGTTCAAAAAGAGCGACTGAAGTTTTTTCCTTTTCATTTGTTGGGGGGTCATTAATAAGTTTATTTATGTTAATTTTTCCAGGTAATGGATAGTAATCATCAAAATACCAAAATTTAGGCATTTTTGTTTTTAACCACTTTTTTGCGATATATGAAGCTAATTGATTTTCCCAACCAAAACCACCATTTATAATTTTAATAATTTCGTCTTTAAAAACTTGTAGATTTGGATCAGCTTCTGTAGTAACAATGTTAGCAATTTCAGATAAAGATTTGACTACATTTACTAGGTCTTTTGCTTCTTTTGATAAAGAATGTTGATTAGCTTTAAATTCTAAAAATTTTTTGAGATTAGCTGTCACATTGCCAAACAGGTTTTTATCAGATTTATAAACATGTGTATATGTGAATTCTTTAATAATGAAGACTTCTTTTCCAACTTCATTTTCAATTTCTTTTAACAATTCTGGTGAAATTTCATATTTGCATTCAATTATATTTGAATCTTCATCGCTGTGCTGAAAATCAATTAATTCATTTCTGGGATAATCTTGAGTAATATCAAATTCAAAATCTGGATCTTTAGTAAAGTAATTGGTTTTCGCTATAGCAGTTAAAAAAGACGTTTTTCCTGATTCATTCATTCCAACAATTGTTGTAATTTCAGAATCAATATTAACTTTTTGTTGTTTTATGATACTTTTATATTTTTCAATTGTTACTTGTGTAAGTTTAATTAGAGCCATAGTTTTTAAAATTTTGATTTCCTTTTATTCTATTTATGAATTGAGATAAAAATTTACTTATAATAATATGTGAAGCTTTCTATAATTTAAGTTTTAAGGCAGATTTAAGTATTATCTACGAAATATCAATAATTGAATATGATTTAAAATCATATTCAATTATTGATATTTTATAAAAACAAACATCGCCTTTAATTTAAACTAATCACCAAGTAAAAATACCTGATTTTATTTAAAATAGTTTTTGCTAAAAGTAAATCCCTTTAATCAAATGATTTTACGGAAAACCATAAATGCCTTAATAAATACAAAATCCCTAGCCCTGATAGAAGTGGAAATCCTTTTGTGCCGGTGTTCGGCACAAAAGATTGTAGCGGATAGCAGGAAACAGCTCCAAAAAAGATATATCGAATAGGCAGTCCTGATAATTATCGGGATCCTAAAAACCATCATAATTCCACTAAAATTTATACCTAAAAAACTCAAAAAATCAATAATAGAATTTTCAACAAAAATTTCGTAAATTTGCACTCCAATAAAAGGATTTAGAAAATGTTAGATAGACTTCAAATAGTAAAACAGCGTTTTGACGAGATTTCGGATTTGATTATCCAGCCGGATGTTATTTCTGATCAGAAACGTTATGTGCAATTGAATCAAGAGTACAAAAACCTGAAAGCATTGGCTGAAAAGCGTGATGAATATGTGCTTTTGATGGCTAATATAGATGAGGCAAACGAAATTATTGCTGATGGAAGTGATGCAGATATGGTTGAAATGGCCAAAATGCAACTAGACGAAGCAAAAGAAAGATTGCCGGAACTTGAGGAAGAAATCAAATTTATGTTGATTCCTAAAGATCCTGAAGATGCTAAAAACGTAATGGTCGAGATTCGTGCCGGAACGGGTGGGGATGAAGCAAGTATTTTTGCCGGAGATTTATTCAGAATGTATACTAAATATTGTGAAAATCAAGGCTGGAGAACTTCGGTTGTTGATATGAATGAAGGAACTTCGGGAGGTTTCAAAGAGGTTATTTTTGAGGTGTCGGGCGAAGACGTTTACGGAACTTTAAAATTTGAAGCCGGTGTTCACCGTGTACAGCGTGTTCCTCAAACGGAAACACAAGGTCGTGTGCATACATCTGCAGCAACTGTTATGGTTTTGCCGGAAGCAGAAGAGTTTGATGTACAAATTGATATGAACGATGTTCGTGTGGATTTCTTCTGTTCATCAGGACCTGGAGGACAATCAGTTAATACAACGAAATCTGCGGTACGTTTAACGCACATTCCAACCGGATTGGTGGCGCAATGCCAGGATCAGAAATCACAGCATAAAAACAAAGATAAAGCGTTGAACGTTTTACGTTCTCGTTTATACGAACAGGAATTGGCTAAGAAAGAGGCTGAAGATGCTACAAAACGTACATCTCAGGTAAGTTCTGGTGACCGTTCGGCTAAGATTCGTACGTACAACTACGCTCAGGGTCGTGTAACAGATCACAGAGTTGGTTTAACTTTATACGATTTAGGAAACATCATGAACGGTGATATCCAAAAAATTGTTGCCGAATTACAGTTGGTTAACAATATGGAGAAATTAAAAGAAGCGTCGGAGGTTTTCTAAAAAAGGTACAGAGGTTTAAAGGAACAAAGGTACAAAGGTTTAGGATCTGCCTTACGATTTAATAAAATTTAAAAAGGGACTGTTTCACTTGTGAAACAGTCCCTTTTTTATAAGATTCAAATCTGATAACTCAGCATCTTTGGCATCTTTGTACCTCTGAGCCTTTGCATCTTTGAACCTTTTAAGATATATAGTGAAGGATATTAACTGATTAACCGTTTGTTTATAAAACGTATAATCAAGTTAGATACCTAAAAATACTCTCGTAAATTCAAAACATTTATATAGGTTAGAGTACATGTAAACACCATTTTTGATAATTATTTCATTTAACTTTTCCATGATACATAATTTAAGGTTGTACAATTACTCTTGTGATGGTTCGTATTGTGATGGATCTTTATCTTCATGTGAAGATTCAGATTCATGAGGTTTTGAAACTAAATTGGTTATAATCAATTGTATTACTGATCCGAATATGCTTTTAAACGCCGAATCGGATTTTCCTACTACTAATCTCTTTGCGAGATAACCAATTCCGATACTGATTGCCGATTGTGCCAAATGGCTTTTAACGCCAACTGCTTCATTGATTTCTTCAACTGTATTTCTAATCAGATTTAGCGGTTTCAGATTGTGCTTAATTTCTGCAACTTCATCTTTAATAGCGATCCAGTCCTGTTTTTGTTGCGCCTTTGTTTCAAGAATCATTTGTTCTAATCTGTCAACAGTAAAAATGTTTTCTTTAATGGTTCCCATAACAGTTAATTTAAAGCTTTGTCACTTTCGTTCGAATCGGTTTTAGTTTCTTTTAAAATGCTGGAAATAATCATATTTCCAATCGGTGTTTTTATTAGCGAATGTTGAAATGTGTTTAACACAATGGCAACAATCAGGTAAAATAACGCCAATATAAAAAAGCCGTAAGAATATTCTCCAAGTTGTTTTCCAATCCATAAACTTATCCCAATATTAAGAAACAAGGTAAAAAATGCAACAACAGCACCAACGGCAATTTTAGATGTTAATGTTGAAAGAACATCTGCTGATGCAGATACCGTTTTAAGTTTGACTAATTCAATACTTGTTCTGGTATAATTTTCAGCTTTTTCAAAAATGTTTTCGTCGTCTCTTGTTGTTGCATTTGTTTCCATGATAAAGGTATTTTATGATTTAAAAAATTCACTTTTTTAATAGTTCGTTTTCACAGCTTTAGCTTCATCTTTAACAGTGTTGAAGTCTTCTTTTACAGAATTGAATTTTGCTTTTCCTTCTTCGATAATATCTTTACCGTTTGAAGTAATAGTGCTTACAATTCCGTCAAATTTACCTTTTAGGTTATCTCCGTAATCTTTTGATTTATCTTTTATTTTTTTTCTTGTTTCTGAACCTTTATCCGGTGCAAATAAAACTCCTAAAAATGCTCCCGCCGCTGCGGCTCCTAAAATTCCTAAAATTGTGCTACTAGTTTTCATAATATTTGATTTAATGGATTAATGTATATTTAATTAATTGTTTTTGTTTTTTAAATTTCTCGACCTTTAATAAGTCTGAAAAGAATTGCAATAATGGCAATTACTAATAAAATGTGAATAATACTTCCGGCGCTGTAAACAAAGAACCCAAGGGCCCAAAGAATAACCAGAATCACTGCGATTGTGTATAATAAATTTGACATGGTCTTATTATTTATGGTTAATAATTAATTGATTTGTTTTTTAATTTAATTTGTATGATAAGTAAACAGATAAATTACTGTTTTTTGCATCCGGGAATGTATAAGTTTGTCCTAAAACCGTTCTTTCTTTACCAATAGTTGTTAAACCATAGTTGTAACGAACACCAATACTTATTGGGCTAAAATCAACTCCAACACCTGCTACGATACCAGCATCGAATTTGTTTAAGTCATCTGTGTCTATATCTTCGTTAAATTCAGCAGCTCCGTTTCCGGTAAGTTTAGAACTTACTAAATAAGATGCATATCCACCCGCCTGAAGGTTAAAGTTTTTAGTGATATTAACTCTAACTAATAAAGGAACTTCGATATAGTTTAATTTGAATTTTGCGTCTCCACTTGCAACATCACTGTTATATTCTAACTTAGAACCTCTTGTGGTAAATAAAACCTCTGGTTGAATAGCGACAAAATCTGATATTGGTAATGTTGCATAAACACCGGCATTAAAACCGTACAGGATGTTTTCGTCAGTTGCTTCATCATCGTCTGATAAAAAATTAGACATATTAAAACCTCCTTTTACACCAAACTCGGTTGTAACATTTTCGTCCTGAGCGTGTAGTACTCCAAAAGAAGCGGTCATAAATAGGACTAAGGCGCATAATAAATTTGATTGCATTTTCATAATTGTGATTAATTTAGGTTAATGATTGCTCTAAAGGCATTTAATTAATTTGTTGTTTAATTTGTTCAGTTTCTCTTAAAAGCTGATACATTTCTGGCAAATAATGCAATACTAATTTCAAAATCACTTCGTCATTTGTTTCTTTAGAAACTGATTCTAATGCTTCAATTTGTTCGTTTAATGATTCTAACAATGAATCCAGATAAACTCTATCAAAGCTGGCAGCATTTGTATCAGTTAACTTATATAATTCCAGTTTACTGGAGTTGTTTATTTCGGTAACAATCACCAGCCTTTTATTAGCTATTTTTGCTATATCCCTTAACAAATTATTTTGGTGATTTTCAATTTTCCTGCTTAATTGCTTTATAACACTTTTTGAAGTTTTTTGTTCTGCAATCTGACTTTTAGAAATAATAGCTTTACTTAAATTTGCCGTCGCAATAAAAAAATAAGCTTCCATTTGCTCTCTGTCATTTGTATTAAAAGCTTCGTTTTTAAAGTTACTTTCTATTAGATTATTTTTATTGCAAGACGTGTTGCAAAGGATAATTATTAAAAAGAATATTTTTAAAAATGTTGCTCTCAATATGGGCATTGCTTTCATTAATTACTTGTTAAAGTATTACATTACAAAGATGCTAACGAATGAAGCGTTTTGCTTTACAGCATAAAAAAGAAACGTTATATAATTCCCATAATGGATTTATATAACGTTTTTTATGTAGTTTTTTGGAAGTTTTATTCTGGTAGAAACACAGTAAATACAGAGCCTTTTCCTAAGGTACTGTCTGCAGTAATATGACCTTTATGGTTCTCAACAATTTTTTTGCAAATCGCTAAACCAATTCCTGTTCCCGGATAATCTGTTTTAGAATGCAAACGCTGAAATAAAATAAAAATGGTTTCTTTAAACTGAGAATCAAATCCCATTCCGTTATCAGAAAAAGTTATCTTATAGAATTTCTTACTATTTTGTTCTAATAAATCAGGATAATCTTTTGATGAAACTTTTTCGGTCACAATATTAATTTCCGGTCGAATATCAGGCTTACTGTATTTTAAGGAATTTCCAATCAGGTTGATAAAAAGCTGTTCGATTTGATACGGAATAACATCAAGCTTCGGTAGTTTTGAAACTGTAATGGTTGCTTTTTTCTCGTCAATGATTTCTGTTAATTCAGATTTGGCATTTTCGAGTAATTCGTTCAAATTCGATTTTATGAATTCCTTTTTAGTAGTATTCGTTCTCGAGAATAAAAGTAAATCGTCTATTAAAACACGCATTCTTTTTGCCGAAACTTCAATCTTACTAATATAATCTTTGGCGCTATCTGATAAAACAGCTTTATCTGCATCAGAAACCCTTGAAATAAAGGTTTGAATTTTTCGAAGAGGTTCCTGTAAATCATGACTTGCCACATGATTAAAAGACGCAAGTTCCTGATTGCTTTTTTCCAGTTCTCTATTACGTTCCTGAAGTTCTATGTTTAATAAATGCTCGTCGGTAATATCAAAATTGATTCCGAGCAAAATCTGGCTTCCTTGCTGATCGGTCAATAATTTTCCTGTCGATTTAAAATATCTTATTTCATTATTTGGAAGCGTAATCTTATAGTAAATAAAAGGTAATTGTTTTTTATTGACAATTCCTTCCATAGATTTTGCCACAGCCTCTTTATCATCCGGGTGTACAAAATTTAAAAAAGTATCTTTTTCAGGAACAAAAGCATTTGGTTTAAAACCTAATAAACGATATTGATTATCTGAATAATCGATTTTATTAAGATCAAGATCCCATTGCCAGGTGCTGAATTTACCAATAACCTCAGACTCGGCCATTAATCGGGAAGAAATCAAAAGTTTTTTGTTGAATATTTTTAATCGTTTAATGTCTTTGCTGATTTGTCTATAAGAAAGAATAATAAAGATTAATGCGGTTAAAAATAGTGAAATAGAGAAAACAGGACTTAAAGAAATTTCCTGATCGTATATTTTTAATCTTTTTTGCTGGTATCTTTTTTCGATATCATTCATTTCATCAACCTGAAAACGAATGTTATCCATTAAAATTCGTCCGCCAAACATATGATTGTCGAGTTTTCTTTTATCATATGTTTGAGGATTGCTGTATTTAAAACAGTTTTCGAATGAGGTAAAACGCTGTGTAATGAGCCCGAATAATTTCTGAAGGTTTTTTTGCTGCTTCGGATTATCGGCTGTAAGTTTTTTTAATGTAATAAATGAAGTATTTACCTTGTCGCGAGAATAAATATAAGGAGTTAAAAAACGACCGTTACGTGTTATTATATAGCCACGCTGTCCCGTTTCGGCATCCTTTATCGCCGACATTAACCGCTCTAATTGAATGTTTATTTCATAAGTATGCATTACAAGTTTACTGGATTCGTTTAAATCCTGGTTGTGTTTGTAAGCAATTGAGGAAAGAAATAACAGAATGAAAACTGCGATTACAAAAATAACTCTCAATGAGTTTGAAGAATTAAACTTGGGTATCCATTTCATTAAGCATTATTATTTTAGGCGCAACAGGAAATTATCACGATTTAAACCAGACGTGTGATAGTGCCAATTTAACGTCACGACTTCATTAATAATTTTCTTTAAAGTGTTAAAATCACTTGGCTTTTTGATATAAATATTGGCTCCTTCAATAAAAGTATCTTCTATGTCCTCTTCAGACGATGAGGTAGAATAAATGGCAATAATTATATTTTTAAGATGTTCGGTTTTTTTAATTTCGATCAAACATTCTTTTCCTGTTTTTTTAGGCATGTTCAAATCCAGAAATAAAATATCAGGCAATTTTACATCCGGTTGCATTAAATGTTCCATTAATTGAAGACCATCATGAACAAAGGTTACTTTGGTTTGCACTCTTACTTCTTCAAAGGCATCTTTAAAGAAAAGGCGGTCGTCTTCATCGTCATCAGCGAGTAAAATGTGTAATGCGTTTTTTTGCATCGAATTAGTGGGTTTATTGGTTGTGTATTTTATTTTAAATTCTCTCTTCTTTTTTTAATAATTCTCTGAAAAGCCGAAGGAGTTATTCCTGTTGTGTTTTTAAACTGGGTACTTAAATGAGCAACACTCGAATAATTAAGTAAAAAAGCAATTTCGGTTAAACTCATTTCATTGACTAGCATCAATTGTTTGGCTCTTTCTATCTTTTGCAAAATAATAAAATTTTCGATAGAAGAATAAGTTACTTCCGAAAATACATTAGATAAATAACCGTAACTATGATTTAATTTCTCTGCCAAAAATACAGAACTTTTAAAATTATTATTGTCATCCATGTAAACAAGCTCAATAATAGCATCTTTAATTTTTTGAACTAAAACACTCTTTTGGTTTTCAACAACTTCAAAACCAAATGGGCTTAAATCATTTTTTAAAGTTTCCAGCGCTTCAACACTCAGATTTTCATCTAGTTCAATTTCGCCAAAACCTAATGTGGTAAAATTCATGTTTTGTTCTTCTAATTTTTGCTTTAAAAATAGAGAACAAATTGTGTTGATGTCAAACTTTATAAATAGTTTCATAGGATCGAAATAGGGTTAAAGATAGTTAATTTTTTTGGACTTTTTATTGAGTTTACAGATTTAAGTGAAATTTATTTGTCAATTCGTTCACTGAGCTAATCAAAAAAATACCGTCTAAGTTTAAAAAATTAGACGGTATCTTGATTGGGTCAAAAAGGATTACAAATCCGATAACATTTGATGAAATTCTTCTTTAGTTTTACCTAATTTTTGCTGAAGTTTTCCGTACATTTCGTCTTCTTTACCTTCTGCATACATCAAATCATCATCTGTCAGATCGGCGTATTTTTGTTTTAATTTCCCTTTTAACTCATTCCAGTTTCCTTTTATCTCTGTAGTATTCATGATAGTTTTATTTAGTAATTTATAGTATTGTAAAATTGCAAATTAATCCGGAGCGATGTGTTATATCCATTTTTAGGATTGTTGCATAATTCACATTTTTAAGCTTTAAACCTGATAACGACGTAAAATCCACGCCATTTTTTCGTGTTGTTGTAATAAACCTGTAATAAAATCAGCAGATCCTATATCATTATTGTCATTCTCAAAAACCGGAATATAGTCTCTAAATTCAGTAACCAATTGTTCGTGGTTTTCTAAAAGTTCTTCCAGCATGTTTTTTTGCGAAGCGTATTCTTTAGGAGATTCTTTTAAGGTAGAGTTTTCAATAAATTCCTTCATCGTTCCAATAGTCTTTTCTCCAAGTTGACTAATGCGTTCTGCAACCTCATCAATGTTGTTTTCTAAAACGCGGTATTGGTCCTCAAATAATTTATGCAATTCCATAAAACTGTTTCCTGAAATATTCCAGTGAAATTTTCTGGTTTTTACATATAAGGTCATTTCGTTAGATAAAATCGTGGCTAATATACTTGTACTTTTCTTTAAACTTTTTGGCGTAATTCCAATATTTGGGCTCATAATCCTTTTATTTTAGGTTTAGGCCAAAATTAAAAAACACACTAAGTTTTTTATTTACATAATTTATTAAAGATGTTACATGAATTCAATGTTAGCATAACATAATAACAAATCTATTATTGTAGTTTTGCCGCCAACTAAATTTTAAACCAAATTCTAAATGAAAAAAACACTACTTATTTTATTTCTTTTTACATGCACTTTAACCGTTAATGCCCAATCCTACATCGGGTATTTTCAGGACAACTACGCCGGAGTTCAAAGCGTTCTTTTCAATCCGGCTTCTATAGCCGATTCTCGTTTTAAAACAGATATTAACTTGTTTTCTATAAGCGGGTCTGTGCAAAATGATTTATACGGAGTTAAACTTTCTGATGTTTATAAAGACGGATATGATTTTGACACTCAGTCTAAAGTATCACCATCAAATGCAAACAATGCGGTGATTAATTTTGATATTATGGGACCATCGTTCATGTTCAACATTGCTCCAAAACATACTATCGCGGTTTTTACAAGAGCAAGATCTGTAAGCAATTTGAGAAACATTAACGGAAATCTTGTTGATCAGGTTAAAGAAGGTCTGGATAAAGCAAGCGATTTTAATTTTAATGCCGGAAACGCCAATGGATCTTCCAATTCATGGGGAGAATTGGGTATTTCATACGCAGCAGTTTTATATCAAAAAGACCAACATTTTTTAAAAGGAGGTATTACGGCAAAATACCTTCAGGGTGGAACAAACGGATATATTCAGGGAAATAATATCAATCTTTCCTATGTTGAAAATACTACAAATCCTGAGAAAGGAACCTTAAATTCTCAAGGGCAGCTTACTATTGGTACAAGCCAGGATTGGGAAACCAACAAGGATTATGAGTTTGATGCTAATTCAAGAGGTTTTGGTTTTGATTTCGGACTTGTGTACGAATGGAGACCGGATTATGATAAATATGATCTAAGTAAAGCAAAACCTGCTGATAATAATTTCAGAGATTTAAATAAATACAAAGTACGTTTTGGATTGTCTGTAACAGATATTGGATCTATCAATTACAAAGATGCTAAACAGGATACTTACAACGTAAATGGCTCTATCACTCAGGAAATGATTGATAATGCAGATGATTTTTACGACTTTTTGAATGAACATTATACAAAAGTTTCAACTTCAAAAGGATTAAAAACAAATTTACCAACAGCGCTTCATCCTGATGTAGACTGGAATATTCACAATAAGTTTTACCTGAATCTTAACGGAGATATTAATATGGTATCTTCAGGTAAACTAAACGGAAATGGTATTGCAAACAGAGTGAGTTTATCACCTCGTTACGAAAGCAGATGGTTTAGTTTTTATTTACCAGTTACCTGGATGGAATACAGCGGAACACAAGTTGGTTCAGGATTACGTGTTGGAACTTTCTTCGTAGGTTCGGGATCGATTCTTAGTAATTTAGTTTCGAAAGAATCTAAAGCAGCTGATTTTTACCTTGGATTGAAAATTCCGGTTTACGAAAAGAAATTTAAAGACACTGATGAAGACGGTGTAATAGACAAAGAGGATTCTTGTAGAAAAGTAGCAGGTCCGGCAGAAAATAATGGCTGCCCATGGCCAGATACCGATGCAGATGGTGTTTTTGATAAAGACGATGCTTGTGCAGCTGTTGCAGGTCCAAAAGAAAACAAAGGTTGTCCTTGGAAAGATACAGATGGAGATACTCTATTAGACAATGTTGATGCTTGCCCAGCAGTTGCCGGTCCGGTAGAAAACAAAGGATGTCCTTGGCCGGATACAGATGGAGACAGCGTTTTAGATAAAGACGATGCTTGTCCGGATGTTGCAGGTTTAGTTGAAAATAAAGGTTGTCCGGATCTTGATGCTGATAAAGACGGTGTTTCTGACAAAGAAGATGATTGTCCTTTAATTGCAGGTCCTGCAGAAAATAAAGGTTGTCCTAAAGTAACCAAAGCGACATTAGAACAATTAAAAGTAGAAGCAAAATCTATCTTCTTCGTAACTGGAAAAGCGACTTTAAATGACGCTAAAAAAGGTGTAACTTCTGGAAGATTAGACGCTATAAAAGAGATATTGAAAAATTATCCAAATGCTAAATTTGCCATTAACGGTCATACAGATAATGTTGGAAATGCAAAAGCAAACCAAAAATTATCTGAAGCCAGAGCAAAAGCAGTAATGGATCTTTTAATTGAAAAAGGTGTAAACCCTGCAAATCTAACTTCTCAGGGATTTGGATCTACAAAACCGGTTAAATCAAATAAAACCGCTTCTGGAAGAGCAGAAAACAGAAGAACAGAAATTGTTTACTTAGGTAATTTGTAAACCAAACTGAATATAATACCAAAAAGCCATTCTTAATTGAGTGGCTTTTTTTATTTTTGCATACTTTCTAAAAAGAGCCATTTCTTTGAAATTAGAAGAACTAAAAAAACAAGAATGACAACACAACAACTACACGAACAAATTCTTCAAAAAAAATCATTTTTATGCGTTGGATTAGATCCTGATTTAACCAAAATTCCACCTCATTTATTAGAAACCGAAGATCCTATTTTCGAGTTCAATAAAGCAATAATTGATGCCACGCACGATTTGGCTGTGGGATACAAACCAAATACAGCTTTTTTTGAAGCCTATGGAATAAAAGGATGGATTTCATTACAAAAAACAATCAATTACATCAACGAGAATTTTCCTGAAATGTTTACCATTGCCGATGCAAAACGTGGTGATATCGGAAACACTTCAAGTATGTATGCAAAAGCTTTTTTTGAAGATTTAAATTTTGATAGTGTAACCGTTGCGCCCTATATGGGAAAAGATTCGGTTGAACCTTTTCTGGCATTCGAAAACAAACATACTATAATGTTAGCCTTAACTTCAAACGAAGGAGCTTTCGATTTTCAGACTTTAAATGTAAACGGTAAAGAATTATATAAACAGGTTTTAGAAACCTCTAAAACTTGGAAAAACAGTCAGAACTTAATGTACGTTGTAGGCGCTACAAAAGCAGAATATTTTGCAGAGATAAGAAAAATTGTTCCCGATAGCTTTTTATTAGTTCCCGGAATCGGCGCGCAGGGCGGAAGTTTATCTGAAGTTTGCAAATACGGAATGAACGACAAAGTTGGCTTATTGGTGAATTCTGCAAGAGCAATTATCTACGCCTCAAAAGGAACTGACTTTGCAGAAAAGGCAAGGGAAGAAGCGCTTTCAGTTCAAAAAGAAATGGAAGAGATAATTAATTTCAAGTTTCAGGTTTAAAGTTTCATTGCTTTACTTTGTGTAACTCTGTGGTAAAAAACATGCACAATCCAATAACTTGAAACCTGAAACAAAACAAACATGAAACAACTCAAAGATCAAATAGGCACTTTACATTCTTTTGAAAGTTCTCCAAAACGAATCATTTCGTTAGTACCATCTCAAACCGAGTTGTTGTTTGATTTAGGTTTAGAAGAAAGAATCATCGGAATAACTAAGTTTTGTGTACATCCATATCATTTTAAATCAACCAAAAAAGTGGTTGGCGGAACCAAAAAGATTCATTTTGAAAAAATAAAACTCTTGCAGCCCGATATTATCATCTGTAATAAAGAAGAAAATACACAGGAAATTGTCGAGCAATTAAGTGCGATTTGCCCGGTTTGGGTAACGAATATTATTTCTGTAGAAGATAATTTTCAGATGATTTCTGACTTCGGGCAGATTTTTAATTGCAGAACCGAAGCGCAAAAGTGGAACGACAAACTGGCTTTTGCTTTAAGCGATTTCAAAAAATACATTCAGGATATTCCGGTGCAAAAAGCCGCTTATTTTATTTGGAAAGATCCTTATATGGTTGCCGGAAATGACACCTACATCAATGAATTATTAAAACTGAATCATTTTCAGAATATATACGAAGACAAAGGACGTTATCCTGAAATAGAACTCAAAAAAATGAGATTGGAAGGCGATCCTGATTTGGTTTTTCTTTCCTCAGAGCCTTACCCTTTTAAAGAAGAAGATGCTTTTGAAATAGGACGTTTTACGCATCACGCAAAAACTATTTTCGTTGACGGTGAAATGTTTTCCTGGCATGGCAGCCGATTGTTAAAAGCGTTTCCGTATTTTAAAATACTTCACGAAAGATTGAAAAACTAAATTTCAATTTTTAAATTCCAAATTCCAAGTTGCCAAACTTTGAACATAATTTTACCGCAAAGTTCGCAAAGCTTTTTTACTATAAAGCTTTTATAAAAGAAAAAGTTCGCAAAGCTATGTGTTGATTTAGCTTTGCGAACTTTGCCTACTTATATTATGAAATAAACCTTTGCGAATCTTTGCGAAAAATCTTTGCGAACTTTGCGGTAAAATTATGTTCAAAGTAAAATATCCCGTTTTTATTTAAAAATTAATTAAACGAACTTCTAAACTCTAAAGGCGATACATTGGTTTTGCTTTTAAACAATTTATTAAATGATTGCGGATATTCAAAACCCAATTGAAAAGCCGTTTCGCTCACACTTAACGAAGTTGTTGTTAGTAATTCTTTTGCCTTTTCGATAATTTTATTGTGAATATGATGCTGTGTACTTTGTCCTGTTAAGGAACGCAGCATATCACTTAAATAATTTGGAGAAACATTCAGTTCATCTGAAAGATAAGCCACTGTAGGCAATCCGAATTTTTGAACTTTATCTCCTTCAAAATAATCAGATAACAAAGTTTCTAGTTTGCTTAAAAGAGTGTTATTGACATTTTTTCGGGTAATAAATTGTCTGTTATAGAAACGGTTACAATAATTAAGCAGCAGTTCGATATGAGAAACCATTACGTCCTGACTAAAAGCATCGATGGAAGAACAATATTCCTGTTCAATATTTTTCATGATACCGGTAATCATAATTTGTTCTTTGTCAGAAAGATGTAAAGCTTCGCTAACGGCATATGAAAAATAACCATAATCTTTTATGTTTTTGGACAAAGCATAATTTTGAATAAAATCAGGATGTATTACTAGCATTGCACCATAAACTGCCGTATCAACGCTAACTTCTGTAGAAATTACTTGTCCTGGTGACATAAAAGTCATTACACCTTCATCAAAGTCATAGGTATTTTGTCCGTATTTCATTTTTCCAGTAAAACCTTTTTTGATGCAAACGGTATAAAAAGAATAAACAACACTTTTTAGATTGTCATCAAAATGGCAGGTTATTTTACTTAAATCGACAAAACTGACTAAAGGATGTTCCGGTTTTGGAATTTTGAGTAAAGAATGTAATTCTGAGATGGATTGAATTGTATAAGGAATATGAACTTCTTTTTTCATAGCGAAATATTTAAAACTAATATATTAAAACATATAAAAGAGGAAAAGCTACCGTAAAGATAACTTTTCCTGAGTGATTTATTTAAGCAAATTATTGATCAATTCCAGCCATATTAGCAGCATCATATCTGGCACCGGTTTGTGTACCAAGTGGAATAATCGATTCTAATCGATTCATTGCGTCTGCAGAAAGAACCATTTGCGCAGCGGCGATATTTTGCTCAACATATTTTACTCTTTTCGTTCCCGGAATGGCTAAAATATTTTTTGATGCAATCCATGAAAGTGCCAATTGAGAAGCGGTGATTTGTTTTTCGTTTGCCATTTTCTGAATTTCATTTACCAATTCTATGTTTTTATAAAATTGTTCTCCCTGAAAACGCGGAATTGCTTTTCTGAAATCAGTATCATCAAAATCATCCGGACTTTTTATATCTCCCGAAATAAAACCTCTTCCGAGTGGAGAATAGGCAACAAAACCAATTTCTAATTCGTTTAGGGTATCTAAAATACCAGCTTCTTCAGCGCTTCTTTCAAATAAAGAATATTCTGTTTGTACTGCAGTCAAAGGATGAATTTTGTGTGCTTTGCGTATCGTTTCAGATGAAACTTCAGATAATCCGATATAACCCACTTTTCCTTCTTTTACCAAATCAGCCATTGCCTGCACAGTTTCTTCAATTGGGGTATTTGGGTCAAGTCTATGTAAATAATACAAATCAATATAATCCGTTCCCAGGTTTTTTAGAGAACGTTCTACCGCTTTTTTTACATATTCTTTCTTGCCGTTAAACTGCCACGTAAGTTGTTCGTTATCATCAATTTCATAGCCAAATTTTGTAGCTATAACATAAGCATCACGATTGCCTTTTATAGCTTTTGCTACTAATCTTTCATTCAATAACGGACCATATAAATCGGCTGTGTCCAGAAAATTTCCACCTAACTCAAGTGATCTGTGAATTGTTGTAATAGCTTCTTTTTCATCGGCTTTGCCATAAATATCCATTCCTGCAATTTGGGTCATTCCCATACATCCCAAACCAATATTAGGAACAACAAGCCCTTGATTTCCTAATTTAAATTTTTGTATTGTGCTCATAATTTGCTAGATTTTTGTGTTTTAATTTAATAACACAAAGATCCATCAACTATAAAGTTGTAAAGTAGCCAAATCCCTTGTAGTTGTATCCAAAATGAGGAAAGAGTTTTTAGTTTATTATTTTGAGCTTAGTTTTACCACAGAGATCCACAAAGTTTTTTCACAGAGATTCGCAAAGTTCTTTATTTATTTTATAAAAAGCCAAAGTTCACAAAGCTTTGTGTTGATTTAGCTTTGAGAACTTTGCCTACTTATTATAATATTAAGTAAACCTTTGCGAAAGATCTTTGTGTGCTTTGCGGTAAAAATTACGTTCAAAGTATAATTGAACAATTTACAATATAAATTCGTGGCTAAAAAAAACCTTTGTGGATCTCTGTGGTAAAACTTTGTGGATCTCTGTGGTAAAATTATGTTCAAACCAACCTGAAACCTGAAACTAAAAACAAAACTTATATAAATAAAGAATGCCGGCATCTCGAAGACGCCGGCATCATTTAACTAACCAAAACCAAAATAATAAATAACCAGTTTATTACATTACAAAGATCAGACATATATGAATGTTCTGCTGTTAAGGTTTTGTTATTACTTTGTTGGACATAAGTTAAGATTTTTTATGATCTCTGTTTTGAGGATTCTGTAGCTATAAATAATTTTTGGTTATTAAAATATAGCAACAATCAATTTTTACTTATATTTTTCGTAAGATTAGTTTGTATATTTGATAAAATATTAAATGTCAGCAACATGGAAACAAACAAAAAATTAACAACTGCAACAGGAACCCCTGTTCCGGACAATCAAAACATTCATACTGCTGGTCCTCGCGGACCTGTTTTATTACAAGATTTTTGGTTTTTAGAAAAAATGGCGCATTTTGATCGTGAAGTAATTCCGGAACGCAGAATGCATGCAAAAGGTTCAGGTGCTTATGGAACTTTTACTGTAACTCACGACATTACAAAATATACAAGAGCCGACATATTTTCGGAAATTGGAAAAAAAACAGATATGTTTGTTCGGTTTTCAACTGTTGCAGGAGAAAGAGGCGCTGCTGATGCTGAAAGAGATATTCGCGGTTTTGCAATGAAATTTTATACAAATGAAGGAAATTGGGATTTGGTAGGAAATAATACTCCGGTTTTCTTTTTTCGTGATCCGATGAAATTTCCAGACTTAAATCATGCCGTAAAACGTGATCCAAGAACCAACTTAAGAAGTGCTGATAACAATTGGGATTTTTGGACATTATTGCCCGAAGCGCTACATCAGATTACAATTGTAATGAGCGACAGAGGAATCCCAAGATCGTATCGTGAAATGCACGGATTTGGAAGCCATACATTTAGCTTTTTAAATGCTCAAAATGAAAGACATTACGTAAAATTCCATTTTGTGTCACAACAAGGAATTGAAAATTTATCTGATGAAGAAGCTGCCTTGTTAGTAGGCGGCGACAGAGAAAGTCACCAAAGAGATTTATACGATGCTATCGAAGAAGGAAATTTTCCGAAATGGAAAATGTTTGTTCAAATAATGAGCGAAGAGCAAGCCGCTACTTATCGTTTTCATCCTTTTGATTTGACAAAAGTTTGGCTAAAAGGAGATTTTCCGCTTATCCCTGTTGGAGAATTCGAACTTAATAAAAATCCCGAAAATTATTTTGCAGAAGTAGAGCAAGCTGCTTTTAATCCCGCACATATTGTTCCGGGAATAAGTTTCTCTCCGGATAAAATGCTTCAGGCACGTTTGTTTTCATACGGAGATGCCCACCGTTATCGTTTGGGTGTAAATAATTATCAAATTCCGGTAAACTCTTCAAGATGCCCATATAATAGTTTTCACAGAGACGGAGCTATGCGCGTAGATGGTAATTTTGGAAGCCGCAAACATTATGAACCAAACAGTTTTAGCGAATGGCAGGAACAGCCAGAATTTAAAGAGCCGCCATTAGCACTCCATGGTGATGCCTATGCACATAATTTTAGAGAAGATGATGCAGATTATTTTACTCAACCGGGTTTATTATTCCGTTTACTGACAGACGAGAAGAAACAATTATTATTCAAAAATACTGCAGCGCAAGTAGGAGGAGCACAATTATTTATTCAGATTCGTCACATCAGAAATTGTTATAAAGCAGATCCGGCTTATGGAGAAGGTGTTGCAACCGCATTAGGATTAACAATGGAGCAGGTAAATAGTTTTGCCGATCCAAGAGTTTAGGAAAAAGGTTCAAAGGTTCAAAGTTCAGAGGCTCAGAGTCAAAGGTTCAAAGTTTTTTTACTTTATCTCAAAGTACCCGACATGTCTAAAAAGTTCCGGAGGAACGATTTATATTGTAGCCGGGGATTTTAATCCCTAAAAAGGAGGATGATTACATTATGTGATTTCTCCTTTCGTCGAAAGACAAAAAAAGATATGATATTATATACAATGAAACCCGACAGATTTTAAGACCTGTCGGGTTTTATATTTTAAAAGGTACAAAGGTACAGAGTGTTAAAGGCTCAGAGTTTTGATGTTGACAAAGCATTGCGAACGTTACTCAACATTATTTTTAAGTTCAAAGAATTAAAGAAAGCTTAGCGAACTTAGCGTAAATCTTTGCGCTCTTTGCGGTAAAAAAAACTTAGAAACTTAGTATCTCAGAACCTTAGTTCCTAAGAAAAAACAACAG
This sequence comes from Flavobacterium sp. AK-345, assembly GCF_058310175.1. Lineage (NCBI taxonomy): Bacteria > Pseudomonadati > Bacteroidota > Flavobacteriia > Flavobacteriales > Flavobacteriaceae > Flavobacterium > Flavobacterium sp. AK-345. The sequence goes on along the minus strand of NZ_JBZEER010000002.1, from coordinate 232,027 downwards.
TCTTATTACTATAAACCATTGTTTTACGTTCTGCATGTAGTTTTATGGCTCTTGCCAAAACAATACGCTCCAAATCACGTCCTTTCATGATAAAATCATCAACAGAATGTATATGAGAAACCCTCGCAATATCCTGCTCAATAATTGGGCCTTCGTCTAATTCTGCCGTAACATAATGACTTGTTGCACCAATAATTTTTACACCACGCTTAAAAGCGGAATGATAAGGTTTTGCTCCTGGAAATGCAGGTAAAAACGAATGATGGATATTAATAATTTTATTCTCGTAAAGTGCGATCAAATTTGGCGTTATAATTTGCATATAACGTGCCAGTACAATAAAATTAATCTGATATCTTTTCAGCAGTTCTATTTGTTTGGCTTCGCCTTCTTCTTTATTATCTTTTGTAAAAGGAACACAATGAAACGGAATATCAAAACGCTCTGCTATCGATCGTAAATCATTATGATTGCTTATAATTAACGGAATTTCGATATTCAATTCTCCTGCGCTGTAACGGCCCAAAATATCAAAAAGGCAGTGATCATACTTAGAAACAAACAAAGCCATTTTTGGTTTTTGTTCCTGATTGTACAAATCCCATGACATGTTAAAATCTGTTGCAATAGTTTGATTAAAATCTTCTTTTAAGCCTTCAATAGTAATGTGGTGATTTGTCAATTCACACTCTAATCGCATAAAAAATACATTTTGTTCTACATCAACATGCTGGTCAATGTAGGTAATATTTCCTTCTACTTTTGCAATAAAAGTAGTCACTGCGGCAATAATACCTTTTTGGTCTTTGCAATGAATCAGAATGGTAATTTTTTGCATTGTTTTTTGGTTGGTTAATCGGTTAGCTGTTTATTTGTTTAATCGTTTGAATGTCTTATCGATAGTTTCGATTAAACAATAAAACGATTAAACAGTTAAACATAAAAAATTATTTCCCGTCCTGCATAGCAAACACGCTTTTTAATAAAGGCGTTGTTCTTGCACTAATGTTGTTACGGATATCTTTTTCTTCAACAGCAATCATTTTAAAAACACCGGACAAAGCCTGAGTTGTAGTATAATCTGTTAAATCAGGATTTACTTTTTTTACCAATGGAATGGTGTTGTACTTATTGATGATTTTTGTCCAGACTACATCGGCACCCACTTTTTCAAAAGAACTTTTAATTACCGGATTAAATTTTCCGTATAAAGCTGTTGTTGTACTTCCTTGCAAATAAGTTGTTGCAGCACTGTCATTTCCAAGTAAAATATTTTTAGCATCTGTAAAAGACATATTTTTTACAGCTGATACAAATATTGGTGTTGCTTCTTTCACAGCATCTTCGGCTGCACGATTTAGCATTTTAACACCTTCATCTGCCAATGAACTAAGACCAACTTTACGTAAAGTTGCATCTACTTTTTGTAATTCGGCAGGCATTAAAATTTTTACAGCTTCGTTTTTATAAAAACCATCAACTGCGGTTAATTTACTTACTTGTTGAGTAATTCCTTTATTTAAAGCTTCTTTTAATCCAGAAGCAATATCAACACTTCCGCTGGGAAATTGTGATGCCAATTGTGGCAATTGGTTTAAGGTCTGTTGTACTTGCGCACAAGAAGCAAGAGAAAATGTAACAATAGTCAATAATAAAATCTTTTTCATTAGATGGGGGTTATTTTAAGTTTCAAAAATACTACTTATTCAAAAACAAAGCCACAATTTTATTTCGGGAGCAGAAAGATTTTGTTTGTTTTTTTTAAGGTTCTAAAATTCTGAGATACTAAGGTTCTGAGTTTTTACTATTCAGGTTGTTTGAATGATAAATTCTACGCATTATCTTAGCATCTTAGAACCTTAGTCCCGAAACTTCGGGATAGCAACTTTCTTTACGGCCAATACATTCTATGACAATTATTATAATACTCTTTGCTCGAAATATATTTAGAATGCAAATCTATTATCGGGCGATTATTGGAATCGAATAATTTTATTCTTATTATTTGTTCCTTACTGTCATCTTTCATATCAATATTACCCTCGGCATCGTCTAATATTTTCTTTTTCCTGAGATATTCCTCTTTTTTCTCTACAATAAATTGGACTATTGCTTCATTTTGAGATTCTCTTTCGCCGGCTAGTTTTCCATTGCTGTCAAAAGTTGCCATTTTTTGTAAATAGTTATTCTCATAAATAAACAATTGATAAGCAATTCCGCCATGTAATATTTGTAGTTTATGATTAAGTACACGAAAGCGAAGTATCTGTTTTTTTGGATTTGTGTATTCGATAGAACCATTTCCCTGTGCATCAATATGGTTATATAAAACTTTGTTTGGTTTTGAAAATTGCAAAATTCGATCTGTAAAACCATGATATTTGGCATCAGACTGTGCGAACAATAAAGTGTTTTGAAAAAGGAATAAACAGAAAAGGCAAAATAATCTCAATTGTAATAATTTTAGGGGTTATAAAAGGATTTATTTCTGTAATAAATTAATCTCTTCTTCGGTTTTTTCAATATAAACAGACAATTCATTGTATTTCCATTTTCCTCTTTTAGTGGCAACTACAAATAAAGTTCCTGTTCCTTTAGATCCTTTTATGGGAATTTGTATGTCACAGTTTCCGGTATTATTGCTTACATTAATACTGCCCGAAACCATTCCGTCTGATTCAATTTTATTCCCTAATTTTTCAATCACTAATTTATTATTTTGTGCTTCTGTCATTGCACCTTTGTAAGCGTCGGAATCCTTCATTATGGAGGTTACTCCAAAGAAAATCCCTGCTATAAACAAGCCAAAAAGCACTAAAATACTTAAACATCCTGTTGGTACAAACCATTTCCAGTTTCGGGTAAACCAGTCTTTTTTAATATGTTCGCTATTTGAATCTTCCATAGAATCTTTAATTTTTTTTGCTGGGTAATAAAAAATAAATGTATGGAAATTTATTAGATTTAACGGGTCATTTTTCTCCTCAATATTTTACAAAAAGAAAAATCCCATTACTTAATTAAAGTAATGGGATTTACTAGTAGGATTTTGTGTTATATTGAATTAAAATTAAAATTTATACGTATTGTAAGCAATATAAATTAGGGTTATAAACAGGATTTATTTGTTTTAAATCGGCTAAAATGTTGTGAGTATAAACTCTACCGCCAATCGCTAAATAAAATAAAGATTTGGAAACATAAAAGGGTCTTAAGGGCAACGTACGCCAGGCGTTTTTTAAATTTTTCAGGAAATGTCTTAAACTGTACTTGAATACTTTTTCTTCCGGACGAACAAAATAGATTGTAGAACTTTTAGTTTTGGTCATCAAGTTTGGAAACATTACAAATCTTCCGCCTTGTTGAAGTAACATATTTATTTCAAAAAGTGATAATCCTTCGATATTTTCTGTTTTCATGATAATTAATTTTAGTGGTATTATTATGATGCAAATTTCCGTCGATTTTTAGATTTAATTATCCCCTAAGAGGTTTGAAATTAATAAGTTAGGCTATTTTTTATTCTGAAGGATTTATTTGTAGTAAATAGATTACAGAGTATTATTAATGAATAAAAATAAGATATGAAGTGCAAAAAAATAGTTTCTAGTAAGCCTTAAAACTTTTTTATATTGAAAATTAAATAAAAATTGCAATTAACGATTATTGAAGGCTATTTCTTTTAAGGCTTCGGGATTGCTAATTGCCTTAGTAACTTCTTGTTTTCTCATTGAATCAAAATATCCAGTTCCTGTAATTAACAGAAGTTTTTTTGGAATGATTGGTTTTTGGTCAAAAATGGTAGCATAAAGCAAAATTGATTGTAAAAAACCACCATCGTTTAAAAGATGCAGCGTATGTTTTCCATAGCGCAGATTGTCTTTGTTGTCAACCAGATATTTATAACCGTTTCTACCAGCGTAGGCGTCTTTAACGGCATCACCAACTCTTAATAATCCTGCGTTTTTTATAAAGCCCATAACTGAAATGGCATTTTTACGCATCCTATCATGATCTTCCAGATAATCAGAATCAGTATAAGAGACAGGCGGAATTCCCTGATAAATATATACGGCCACATCTGGACTGTTTTTATGTATTTTTTCGACAATCATTTTTACATTCACCTTATAATTTTCAATGTCAGATAAGGCTATGTCAGTTGCCTCCTGAACAACTACATAATCGTAATAATTGCCATCTTTATCTTTATTAGAAAATTTTTGATTAGCTTCTGTTTTGTTTGTAGTATAAACTTTTTGTAATGAAACGCCAACTGTAATTAATTGGTCAACATTCATTCGTTGATTATTGGCTCTGCAAAATTCTTCAAACATTATTGGAGCGCTTACAAAATATTCTGTTTGGCTGTTTCCTATAAACAATATACGTTGAGGCGCTTTTGTTTCTGGGGGTTTAGGATGTGGAATGTTTTTTTCAGAGGTTGTTTTAGATGAAGTATATTTATTGCAGGAAATAAAAAAAACAGCTGCAATGCTGAAAATTAATATGTGTTTTTTCATTTTTAAACCAATTAAAAGTACTTTCAAATATTTTGTAGAAAATACGTGCAAAGGTCTTTTTTATGGGTAGGATCAATTAGCTATAAAAGTTTTAAAGTTTGTGTTTTAAGACAATCTTTTATTCGATAAATAATTAAAAATAAAAACAACAAAAATAGCTTCTTGTTACTCTTCCAAAAAATCAATTTCTAAAAGGTGTAACAAAAAGCTATCTTTAGTTAAAACTTAAGTCTGTGCTGACTAATAAATATTATTTAATGCCAACGGCTTCTTCAGTATGCAAAATTTTGTCCAATTCATTATCTCTTTCATAAACATCCTGATAGAAACCAACTTCACCATTTTCATTTACCAATGAAGTAAAATAACTAATGTAGATTGGCACTTTTTTAGATAATTTAAAGCTGTTTTCTTTTTGGCCATCCATAGCTTTATCAATTTTAGCGGGAGTCCATTCCGGGTAATCGGCAAGCATTGCAACCGCTAATTCTTTTGCTTTTTGTACATTTATACAACCATGGCTGAAAGTTCTTTTTTCAAAATCAAATAAAGTTTTAGATGGTGTATCGTGCATATAAATATCATCCGGGTTTGGAAACATGAATTTTACCAATCCTAAAGAGTTGTCCGGACCTGGTTTTTGTCTTACCTGACCATTTACTATTTCCATATTTTTTTCAGCCAGATAATTTTTATCTTCAGCCATTTTACTTTTTAATTCATTGTTCACAATACTTTGCGGAATCGTCCAATATGGGCTAAAAACAATTCTGTCAATTTCACCATTAAAAATGGTTGTTTTAGTTAATGGCGCACCAACAAATACATTCGAGGTCAATTGTATCTTTCCATTTTTAACATAAATTAATTCGTACGAAGGAATATTTACTAAAACATACTCATCGCTGCTGGCAATTTGAGCCGAAATAGCGCGACATCTTTCCATGTTAAGTTTTAGCGTTTCCATTTTATCAGAAAGCGGCACATTCATTTCTTTAATATGTTCTTCTGCTAAAATATAGTTGGGTTTAAACCCGTTGCGAACTTTATATTTCATTACGGCATCCATCAGTTCACGATCGTAAATATTACTTTTAGAATCATTTTTTAAATCTCCTAATAAATACAAACGAGTTCTGACTTGTGCTATAGTGCTGGAAACAGCATCGGGACGCAAATCTTTATAAGGCACTTCTTCCGGAACAATAAGTTTCCATTTATTTGATCGGTCTAATTTTTTATATTTTTTAAGAACGTCTTGTAATTTGTAATATTGATCATATTCTACCTTAACATTTTCTGTTGTTGAAGCAGTTGCCTGTTCGATAGTACTATAGTTAAGGAAATCTTTTAGCGTATCATTGTAGGATATTTTTTTCTTAGAATCTGAATTATTTTTTTGAGTATAAATAACATATAAAGAACTTAAGAGCATATCAGCATCTATTTTAGATAGTTTTGTTTCAGATGAAGAAAAAAGCTCGTCAATTTCTTTTTGATATGGGATATTCAAATCATTTGTTTTTTTTGCTTTTTCGTATAATACAGAACCAAATTCATTGATCTGATCTTCATCAAACCAAATTGTTCCCAAGGCTCTTTTTTTGTACAAAGACATGATATCAGATTTATATTTTTTTAAATCCGAATATCTTTTAAAGAATTCTTTTGAAAGCTTCTCCAGATTATCAGTATCTGAATTGTAAACAGCTGCAATTTTTGTGGTGTTTTTAGAAGAATTAATGTCTTTTTCTGCTCTGTTAAAAGAAGATAGAAAAAAACTTGCAGCTATAATTAGTGATAGTGGATATAATGTTTTCATTGTGTTTAAAATTTTTACGTTAATTACTTGACGGTAAAAGTTTTGGGTAAAAATTTGGGGATTTTTTACATTGCTAAATTACTTCAGTGTGCTGGAAAACAGTTTGTTATATTAAATTTAAATCTTTCATGATTGCCATGTTATTAACATTTTTATAAGACTTATATAAGATAAATACGATAGATATGAAAATTGTTACCCTTTGTGTGTGAAATGTTAAGTGTGAAATATGAAATGAAAAGAAAATGAAGAGTGGATTTTTTTATTAACATAAAGCTTCAGGTATAAACAAATATTAAAATATTTTGTAAATTGCTCCCTTAAAATTATCATATTCATAAAATGGACCAACAAATACCATATATTCCTAAAAATAAAGTAAGAATTGTTACTGCTGCATCTCTTTTTGACGGACATGATGCTGCGATTAATATCATGCGACGCATTATCCAGTCTACCGGAGTCGAAGTAATTCATTTAGGTCACGACCGAAGTGTAGAAGAAGTGGTAAATACCGCTATTCAGGAAGATGCAAATGCTATTGCCATGACATCGTACCAAGGTGGGCACAATGAGTACTTTAAATATATGTATGACTTGCTTCATGAAAAAGGAGCGGGGCACATCAAGATTTTTGGCGGTGGGGGCGGCGTAATCCTTCCAAGCGAAATTTCTGAATTGCATGAATATGGAATTACAAGAATTTATTCTCCTGATGATGGCCGTTCTTTGGGTTTACAGGGAATGATTAATGATTTGGTAGAACGATCTGATTATCCTATTGGAGATAAACTAAACGGAGAAATCGATCACATCGAAAATAAAACCCCAACGGCTATTGCCAGATTAATTTCGGCAGCAGAGAATTTCCCGGAAATCGCAAAACCTGTTTTTGATCAAATTCACGAAAATAATGCCAATTCTAAAATTCCTGTTTTAGGAATTACCGGAACAGGTGGAGCCGGAAAATCATCTTTGGTTGACGAATTGGTTCGTCGTTTTTTAATTGATTTCCCGGAAAAAACAATCGGATTAATTTCTGTCGATCCTTCTAAAAGAAAAACCGGAGGTGCACTTTTGGGAGACAGAATCCGTATGAATGCGATTAATAATCCACGAGTTTACATGCGTTCACTGGCAACGCGTCAGTCGAATTTGGCTTTGTCTAAATATGTAGCCGAAGCAATTCAGGTTTTAAAAGCCGCAAAATACGATTTGATTATTCTGGAAACTTCAGGAATTGGGCAATCAGATACCGAGATTATGGACCATTCTGATGTGTCCTTATATGTAATGACGCCAGAATTTGGAGCCGCGACACAATTGGAGAAAATCGATATGCTTGATTTTGCCGATTTAGTAGCTTTGAATAAATTCGATAAAAGAGGCGCACTTGATGCGATTCGCGACGTTAAGAAACAATATCAAAGAAACCATAATTTATGGGATAAAAATCCGGACGAAATGCCGGTTTTCGGAACGATCGCTTCGCAGTTTAACGATCCTGGAATGAATACGCTTTACAAGGCGATTATGGATAAAATTGTCGAAAAAACAGATTCAAATCTAGTTTCGACTTTTGAAATCACGCGAGAAATGAGCGAGAAAATCTTTGTGATTCCGCCACACAGAACGCGTTATTTATCTGAAATTGCAGAGAACAACAGATCTTATGATGAAAGTGCGCTTTCGCAGCAAAAAGTAGCGCAGAAACTATACGGAATCTTTAAAACAATAGAATCTGTTTCAGGAAAAATTCCACAAATTACAAAAGCTGGGATTGACGATTCAACAGTTTTGCCAAGCGCAACCGAAGCACATGATGAAAATAGAATCTTCCTTAATCTTTTACTAAATCAGTTCGATAAAGTAAAAATGGATTTAGATCCGTACAATTGGGAAATTATCCTGAATTGGGACGAGAAAGTAAACAAATATAAAAATCCGGTTTATTCGTTTAAAGTGCGTGATAAAGAAATCAAAATCGCGACACATACCGAAAGTTTATCGCACCTTCAGATTCCGAAAATTGCTTTGCCAAAATACGAAGCCTGGGGCGATATTTTACGTTGGAATTTACAGGAAAATGTTCCCGGAGAATTTCCGTTTGCTTCAGGATTATATCCGTTTAAACGTGAAGGCGAAGATCCGTCGAGAATGTTTGCGGGCGAGGGCGGACCGGAAAGAACCAACAAACGTTTTCATTATGTGAGTGCAGGATTGCCGGCAAAACGACTTTCTACCGCTTTTGACAGCGTTACTTTATACGGAAACGATCCTGATATTCGACCTGATATTTACGGAAAAATTGGAAATGCCGGAGTTTCGATTTGTTGTCTGGATGATGCTAAAAAACTGTATTCAGGTTTTGATTTGGTTCATGCGTTAACCTCTGTAAGTATGACCATTAACGGGCCAGCGCCAATGTTGTTGGGCTTTTTTATGAACGCGGCAATCGATCAGCAATGTGAGTATTATATTAAGGAGAATGATTTAGAAAAAGAAGTTGAAGCGAAAATCAACAAAATATATAAAGAAAGCGGATTAGAACGTCCTAAATATCAAGGTGATTTACCGGAAGGAAACAATGGTTTAGGATTAATGCTTTTGGGCGTTACCGGAGATCAGGTTTTACCTTTGGAAGTTTATAATGAAATAAAAGCCAGAACATTATCACAAGTTCGTGGTACAGTTCAGGCTGATATTTTAAAAGAAGATCAAGCGCAAAATACCTGTATTTTCTCAACTGAATTTGCGTTGCGATTAATGGGCGATGTTCAGGAATATTTTATCACCAAAAACGTTCGTAATTTTTATTCGGTTTCAATTTCAGGATATCATATTGCAGAGGCAGGAGCGAACCCTATTACGCAATTGGCTTTCACGCTTTCAAATGGTTTCACTTACGTGGAATATTACTTAAGCCGCGGAATGAGCATAAACGATTTTGGACCAAATTTATCGTTCTTCTTCTCGAACGGAGTTGATCCTGAATATTCTGTAATTGGTCGTGTGGCGCGTAAAATTTGGGCAAAAGCCATGAAAAACAAATATGGAGCCAACGAAAGAGCACAAATGTTGAAATACCATATTCAGACTTCCGGACGTTCGTTACACGCACAGGAAATTGATTTTAATGATATTAGAACGACTTTGCAGGCTTTATATGCGATTTACGACAACTGTAATTCGTTGCACACTAATGCATACGACGAAGCGATTACAACACCAACAGAAGAATCTGTTCGTAGAGCAATGGCAATTCAGTTGATTATTAATAAAGAATTAGGTTTGGCTAAAAACGAAAACCCAATTCAGGGATCGTTTATCATCGAAGAATTAACCGATTTGGTAGAAGCAGCCGTTTTACAGGAATTCGACCGAATCACAGAACGTGGCGGAGTTTTGGGTGCAATGGAAACCATGTACCAACGCTCTAAAATTCAGGAAGAAAGTTTGTATTACGAAACCCTAAAACACAACGGAGATTTCCCAATTGTGGGCGTAAACACGTTTTTGAGTTCAAAAGGTTCTCCAACGGTAATTCCGGCAGAAGTAATTCGCGCCACCGAAGAAGAAAAACAATATCAAATTACGATGCTGGATAATTTACATCAGTTTCATGAAGCAAAAGTAAACGAGCATCTCAACAAACTGCAAGAAGCCGCGATTAAAAACGAAAACTTATTCGACCATTTAATGGAAGCTACTAAGGTTTGTTCGCTTGGTCAGATTACTTCGGCTTTGTTTGAAGTGGGCGGGCAGTATAGAAGGAATATGTAATTTTTATTATTTTATATTTATGGAAAACCTCTCATTATTGAGAGGTTTTTTTTATGAATTGGTAGTTGGAACTTTGTCAATCAGTTTACCCAGTAAATCTGTTATTGGTTTAAGTTTATCAGGATCTTCAGCTTCAGGAACATCAACTTTGTGATGTTGCATTCCTTCAAAATAATTCATTATTTGATTCCATTTTAAGCTTTCTCTTTTTTGATTTACCTCTTTATTTTTAGCTCGTAAAACGGTAACCATTTCTCCATTTTCATCATCTTCCATTTCATGTTCAGCAATTGCCATACCATAATCATTGAGAGCTGATGCGATATTTCCAGAAACAGCATATATGGCAGACATGTTTCTTTTATCTTGATTTATTTTTTCATAAGTAATAAGTAAACTTTTTAGTAATCTATACATACCAGTAAAAACAGCGCTTAAGCATAATGCCCAAGGGAGTTTTACAATCAGAATTCCAACAGCAGAATTTAATATCTGCCAAGAACTTGCATTGCAACCTAAAAGTGTTAAATAAGAATTGTAAGTTTCAAAACATTTTAATAAAGTTGGAACACTTAACGCAACTGTTATAACAGCACATAGTGTTAAAAAAAATATTACCCAAAAGTACAGCTTCATATTAGAATTAGTCTCTGCTAAAAAATCACTGAATTGTTCAATAATGCGAACTTTTCCAGCAGCTTTACGTTGAGTGTCTTGAACTTTTAACGTAGCTTCGTTTTCAGCTGCTGTAATTTTCGCGGTAATTTGTAATAAATCAACTTGGGATTCAGATTCTGCACTACTCACTTTAGTCTCAAACTCTGAAATTCTATGTGCAGTATTGTTTTCAGCTTCAATAACTTCAGCTGCTAGATCATCTCTTTTTTTGATTAAATCAGAAATCTCTTTCTCTAACTGTTCAATTAACTTTCGTGTTAATGTCCCAGGCCCACCTCCTCCATCTTCTCCAAAAATTTCAACTAATGAGGTATGTTGTTTTGTTATAGAAGCTAACTCCTTTTTTTGCTTTTTTATATCCTTTACTAATTCACCGCTTTCGTAAACTTTTGATAAATCTAAATTTTCGAAATCCTCTTTCAATAAATTAAATGCATCTTGGCCTGTTCCATAGTCGTTAATGGTTAAGTATGACATTACATTAGCCCCATAAGTGACGGATGGCAACGTTTCTAAAAGTTTTCGAACACCTTCTAGTGTTTTTTTGGGTAAATTTTCACTTTCCATATATTAATTTTAGTTTTTGGTAAGAGCAAACATACAAAAATTAAAAAATAAAAAAGCGCTTTTGAAATGAGGTTTAGAGTATTTAAAAAACGATAAATTAATTTTCTTGCCCTGTCTCGTACTGAAAGTTATTTGTTGATTTAGCAAATGAAAACCAGCTCTTCAAAGTCTTCATTCATAAAATTTGACGATCGCTGTGCGAAGTCTCCCGACTTCGTACCCGTTCCAATAATCTACAAAGAGAATCAAAAAATAAATTTGTTGCGGGTATGAAATATTATTTAAGTAACCCATCTATTTGCCATTTGTTATTAAAGAAAAAAAACAAAAAGATTCATATTATGTGTTATTTGAAAAATTAAAATTTATAATATAAATTAAAATTTATTCGTAAGACATTCGCACCAACTGTTTTTGTTTACAACCTTAATTATAAATAAAATAATTATCAAGAAATTTTTGATAAAAATTGATTAGATTTAAAGCCAAATTTAAAATAAAGAAGCAATAATTATATTGTATAAAGTAGTATGTCAAAAAAAGAGGAAGATATAAAAAGTGAATGGATAGAATTTAGAAATTCTGTTTATGAAACTAAATCAAAAAGCCAAGATGATTTTGAAAAATATATAAATATAATTGCTTCAGGTGGATTAGGAATAACAATAGCTTTTTTTGATAAGATTGTACAAATAGATAAAGCGGTATGTCTTTGGATAATTGTTTCTGGCTGGCTTCTACTTGCTATTACTTTATTGGTAAATTTATTTTCACATTATAAATCCGTGGAATATATGGAACTTACAATTTCAGAAATTAACGATGAAAAATATGAAGAAATTTTTACTAATGTTGAAAAGAGGAATAAAATTATTAATCAATATAATTTGATCTCTTTGTCTTCACTGATTATTGGTGTTTTGGCTATAATTTTTTTTGTAACAATAAATTTATATATTATGAGTAATGATCAAAAACCGGCTTATCCACAAAAACCTGTTCCTGAAGAAAAAGGAAGAAAAATACCTACTCCTCCTGTCAATAGACCATCTAATACACCAAAAAAATAAAAAGATGAATGAAGAAATAAAAAAGAAATTAGAAGAAGCAATTAGTTCTGTTAAAAAGATTGAAAACTTAGGTAGTAAGGTAACGGCAGGTAGAAGTGTTCCAACACCTTCAAACTCATTAAAACCTAAAATAGTAATAATTGCAAAACCTGAAGATAAAAAATAGGCATTTTAACAATAATTGCCCCCTCGCTGTCGCGAACGTCTCGCTCGTCAACCCAATGTGTGCACTAGCGAGACGCTCGCGACAGCAACTACGAATACTTAATTAAGAGTAGAATTTTCCATTCACTCAAACTCCCCACCAAGCATCTCATTAATCTCAGTTATCAATTCAAATTCATCCGTAGGAAACATTTCTAATACCATTTCTAAAATCAGCCCGACATTAATAGGTGAATATTTTGTTGTTGCCGGTTTATGTGCATCATAATCTAATGCTATAATACATAACTTTAGGATTTCGGTAATGGTTGCTGCAAGTTCATAATAATTTAGCATGTTAATTTTAGCGGTGTAAGTTCCTTTTTTGTCAGGAGATGGCGTTAGCGTATTGCAATATCGGGCAGTTAATATTTTAAGATTTTCTAGTTTTTTAATTTCATTTTCCATGGCGTGTATGTTTTTAAATTGTATCAATTAATCATTTTACAATTTCACTTTCAAAATATATTATAGAGAGAAAAATCGTACTTTTGTTTGATCCGGCGAAGAAAGCAATATATTGTACGGTAGCAAATCATTTTTTGCCGTATTGTACAGCGCTAAATATGTTTTTTACATTTTGCCAGTTATGACACTTAATTATTATCTTTGAATTATGAGCACACTAACAAAACCAAATCATATAGGGCGAAAAATAAGCCGTATTCGTGAACTTCGAGATATGAAACAGGAAGCTTTGGCACAGGCTTTAGGAACCAACCAACAAGCAATTTCGGCTATAGAAAATAGCGAAACTATTGATGAAGAAAAATTGATTGAAGTTGCAAAAGCACTTGGTGTAACGGTGGAAGCAATTAAGAATTTTTCGGAAGAAGGCGTGATTAATTATTTCAATACTTTTCACGATTCAGATAATAACTTTAATAATTATAACACTTGCACTTTCAATCCATTAGATAAATTAATGGAAACGGTAGAAGAAAATAAAAACCTTTACGAACGTTTGCTTCAGGCGGAAAAAGATAAAATTGAATATTTAGAAAAATTACTAAAGGGGAAATAATATTCTTTTAACGATCATTCATTAAAATAAAAAAGCATCAGCCGCGGCTGATGCTTTACGTTTGAGGCAAACAACGATTAACGACGAAATGCAGGACTTTCGTTTACTGACTCATCTAACACAACTGTTTTTACCTTTTTAGTTGAAACTGTAATTTTGTGTTTTACTACTTTACCATTTTCGTTCAATTGTAAATAATAAGTTCCGGCTGGATAAGCCTCTAAACTTAAAGTTTTTGAAACCTCTAAATTGTCTTCATCAGAAGATGGAACTCCTGCATACAACAAAGTATTGTTTTCGTCTAAAATTGAAAAATTTGCTTTTTCAACGGTATTTAAAGTAAAGCTTACTACTTTTCCATTTCCGGTTTTAATATACAAGATATAATCACCTTTTCCGTCAATTGCATAAGTAAAGATAGTTGTTAAAAATACGGCAACAACTAGGCCCATTTTGGTAAATTTTGTCATGTTTTTTTAAATTAATTATTAATCGTGGATGTGTAAAACTAACAAATACAATTTGAATTTTATGCAAAAAAATCTATTTTTTAAAGACATAAGTTGCTGAATTAAAACTCTTTCTGTGCTTTGTTTGAACTATGTACGTATTTGTTGGGGTTCTGGATGTTTTGTCCTGAACTTTTTTTTATGCCTCTTACGAGGCCTGTATTCATTTATTAAGAATAGTTTTTCAAAAAAAAAGCGAGTTGATTTTTTCACTAACATTTAGGCATAAAAAAAACAGCCCAATATCCACAATGAGCTGTTTTTTAAAACAATATCTTCAAATTAACTTCACAATTTTATACTCTATATAAGTATAACTTTTTTAGCGTGTGGCCACGCTGGTATTTTTAGCAGAAAAACCTGCTTTATAAACTGATGAAACTGCTTTTGATGATAAAACATAAGTTCCGTCATTAATTGTAATTTCATGTCTCACTTTTTTTACATTATCTTCAACTTCTAAGAAGTAAGTTCCTTCCGGAAATTCTTCTAAACTAAAAGTTCTCAAAATTCCATCTTTACCAGAAGCAGTTTCAGAATAAATAAGAGTACCGTCTGTATCATAAATTGCTAATTTTGCTTTTTGGACTTTGTTAAGGGCAAACGTAATTAGCTTTCCATTTCCTTTTAATACATGAAGATTAAAATCCTCATTTCCATCAATTGCATAAGTACTCATTCCTGTAAAAAGTACTGCACATACTAAACTTAATTTTAAATTTTTCATAACATCAGTTTTTTTAGTTTATTAGCTTTAATTCTCTGATGCTAAATTACTTATGTAGTTCTGTTTTTCTCACAACTCTATTGGCTAATTTAGATGCTGTATTCTCATTTACGAAACCGTTATAGGTTAAAATTTAAATTATATTTACAGTTTCTGTTAATATGGTTAATATTTTATAACATTTTATTTAAAACGAGATAAATTGTATTTTAATTTTTTCTTACAAATACAGAATGTCTGAAATAACCAAATTGAATACAAAATCAAAAAATTACAAAACGTCGAATAAATAAAAAACTTGTGCCTTCGTGTCTTCGTGGCAAAATAAAAAGCATAAAAAAACAGGTCAATAACCACAAAGACCTGTTTTAAAACAATCACGTTTTTTACTTTACTAACTATCTAACCTCATTTTTATACTGTATGTAGGTATAAAAGTTTTTTAGCGTACTGCTACGCTAGTATTTTTATCTGATGATTTGTATACTGTAGAAATTGCTTTTGAAGATAAAGTAGCGATAGCATTGTTTACCACAATTTCATATCTTACTTTTTTTGCATTGTCTTCAACTTCAAGAAAATAAACTCCATCAGGAAAATCCTCTAAACTAAAAGTTCTTAAGATTCCTTCTTTACCTGAAGCAGTTTCAGAATAGAACTGATTTCCGTCCTGATCATAAATTGCAAGGTTTGCTTTTTGAACCTGATTAAGACCAAACGTTATTAATTTTCCATTTTTTAACACATGAAGGTTAAAATCGGCATTTCCATCAATTGCATAAGTACTCATTCCTGAAAGAAGCACTGCGCATACTAAACTTAATTTTAAATTTTTCATCGTATTAGTTTTTTTAAATTAATAGTTCTAATTCTCTGATGTAAAATTACTTTAGTATTACAGATTTTATCACAACTCTATTTGCTGATTTCGATGCTATATTCTCATTTACGAAACCGTTATAGGTTAAAATTTGAATTATATTTATCGTTTTTGTTAATATGATTATTATTTTTTAATGTTTTGTTTGAATCATGGGAATGTAAATTTATTGTGATTTCTTACAAAAATATATTTGAGATTTTACCGAAAAGAATGCAAAGATTTACGCATCCCGAAGCCTCGGGACGCAAAGCTTAATAATTAAACTTTGTGTCTTAGTGCCTTAGTGACAAAAAAAGTATAAAACAAAAAAAAACAGCTCAATAACCACAAAGAGCTGTTTCAAAACAAAAAATTGTTTTTTACTTTACTAACTATCTAACCTCATTTTTATACTGTAAAAGTATAAACTCTTTTAGCGTACTGCTACGCTTGTATTTTTATCTGATGACTTGTAAACTGAAGAAATTGCTTTTGGTGATAAAGTAGTAACATTATCATTTACAGTAATTTCATATCTTACTTTTTTTGCATTGTCTTGAATTTCCAAGAAATAAGTTCCGTTAGGAAAATCCTGCAGACTGAAAGTTCTTAAAATTCCATCTTTACCTGAAGCATTTTCAGAATAGAATAAAGTACCTTCTTTATCGTATATAGCTAAACTAGCTTTTTGAGTCTGGTTTAAACCAAATGTTATTACTTTTCCGTTTTTCAATACATGAAGGTTAAAATCTTCATTTCCATCAATTGCATAAGTACTGATTCCTGAAAAAAGCACTGCGCATACTAAACTTAATTTTATAATCTTTTTCATGATTGTCTTCTTTTAAATTATTAGTTCATTTCTGTGATGTAAAATTACTTCAGTTATCTGTTTTTTATCACAACTCTATTTTCCAATTTATGTGCTATATTCTCATTTACGAAACCGTTATAGGTTAAAATTTGAATTATTTTAGGTGTTTTAGTTAATTCAGTTATTATTTTTCAACGTTTTTGAAAAATTAACATTTTTTAAAAACATGTAAAATTCTTACAGTAATAGCATATATGTATAAAAAGAGAGAATTAAATACGATATATTGAAAAAAAAGTGAATAAAAATATGGGTCGTGAAAAAAACGACTAAATGTTGGTGATTTTAAGTTTTGTAATTAGATGATTTTAATGCAATATCCTCAGTTACGAAACCGTTATAGGTTAAAATATGAATTATTGTAGGTGTTTTTGTTAAATTTGCTATTATTTTTTAAAGACTTTTATCATGAAGACAATCGCCCCAGCTCTCGAAGTGATATCCAACTCGTATGGAAGTTCTTTTACGTATACCAAACATGCTGAAAAGACGAACGTTAAGTCTCATTTGTGGCATTATCACCCGGAAATTGAATTGGTTTATATTAATGGTGGCGCAGGAAAGAGACAAATAGGTAGCCATGTTTCTTATTATACAAATGGCAGTTTGATTCTGATAGGTTCTAATTTACCTCATTGTGGTTTTACAAACGAACAAACAGGAAATGTAAATGAAACCGTGATTCATATTAAACCTGATTTTTTGGGTAGTGGATTTTTTGCAGCGCCGGAAATGAAAAAGGTTCAGAATATTTTGGCTCAGTCTAAAGGTGGAATCGCTTTTGGTGGAGAAACCAAAAAGAGAATAGGTAAAAAAATTGAGATGATGGATGATCAGCTTCCGTTTGAACGTTTGCTGACACTCCTGAGTATTTTAGATGAATTAGATTCATCAGAAGAGTACACAATATTAAATGCCGATGGTTTTGCAATCGAATTAAATACGCAGGACAGTGATCGAATCAATGTAGTTTTTAATTACGTAAAAGATCATTTTCAGGAATCTATTGCAATAGATGAAGTTTCGAGTTTGGTAAGTATGACAACACCTTCGTTTTGTCGATATTTTAAAAAAATATCAAACAAAACATTCACGGAGTTTGTTAATGAATATCGTTTGGTTCACGCCTCAAAACTTCTGGCTGAAAAACCAATAACAATCAACGAAGTTTGCTATGAAAGTGGTTTTAATAATTTTAGTCACTTTAGTAAATCGTTCAAACAGTATACAGGTAAAAGCGCTTCGCAATACCGTAACGAGCACAAGATTATTATTAAATAATTTTTTTTTGTTTGCCACGAATTTCACGAATTTTCACTAATTATCTATAGTGAGTAATTTTAAAACACAATAGGAACATAGATTTTTTCTTTGTATAAATAAGTTAAAAAAGCGTTTCACTTTAATAACACACATAGCAATGTGCTTATATGCAAGTGGAACGCTTTTTTTTTGGTATTTTATAATTCTATCTTTCTAATGTGTTAAAAAAAGACAACAACATTAAATTCGGGAAAATTAGTGCAATTCGTGGCAACAAACATATAGACTAAAGTTGATAGCTAAACATGTTGATAAACCAGTCGGATTTTTCATATATTTTATTCGGAAAAAGGTATATTTACAATCCCTAATCAGAAAAAATATCAATATGAAAAACTTTAGATTCCTTGTATTTGTTGTGTTTCTATGCATTTCTTCTATGAGTTATGCAGCAAAAGTAGATACATTGCAAATTGCCAGTACAGCAATGAGTAAAACCTATAAAGCTGCCGTTGTATTGCCAAATTCTTATAGTAAAAGTAAAACTGCTTTTCCGGTAATGTATTTATTACATGGTGCTTACGGTCATTTTAGTGATTGGTTAAAAAATACTCCAAACAAAAAATTAGTTCAAAGCTTATCAGATCAATACAATATAATTATCGTAATGCCCGAAGGAGAAACTTTTAGTTTTTACTTAGACAGTCCGGTAAATAAAGGGAGTCAGTTTGAAACTTTTATTACACAAGAAGTGATTCAGAAAGTCGATAAAACATACAGAACGATTAGCAATAGGAACGGGAGAGTTATAACCGGACTTTCTATGGGCGGACACGGTGCTTTGTATTTATCTGCCAAACATCCCGATTTGTTCTGCGCTGCCGGAAGTATGAGCGGAGCGGTAGATATGAGTGTAATGTTAAACAGAGATTCATCTGCACAAGTTGTGAAATTAATGCAGCCCGTTTTTGGAGACAAAAGTGATAGTTCTGAAATGTATGAGCGTTATGCCGTTATCAATATGCTCGATAAAATAAAAGCAAACAAATTACCTTTAATAATAGATTGCGGTGTTGATGATTTTTTAATAGAACCCAATAAAGAATTACACCGAAGATTGGTATATAATAAGGTAGAACATGATTACACAGAAAGACCAGGTTCACATACTTGGGATTACTGGGAAAATTCATTGCCATATCATGTATTATTTTTTAATAAAATTCTACTTAAGAATCAGTTGGTTGCAAAAAAATAAGGAGATTTTTAACAAAGAATGATGTAAATATTTTTTTTGGTTTGATTTTTGAAATACCTTTATGTATATAACCATAAAAAATAAAAATTATGAAAAAGATATTTATACTTTTCGCAGCTGTTGGATTAGTTGCATTTTCGAGCTGTGAAGGACCAGAAGGACCACAGGGGCCTCCAGGGTATGACGCACCGATACCTTTTGTTTTTGAATTTACTACGGACTTTGTTGCTCCAAATTATGAAAGAACAGTTCCGTTAGAAGGTGTTCTATCAGGCGACAATGTGTTGGTATATGAATTAGTTAGTACAAGTGGAGCAGATAGATGGGCATTATTGCCTCAGATATATTATTTTAGTGATGGATTGGAAACAGCTCAGTATAATTTTAATTTTTCAAAAAGTAATGTCACGGTCTTTATTGATGGTAGTTTAACTGATTTTTCTCAGTTGCCAAGTACTTTTAGATTAGGAAAAACATTCCGCGTTGTAATTATTCCAGGTGATGACGGAGTAAATGCAAAAAAAGTAAAAGCAGATTATTCAGATTATAATGCAGTTATTGCCAAATATAATATTGATGATAGCAATGTTAAAAGAATAAACTAAATATTGTAAATAAAAAAAAAGGAAATCGTGAGATTTCCTTTTTTTTTATTTATTTACAGGATTGGTTAATTATTCTTAATGAATGTTAATTGAGTATTTCTATTACTACCTCCCGTTTGGATATTTATAAAATAAGTTCCTATAGTTAGATTTGAAATATTTATACTTATTAAATTTGGATTTATAACTGAGAAATTGTTTGAGTTTACTATAACTCCTAGTGTATTTACAATATTTATTTGAGTATTGGCTAATATGTAATCTGTTCCTTTGTTCTCAATATTTATAACTGAAGAAGCTGGATTAGGATAAACGGTTAATGTTAGAGATGTATATGTTGAATTAGAAGAGATTACGCTTGCTTCGTTACTATACGATTTCGTGTTTCCTTTTACTAATTGACCATTATTTGTAATTTGATAATTTATTACGGCTAGTCGTCTATAATTGTAAGTAGTTTGAATTGTTAAACTGCCTCTTGGATTTGTTACAAATTTGAGAGGTGATGGAAGATAATCTTTAGACGTTGCTCCTGAAATATCAGACCAACTTCCGTATTCTCTATTAGTTATTGGCTGATTTTGCCATTGATATGATACGGTGTAAATTAAATTTGTTCCATTCATTGTTGTCTCGTCTATAAATGGAGTTGAACCAATTATTATGTTTGGAGAGTCAACAACTCCTGGTGAAGGAATGTTTAATATTTGATCGCAACAAATATTGTTATTGTTTCGAACTGTTCTAAGTAATATTTTCAATGAGTTACTTGCTCTTTTTATGTTTTGATAAATAGCAATTCTTCTAACTAGATAATAATTATCTTCGTCACTTACTCCGTCAGATGGATTAAAGAAATCCAATGAAGATGAATTTTCGCCTTCAATGGTTTTCCAATATCTAATTCCGCCTAATGCAATATTTGTTTTAGTATATTCCCATACATATCTTTCAATAGTTGTAATATTATCGCCTCTTTGAGGGATATGAAATGGATTTTGTAAAATATTTAAATTTACTGAAGCGTCAGATCTACCGCCAATAATGGATTTTGGATTTGTATTTGTTATTTCTATAAAATCGTCCGTTATTGGTGTGTTGATAATAGAGATTTCATTTGAAATTATTGGAGAAGGAACAACTGTAATTGTTATAGTATTACTTTTATTTGGAAATTGTCCGCCATAGCTGTAACCTAATTCCCTTGTAACTGTTAGATTTTTTAATTCTGTAACATAATCTATATCTAGAATTTTGTTTGCATCATCTAAACTTATAGTTGTGCCATTAGCGACACTCCATTTGCTATTAACTCCATAAGGAAGTCCTTTGTAAGGATTTAAGTATTGAGATCCGGTTATTGGTGCTGGTTTATCACCTTGTCTAATAGTTTGATTACAACATAATGTATTTGCAATATTTGATGGGTTTGGAGCGTCTGCAGGGGGGTTTAGGGTTGTTCCTCCAGTCATTGTTATGTTTTTGATAACAGGAATATTTGAACTCACATAAGAGGTACCACTTCTATATTCAGCGAATATAAATCCTCCGGAGGTTAAAAAATCGTTCCAATTTAGGTTAATAACAAAACTTTTGACAGCCACATTGCCTCCGCCAAAATAAAGGGTACCACCGTCGCCGCTAATAGCAACATTAGCTCCTAATGCAGCTCCTTTTGAATAGTAAATTTTTATTGTGCCATTATCTCCGGGTGCAGCAGTGGCCGGCATTTCTACTTTAACGCCAAGTGAAATTGTAGAATATGGAACCGATGCTAAATTAATAGGTCCGGTGCTAAAACTTGCACCATTTACAGTTGTTGGAGTAAGAGTAACTTTTTGCCCAAAAACTGAAATGTGTAATAAAAGCAGTAAAACGAGGTAAATGTAATTTTTTCTCATGATAAAATTTTAAAATTATAATGAGATAAACATAATAATAAATAAAGTATAAGCTTACTTTTAAAAGTTAAATTATAGGTATATTTTTATTTTATTGATGTTTTTAAATAAAAAAAGGAAATCGCAAGATTTCCTTTTTTTTATGAATATATGTCTCAAAAAATTATTCCTGATCCAAATCTGTTAATTCTTTTTCTTCTCCAAATTTAAGGGAAACCAAGATTCCAACTAAAAGAGATAGCGCGATGAATCCTAAAGAAGCCCATTCCGGAACGTGAATCCAATCGTGAAGCAACATTTTTAACCCAACGAAACTTAAAATTGCGATTAAGCTGTATTCTAAATAACTGAATTTTGCCAACATATTTGCAAGGAAAAAGTACATAGAACGCAAACCAAGAATGGCAAAAATATTCGAACTAAATACTAAAAAAGGATCAGAAGTAATAGCCAGAATTGCCGGAACACTGTCTACAGCAAAAAGCACATCCATTACTTCAATTACAATTAAAGCAACAAATAGAGGAGTAGCGGCTTTTTTTCCTTTTTCGGTTAAAATGAAAAATCTCTCTTTATCAAATTCAGAAGTAATCGGAATCACTTTTCCTAAAGCTTTATAGATAAAAGAATCTTTTGGATGAAAATCTTCATCGTCGCCAGAAAACAACATTTTTATTGCTGTAAATAATAAGAAAGCACCAAATAAATACGTTGTCCATGTAAATTTATTGATCAGCATAACTCCGAAGAAAATCATTAATCCGCGAAAAACTACGGCACCAATAATTCCCCAGAATAAAACGCGGTGCTGGTATTTCTGTGGTATTTTGAAAGAAGCGAAAATAATTGCGATAACAAAAATATTATCAACACTTAAAGAAAGTTCAATTAAATAACCTGTAATAAACTTCATAGAAGCAACGGCAGGTTTTAATCCGTCAGGGTTTGCAATATAATCTGTAGTATAAAGCCAGTAGATTACTCCGGAAAATAAAAATGAAAGTGTAACCCAAATCAGGGTCCATTTGCTTGCTTCTTTGGTACTAATAATATGAGGGTTTTTATTGAAAACTCCCAAATCTAAAGCAAGAATAAGTACAACGCCTACTAAAAATAAAATCCAAACCATTATAAGATAATTTTTAAATGATTTACAAAGATAAGTTTTGATGTTTAACTTAAAAATTAATTATTAGAAAATAACTTTCAATTTTAGTTAAGATTTAGGTGTTGGACAACTAAACCCGACAGGTTTCTAAAACCTGTCGGGTTTAATTGTGTGTATCGACCTTTTCCAAAGTTTGTCAACGTATTTTTGTCATCCCGAGGGACGAGGGATCTCCTTGAGAAACTCCACAATCAAAATCTTCAATCTTTGTCGAGCTACTTGCGAAGATCCCTCGTTCCTCGGGATGACAAACTGGACGGATTCAGATTATAAAAAAAATGAATGACGAAATAAAAAAAAAATATTCTTATGAAAACGATTGCCCTAGCCCCGATAGAAGTGGAAATCCTTTTGTGTAATGAAATGGAGCAAAAGATTGAAACGGATAGCGGGATTAGCTCCTGAAAAAAAATATTTTAATTATAGAAATCGAAATCACAAGATTGCTTGTAAGTTGGTAGATTTAATGCGCGTAATACCTTTGTCAAAGTTTTAAACTTTGACAAAGATTGGTATGCAAGATCTTTTAAACAAAAAAAAGTGCCATCAATTAAGATGGCACTTTCTATATAATATAAGCTTAAAATTACAACGCTGATTTTACAGTTTTGATAATTCTTGCAGCGATTTTGTATGGATCACCGTTTGAAGCTGGTCTTCTGTCTTCTAACCAACCTTTCCATCCTTTTTGAACAGTCATTAAAGGAATTCTGATAGAACATCCTCTGTCTGAAACTCCGTAAGAGAAATCATGGATAGAAGCAGTTTCGTGTTTACCAGTTAAACGTTGGTCGTTGTAAGCACCGTAAACCGCGATATGCTCAGCAGTAACAGGACGGAAAGCCTCACAAATTCTTTCGTAAGTAGCTTGGTCTCCACATGTTCTTAACACCTCGTTAGAGAAGTTAGCGTGCATTCCAGAACCATTCCAGTCAGTATCTCCTAGTGGTTTTGGGTGATATTCGATATAGTAACCATATTTTTCAGTCAAACGATCTAATAAATAACGAGCAACCCAAATTTCGTCTCCGGCTTTTTTAGCACCTTTAGCGAATAATTGGAATTCCCATTGTCCGCAAGCAACCTCTTGGTTAATACCTTCAAAGTTAATTCCGGCAGCGATACATAAGTCAGCATGTTCTTCTACTAATTTTCTTCCGTGAGTGTTTTTTCCACCTACAGAGCAGTAGTACATACCTTGTGGAGCAGGATAACCTCCAACAGGGAAACCTAATGGCAATAAAGTTTTAGTATCCATGATGAAATATTCTTGTTCGAAACCAAACCAGAAATCACCGTCATCATCAATAGTAGCTCTACCGTTAGAAGAGTGAGGAGTACCATCAGCATACATAACTTCAGTCATTACCAACCATCCGTTAATACGTGTTGGATCAGGGTAAATTGCAACAGGAACTAATAAACAGTCAGATGAACCACCTTCGGCTTGTTTTGTTGATGAACCATCAAATGACCAGTTTCCAAGTTCTTCTAATGTTCCTTTGAAATTTTCGTGTTCTTCAACTTTAGTTTTACTTCTAAGATTTTGAGTTGGTTCATATCCATCTAACCAAATGTACTCTAACTTAATTTTAGCCATAATAATATAAATTTTATTTTTTTTGTTTTTTCGCTGGGTCAAATATAGATTTATTTTTTTAGTCCTAAAAATTAGGGGGCTATTTTGTTGAGCGGACTATAATTTTTTAGAGAAGCGCAATTTTGATAGGGGTATATTTTGAAAAAAGTAATTTTTAACACCTTAAAAAAATAAATTCGTAAAAATAACGTGCTTTTCCTGAGTTTAAAGGTTATGTAATTATGAAAAAATGTTTATTTAATGAATAATACTGAGTTAATTTGTTATATTTCTTCAATTCATATTAATTATTCTTTATAAAATTGATTATCTATTGAAAAATCCTTGTATAAAAATCTACTATTTATCTTTCAAACAGGCTTTTTTATTGATTATATTTGTCCTTCTTTTTTCAATAAAAATAATTACGAATTTTTAAAAATTATATACATGTCAACATTACGTTTCCAAGCTTTAAAAGAAGCTTCTACAAGAAAGCCGGTACATTTTGAAGAAATTGATAGAAAATCTAACATTTTTGGTTCAAATGTGTTTAATGAGAAAGCAATGAAGCAATTTTTAACTTCAGATGCTTTAAAAGGAGTTAGAGATGCCATTCAGCACGGAACTAAAATTGACAGAAAACTGGCAGATTATATTGCCATGGGAATGAAAGAATGGGCTTTGTCAAAAGGAGTAACACATTATACGCACTGGTTTCAGCCACTTACGGGAACGACTGCAGAAAAACACGATGCTTTTTTTGAAACTTCGTATGATGGAAGTGATCCTGTAGAAAAATTTGGCGGAGCACAATTGGTTCAGCAAGAACCAGATGCGTCAAGTTTCCCGAATGGCGGAATCAGAAATACATTCGAAGCCAGAGGTTACACGGCTTGGGATCCAACTTCTCCGGCATTTATTTACGGAACAACTTTATGTATTCCAACCGTTTTTATTGCTTACACTGGCGAAGCTTTAGATAATAAAATTCCGTTATTGAGAGCATTATCTGCAATGGATGAAGCTGCAACAGAAGTTTGCAGATACTTTGATAAAAACGTTAAAAAGGTAACTGCAACTTTAGGTTGGGAACAAGAATACTTTTTGATTGATAAAGCGTTGGCTAATTCCCGTCCTGATTTAATGATGACCGGAAGAACCTTATTAGGTCACACTTCTGCAAAAGGGCAACAACTTGATGATCATTATTTTGGATCTATTCCAACTCGTGCATTAACGTACATGAGAGATTTAGAGCAAGAATGTATGTTGCTTGGAATTCCTGTAAAAACGCGTCATAACGAAGTAGCGCCAAATCAGTTTGAGCTGGCACCTATATTTGAAGAAACCAATCTTGCAGTAGATCACAACTCCTTATTAATGGATGTGATGCAAAGAGTGGCAGAGCGTCATGATTTTAAAGTATTATTTCACGAAAAACCATTTAAAGGAGTAAACGGATCAGGAAAACACAACAACTGGTCGTTGGCAACAGATACCGGAGTTAACTTATTAAGTCCGAGTAAAACGCCAATGAGCAATTTACAGTTTTTGACATTCTTTATTAATACGATAAAAGCGGTAAACGATTACGAAACTTTATTAAGAGCTTCAATCGCGACGGCAAGTAACGATCATAGGTTAGGAGCAAATGAAGCACCACCGGCTATTATTTCGGTTTTCATTGGTGCGCAGTTAACCAAAGTTTTGTCTGAATTAGAAAGTGTAACAACCGGAAAATTATCTCCTGAAGAAAAAACAGATTTAAAACTAAATGTAGTTGGAAAAATTCCGGATGTACTTTTAGACAATACAGACAGAAACAGAACTTCGCCTTTTGCCTTTACAGGAAATAAATTTGAGTTCAGAGCGGTTGGTTCAAACGCGAACTGTTCTAACGCGATGACAACTTTAAATGCGATTGTAGCCAAACAATTAAAAGATTTTAAATTAGAAGTAGATACTTTGATCGAGTCGAAAGACATGAAAAAAGACGATGCAATTTTTAATGTTTTAAGAGAATACATCAAACAATCGAAAAAAATCCTTTTTGAAGGTGACGGTTATTCTGATGCCTGGGAACAAGAAGCTGCTAAAAGAGGTTTAAGTAATTTTAAAACAACACCGGAAGCGATTAAAGCTAAAATTTCTAAACAAGCACTAGATTTATTTGATGAATTAGGAATTTTGAATCATGTTGAAGCGGAAGCGCGTTACGAAATCGAACTCGAAGAATACACTAAAAAAATTCAGATTGAAGGAAGAGTTTTAGGTGATATTGCCAGAAATCATGTAATCCCGACAGCGATTCGTTATCAAAATACGTTGATTGAAAACGTAAAAGGACTTAAAGAAATCTTCGGAAAAGAGTTTGAAACTATTGCAAAAGAGCAAATTGTTTTAATTAAAGAAATCTCTGGTCATATAGAAGGAATCAATTCTAAAGTATTGGCAATGACAGATGAAAGAAGAAAAGCAAATCATCTAACAGACGCTCAGGTTATGGCAGAAGCGTATTGTAATAAAGTAAAACCTTACTTTGAAGATATTCGTAATCACTGTGATAAATTAGAATTATTAGTAGACGACGAAAGCTGGACATTAACTAAATACAGAGAATTGTTATTTACTAAATAATTTTTAAACACGAATTTCACGAATTTTCACGAATTCTATTTTTGTGAATATTAGAACTCAAAAATCATCCTCAAAGGATGATTTTTGCTTTATAAAAATTTGTGCTAATTTGTGTAATTTGTGGTAAATAATTCTACGCAATCTTTAATAAATAAACCCAAGAATTAAAAAAAGGGATTATCTTTGCACCACATCAACACAAACTAATTTTCATGAGTTCAGATTCTAGCAAAAGGTACGCACAAAGAGGTGTTTCGGCATCAAAAGAAGACGTACACAACGCCATAAAAAATATTGACAAAGGATTATTCCCTCAGGCATTCTGCAAAATTGTTCCTGATTATCTTACCCAGGATTCAGAACATTGCTTAATTATGCACGCTGACGGAGCCGGTACAAAATCGTCTTTGGCGTATATGTACTGGAAAGAAACCGGAGATATTTCTGTTTGGAAAGGAATCGCGCAAGATGCGTTAATCATGAATATTGATGATTTATTATGTGTTGGAGCAACAGATAATATCTTGCTTTCATCGACAATTGGTAGAAATAAAAACTTAATTCCTGCAGAAGTTATTTCGGCAATCATTAACGGAACCGAAGAATTAATCAACGAATTAAAAACTTTCGGAGTAACGATTCATTCAACAGGAGGCGAAACTGCCGATGTTGGAGATGTTGTTCGCACTATTATTGTAGATTCTACCGTGACAGCACGCATGAAACGAAGCGATGTTGTTGATAATGCAAACATTAAAGCGGGAGACGTAATTGTTGGTTTGGCGTCTTTTGGTCAGGCAACTTATGAAAAAGGTTATAACGGCGGAATGGGAAGCAACGGCTTAACATCTGCACGTCATGATGTTTTCGGAAAATATTTAGCTAAAAAATATCCGGAAAGTTATGATGCGCTTGTTCCGGAAGAATTAATTTATTCTGGTCAGGTAAATTTAACTGATGAAGTGGAAAATAGCCCAATAAATGCTGGTCAGTTGGTACTTTCTCCAACAAGAACTTACGCACCAATTATCAAGAAAATTTTAGATAAATATACACCAAACGATATTCACGGAATGGTACATTGCAGCGGTGGAGCGCAGACTAAGATTCTACATTTCGTTCAGAATTTACATATTATAAAAGATAATTTATTCCCGGTTCCACCATTGTTTAAACTAATTCAGGAACAATCAAAAACAGATTGGAAAGAAATGTATCAGGTTTTTAATTGTGGTCACCGTATGGAAATTTACGTTCCCGAAAACATTGCTCAGGATATTATTGCGATTTCAAAATCATTCAATGTCGATGCACAAATCGTGGGTAGAGTAGAAGCAGCAGATGCTAAAAAGCTTACTATTACCAGTGAATACGGAACATTCGAATATTAATTTTTTTTAAGTTACAAAGGTTCTGAGTTGCTAAGATTCTAAGTTACAAAGATTCTGAACTTATTCTTAAAAGAAAAAATTTGAATTTATTCATCAAGTAATGTGTAGAGGCGCACAGCAGTGCGTCTTACGCAACGCTCATTTGGATTGCATTTGTTGTAAAATAATAACCATTAGCTTTTTTAGGAGCTAATCCCGCTATCCGTTACAATCTTTTGTTTTTTAAAGAAAAAAACAAAAGGATTTCCACTGCTATCGGGGCTAAAAACCACCAGAGTTATGTACGAGCTACTTTTTTGGAGATATTTAGATGAGATTTATTTAAATCATCACGAAGTTTACGAAGCACTTCTTGAAAAAGAGGAAGTTGAAGGATTAGAAACACTTCCTGTAGAAGTAATTTTTAACCGAATCGCTTCTGTATTTTCTGAATGGGAAAAAGTCGATGAAAATAGCTGGCAAAATACTAAAGGAAAGGGTGCTTTTCAGGTAATTTCAACTCCACAAAGTATTAAAATTGACTGTTACGGAACCGAAGGAAAAACCATGAATAAATTAGTTAGTTTAATGGAAGAATTTAAATGTCCGTTATATGATCCTCAAGTTCCGGAACGTTATGATGAAATGAGTGAGTAATTTTGTTTCATTAAAAGTGAAATTTTATTGATCATTTCAGTATATAAAATAAAAGCCTCTAATCTATTTAGAGGCTTTGTTTTTATAATCAAAAAGGAATAGTTTACTGTATATTCAACTATTTCCAAATAATATCGTTTTTCATGATTTTAAGTTTTAAAGTATAAATTTACTCATTTTAAACATTAGTTTGATTCTATATAATGTTAAAGTTTTCGCCTGAATCAAAACGCCCATTTTTGATGGTGTTCTTTACATCTGTATATTTTTGTACATGTACAAGTCTTCTCCCACTTTTAGAATGTGTACAATCAATTTGTAGTTCCAAATATTCTTTCCTTCCATCCCAAAGTTTTTCTAAATCTTCATCAATTAACATCTGCACGCAGTTATTGTGAATTTCCTTGTTTTTTCTCCGCTTACCAGGAATGTTTTTGAAATCATATCTTTTAAGTTTCAATTCTTTGCCAATAAAATTTTTACCACTTCCATGAATATAATCTTCGATAAGTAATAAATTTATAGATACATTTTCAATATCTGAATACGTTTTGTTTATAAATTTAAAATAATATCTTGTTTTAGTTTTGTCATCAAAAGTTTCAATTTCTTTGCAAAGAATACTGCAGGTTTTTATATTGGGTTTAAATATGCGAAGTGCCAAATAAAATATTAAACAAGATAATACTCCTGTAAATAAGGCAATTAATAAGTCGTACCAAAAAGTATCTCCAAAACTCTTTTCTAATACTATTTCTGTTGCTAATAAAATATTCAAAAAATATAAACTTTAAATGATTGCAATAATACAAATAAAGGGAGAATAATCTTATATTTTATTTCATAAACTATTTAAAATTTCATTAGTAGATGAGATTAATTTTTTAATCTTGAATTTTTTCAAATATCTTTACTAATCAGTACTTAATCAGAAAATTTTTTTCAAAGAATTTCAATTATGAATCCAACATTAAATTTCAATTTCTCAGACAACATTATTTTAGAAGACGATTTAGTTTTATTGCGCCCTTTGCAGGAATCAGATTTCGATAATTTATTAGAATTTTCTATAAATGAACCAGAAACCTGGAAATATTCTTTAGTTGGTGCTGATGGAAAAGAGAATTTGATCAATTATATTCAATCAGCCATAAAAGCAAGAAACGACAATAAAGAATTTCCGTTTATAGTTTTTGATAAAAAATCTCAAAAATACGCTGGCTCAACACGTTTTTACGATATTCAGCTTGAATATAAAACCGTGCAATTAGGATATACCTGGTACGGATCGGCGTTTAGAGGAACAGGACTTAACAAACATTGCAAATTTTTATTGCTTCAATTTGCTTTTGAAACTTTAGAAATGGAGCGAGTAGAATTTCGCGCTGATAATAATAACGACAGAAGTATCGCTGCAATGAAAAGCATAGGCTGTAAAGTTGAAGGTGTTTTGCGAAGCCACATGCCAACAGTAAATAGAGAAGTGCGCCGTGATTCGATTGTTTTAAGTATCCTAAAAGAAGAATGGTTTGCCGAGGTAAAAGAAAATTTAAAGCGAAAACTTTAAAAGATGCCAACGGCAAAAAGAGCCATAGGCTCGACCAATATTGTAGGGCTGTCCCGACGCTTCGGGATAATTCAGTTTAACCAAACAAGCAGATATATTGAATTTCAGTTTTGAAAAAATTGCTATTGAATTTTGACATTGAAATTGAAATTGATATTTAAAATATTACCCATCTTTCAATAATAAATCTTGTTCTTTTCGTAGTTTTACGACCAATTGATCAACGTAAAGTTTTATTTTTTGAGGTAAAGAATTCCAGTTTGAGTCTTTCTTAAAACTTCTGCAAATATCAAGATCACATTCTACAGCACGAACTACATATTTCTTGTTTTTATACACGGTAATAATTTTAACCCGTCTTATTTCATCATTTTCATTTCTTGTTCCATATACAATAACAGGTTCTATATAGCCATCGCCATCAATATCTTTGATGCTGCAATATTTTGTCCAGAACCAAATGTTGGTTTCTTTAGGCTCGTAATCTTCAAGTAAATCGTTAATTCTCCATTTTTCAAGAAAACCGCCGTGATCGTTCATACCGCAAATCGCCTGGATTTTTGTATTTAATGTGTCTTTTTTATTTGTTTGATTTTCGCATAAAACCAATTCAAAAACTCCGCCTTTATCCTGATATTCATAAGCTCTGTAAATAGGGAAATCAGAAAGATTCTCTAATTCTCTTTGTTTTATTTGTTCTTTATCTAAAATAGAACTTTCTGTTTTTTGTGAAAAACCAAAGATTGAATGTAAAAGAAAAAGGAATGAAATAAATCGTTTCATGTGGTATATAAATTATAAATCAAAGATATCTAAAAGCTTTTCAGTTTACGAATATTTATATTTTTTAAATTCCATTTTTGTCGTAATTTCCTAACGTGAAATTGAAATTAATTCAGTTTTGCAAATAATATTAAATACACATCAATGAATATTATAAAAACAAAACACCTTCTTTTTGGATTATCAGTTTTGCTATTTGGTTTTACGAATGAAGTAAATGCTCAAAAGAAAACAGACAGCTTTAAAAATTTAATTCAATACGTTGACCCAATGATTGGTACAGCCAAAATGGGACATACGTATCCTGGCGCAACAGTTCCGTTTGGGAGTGTACAATTAAGCCCTGAAACAGATACAATTGCTTATAGTTTAAACGGAAAATACAATGGTGAAGTTTACAAATATTGTGCAGGCTATCAATATGAAGATAAAACTATTGTAGGTTTTAGCCATACCCATTTTAGCGGGACAGGACATTCTGATTTGGGGGATTTTTTAATAATGCCAACAACGGGAAAGTTACAATTGAACCCAGGAGTCGCTTCAAAATCACTATCCGGATATCGCTCTGCATTTTCGCATTCGACCGAAAAAGCAGAACCGGCTTATTACAGCGTTCTTCTTGAAGATCATAATATTAAAGCTGAACTTACGGCAACAACCCGCGTAGGAATGCATCAATATATCTTTCCAAAATCTGATGAAGCACATATAATTCTTGATTTAACTTCGGGAATTTACAACTATGATAAAAAGAATGTCTGGACATTTGTTCGTGTAGAAAACGATACTTTAATTACAGGATATCGCCAGACAAATGGTTGGGCTAGAACAAGAACCGTTTATTTTGCAATGTCTTTCAGTAAACCAATTAAAAGCTACGGTGAGGCGGCGCAGGAAAAAAGTGTGTACAGGGGTTTTTGGGGAAGATTTGATCAAACCAAAAACTTTCCGGAAATGGCAGGTCAAAACCTAAAACTGTTTTTTGATTTTAATACCGAAGAAGGCGAAAAAATCAAAATAAAAATGGCTTTATCTCCGGTGAGTTCTGCCGGTGCGCTTGAGAATATGAAAAAAGAAGTTCCGGGTTGGGATTTTGAAAAAATAAAAAAACAAAGTCAGGAAATTTGGAACAAAGAATTGAATAAAATTCAGATTGAAACTATTCAGAAAGAAGATTTAGTGAATTTTTACACGGCAATGTACCATGCATTTCTAGGTCCAACAGAATACATGGATTTAGATGGAAATTACAAAGGTCTGGATATGAATGTTCATAAAGCTGAAAACTTCAAGAACTACACAAGCTATTCATTATGGGATACTTATAGAGCTTTACATCCATTGTTTAATATTGTTCAGCCTTCCAGAAACTCAGATATGATTAGTTCGATGTTGGCACATTCAGACCAAAGTGTGCACAAAATGCTGCCAATCTGGTCGCACTATGCTAACGAAAACTGGTGCATGATTGGATACCATTCTGTTTCTGTCGTTGCTGATGCGATTGTAAAAGGCAACACCAATTTTGATCCTGAAAAAGCACTTCAGGCATGTGTAAATACTGCGAAAGTTCCGTATTACGATGGATTGGAATATTATATGAAAAAAGGATACGTTCCCGAAGACAAAAATGGATCTTCGGTTTCTAAAACTTTAGAGTACGCTTATGATGATTGGGCAATTGCGCAGGCAGCCAAAAAATTAGGCAAAACTGAAATTTATAATGAATTTATCGAAAGATCTAAAAACTACAAAAACGTTTATGATGAAAAAACAGGTTTTATGCGTCCTAAATTAGACGACGGAACTTTCAAAAAAGAATTTGACCCGCTAGACACGCACGGACAAGGTTTTATCGAAGGGAATTCATGGAATTATAGTTTGTATGTTCCGCAGGATCCTGCTGAAATGATTAAGATGATGGGTGGAAACGACAAATTTAATGTTCGTTTAGATTCGTTATTCAACATGCATTTGCCGGACAAATATTTTGAGAATACCGAAGATATTACAAGAGAAGGAATTATAGGTAATTATGTTCACGGAAACGAACCTTCGCATCACGTTGTTTATTTGTACAACTGGACAAATTCTCCATGGAAAGCACAGGACAAAATTAGAATGATCCTGAAAAAAATGTACCGAAATGGAGCCGACGGTTTAGGCGGAAATGACGATTTCGGGCAAATGAGCGCCTGGTATATTTTTAGCAGTTTAGGGTTTTACCCAGTTGCGCCCGGTTCTGATGAATATGCTTTGGGAAGTCCGTTGGTTAAAAAAGCTGTTTTTAATTTGGAAAATGGAAAGAAATTCGAAGTTGAAACCGTAAATCAATCGGATAAAAATGTCTTTGTGAGTAAAGTATTGTTGAATGGAAAACAACTTTCAAGACCTTTCTTAAAACATGCAGATGTTATAAATGGCGGGAAAATTACTTTTTATATGAGTTCGAAACCGAATAAGAGGAATTACTAGGTTGTGTTAAAATTAGGATTGATTTTGACTTCCTGCAAGGTTTTCAAAACCTTGTAGGTCTATTTTGGTGATGGATATATAATACCTACAAGGTTTTGAAAACCTTGCAGGATTCGTGGCGAAAAAATACAGCAAACAAAAACTCTAAACATAACAAACTTTGCAAAAACTTCACGAAATTTGCACTTCAAATATTAGAACAATAATTATGAAAATAAATCTAAAATCAGGAATTGATAAATTGCTTTTCGGAATGAAGCAAAACGATGTAACGGCTGCTTTGGGAAAACCTGATAAAAATTATAAAGACGAAGATGATAATGTGATTTTTGTATACAATGCACAAAAAATCAGATTGACATTTTATGAAGAAGAAGAATTAAAATTAGGTTATTTAGTAGCTTCAAGTAATGATTTAGAAGTTTTTGGATTCAAGTTAATTGGAAGAAAAATTGCTGATGTAAAGAAAGATTTTGCTGCAAAAGGAATCACAAAATACACTCAGGAAACTTTTGATACTTTCGAAAATTATTTCAATGAAGACAATTGGTTTATTCTTCAAACAGAATTTGATGAAGTTGTGAAGTTTGAAGTAGGAGCTATCATTAATGATAAAGATGAATTTGACTGGAAGTTTCCGGTGAAGAAATAAACTCAATTTTGTCATTTCGAGGAACGAGAAATCACATCCAGAGAGCGACGAACTGTATGTTCTCACTTTATGTGATTTCTCGTTCCTCGAAATGACAAAATGAGAATAAAAAAAGCTCCAATCTTTTGATTGGAGCTTTTTGTCTTTGTAACTAAAAAAGAAATTTACCCTTTCAACCATGCAGTTTTAAGTTTCTCTTTTGAAGCATCTGTAGCTTTAAAAGTTTCTTTTTCTTCGTATGGAAGTTTCACAGTTCCTTTTATAGTTTGTTCTTTGCCATCACGTTTTATTTGAAGCGTAATAGGATCATTTTCTTTCCAGTTTTCACTTTCTGTAATCAAATCGTAGATGTTGTCAAGGTTGTAAGTTTTGCCATTTACAGTTGTTATACCATCACCGGCTTTAAGATTTAAATTTGTAAAAAACACATTTAAGTCAACATCCTTGCGAATACTTATTGCTTTAGTCGCTTTGTCAACACCAATATAAGGCTGCTGTCCTTTAATGAAAATTGTTCCGGGTGCTTTTTCAACAGATTTTGTTACGCCTACTTTTGCTAAATAAGTTTCATAAGGAATAGGAGTAGTTCCGGCAACATAAGTTTTTAAGAATTCACCAACTTCAGGATATGTCAATTGAGTAATTTTTGCAAAAAGCTCATTATCGTTAAATGGTTTTTCAACGCCATATTCGCTGGATAATTTATGCATTAAGTCAAGAATTCCTCTTTCTCCATTACTTTTTTCTCTAATAATGATGTCTATACACATACCAATTAAAGCTCCTTTTTGGTATACATTTAAGTATTGGTCTTTGTAAGGTGGCTCTAAAACATTTTTGCTCATTACCGTAAACGACATTGTATCATTTAAACCTTTTGCCTGTTCTATTTTATCAGCAATACGAGTATAGAATTCGGCTTCGTCAATTAAACCCTGATTAATTTGAAAAAGGTTTGCAAAGTATTCAGTTACACCTTCATACATCCATAAATGCTCTGACATTTTTGGTGCATTATAATCAAAATACTGGATTTCTTTTGAATGTACAGTTAGCGGAGTTACAATATGGAAAAACTCATGAGAAACTACATCTTTCATAGATTCAACCAATTTTTCTTTTGGCATTGATTCCGGCAAAACAACTGTTGTAGCAGTTGGGTGTTCTAAAGCACCAAAACCGTGTGCATCATCTTTTGCCATGCTTGATAAATACAATAAAACAGTATATTTTTTAGTCGCATTTACTTTTCCTAAAAAGTTTTTTTGCGCCGTCATCATTGTTTTCATTTCCGGTGTTATACTTTCGGCTGTAAATTTTCCTGTTGGAGAATAAACGGCGATTAAAATATCCATTCCGTTTACATTGAAAGTTGTATAGTCTGGTTTAGAATACATAATTGGATTTTCAACCAACACAGCATAACGTGGCGTAGTAAAAACGTCACTTGTTTTGCTTGCATCTTCATCATTCATAGAAGTTGCTCCCCAAAGTGTTTCAGGATGCGTAATGGTAACTTTATACGGAACATCTAATTTATCCTGAAAATACCCCACAAAACCGTGTGTATTGACCATGAAATTGATTCCTGCGTTGATATTAGTTCCTGCTGGTGAGAAAACGTCATCATTACCAAAGCCGGTTCCTTTTTCAGTATCAAAAGTATCACCAACTAAATAAGTTATTTTTGTTAATGTTTTGGCATTTGAAATGGACCATGAATTATCGTCGATTCTTTTTACTGTTAAAGCGTTTCCTTTAGCATCAAAAGCTTTAAAATCATCAGAATATTTACCGTAATTATCTGTAGAATAAGTTCCCGGAACTGTTTTTGGGATACTATAAATAATTTCATCTGTTTTTATTTCCGGCGGAGTAACGGTTACCAAAACTTTATCGTCTTTTACATCAACAAGATTAATAGTAACGGCCACGGTATTACTTTTTGCAGCTCCGGAACCCGTACCGGTTTTACAGCTCCAAAACGTTACCGCAAGAGCTAATGTGTAAAGTATTTTTTTCATTTGTTTATGTTTAGTTATGTGTATTTGACTTATAAAATGTAATAATGTTACATAAAATTAAAAATAAAAAAAAACTCCCGATTCACAGGAGTTTTATGCTAGTCAAGTTTGTTCTTTATGTAATATTTTCCATCCAAATCTTCATCAAAATCATCTATTTTAACGGGTTTTGGTTTTGGTTTATTTGCGATCGCCTTCTTTTTCCACATTTCAAATTTTTCGAGTGGCATTTTCTTTTTCATGATTTCCAGAACTTCTTTTTCTGCCAATCCAAATTCTTTTTTTATAATTTCAAATGGATTTCTTTCTTCCAATGCCAACGAAACAAGTTTTTCCGTTTGTTCCCAGCTCAACTCTTTGCGGTTACTCTTTTTCATCACGTGAAAATTAATTCAAAATAGGGGTTAATGATTAATAGATTGATTTTCAATTTAAGTATCAATATTAATAAAAAAAATAATTAGTTGGTTCGATCAGGTGTGTTTTTTTTAATGATTTTGCTTGTTTTTTTTGGATCTTGATTTTTGAAACGGAATTTTTAATAAATTTTTCAATTTGTTATGCTCATCTGCTGTCATGTGAGTATCTACTCCGTATATTAATTCTTCTTTTGGCAACGTTGTAAAAGTGCCAAAAAGCCGATCCCAAACAGAAAAAATGTTTCCATAATTGCTATCAGTGTATGGTAAAACATAATGATGATGTACTTTGTGCATATTAGGAGAAACGATAAAATAACTCAGAATATTATCTAATTTAGGAGGCAGCGAAATATTTGCATGATTAAATTGAGAAGCTATGACAGATAATGATTGATAAAGAAAAACCATCCACATTGGACTTCCCACTATTAAAACGCCTGCAGTTGTAAATAAAAAACGAATGATGCTTTCTCCCGGATGATGCCGATTTGCAGTTGTAGTATCAATCCAGGTATCTGTATGATGAATTAAATGAAAACGCCATAAAAATTTTATTTTATGTTCGATAAAATGCGCTAAATAAGCGCCTATTAAATCTAATAAAAGCAAACCAATAAGGGTATAAAGCCAAATTGGAATTTTTGGGAGCCATTGCAAAATTCCAAAATTGTTTTCGGTTGTCCAGGCAGCGGTTTTAATTAGTATAAAAGCTAAAATGAAATTTACGATAATAGTTGTAATCGTAAAAAAGATATTTATTCCTGCGTGATGCCATTTTCTATATTGCATCCGGAATAGTGGAAATGTACTTTCGATAAGCCAAAAAATAGTTATTCCTCCAACCAAAATTAAACTTCGGTGTGAAGATGGAATCGTACTGAAATAAGCAATGATTTCATTCATAATAAACTTATTAATTTAAATAGAACAAACTTTTTCGCTTTAAAGTGTATTAAAGTTACTAATATTTCATAAAAAAAGAGAAAATCAAATATAAATATATAAGATTTTCTCTTTTAGAATAAATTATCTTAATGAAGACTTATTACTTTTTGATAAGGCTGATAATAAATAATAAAACCCAGGCTCCTCCAACAGCGATTAGTATTTGCCATAAAAGGCCGCCTCCTCCAATTCCAAGTTTACCGGCAATCCATCCGCCGACGAATCCACCAATAATTCCAACGATGATATTACCAATTAATCCAAAGCCTGCACCTTTCCAAACCTGACCCGCTAACCATCCTGAAATTGCTCCAATAAGTAAGAAATATAAAAATTCCATATTTTAAATTTTAATGTTATTTGTAAATAATACTATTCTGTATCGTCTTGTTTTTGTAATAATGTTTTATAAATGAATCCGGCAACAATAGCTCCTAAAATTGGTGCAACCCAAAATAACCAGACTTGCGAAAGTGGTTCGCCACCCACAAAAATTGCCTGAGACAATGATCTTGCCGGATTAACAGAAGTATTTGTGATCGGAATACTTATTAAGTGAATTAATGTTAGGGCTAAACCAATTGCAATACCAGCAAAAGAGGTGTTTGCAAATTTATCTGTAGCACCTAAAATGATTAATAAGAAAAACAAGGTAAGCACAAATTCAGCAATAAAAGCTGCTGCTAAAGAATATCCGTCCGGAGAAAAAGCACCAAAACCATTTGATGCAAATGCTCCCGCTTTGGTTGCATCAATTACAAAACCTGCTTTTCCCGAAGCAATTGTATATAATGTACCTGCTGCTGCAATTGCACCTATACATTGCGCGATTATATAAGGGATCAAATCTTTTGCAGGGAATCTTCCTCCGGCCCACAAACCAAACGAAACAGCGGGGTTAAAATGTCCGCCTGAAATATGACCAACAGCATATGCCATTGTTAATACCGTTAAACCAAAAGCCAATGCAACACCTGCAAAACCAATCCCCAATTCAGGAAATCCTGCCGCAAAAAGTGCACTTCCACAACCACCAAAAACCAGCCAATAAGTTCCGAAGAACTCTGCAAATAATTTTTTCATAGTAAATAAATTTAATTAATAGTTTGTTTGTTAAAGGGTATATTTATATGCCCATAAAATCAATACAATTTGTAAGGGCAAACGTATTAATAAAATAATTTTTAACAAAGAAAAACTTCCTTTTTTCTTACAAAACATATAAACATTTGCAGGAAAAACAGCAATTAATAATGCTATAATTCCCCAGGCAGCCAATTTTGTTGTAAAAGGAACTATTAGCAGGATGCCTAAAATAATTTCGGCAGCTCCACTTAAAATATTTAATAGTTTGGGGTTCGGCAGATAGGAGGGAATGATCTTAATGTACATTCCCGGATTTTTGAAATGATTAATTCCCGCAATTATATAAAGAAAAGCCATTAAATATAAATGCCAGGGTAGGTTCATGATAGGATTATTTATCACGAAATTATAAAAAAAATTAACAAAAATTGATTTACAATAACTTTATTTTTAATGAAACGTAAATTTGTTAATTTTTACGTTTGAAATTTATATTCATTATAATAATGGCAAGAATGATTAAAACAATTCCAACCCATTGTAAAAAGATAACTTTTTCATTTAATAAAATATATGCCATCATTACTGAAACTGGTAATTCGAGAGCAGAAACAATGCTTCCTAAGCCAATTCCTGTTAATGGAAACCCTGCATTCATAAGCATCGGAGGAATTATTGTTCCAAATAAAGACAGAATGATTCCCCATTTCATGAAAATGGCAAGATTAAAAGCAGTTGTCTGGGTAGCAAATGCAAATGAAAATACAATTATTGCTCCTCCTAATAGCATATACAGGCTACGCTGCGCAGATGAAATTTCAGTAGCAACACGATTTGCAGTAAACATAGTTGTCGTAAAAGACGCTGCAGCCATAATTCCCCATGCAATACCTCTCCAATCCAATTTTATATCATTATTGATAATATTGGTCGCCAAAACAGTTCCAATCAAAACAATAAACACGGCAATAACTTTTTGTTTTGAAGGTAATTTTTTTTCCAGAATCATTTCCAGCAAAACACCCATCCAAACAGTTTGCATCAATAAAACGATACCAATAGAAACAGGAATATACTTTACAGCCAGATAATAGAATAAACTGGTCATTCCTAATGAAGTTCCCGCAAGCATTAAGCTAAATATGTTTTTTGGCGTTGCTTTTGCAACATTATCTTTATGCTTTATTTTTTGAAATGTATTAATTAATAAGATACCAATAATTCCCAATACAAATTGAGATGTTGTTACTTCAGCAGTAGTATATCCTTCAGAATAAGCCATTTTTACAAAAGTAGCCAGCATTCCATAAGTTGTAGCACCAATTGCAACTAAAAATACTCCCTTTAATACATTGTTTTGTGACATCTTAAATTGTTTTAATTAAAAATAAAAGCCGGCAAAGGTAAGCTATTTTGTTTAGGATTTAATAGAAAACAGTTGTAAACATTATTAGTGTTGCGATTTCAGGTTTAATTTTAGACGTAAAATTGTGAATTTGTTAGATTTATGTTAGATTTAATAAAATAAAAAACCCATCAATAATGATGGGTTTTTATATCTAAAATTTAAAATAAATTATTTTAAAGCTGGTTGATTTTGATAAGTTTCGATTTCAAAAACCAAAGTTGCGTTTGGCGGAATTACTCCTCCTGCACCTTTTTCTCCGTAAGCTAAATTTGAAGGAAGAAAGAAAATTACTTTTTCTCCATCAGTCATCATACCTAATGCTTCTAAGAAACCAGGAATCATTCCGTCTTTTTTACCTACTGTAAAAGGAAAAGCCTGATATCCTTTTTGTGCATCTCTGTTAGCATCATATTTACCATATGCTTTTGCTACCTGAGACATGCTGCTGTCAAAAAGATTTCCGTCTTCAAAATATCCTGCATAGTGAAAATAAATTGTAGATCCGTCAGCTCCTTTTACCCCGGTTCCTTTTTGTGTAATAACATATTGTAGACCAGATGGTGTTGAAGTTGCTTTGGCTTTAGTAGCAGCAAAATAAGCCGCTTTTTCAGCAATTACTTTCTTACTTTCCGCTTTTTTGGCTTCATCTTTTTTTGCATCATCAGCTATAACTTTTAAAGCATCAAATTTTTTAGCCGCAGCACCTTTACGAGTAATAGTAATTTTTGTCATGATATCGTCCTGAACAATTTTATTTACATTGTCCATTCCTGAAACTACGTGACCAAAAATAGTATGTTTTCCATTTAACCAAGGTGTTTCTTTATGTGTGATAAAAAACTGGCTTCCGTTTGTTGCCGGACCAGAATTTGCCATGGCTAAAACACCACCTTTTTCAAATTTTAATTCTTCAACAAATTCATCTTTAAATGAATATCCTGGACCTCCCGAACCGTTTCCATCAGGATCTCCACCCTGAATCATGAAATCATTGATAACTCTGTGAAATTTCAAGCCGTCATAAAATGGTTTTCCTTTTAGTCTTTCTACTTTTACATTAGGATTTGTACCTTCTGCCAAAGAAATAAAATTAGCCACAGTAACTGGCGCTTTTACATATTCTAAAGACAAAACAATATCACCTTTAGTTGTAGAAATAGTAGCAAAAATCCCCTCATTAGGATTTGCCTGTGCAACTGCTTTTGTTGTAGCTGGCTTTTTAGCAGTAGTTTTTTTTGTTGCTTGTGCCTGAACATTGATTATTGCAAGGCAAAATAAAAATAGAAATTTAAATTTCATCGTGTTTTAGAATTTAAGTCTGTAATAATGTTTCAAAAATAAGAATATTATTACGGTTTTTCCAGTAATTGTACTTCAAAAATAATATTAGCATTTGGAGGAATAACTCCACCGGCTCCCGCAGCTCCGTAAGCTAAATGAGAAGGGATAAAAAGAACAGCTTTATCACCAAAAGAAAGCTTTTCAATACCTTCAATAAATCCTGGGATCATACCGTCTTTTTTACCTGCCTGAAAAGGAATTGGCGAATATGCTTTTGCTTCAGCTCTTGCAGGATCAAATTTCCCAAAAGTTTTGGCAACGTCTTCAATACTTGTGTCAAACAAAGTTCCGTCTTCTAAAAATCCTGCGTAGTGAATGTATAACTGTGTTCCTATTGCAGGTTTTTTACCGGCTCCTTTTTCAGTAATTACATATTCTAAACCTGTTGAAGTTTTAGTTGCTTTTGCTTTTTGAGCAGCATAATAGTCAATTTTTTCTTTTTGAACTCCTGCAAATTTGCTTTTTTCTTTTGCTATATCTGAAAAATAATCATTAAAAACTTTTACAGCATCAAATTTTTTAGCAGCTTCTCCATTTCTGATAATAGTAACAGAAACGATAGTATCGTCTTGTTTTACCTGATTGACAACTTCTTGTCCTTTTTCAACCACATGACCAAAAATAGTATGTTTTCCGTTTAACCACGGTGTCTCAACATGTGTGATAAAAAACTGACTGCTGTTTGTTCCCGGACCATTGTTTGCCATTGCCAAAACACCGGCTTTGTCAAATTTTAAATCAGTGAATTCGTCTTTAAATTTATATCCTGTATCACCAGAACCTGTTCCTTCAGGATCTCCTGTCTGAATCATGAAATCTTCGATAACTCTGTGAAACTTTAATCCGTTGTAAAACGGTTTTCCTTTTAGATAATCTTTGGTTACAAATTCATTTTTCCCTTCGGCCAAAGTCACAAAATTTGCAACAGTAACAGGTGCTTTTTTATAATCTAATTCAACAATAATATGACCTTTGTTGGTTTCAATATCTGCATATAAACCGTCAGGCAAATTGCTATGCTCGTCTTTACAAGAATAAAATGAGGAAACGGCTAATAGTAATAATAAAATACTTTTTTTCATTTTTAAAATATTGTTTTATGGTTTTACAGTGTCTTTTTTAGTTTCAGTGGCTGCTTTTTTAACTGCCGGTTTTGTTGGCTGAACCGCTGGATTTTTTGTTGCAGCGGCAGTTGTTGTGCCTGTAGTTGTTGTACCTGGAGTTGCTGTTGAAGTTGTTACAACAGCCGGATCCGGAACAAAATTTCTTAGTGTTACAGTGCAAATCAACGATTCATTGGTTCCGATTTTTTTATTATCGCCATGATACCCGTATGCAATATGTGATGGAAATAAAAATGTAACGGTTTCATTTTTATGCATCAGCTTAATACCGTCGCGTAATCCCATCATGATATCTTGTTTGTCAACATAATAAGTTTGCGGGCCAAGC
This sequence comes from Flavobacterium sp. AK-345, assembly GCF_058310175.1. Classification (NCBI taxonomy): domain Bacteria; kingdom Pseudomonadati; phylum Bacteroidota; class Flavobacteriia; order Flavobacteriales; family Flavobacteriaceae; genus Flavobacterium; species Flavobacterium sp. AK-345. The sequence goes on along the minus strand of NZ_JBZEER010000002.1, from coordinate 188,785 downwards.
TCTGCTTCAGAATAAATAATTTTACCTTCAATATCTTTTATTTCTAAATTAAAATAAGCGATATCTCCTTTTTTGGGAGTTTGTGTATCGGTTAGATTTTTTTCATCATAAGAAAGCCAGTAACCTTTTCTGGTTGCATAATATTTTACTTTCGGGTTGCTTTTGATGATTTTTTTAATAACATCTTCTTCGCTTGCAACCAGTTTTTTATTACGGTCAGCCGATTTTTTCATAAAAGAACCTGAAGATCTCGAAATAGGTCTTCTGGCTTCTTCATGTTGTTTACAGCTAACCAATAAAACAGCAAAAAGTAGGGTGTAAATGCTTAGTTTTAAGTAGTTCATTTGGGTTATATTTTTAGTTTTGTTACTAAATCTTCAAATTTTTTCACCGTTTCTTCCATAGAAACTTCTGATCTTCCTCCGGCAGCGTTGCTGTGGCCTCCACCATTAAAATGATCTCTGGCGAATTGATTTACGTCAAATCCTCCTTGCGAACGGAAAGATATTTTAATAATATTTTCGTCTTTATTTTCTATAAAAATAGCAGTAAAACAGATTCCTTTTATGCTTAATCCGTAATTAACAATTCCTTCTGTATCGCCTTTTACATAATGAAATGTATCTAATTCTTGTTGTGTAAGTGTCGTATAAGAAGCTTTATATTCTTCAAAAACTTTCATGTTTTGCAATGCACGACCTAATAATTGCAAACGACTGTAAGAACTATTATCAAATAAAAGAACAGGAATTTGAGTATTCTCTACTCCTAAATCTATCAATTCGGCAATAATGCGGTGTGTATTTCCTGTTGTTCCCGGAAAACGAAATGATCCGGAATCAGTTAATATTCCGGTATAAATGCAAGTTGCGATGGTTTTATCTAAATCTTGTTTTTTATCTAAAAAAGAAATGAAATTATAAACCATTTCGCAGGTAGAACCAAACGCGGTGTCAGAGTACATATAAGTGGCATAATCATCAGGTTTTTGGTGATGATCGATCATGATAAATGGCGCAGTTAGTTTTGCTAAAGTATGTTCCATTTCGCCTGTACGATGAAAAGCATTAAAGTCAAGTGTAAAAATTAACTCGGCTTCTTCTAATATTTTGGTGCAGTTTTCAGTGTCTTTTTCGAATATTTTTACGGTTTCAGAACCTGGTAACCAGGCTAGGAAATCAGGAAAATCATTAGGCGCAATCACCGTTGGCTGATGATTGTTTTTTAATAAAAAGTGGTATAAACCTAACGTAGATCCCATGGCGTCGCCATCTGGACCTCTGTGCGGAATTATGGCGATTTTCTTTGGGGTTGCGAGCAACAATTGTATCGCTTGAATATCTTGTATTTTCATAGTGTGCGAATTTACATTTTTTTAATGTAATGCTGAAATCATTTTATATTTTAAGTTAGATGTTACGGGTTATTGATTAAAAGTTTTTTGAATTGGTTAATTCTTGGTTTGAATTCCGAAAAATTGAACGCGGATGAAACGGATTCGCTAAAGCGAAAACGCGGATTTAAGCAGATTTATTTAGATTGAAATTTCGCAAAGATTCACAAAGAATTCAGAGATTCACGAAAGTTTTGGAATTTGGAATTTAATTTTTGGAATTTTCTTTTATTATTGGATTTTGGAATTTAAAAAATTGGAATTTATTTTTCGAGACAATTTGTGATTTATAAATTCCAACAGAACCTGAGGAAAAATAAGCAACAATACAAGCAATTGCAATAAAAATTCCGGGTTGAAGACCAAATAATTCCAGCCCCATAATGGTGCAGGCAATAGGAGTGTGGGTCGCGCCCGAAAATACGGCTACGAATCCTAAACCTGCCAAAAGTGCAATTGGCATTGGAATAATTGCAGATAAAGCACTTCCTAAAGTGGCACCTACAAAGAATAACGGAGTTACTTCTCCGCCTTTAAACCCGGCTCCTAACGTAAATCCGGTAAATAATATTTTGAGTAAAAAGTCATACCATTGGTTTTGATTTGAAAATGAATCCACAATTTCCGGAACTCCTAATCCTGAGAATTTTGTAAATCCAAAACCTGCTATTGCTATGGCTAAAATGATTCCGCCAATGAAAGGTCTTAAAGGTGGATATTTAATTTTTGAAAAAAGTGAACCCCAAAAGTGCGTACTTCTCGAAAATAATAAAGCAGCAAGTCCGGATAAAACGCCAATGATAATGGTATAAAATATGGTGGAAATTGAAATTTGTGGAATCTCAGGAATACTGTAATGTGTATGTTTTACCTGCCAGAATTCTACTGTAAAATAAGCGACATAAGCCACTAAAAAGGATAAAAGGATACTTTTGAGATTTATTTTACTGAAGTATAGAACTTCTAAAGCAAATATAGCGCCCGCCAACGGTGTTCCAAAAACAGATGCAAAACCAGCGCTGATACCGAGAATAATTAGGATTTTGCGTTCGGAATTATCTAGTTTGAAAATTTTCGTGAATTGATCTGCAATTGCGCCGCCCATTTGTACAGCCGTGCCTTCGCGGCCTGCAGAACCTCCGAATAAATGAGTAATTAAAGTTCCAAAAAGAACTAACGGAGCCATTTTAAACGGAATTATTTTTTGCGGATTTTCGTATTCTTCCAGCAATAAATTATTGCCTTTTACAACCGATCCTCCCCAATAATAATAACTCAATCCAACTAATAATCCGCCGAAAGGCAAAAACCAGACAATCCAGTCGTGATGAATTCTAAATTGAGTAACAAATTCTAATGAAACTAAAAAAAATGCCGACGCAGATCCTGAAAAAATACCTATCAAAACGCAGATCAAAATCCATTTGAAAGTGGTAAGGAATATTTCTTTTGGTTTTTGAGAAGTCATTAATGTAAATGCGGGCAGATTTTTCGCCACGAATTCACGAATTTAGAAAAAAATATCTGTTTTGATCTTTTTAGAATAGTAATTCGTGAATTCGTGGCTAAAAAAATATTATTGTATCACAGCTGTAAATTCAATTTCAACTAAATATTCAGGAGCAACCAATTTACTGATTTCATAAAAACCAGTTGTAGGTTTTACATCTTTAAAGAAAGCAGAATGCGCTCTTGCAACATCTTCAAAAGTTGAAATGTTGGTTGTAAAAATACGCGTTCTGATTACATCTTTCATTCCAACATTCAAATCTTCAAGAACTTTTTCAACACGTTCCAAAATATTATACGTTTGAGCATAAGCATCGTCAGCTTTTACTTTTTCGCCATCAACAATTGCCACAGTTCCTGAAACTTCGATAATATTACCAATTCTTACAGCACGGCAATATCCCATTTTATCTTCCCATGGTGATCCTGTCAAGATGTTTTCTCTTTTCATTTTGTTAGTTTTTCTGAATCGTTTTTGTCAGTTTTAAAAACAAATTCGGGTTAATTAATTCTGCTGCAATTTATAAAATATGTAGCTGAAAAGGAGGGATTTTGTTTGAAATCCATCTGCAAATTATTCTTTTTTGTGATATTTTGAATCGAAAAATTGAAGTGATTATTCGATTTGATGCTGCTCAAAAAGGCGAAGCTTGTTTTGCGTCGCTGTTAAGTTTTGCTGTAAAGTTTCAATTTTATTCAGCAAATGATAAATGGCATCAATTCCTTCCAGATTGATTTTAAGATCATAATGCATTCGTATCATTTTTTCTATAGCAGGCAATTGTTCCGGCTGTAAATATTCATCTTCTTCCTGAATAATAATTTCAACTAAACCATAATTATTCAGCTCTGTTATAAAAGTATTTTCAATTTCGTGATACAGGCAAAATTGTTTTATCTGGATTAAATTTTTACTATTCATGATTTTTGATTTTAGCTAATTCTGCGAATAATTCTTTTTCTTTCTGAGATAATTTTGTTGGTGTTTTTACATTATAAGTAATGTATAAATCACCAAATTGATTCTCTTTTTTATAAACCGGAAATCCTTTTCCTTTCAGTTTCACCTTCGTTCCGGTTTGGGTTTCGGCAGGAACTTTAATTTTTACTTTTCCATCAAAAGTATTCACGTAAATTTCTCCGCCTAAAATTGCGGTATACAAATCAAGATCAACATCTGAATATAAATTATTTCCTTCGCGTTTAAAATCAGAATTGTTTTCGATATTAAAAGTAATATACAAATCACCATTCGGACCACCGTTTGCACCTGGACCGCCATGACCGGGGATTTTTATAATCTGACCATTTTCGACACCTGCCGGAATTGTGATTCGGATATTTTTTCCGTTCACGGCCAAATTTTGTTTGTGTGTGGTATATGCCGAAGCCAAATCTAATTGTAGTTCGGCATTAAAATCCTGACCTCGATATTTTGCCTGACTTCTGGAACTTCTTCCTGCAGATCCGTACATGGAATTGAAGAAATCTGAAAAATCACTTCCCGAAAAATCGCCTCCAAAACCGGAAAAGTCTCCGCCCGAAAAATCAGAACTGCTTTGTTGTCCTGATCGCTGTTGATTTGGGTCGTAACCCGCTTTCTCAAATTCGTCTGCATGCTGCCAGTCTTTGCCGTATTTGTCGTATTTTTTTCGGTTTTCGGGATTGCTTAAAACCTCATTTGCTTCGTTGATTTCCTTAAATTTTTTCTCCGCTTCTTTATCATTCGGATTTAAATCAGGATGGTATTTTCTGGCCAGTTTTCGATACGCTTTTTTAATCTCAGTTTCTGTGGCTGATTTTGAAACATCTAATGTTTTATAATAGTCTATATAATCCATTTTCTGTGTTTTTTTAGTGGAATAATTAAGGTATTGAAGTTAGGAATAAGTTGATGATTTTCAAAATTTTATTTTGGTACTTTCTTATAAAAAAATAATTTCTCATTATGTTAAAATAAAATAATTCTTACAATTTAGTTTTATTAATATAGGATTTTGTCTATTATTGCAAAATAATATAGACTATTATCTATTTCTTTAAGGCAATTAAAAAATTATAAAGAAAAATAAAATCTAATATTTTAGCTATGAGAAAATTATCTTTTCAAAAACCAATTTGGAATGTTGTGCTATTAGTTACAATGTCGTTATTATTTATTAATTGCAGTTCAAGCCATGATGACGAAATTATTCCATCAAATAATATGGCATTTAATGTAGCCGATTTTTCTTTGAACATAACAAGAAAACAGCTTTATGGTGATTATCTCGCCATAGATTTTGATGTAAAAAACATTTCAAAAACTTCTTATAGTGTTTATGAACAAGGAACATTCTCTGTAAAATTTACTGCAAAAAGTACTGATGGTGAAGTATTTCAACGAATAACGTATGTAGATTATTTGGAAGCCGGAGTTACTTATTCTGATTATGTTCATCTGAATTTTAGTGCAAATAAAACCTTAGATGTTTCTACGCTAACAGCCGTAATTGTTAAAGATTAAAGGAGAATAACAAATCCGACTTGTGAAAATGAGTCGGATTTTTTTATTTATATAATTTGAGAGAGTAAAATTACGATCGCTTTTTTTGGCAGGTTTTTTGATTCTAAAAATTAGCCTAATATATTGTTATAAAAATCTTAAAGCTGTAGTGCCTAACTAAATTATGCTATTTTTGTGAAGCTACTTTTTGGGTTTGTAAAATTTTAAAAGCCGATTTGATAATACTATTTCAATGAAACATATTTTATTTTTCATATTATTTTTTACTGCCGCAGCAATGTCGGCACAAACTGAATTTAGTACTAAATACAAAAGTATTCCTGCACCAAAGTTTAGTGCAAAGCCAAAGAAAATTCCTGAAGTAAAAGATCCTCAGGGAGAAAATTCAGATATTCCAAGTATAAAAACACCCAATGTTTTTGAGAATACAAGTATAACTCCAAAATCAAAATTTCAGATTGGAGAAGAAAAAAGTAAATTCACCATGTCTACAGAAACTGATTTTGCCAATCCCGGCGATCGTTATGTGCCCAAAATGGAGAAAGAACTGGATAAAGCCTTAAAAGATGCCGGACTAAAAGAAGGAAGGGGAGAATTGGTTAAGAAAAATATTTCCCTTGGAGATTTCAGAACCAAATCAGAATATTTTATTGTGAAATTCAGGGATTTTGGTGCCATTGATGGAGATTTGGTCAGAGTTTCATCCAATGATAGAGTTATTGCAAATCAATTATTTTTGGATGCCAGCTTTAAACAGGTAAAAATCGACCTTGTTAATGGTTTTAATAAACTCGATTTTGAAGCCTTAAACATTGGAACATTGGGAGGAAACACTGCAGAAATTCAGGTTTACGATGATAAAGGAGCCTTAATAACCAATGATTATTGGAACAATCTTGCTGCAGGTTTTAAAGCTTCGATTGTTGTTACGAAAGAGTGACTTTTGAGGTACAAAGCAACAAAGGTTCAAAGGGACAAAGTTGCTATACTTTGAAACCTCTGAACCTTTGTTGCTTTGCAACTTTGAACCTTTTAAAAGCCTTCTTTCAAATGTTTATAATTTGATTTAACGGTATCTAAAACTTCATCCATTTTACCGCCCAGCATTAATCGTGTCATAGATTTTGCCATACCCACAACTTGTTCCCATTCTACTTTTGGAGGCATTGCCAGTGCGTTTGGATTTGTAAAGACATTCAATAAAACGGGACCATTGTGTCGGAATGCATTTTCAATTGCTCCTTCAACTTCTTCGGGTTTATGAACATTTACACCCTTAAACCCCATTGCCTGAGCAATAAGTCCGAAGTCAGGATTTACCATATCGGTTTCGTTATCCGGCAATCCCTGAACTTCCATTTCGAGTTTTACCATTCCCAAAGCGCGATTATTAAAAACAATAATTTTGATCGGAATATTATATTGATGAATGGTTGCCAAATCACCCAATAACATAGACAAACCGCCATCGCCACACATGGCAATGACTTGTCTTTCAGGATGTGCGAGAGCTGCACCAATAGCCATTGGCATTGCATTTGCCATTGATCCGTGATTAAAAGAACCCAGCATTTTTCGTTCACCGGTTCCTTTAATAAAACGAGCTCCCCAAACACAGGTCATTCCCGTATCTACGGTAAAAATCGCATCGTTATTGGCTAATTTATCGATAATATGAGCGACGTATTCGGGTTGAATCGTGTCTTCTCCGCCATTGTCATCGATATAAATGTTCATGTTTTCTTTTACACTTGCATAAAATTTAAGCTGAGCCTGTAAAAAACTGTCGTCTGTTTTGTTTTCCAGCAAGGGCAGCAAAGCTTCTATTGTATCGGCAACATCACCGCATAATCCCATATAAAGATTGGCTCTTCGACCTAAACGTTCGGTGCTGGTGTCAATTTGAATGATTTTATTATCAGTAGGCATGAATTTATCATACGGAAAATCAGTTCCTAATAATAAAACTAAGTGTGATTCGTGCATACTATGATATGCTGAAGGCTGACCAAGTAAGCCTGTCATTCCAATTTCATTAGGATTATTAGGCTGAATACTCATTTTTCCTCTAAAAGAATATCCTACAGGAGCCTTAATATGTTGTGATAATTGTACCACCTGATCGTGTGCTTTTTCAGCTCCAATTCCGCAGAATAAAGTGATTTTTGTACTCTCATTTATGGCTTTTGCCAAATGCTGTAATTCATTATCAGAAGGGCGGATAACGGGATTACAATGAAAATACTGAGTTGATATATTGCTTTCAACCGCTTTTAATTCAGAAACGTCGCCGGGCAGACCAATAACAGCAACACCTTTTTTGCCTAAGGCGTGTTGTATAGCAGTTTGTATGATTCTTGGAGCTTGTTCAGCCGTCATAATCATTTGATTATAACAACTGCAATCGTCGAAAAGTTTGATGGTATTGGTTTCCTGAAAATAATCCATCCCCATTTCTCCTGTATTTATTGTGGATGCAATGGCTAACAAAGGCACATGTGAGCGATGTGCATCATATAATCCATTAATTAAATGAACATGTCCCGGACCGCAACTTCCTGCACAAACAGCAAAACCGTCTAATTCGGCTTCGGCAGCGGCGGCATAAGCACCTACTTCTTCATGACGAACATGAATCCATTTTATTTTTCCGTTTCTTCGTATCGCATCATTAAAATGATTTAAGCTATCACCGGTAACTGCGTAAACACGTTTTACTCCGGCTTCTACCAACATTTCAACTAATTGTTCTGCAACTATTTTACTCATCGAATGTGTTTTTTAGAATTCCTCTTAAAGGTAACACTCATTTCGATTGGGTTTGTTTTATATTTAAAGAATTATATTTTATAATCTACATTAATTTAGGTTCAAAGTGGCAAAGGTTCAAAGGTTCAAAGGAACAAAGCCGTAAAAGCCACTACACTTTTAAAAACTCTGAACCTTTGTCGCTTTGTAACTTTGTACCTTTTTCTAAAACGGATCCGCAGTCACTCCAAATTTCATATCTGCTTTTACGGTTACATCTTTTGTAAGTGTTTCTTTTAAGGTAACCTGTGTTCTAATTTTATATTTATCGGCTTTTATGTATTTGTCTAATCTGGCGTTCGTGCTAATTAGTTCAATCATATTCGTTGTTTCGTTGATATTATCCTGATACGCCAATTCTATTTCATCAGAATCTGTAGTTGAGATATAAAGGTGAATAGATTTTAGAAATGTAAAAGTTTTTCCGTCAGGACTTGTGATCGTTAGGTTGAGCGATTTTAGTTTTACATCTTTTACCAAACCCGCTTCCGTTTTATTGTTTTTAAATTCTGCCGATGAATTTGTTGTAACATCCGGCGTAATAATTTCCGTAGGTAAATTAATAGGCGAAGTACTTTTTATCTGAATTGAAGCTTCGTTTGAAATTGTAAATGACAATAAATCGTCAATAGCATTGCAGGAAGTGAAAAATGCAGCTAATAAAAGGGTAATGGCAATTAGTTTTGATTTCATACTTGAATGGTTTTTTGCATAGATACGAAGTTTTGGGATTATTGGATTTTTGTTTTTTAGATACAAAGTTTCAAAGACACAAAGGTTTAAAGGAAAAATCCTTCAAATCATAAATTTTAAAATCTTCCAACCTTTGTAAATCAGATTCTTTCAATTTAAAATTGAAAATAAAAGAAATATATATTTTAAGGCAAAAAGATTAAAATTAATAAAGAGACAAAGAAAAATCTTTCAAATTATGAGATTTAAAACCTCAGAACCTTTGAATCTCAGAACCTTTGAACCTAAAATCGGAACTGTGAAAAAAAAATATTTTTTTTTCACAGTTCCGATTTTTCAATTTCGAATATAAAAAGTATTTTTGCGCATGCAACACAACGTACTTATTTTAGATTTCGGATCGCAATATACACAGCTTATTGCGCGTAGAGTTCGCGAATTAAATATATTCTGCGAAATTTTTCCTTACAATCACTTTCCTAGTGATTTATCACCTTATAAAGCCGTAATTTTAGGAGGAAGCCCATTTTCTGTTCGCGCAGAAGATGCTCCACATCCTGATTTATCTCAAATTCGAGGCAAATTACCAATGTTGGCAGTTTGTTACGGAGCACAATATTTAGCGCATTTTAGCGGAGGTGAAGTAGCAGCTTCAAACACCAGAGAATATGGTAGAGCTAATTTGTCTTATATTAAAGACAATGAAACTTTCTTTGAAGGCGTTTCAGAAAACAGTCAGGTTTGGATGAGCCATAGCGATAGTATCAAAGCTTTGCCAACCAATGCTGTGAAATTGGCGAGTACTCACGATGTAGAATATGCAGCTTATAAAATTGATGGAGAAACTACTTATGCTATTCAATATCATCCAGAGGTTTTCCATTCTACAGATGGATCAAAAATGCTGGAAAACTTTTTAGTAAAAATTGCTGAAGTTCCTCAAAACTTTACACCAAATGCTTTCGTAGAAGAAATGGTGGGAGAATTAAAAGAGAAACTAGGAAACGATAAGGTTGTTTTAGGACTTTCTGGCGGAGTAGATTCTACTGTTGCCGCAGTTTTATTACACCAGGCTATTGGAAAAAACTTATACTGTATTTTTGTAAATAACGGTTTGCTTCGTAAAAACGAATTCCAAAATGTATTAGATCAATACAAAGGAATGGGATTGAACGTAAAAGGAGTAGATGCCGGAGATCGTTTTCTTGGTGAATTAGCCGGAATTAGCGATCCTGAAACCAAACGTAAAACAATTGGTCGTGTATTTATCGAAGTTTTTGATGATGAATCACACTTGATCGAAGATGTAAAATGGTTGGCACAAGGAACTATTTATCCAGACGTTATCGAATCAGTTTCTGTAAAAGGACCATCGGCAACTATTAAATCGCACCATAATGTGGGTGGATTGCCGGATTATATGAAATTAAAAATTGTAGAACCGCTTAGAATGTTGTTTAAAGACGAAGTTCGAAGAGTTGGTGCTACTTTAGGAATAGATCCTGAATTATTAGGAAGACACCCTTTCCCGGGACCAGGATTATCAATTAGAATTCTTGGAGATATTACTCCGGAGAAAGTTCAGATTTTGCAAGATGTTGACGCTGTTTTTATTGACGGATTAAAATCTTGGGGATTATACGATAAAGTTTGGCAGGCAGGAGCAATCTTGCTTCCGGTAAATTCTGTTGGTGTGATGGGCGATGAGCGTACTTACGAAAAAGTAGTAGCGCTTAGAGCTGTTGAATCTACAGACGGAATGACTGCTGACTGGGTTCATTTACCTTATGAATTCCTGATGAAGGTCTCAAATGATATTATCAACAAGGTAAAAGGCGTGAATCGTGTAGTTTACGATATAAGTTCAAAACCACCTGCAACAATTGAGTGGGAATAGTACCATTTTTAAAATTAAGGTCTTACATTTGTAAGGCCTTAATTTTTTATAACCTACTATTTATGAGAGAACTTTTAACGATTTCTCTTGTGTTTATTTTGTCTTTTAACAAAATAACTGCGCAAGATTCAATTATTGAACACAAAATTCAAAAAGGAGAAACGGCTTATTTTATTGCCCAAAAATATAAGGTTTCTGTTGATGAAATTTACAAACTCAACCCCGAATCGCAAAGCGGAATAAAAGACAATCAGATTCTTAAAATTCCGGTTCATGCTGCAGAAAAACCAAACCAAAACCAAACTACTCATATTGTTGGTGCAAAAGAAACTCTTTTTGGTTTATCAAAACAATACGGGATTTCTGTAGAAGCGCTTCAAAATGCAAATCCAATTCTTGCCAACGGACTTCAGATTGGTCAGGAATTAGTTATTCCGCAAAATGCTTCAAATATTTCAAAAACTGAAATTACAAGTTCTTCAAAAGCAACCCATTTGGTTGTGGCAAAAGAATCGCTGTTTAGCATTGCCAGACAATACAATGTATCGGTTCAGGATTTAGAAACCTTAAATAAAGATTTACTACAAAACGGATTGCAGATTGGTCAGACAATTGCAATTCCGAATAAAAGAAAAACACTTGACGGAAGAGTTCGTGTAATTAATCAGGAAACTGTTTTTCATGTGGTTGAACCAAAGGAAACCAAATTTTCGATTGCTAAAAAATACGGAATTTCAATTGATCAGCTTGAATCTCAAAATCCTGAAATTGTAAACGGATTGGTTGTTGGCAATAAATTGGCCATCAATACAAAAGAAATAAAACCGGCAAATGAGAGTGAAGAATTGATGCTGGCTCTTGCCGAAAAACAAGTTGTTGTCGAAAAAACAAAAGCCAAAACGGTTGAAATTGATGATTTAAAAGACAGATTGGTTGTTCAGAAAGAAATGAATCAGAAAATTATAAAAATTAATGATTTGAAACTAAATCTGGATGATATGAGTGGTTCTAAAGATAATTCGGTTGAAAAACTGAGATTGGTTTTAGAAGCAAATAAAAATGTTCAGGATATTTTAATGGGAAAATTAGATTCTTTGGTTAATACAATGAACAATGATTTGGTTGAATTGAAAAGAATGGATGTTTTAAATATTGACCAATCAAAACGATTAGAAAAACAATCGTATGAAAGCATCGGAAAAACAAACGAATTATCGTCTCAATTAAAGAAAGAACTGGCTGAAAATAGAAAAGCATATGCCGGTTTAATGAATAAAGTAGAAAGAATCGCTGTCGAGGAAAATCAGGAATACAAGAAGAAAATCCGCGAAAGCGAAAAAAACACCAACAAAACAGGATTGCAGCAACGACTTTCGCTTGACGAAATAAAAAGATATAAAATTGAGCAGGAAAAAGGCGATGCACAAAATCAATTACTGATTTCTAAAATTGATTCTTTGGATACTCAAAAAACAATCGAAATAAAACGTCATATCAGTAAAGCCTCTTATTATAGTATGGAAGCCAGAAAGTTTGATGATAAAGTAGCTTTGATTAAACTGAAAAAATATCAGGATGAAGCGATTAAAAATCAAAATAAAGAAAATTCGGCAGTAGTTTCTAAATCAGTTTCAACAGAAGAAATGAGACAGGAATTAAAAGCAAACCCGCTTAAAAATGTAAAAAATGTAAAGATTGAAGTTTTTGATAATCTTAAAGAAGTTTCAAATGGCTATTACTTAGTTTTAGGTATATTTACCGATGCAGCGCCAAGAGATAAGTTAATTATGCAACTTATTGATTCGGGTGATTTTAATGCTAGTTTTTTCTTTAATATAAACAGTCTTTCCTATTATGTTTACTCAGATAAGTATCAAAATATGGAAGAAGTTTTATATCAATGCAAGAAAAGAGAAGAAGATGAGTTATATAAAAACATCATTATTGCTAAGGCCGAAATAGATCTTAGATAATTATTGTGTAAAAATTAACACTGGCCCGAATCTTGCTTTAAGCAAAATTAGTATCTTGTTTTTTGAATTAAAAATTAAATTGTTTTAGCCATATTATGAAATATTATTTAGCATTATTATCTCTTGTTTTTTTTATCAATACTTCTGCCTTTTCGCAGGAGAAAGTGGTAAAATATAAAGTTTCTGCTGGAGAAACCATCAATCAGATTGCAGAGAAATTTAAGGTTACGCCTTATGATATTTATTCATTAAATCCTGATGCGCGTACTGGAATTTCGCCAAATTCTGTTTTGTTGATTCCAACGAAAGCAGGAAAAACAGTAGCTAAAGCAGAATCTGTTTCTAAAAATGTTGTTTCAGAAAATGGTAAAACGCACGAAGTTCAGCCAAAGGAAACGTTATTTGGAATAGAAAAAAAATATGGTGTTTCTGATGAAGCTTTAAAAGCGGCAAATCCGTTCCTGGTTACAAATGGTTTGCAAATTGGGCAAACGTTGGTGATTCCTTCAAAAGGATCAGCAGCAAAATCAGCAACAGCAAAAACAGAAAAACCAGCGAAATCGTCTGCTGCTGAAAAATATGTTTATCACGATGTTGTGGCAAAAGAAACGAAGTATTCTATTGCTAAACAATATAAAACCACAGTTGAGGATTTAGAAAAACGTAATCCCGAAATTGTAACAAGTTTGCCAGTTGGCTACCGTTTAACAATAAAAGGTACGGCGCCAAAAACAGAAACTTCAGCTTCGTCGGCTGTAACTGTTGCGAAACCTTCTGAAACTGCTAAAAAAGGGACCACTTACATGGATTATCAGGTAAAACCAAAGGAAACTTTTTATAGTTTAACACATACATTTCACATTACTCAGGAAGAATTAACGGAATTAAACCCATCGCTTTCTGAAGGTGTTAAAGAAGGAATGGTTTTAAAAGTTCCGTCTGGATATGTGGCTCCAGTGCCAATTATTGCACAACAGCAGCCAGTAATTGAAAAATCGGTTGAAAAAACGGCTGATAAGCCAGTTGAAAATACAGGCGGAGGAATCAGAGTTCTTGAAAAAGTAAAATCTGAAGAAGTTTCTGTTAATCCGGAAGTAGTTGAGTTAACTAAAAAAAGAGGACAAACGGAACGTCAAAAATTGGTTTTACTGCTGCCTTTTAATATTGCTAAAATGCAAAATGACACAACAAGTACAGCAACTCGCCTGAAAAAAGATAAGTTTTTGAATATGACACTTGATTTTTATTCAGGAGCTATGATGGCAATCGATTCGGCGAAAGTTTTAAAATTACCAATTGATGTTGCAATTTATGATTCGCAGGAAACAAAAAACACGTCGAATATTTCGAGTCTGATTTCGCAAAATAAACTGCAAAACGCAAATGCAGTTATCGGACCATTTTATCAAAGTAATGCCGAAGCTACAGCTAATTCATTGCGTTTGTATAATGTGCCTGTAATTTCGCCTTTGTCAAAAGATACAGCAAACCCAATTGATAATTTATATCAGTCAATACCAACAAATGATGTAGTTAGAAACGCTATTTTTGACTATATGCGAAATAAAAACGGAAACATTGTTGCTGTTGTAGATAAGAAGAAAGAATCAGTTATAAATTATATCAAGCAAAATCAAAAAGGAGTTGTATTTGCAGCTTTGTCTGAAACCGGAGGTTTGGATGTGGCGAATTTAAAAAGCCTATTATTGCCAAACAGGCTTAATTATGTTGTAATGGAAACGGCAAATACGGCGATGATTAAAACGACTATAAAAGCTTTAATCGATGCTCAAAAAACCTGTCAGGTTCAATTGGTTATTTTAGAACCAAACAGCACACTTGATACAGATGAAATTAATTTTGATAATTTGGTAAAATTAAATTTAATGTATCCTTCTGTAACTCGTGAAAGTGACGAACAGCCAGTTTTAATTTTTGAAAAAGAATACAGACTGAAAAATAAAGTGAATCCAAATTCGTATGCTACTCGTGGTTTTGATGTTACTTTTGATACTATGATGCGCTTGGTACAAGGAAAAACCTATCAGGAAACGACAGATTTAATGACAACGGAACAAGTTGACAATAAATTTCAATACTATAAAAAAGATGATGGCGGACACGCAAACAAAGGTGTCTACATTTTATATTACGACTCAGACTTAACTTTAAAAGTAGCAAATTAATGACATCGAAAGTAACCTATTTAGGCGATTTAAGAACAAAATCAATTCATGTGCAATCAGGAAGCGAAATTATTTCGGATGCACCACTAGATAATAACGGAAAAGGAGAAGCTTTTTCTCCTACAGATACAGTTGCCAATGCTTTAGCAAGCTGCATGTTTACAATTATGGGAATCAAAGCCCGTGATATGAATCTTGATATTAGCGATTCTACAGCAGAAGTAACTAAAATAATGAACGCCAAACCAAGAAGAATTGGAGCCATCGAAATTGTTTTTGAATTGAAAGGCGCAGCTGATCAAAAAGACAGAACTATTCTTGAACGTGCAGGAATGACTTGCCCGGTATTTTTAAGTTTGAATCCGGATATTGAAAAACGAATTACTTTCAACTGGAAATAATATCATAAATACAATTTAAAAGCCGTCAAGAAATTGACGGTTTTTTTATGACAATAGATTTTTTTTTGTTTTTCAGCTGAGAAATCAGGAATTAACAAAATTTTCATTGCCGGATATTAGTTATAAAGAACTAATTGGAGTAATTTTGTTATGCAAAAAAAATGCAAATAAATGCGTAAAAAATGCAAAATATACACATATTAATTTTTTTTAGTTATCATACTCTCTCACAAGGATTTACTAAAAAAAAGTCAGATAATAATCTTTTTGTTATTCAAATTTAAAGATGTTATCTTTATATGGAATTGATTATAAGTGTTTTATCTTAAAATAAACGACCAAAAAAGAATTAAAAAAAACTATATCATGTTAAAAAGTAAAATCGACAAAGCAACAGGATTCGAAAAACGATTCGAAAACATCAATACTGTTGTTTTTGAAAATTCAACAGATGCCTCAAAAGCAGTTGCACAGGAAATTGCAGCATTAATTCAGGAAAAACAAAAAGAAAATAAACCTTGTATTTTAGGTTTAGCGACAGGATCTTCTCCAAAAGGATTGTATGCTGAATTGGTGCGTTTGCATAAAGAGGAAGGTTTGAGTTTTAAGAACGTAATTAGTTTCAATCTGGATGAATATTATCCAATGGAACCAAACTCAATCAACAGTTATGTTCGTTTTATGAAAGAATTACTGTTTGATCATGTCGATATTTTACCTGAAAATTACCATGTTCCGGACGGGCTTTTAACTAAAGAACAAATTGCCGATTATTGTCACGATTATGAAGCTAAAATTGAAGCTTTGGGCGGGATTGACCTTCAAATTCTTGGAATTGGTGGTAACGGACATATTGGTTTTAATGAATCAGGATCGCTGCAGAACTCAAAAACACGTTTGGTAGCTTTAGATCACATTACAAGAGTAGCAGCCAGCAAAGATTTCTTCGGATTAAGCAATACGCCAAGAACGGCAATTACTCTTGGAGTGAAGAAAATTATGGAAGCCAAACAAGTTATTCTTTTGGCTTGGGGTGAAGGTAAAGCAAATATTGTAAAAAAATCTGTAGAAGACGAAGTTACGAATCGTGTACCAGCGTCATTTTTGCAGGAACATAATAATGCCGTTTTTGTTTTAGATAAAGAAGCTTCTTCCAAACTAACCAGAATCAATAAACCGTGGTTGGTAGAAAAAGTAACATGGACAGATAAACTTAGCCGTAAAGCGGTTTTAGGATTAGCTCTTCAGCTTAAAAAACCAATTTTAATGCTAACAGATGCTGATTATATCGAACACGGAATGAGCGATTTATTAGCAGATTCAGGTCCGGCATACGACATCAATATTAAAATATTCAACAAGTTACAAAATACAATTACGGGTTGGCCAGGTGGAAAACCAAATGCTGATGATTCAAACAGACCAGAGAGAGCAGAGCCTGCTAAAAAACGTGTCTTGATTTTTAGTCCGCATCCTGATGATGATATCATTAGTATGGGAGGAACTTTTATGCGTTTGCAGGAACAAGGTCATGAAGTGCATGTTGCATATCAAACTTCTGGAAACATCGCTGTTGCGGATGATGAAGCGTTGCGTTTTGCAAGATTCGTAATTGATTATAATGAGAAATTCGGAATCAAAAGTGCAGAAGCCGATAACATTTACCAAAAGGCACAAACCTTTTTAGAGAATAAAAAGAATAGTGAAATTGATATTCCCGAAGTTCGTTATATAAAAGGTTTGATTAGAAAAGGAGAGGCGAGAGCTACAAGTCATTTTGTTGGTTTGAGCGATGATCAGATTCATTTTATGGAATTGCCTTTTTATGAAACCGGAACAATTGAGAAGAAACCTATTGGACCAGAAGATATTCAGTTAACAGTTGATTTAATTGAAAAGATAAAACCACACCAAATATATGCAGCGGGAGATTTGGCAGATCCACACGGAACGCACAAAGTTTGTCTGGATGCTATTTTTGAAGCTGTAAAAGTATTGAAACCAAAATCGTTTATGGATGATTGCTGGTTATGGTTGTACAGAGGAGCTTGGCAGGAATGGGGAATTGACGAAGTTGAAATGGCTGTACCAATGAGCCCTGATCAGGTTTTAGCAAAACGTCATGGAATTTTCAAACATCAATCTCAAAAAGATGGTGTTGTTTTTCAAGGAACTGACGCCAGAGAATTTTGGCAAAGAGCCGAAGACAGAAATGCAGAAACTGCTGATTTGTACCAACAATTAGGTTTGGCAACGTATGCAGCGATGGAGGCTTTTGTAAGATGGCATTACTAGAAAAAGTTGCTAAGCTTCATAGGTTTTAGCACTTTGAAATATTCGCCACGAATTCACGAATTATATTTAAAACTAATTCATGAATTCGTGGCGAAATCATTTAAATCTTTTATCCCGATAGCTATCGGGAGTGGCAAAAAAATAATAGCTTTGCATATTAAGAAGCAAGAAAGAGAATCAGTCTATATTCTTTTCTCTTGCTTCTTTTTTCTTTAAACTATGGAACAAGACAAAAAACTTCTCATAAAATTAGCACACACTAAAATGCCTTTCGGGAAATACGAAGGACGTTTTTTAATCGATTTACCCGAATATTATGTCGTTTGGTATCAGAACAAAGGTTTTCCGAAAGGAGAATTAGGCCAGCAATTACAGCTTATTTACGAGTTAAAATTGAACGGATTAGAGGAATTGATCCGTAATATTAAAAAACAATATCCAAAACCAAATTAAATAGTAAGAAAAATCTTTTGTTATTTAATTTTTTTGTATATATTTGAAGTACAAAATATTATAATTTCCAAAAACAAAGTGATACCACAGAATTCAAGACTGAATTTATTAATGTGTACAAGTCAGTGTTTTGAAATTACAGTATATAAATAAAAAATATTATAATTTTTAAAAACAAATTGGCACCACAGAATTCAAGACTGAATTTATAAATGTGTACAAGTCGATGTTTTAAAATTATAATATTTTTTTTATGCCAAAAAAATACCTTTATAAACGGATAATTTAAGACTTAAAGTAAATTAACTTTTTCAATTATTAGTAAATTAGAAAAAAGTAATTAAGTTAGATTTAAAGACATTCCTCAAAAAAAATCCTAATAAATCCTTAAAATTATCGATTACAAAACCAAGTAATCGTTCTGTTTAAAAATTTGCAAATTATCTCAATCTCTAATTGATAAATTGTCTAATTAAATTTGTACTTTTGCCAAGTTTTTTACACAACTACAATACAAACAACAACAGAATGAATCAAACAAAATATATTTTTGTTACAGGCGGTGTGACTTCTTCTTTAGGAAAAGGAATTATCGCAGCATCTTTAGCAAAATTGTTACAAGGAAGAGGATATCGTACAACTATTCAAAAATTTGACCCGTATATCAATGTAGATCCGGGAACATTAAATCCTTATGAACACGGAGAATGTTACGTTACAGATGATGGTGCAGAAACAGATTTGGATTTAGGTCACTACGAGCGTTTTTTAAATGTTCCGACTTCTCAGGCCAATAACGTTACTACAGGAAGAGTTTATCTTTCGGTTATTGAGAAAGAAAGAAGGGGAGAATTTTTAGGAAAAACAGTTCAGGTTGTTCCTCATATTACAAACGAAATCAAAGACAGAATGCAATTGCTTGGGAAATCAGGCGATTATGATATTGTAATTACTGAAATTGGTGGAACTGTTGGTGATATTGAGTCATTACCTTATATAGAATCTGTTCGTCAGTTGGTTTGGGAGTTGGGAGAAAATAACGGAATTGTTATTCATTTAACTTTAGTTCCATTTTTGGCTGCTGCCGGTGAGTTAAAAACAAAACCAACACAGCACTCTGTAAAAACGTTGATGGAAAGCGGTATTAAGGCTGATATTTTAGTTTGCAGAACAGAGCATGAACTTTCTGATGAGTTGCGTAATAAACTGGCATTATTTTGTAATGTAAAAAGAGAAGCTGTAATTCAGTCTATTGATGCTTCTACAATATATGAAGTTCCAAATTTAATGCTTGAAGAAGGATTAGATGTTGTGGCTTTAAAGAAATTAGATTTACCTAAAAAAGCGTCTCCGGATTTAAAAAACTGGAATACTTTTTTACGCAGATTAAAAAACCCAAAACATACTGTAAATATTGGTTTGATTGGAAAATATGTAGAAATGCAGGATTGTTATAAATCTATTTTAGAAGCATTTATACATGCAGGAGCATCGAATGAAACTAAAGTTAATGTAATTTCTATACATTCAGAACATATTACCAGCGATAATATTGAAGAAAAATTAGGCACTCTTGATGGAGTTTTAGTTGCGCCTGGTTTTGGTGAAAGAGGTATTGAAGGAAAAATTGAAGCAGTTCGTTTTGCACGTGAAAATAATATTCCGTTTTTTGGAATTTGTTTGGGAATGCAAATGTCTGTTATCGAATATTCAAGAAATATTTTAGGTTACAAAGAAGCGAATTCTACTGAGATGAATGATAAAACGAAACATCCGGTTGTGAATTTGATGGAAGAGCAAAAAACAATTACAGATAAAGGCGGAACTATGCGTCTTGGAGCTTGGAAATGTGACATCAAACCAAACTCATTGGCACATAAAATCTACGGTCAAAAAACAATTTCAGAGCGTCACCGTCACCGTTATGAGTATAACAATAAATATAAAGATGAATTGCAGAAAGCAGGTTTAATTGCTTCTGGAGTGAATCCTGATACAGGTTTAGTTGAAATTATAGAATTAGAAAATCATCCGTTTTTCATCGGAGTACAATACCACCCGGAATACAAAAGTACAGTGGCAAATCCACATCCAATTTTCGTAAACTTTGTGGCTGCTGCAGTAAATGCACATAAAAAATAATAATTAATATTCTAAAGGATGTAACTTTTGAGTCAAACTCATTACTAATAGCCTTTAATGAATAACTTTTTTAAATTATAATGGAAGAAAAAAAATTTGATCTTAATTCAATCATTGGTTTTGTATTGATATTTGGAATTTTGATTTGGATAATGTACCAAAATCAACCTTCTGATAAAGAAATTGCTGCTGAAAAAGCCAAGAAAGAATTAGTTGCTAAACAAGAAGCTCAGGCTAAAGCTGACAAAACTAAAACCGCTGTTTTACCTGTTGCTGCTGCAACGCCTGGTGATACAGTTCAATTAGCACAATTGCAAAAAACTTTAGGTGGTTTCGCTTATTCTGCTACGCTTCCTTCTGCAAAAGAATCTTTTACAACTATTGAAAACGAAAAGATCAGACTGAAAATCGCTAATAAAGGTGGTTATATAGTTGAAGCTACACTTAAGGAATTTGAAAAGTTTCATAAAGGTTCAAAACAATTAGTAGAATTGATTAAAGACAATAATGCTAATTTGAATATTCAGTTACAAACTACAGATAACAGAACTTTAAATTCTAAAGATTTATTTTTTGAACCTACACTAACTAAAGTTGGTGCAGATCAGGTTTTGTCAATGCGTTTAAAAGCAGGAGCTAACGAATTTTTAGAATACAAATATATTTTAAAACCAAACGATTATTTAGTTGGTTTTGATATTCGTTCTCAGGGATTGAATAAAGTTTTAAACTCTTCTAAACCATTAGATTTAGTTTGGGATTTGAAAACGTATAGAAACGAAAAAAGCGTTGCTTACGACAATCGTTTTACCGAGCTTGATTATGAGTATGGAGATGAAAAATACAGTAACGTAAGTAATCATGGTCAAGGAAAAGAAGAAACTCCTGAAAAAGTAAGCTATATTGCTTTTAAACAACATTTCTTTACTACTATTTTGTCAACTGATAAACCATTTGAAAAATCAAAATTACAATCAGATGATTTAGTTAAAGACGAAAAAATAGATACAGTATTTACTAAACAATTCAAAGCGACAGTTCCTTTAGCTTTCTCAAATGGAGAGATTGATTATAAAATGAACTGGTATTTTGGACCATCTGATTACAAAGTATTAAAATCATACGATAAGAACTTCCAAAAAATTATTCCGTTAGGCTGGGGAATTTTCGGATGGATAAATAAGTTAATTTTTATTCCATTATTCGGATTTTTAAGTTCTTATATTGCTTACGGAATTGCGATTATCATATTTACTATTCTTATCAAATTGGCCATGTCGCCAATTACTTATAAGTCATTCCTGTCTCAGGCTAAAATGAAAGTTTTACGTCCGGAGATTACAGAATTGGGAGAAAAATTCAAAAAAGACCCAATGAAAAAACAACAGGAAACAATGAAGTTGTATAACAAAGCGGGCGTAAACCCAATGGCAGGATGTATTCCGGCATTGATTCAGCTTCCGTTTATGTATGCGTCGTTCCAGTTTTTCCCTTCAGCTTTTGAGTTAAGACAAAAAAGTTTCCTTTGGGCAGATGATTTATCATCATTTGACTCTGTTGTAAAATTGCCATTCCACATTCCATTATACGGAGATCATATCAGTTTGTTCCCAATTTTGGCTGCAATTGCGATTTTCTTCTATATGAAAATGACGTCTGGAGATCAGCAAATGGCAGCGCCTCAGCAAGAAGGTATGCCTGATATGGCAAAAATGATGAAAATCATGATTTATGTTTCGCCATTAATGATGTTAATTTTCTTCAATAGTTACGGTGCAGGTTTGAGTTTATATAACTTTATCTCCAATTTAATTACAATCGGAATCATGTTTGTAATTAAAAACTATATTGTTGACACAGATAAAATTCACGCTCAGATTCAGGAGAACAAATTGAAAGAGCCTAAAAAGCCAAGTAAATTTCAACAGCGTCTTCAGGATGTGATGGAGCAGCAAGAAGCTGCAAAAGCGCAGAATAAAAAGAAATAACAAATAAAAAAATCTCGATTTATCGGGATTTTTTTATACCCCTCAATATAATTTATACAAGACAATTTCGTTTAAGTTTAAAATTGAAATATATATGATTTTAAAAAGACTGTTATTTGGATTAGCATTACTAAATGTACTTTTTATAAACGCTCAGGCTGATAGTAATAAACTCGATGCTAACGGCAAGAAAGACGGTTTATGGAAAGGAACTTACGAAGTTTCCAAGCGTCCGCGTTACGAAGGAACTTTTAGTCACGGAAAAGAAACCGGAATATTTAAATTTTTTGATGATACTAAAAAAGGTGATGTAATTGCAACGCGTGATTTTAGTGCCAATGACGGAAGTGCCTATAATATTTTTTACGATCAGAATAAAAATAAAGTAAGTGAAGGTAAAGTTATAGGAAAAAATTACGAAGGAGAATGGAAATATTACCATAAAGCTTCTAAAATTGTAATGGCAATCGAAAACTACAAAAACGGAAAACTGGAAGGTGCAAGAACCGTTTTTTACCCAAATGAAAAAGTTGCTGAAGAAATGACGTATGTAAACGGAAAGAAAGAAGGTATTTATAAAAAATGGGGGCAAAACGGGATCATTTTAGAGCAGACAACATATAAGAATAACGAATATAATGGCGACGCTGTTTTTTATGATTCTGATGGAGTTGTAGCGTCTAAAGGAAAATTTTTGAACGGCAAGAAGGTCGGAATGTGGCAATTTTATTTTAAGGGAAAATTAACCAAGGAGGTAAATATGAGTGACCCGAAAAGTAATTATAAGGCCGATTCAAAACCTAAAATGGAATAATTTATTTTACACATTGCCCGTTTTTTACGGGCATTTTTTTTGCCACGAATTCACGAATTTTCGCTATTTTTTTTCTCAAACTTGAAGCAAAGAAAAATTAGTAAGAATTCCTGAAATTCGTGGCAAACTTTTTCTAAATTTGACTCACTAACACTTCAGCCAAAATGGATTTAAACGAGCTTTCAGGGAGATTTTTATTGTTGTTTTTTTCGATTCTGATTTTGTACTTTTTCTCGAACAGAAAAGATAATGAAACCATAAATCCGTTGATGGTTATTGTTGGGCTTTGTACTTTTTCACTTTGTTATGTATTTACAAAAATTGAGATTGGAGTAGGAATTGGATTTGGTTTATTTGCCATTTTTTCAATTCTGAGATTTCGTACGCAATCCTTTACGGTCAATGCGATTATCTTTCTTTTTGCAACGATTACGCTTTCAATTTTAGATATTTTATATCCTTATGAAAAAATAGAAGTTTTGCTCTTTTTTCAAATTATGATAATCGGATTTTATATAATTGCCTCTATCATAGTAAATAAAAAAGTATCTAAATATCTTAATACAATTAATGTCAAAATTGCATTAGACACTAATTTTTCTTTAGACAATAACAGCATTAGAAAGTCTATTCAGGAAAAAATCAACATCGAAAATTTCGACTTTAAAATTGTCAATATTAATGCGGTTTCAAATGAAATTGATCTTTTAGTTTTATACTAATTATTCATTAAAAGGCCGTACTTGTTTGATATATAAATCCCTGTTTTCTCCCACAATTTTGAATTCAATGTCTATGGGATGAAATTGGTTTTTTCTCCAGTAACGGTACATTTTAGTTTCGATTTTTTTACTAACCAGAAACAAATTACTTATTTCTTTCCTATTCAATAAAGGTTCGTTGTTGTTAAGATTGGAGTTTGAAGTATAATCTACATCAAAGTCGCTTTCTGTTTTGCCTTCATTAAAATGATAAACTATAAACTGTTCGCAAACTTCTCCTTTTTCTGGTTTTACAACAGAGTTTTCTCCTTTTTGAACATTAACCGTAATTCCTGAAAAATTTTCCCTGAATATGTTTTTAGTGATCACAACTCCATTTGCCAATTCATCAGGAAAAGAGCGATGTACCAAAACGCCCATTGCAATGCTTTCCTGATCTATCCCAAAAAGTTCTCTTTCTATAAAAGAGCTTTCATTCCACGCACTTGCCCAAACTTGTTTAATGGCTTTTTCAAAAGTTTTGATACTGTCACCTAATATCCCGGTTTTAGAATCGTAAAGTCCGGCGCCATTAAAATCATCCATATCTTCGGCATTTGTAGAAGATCTGAATCGGAAATTTTTAAAAGCAGCATTTTTAAAAACTTGATTTAGCTTTGCTATTAATTGAGGATCAATTGGTTCTTTTTTAATAGCATCACGTATTTTTTTTAATTGCTTGTTAATCCAAACAGTTGAATCTTTGTGGGAATATTTCAAAAGCTCCGTGATTAAAGGTGAAATTGATTTTTTTTGAATGTGCTTGGTGTAAAAATAAAATGGAATGGCATGTGCATCTTCAGGCGTTTTAAAAGGCGTTTCTTTTGCAATGGCAATTAAATACGCCATATTTTGCGCTTTAGAACCAATATAATTCACCCCTTTTTTAGGAATTGTAGCTAAGTTGACTAATTCAGTAACACTATTATCGATAATTAGTTTTTTCTTTTTCTTAATAACTTTTTGTGTTATTTTTTTATCAGTTTCTTTGATGTAAAAAGTATCAACTGCAATTTTTAATTCTACTTTTTTAGAAAGCAATCTTTTGATATTCGAATCTTTAAAGACATTCGTATATGCCATAATCGGAATTTTTCTGTTTTTTCCCAACAATACCAAATGGCTTAACGGAGTTTGTAACTCATTTACAATAATGCCGCGAACATTTGGCAGTATATCTGGCGTTCCATCCAGAATAATAATTTCATCAGGATTGGGTTTTATAGTTTCTAATTCCTTGATTTTATATTCTTTTAGAATACCAATATTTTTTCCCGGAACGACTTCCTGATAACTCAATTCATTAAAAATATAATCTGATTTTACACAGGGAATTTTAAATTTATTTTGTTGAAACCATTCAATTTGCTCCGGATTATTGAGATAAAATTTTAAATCTTTGCCAATGAAAGTTGAGTTTACAATTAAATGATAGAAGCGCTCCAGCAACACAATTGGCATGTGATCTGATGCCGCCAATTCAAAAATCCATTTATCAGATCCTTTAATGTGGTTGAGATTTCCCAATAAAAACTCCCGGCCTTTTTCGGTATCACTGTAATTATTATCATTAAAAATATCAAGGTCTTTGGTGTATCCTAAATAGTTGGTCACAAAGTCAAAATGCAAGCGAATCAATGTACTGTTGAAATAGTACATCTTTTGTCTTTTCAAATCGTAAATCACTTTTACCGATTCGATATTCGAAAATTTATCAGATAACGGTTTGCCTTTAAATGCTTTATATTCTGAATAATTTTGCAAAGAAGCACGATAACTTTGCGCATTTAAAGTGCTTAAAATGATAAAGAAAATAAAGGTGTAAAACTGTTTTGACATGACATTTTAATTGATGATTAAAAGTAATTAAAAAATGCAATAAGTTTTATCTACCCTTGCATTATATAAACTAATTAAAACCAACAAAATTTTCTAAAATATGACTTACCTTTGCACCCTTATAAAAACATAAAGGAGTTAAAATGAAACGTGTAGTTGTTGGTCTTTCTGGTGGAGTAGATTCTAGTGTTGCTGCTTATTTGCTGCAGCAGCAAGGTTACGAAGTTATCGGTCTTTTTATGAAAAACTGGCACGATGATTCGGTTACTATTTCTAACGAATGTCCTTGGTTAGAAGACAGTAACGATGCTTTATTAGTTGCTGAAAAACTAGGTATACCGTTTCAGACTGTTGATTTAAGTGAAGAATACAAAGAAAAAATCGTTGATTATATGTTCAACGAATACGAAAAAGGAAGAACTCCAAATCCTGATGTGCTTTGTAATCGCGAGATCAAATTTGATGTTTTCATGAAAATTGCTTTAAGTCTTGGTGCCGATTATGTGGCGACAGGACATTATTGTCAAAAAAATGAAATTGAAGTTGACGGAAAACCTGTTTACCAATTAATTGCAGGAGCAGACAATAACAAAGATCAGTCGTATTTTTTATGTCAGTTATCACAAGATCAATTAGCAAAATCGTTGTTTCCAATTGGCGCTTTAACAAAACCGGAAGTACGCGAAATTGCTGCTGAAATGGAATTGGTAACTGCCGAAAAGAAAGATTCTCAAGGTTTATGTTTTATTGGAAAAGTACGTTTACCTGAATTTTTACAACAAAAATTACAGCCAAAAGAAGGAAAGATTGTTCAAATTGATAAAAATGATCCGATTTATAATCTGGAAATACCGGCTGGATTATCTTTAGAAGAAGAATTAAAACTAGAAGCCCAAAAAAGAGCATACCTGCCAACAATGGGAAAAGTGATGGGAAAACATCAGGGAGCCCATTATTTTACTAATGGACAAAGAAAAGGACTTAATGTTGGTGGAACAACAGACCCATTATTTGTTATTGCGACAGATGTTGATACCAATACGATATATACAGGTTTAACAAGCAATCATCCGGGCTTGTTTAAAAAAGCTTTATTTGTTGGAGATTCTGAAGTACACTGGGTTCGCGAAGATTTGAAATTGGAAAAAGGGGAAACGATGGAAGTAATGGCAAGAATTCGCTATCGCCAGCCTTTGCAAAAAGCTGTTTTGCATCAATTTGAAGATGGAATGTATGTTGAATTTGAAGAACCTCAGTCTGCTATTACAGAAGGTCAGTTTGTAGCCTGGTATTTAGAAAATGAATTAGTTGGTTCGGGAGTAATTTCTTAGCTTTATACTTTTTTACAGAGGTTTAGCCTTTAAAAAAGTAAACTATGAGATACAACTTTACATTTCTTTTATTACTTCTTTCTATCACCGTATTTTCGCAGCAAGAAGCCTGGGTTTATTTCAATGCAAAACCTAATGCTCAATTGTTCTTTAATAATCCGTTGACAGAACTTTCGCAAAAAGCTTTAGATCGAAGAACGAATCAAAACATAGCGTTGGATTTTACAGACGCACCTGTCGAAACTTCCTTTATCGACCAAATTAAGGCAAGTACAGGAATAACTGTAATGGCGCAGTCAAAATGGTTAAATGCACTTCATATTCGTGGTACACAAACAGATATTAATGCTTTAAAATCATTATCATTTGTACAAAAAGTAGATTTTGCTGATAAAACTTTAAATACAACATCAAAAAAAGTTTCAGAAACCAGAACAGGTCAAACGCTGAATAAGCTCGAAACTGCGATTGATTATGCATACGGTAATTCTGCCAGTCAGATTCAGATGCTGAACGGACAGGTTTTGCATCAGCAGAATTTTACCGGAGAAGGAAAAATTATAGCCGTTTTAGATGCGGGATTTCCCGGCGTTAATACAGCACAACCATTTGAAAATCTTAGAAATAATAATCGAATTTTGGGTGGTTACGATTTTACCACAAGAAATGCGAATTTCTACACAGGAGGCAGCCATGGAACCCTTGTACTCTCTACTATGGGTGGTTACAAAGAAAATGCTTTGGTAGGAACTGCTCCAAACGCTTCATATTATCTTTTTATTACAGAAATTGACGCTCTGGAAAATCCTCTGGAAGAATCACTTTGGGTGGAAGCTGCCGAAAGAGCAGATGCCTTAGGGGTTGATATTATTACTTCATCATTGGGGTATTTTGGTGAGCGTGACGAAGCAAGGTACAATCATACTTATAGTGATATGAACGGAATAACCAATTTTATTTCGCGTGGTGCAGAAATAGCGTTTAGTAAAGGAATAGTAGTTTTGGCTTCTGCCGGAAATGAGGGAGCGAAGGCTGAACCACATATTGGTTCTCCGGCTGATGCGGTTTCAGTATTGGCAATCGGATCTGTTGCGGCTTCTAAAGTAAGATCGAGTTTTAGTTCTATTGGGCCAAGTTCTGATGGCAGAATTAAGCCGGATATTATGGCACAAGGAACAGCTTCGGTAATTGCTAACGTGAATGGAACTATAGGAACATCAAACGGAACTTCGTTTTCATGCCCGATCATGGCGGGAATGGTCGCTTGTTTATGGCAGGCTTTTCCATCTAAAACCAATAAAGAAATTCGACAAATGATTTTAGAATCATCAAACCAATATGCGACTCCGGATAATAATTACGGATATGGAATTCCTAATTTTGGGTCGACTTTAGGAGTAGAAAATTTTCAAACAGCTACTTCTTTTTCAGTGTTTCCAAATCCGGCAAAAACAGATGTTTCTTTTTCTTTTTCAGAACAAAATAGCAAAGCTTCGATTGTAATTTATTCTGTTTTAGGACAAAAACTTATTGAAACAGAAATAACAAACGAAAATCCGACTATTTCTGTTCAGCCTTTAAAAAGCGGACTTTATTTTTATACTTTTGAAGCCGAAGGTTTGCATAAAACCGGAAAGATTATCAAGCAATAATACTTTTTAATGAATAAAATTACGCAACTTTTCAATATAAAATATCCAATAATTCAGGGAGGAATGATTTGGAATAGTGGTTATAAATTAGCTTCTGCCGTGAGTAATTCCGGTGGTTTAGGACTAATTGGTGCCGGATCCATGTATCCTGAAGTTTTAAGGGAACATATTCAAAAATGTAAAAAAGCTACAAGTAAACCTTTTGGAGTTAATATTCCGATGTTATACCCAAACATCGAAGAAATAATGAATATTATTGTAGAAGAAGACGTAAAAATCGTTTTTACTTCTGCAGGAAATCCTAAAACGTGGACTTCTTTTTTGAAAGAAAAAGGAATTATGGTTGTGCATGTTGTAAGCAGCAGTATTTTTGCTCTTAAAGCACAAGATGCAGGAGTGGATGCTATTGTAGCGGAAGGTTTTGAAGCAGGAGGTCATAATGGTCGTGACGAAACTACAACTTTGACGTTGATTCCAATGGTAAAAGAAAAAATCCAGATTCCGATTATTGCAGCGGGTGGAATTGCAACCGGACGCGGAATGCTGGCAGCGATGATTTTAGGGGCAGACGGAGTTCAGGTTGGAAGTCGTTTTGCTGCATCAGTAGAATCATCGTCACACAATAATTTCAAACAAAAGATAGTTGATATAAAAGAAGGAGATACGCAATTGACATTGAAAGAATTAGCTCCTGTTAGATTGATTAAAAATAAATTTTATCAGGATGTTCAGGATTTATATGAAAAATGTTTTTCAAAAGAAGATTTAATTCAGTTATTAGGTAGAGCGAGGGCAAAAAAAGGAATGTTTGAAGGAGATCTTGATGAAGGTGAACTTGAAATTGGACAAGTAGCCGGGTTAATTCATAAGATTTTGCCTGTTGAACAAATTATTAAAGAAATGATAGCAGATTTTGAAATTGCCCTTCAGGAAAAGGCTAAATTTGAATTTTGATTATCTGCAAGAATTATATTATGAAAATTATCCGCACTTATTATATTATATTATTTTTTTTAGGATTGGGTTTGCAACAAACTTACAGTCAGGCGTACCAATTTAAAACATCTGGTTTTAGTGTTTTGGAGAAAAATGAGAGAGGAAATTGGGGCGAATGGTCCAATCTTGATTTAGTTAACCTCTCTGTAATACTGGATACTAATAAACACCGAATTGTAGTTTATTCACAGGAAATTCAGCTTTTTAGTATTTTAGATTATATAGAAAGGGAAGAAAATGATACCGATATAGTATATTCTTTTATGTGTAAAGACAATGATGGCAGAGATTGTAAGATCTCTATTATCACCAGAAAAAAACAAGATTATCGCAAGCAATTATATATTAATTACGATGATCATATTATTGTTTATAATATTTTTAGTGTTTAGGTAGTTTTTGATAAGAAATAGTTAATTATGGAATTGAAAAAAAAGAAAATAACAGTATCTGAAGCAAAAAACTGGTATATTGAAAAGAAAGAGGTTTTCTATCAGCTTTCTAAAAAAGTTGAATCTATTATTAATGAAATACTTATTGACGATCATATAGCTATTCATGCAATAATAAGTCGAGCCAAAGAAATTGACTCATTTGTAAAAAAAATTGACAATCCAAAATACACTAATTTTCATCAAATAACAGATCTCGCTGGTATACGTATTATTGCATACGTAGAGAGCGATTTAAATAAGATTTCTAAAGTTATAGAGAATTACTTTGAAATAGATCCAGAAAACAGCATGGATAAAACAGAATCTTTAGGTGTAGATAAAGTTGGATATAGATCGATTCATTATGTTGCAAAATTGCCAGAAGATAGAATCAAATTACCCGAATACAAAAAATTTAATGACTTGTTTTTTGAAGTACAAATTAGAACGATTTTGCAACACTCATGGGCAGAAATTGAACATGATAAAAATTACAAATTCTCAGGAGAATTACCCTCTCATCTTAAAAGAAGATTTAAAGTTTTAGCTGGGGTTCTAGAACTTGCAGACCGTGAGTTTAATTCAATTGCATTAGAAATTGATGATTATAGTAGATCTGTAAATGCTAACGCTAAAAAGGGACATTTTGATATTCCTTTAGATTCTACATCTTTAAATTCATATTTACAAGTTAAATTTAGTAATGTGATTGAAAAAGGACTTGTTCCTTCCTATAGCTCATATGAAAAAGGATTGATTAATGAGCTTAAGTTGTTTGGAATAAATACCTTAAAAGATTTAGATAACATAATTCCTGCCGATCTTCCTCAAAAGATGATTGAATATAATGATTTTGAAGATAATAATTTTGTAGGTTTAATACGTTCTGTATTGATGATTTATGACGCAAAAAAATATTTTGATAAGTGTTGGAAAAATGATTGGACAATAATTTCAAAAAGTGGGATGGAAATGATAATTTTTTACAATAAGCACGCTAAAAGCATTTTTCACCATTATAATATATCTACAAATCTAGATAGCTTGTAATTTATATTTTAAAGTAATTTAAGAAGAGGTTACCAAAAAAAAAATGTTGAATTTTTGCATATATTTTTTAAAAAAACTCAGTAACCTCAGAATATTCCTTTAAGATATATCCTTAATAAACTCATCATACTCCAGATAAAACATTTCAAGAGCGTGCATGTTTTCAAAGAAGAAATCGAAAATAGCATCCCAATTATTTCGGTTGCTAAAACCAACACCTTGTTTTTCTACCCAAATTCGGCTAATGATTTTACCGCTTTCGAGCGTATAGTTCTTTTCAAAAACCAGATCTTTTATAAATTCTTCTTCGAGAATATTTTTTAAAGCTTCTATTTTTTCGAAATAAGCAGTTCGTTTTTCATCGCTTCGCTGTTCAATATCAATTAAGACCTGTGCTTTTTTATTATCTACATAAAATTTAAAAGAAAAGTCTTTGATTTTGGTGTCATAAAGTACCCATTTACGTGGATATTTTTCGGCGAAAGCCACCCAAAACTCTCTTTTTAACTTTTGTGATTCTTCTCTACTGTACATTTTTATGGCTTTGATTTGTGAAAACTTGTAGAACCGCGTTTTCTGAACTATATTTATATTTTATTTGAAAGTACAAAAATAAACTTTGAATATGGATTTTCAAGATTTTTTGCAATATGTTCCTAATTTAATTCCAGTTGAACTTCCGGCAGAGGCTGCGCATATAAAAATGGCCCCAAAAGAGCGTACCGAAGCGTTAAAAAATCTTGATTTACAAGCTGTAAATCCCAGAATTGCTGCTGTAATGATGCTTTTGTATCCAAAAAATAAAGAAACCCATTTGGTTTTGATAGTCAGAAATGCTTATGAAGGAGTTCATTCGTCACAAATAGCATTTCCGGGAGGAAAATACGAGACTTTTGATATTAGTTACGAAGCAACTGCGCTGCGGGAAACGCAGGAGGAAGTGGGAATTTTATCTGAAAAGATAGAAATTATAAAGGAATTTTCTCCAATGTATATTCCGCCAAGTAATTTTTTGGTACATCCTTTTTTAGGAATTTCGCATGATGAACTTTCATTTTATCCGGATGTTCGTGAAGTAGCAGATATTATAGAGTTGCCGCTTTCAATTTTTTTAGACGATGAAATAATTATGGAAGCCACATTGTCAACTTCTTACGGATCTAATATTTTAGTTCCCGCATTCAATATTCAAAATCATATCGTTTGGGGGGCAACAGCCATGATTTTAAGCGAACTTAGAGAAGTTTTGAAAACGAGTTTTCAGGAAAGTTTGTAAAAACATAAAATTAACAATTTGATATTCATAAGAATAACAAAATTTTTCCGAAATTGCTTATTGCTATTGCTAAACGAATAATTTTTGTATGTTTGCGAACTAACAAAAAATAACACAATACACTGCTATGGGATTGTTTAAACGAAATCCTTTCGGACATATATTATTTATCAAGAAATGGTTAATCCGTATTTTGGGCGCTATGACACACCGAAGATACAGAGGGTTTAATGATTTGCAGATTGAAGGATCTGAAATTATTAAAACATTACCTGATACAAATGTTTTGTTTATATCCAATCACCAAACTTATTTTGCTGATGTTGTAGCTATGTTTCATGTGTTTAATGCAAGTTTAAGCGGACGTCAGGATACAATTAAGAATATCGGTTATTTGTGGCAGCCTAAAATGAATTTGTATTATGTTGCAGCCAAAGAAACTATGCAGGCCGGATTATTACCAAGAATTTTGGCATATGTTGGCGCTATTACCGTAGAAAGAACCTGGCGGGCTAAAGGTGTCGATGTAACAGAAAAACGTGATGTAAACCCAAATGATACCGAAAACATCAGAATTGCGCTTGAAGACGGCTGGGTAATTACATTTCCGCAAGGAACTACAAAATCTTTTAAACCCGTTAGAAAAGGAACTGCACATATCATCAAACAACATAAACCTATTGTAATTCCTATTGTAATTGATGGTTTCCGTCGTTCATTTGATAAAAAAGGTTTGCGAATGAAAAAGAAAGGAATTTTGCAGTCTTTCATCATCAAAGAACCTCTTGATATTGATTATGAAAATGATACAATCGACGAAATAGTTGAAAAAGTAGAATACGCCATCGAACAGCATCCATCATTTTTAAAAGTTATTCCTGCTGAAGAAATTAAAGCGGAAGAAGAACTTAACAAATTAAGAAGATGGGAATATTAATGATTTTAGATTTCAGAGTTTAGATTGAAAAACTTTTGTTTTAGGTTGGAAAACCGGGACTTAGTAGCTAAGAACCTTAGAGTTTTAAAAAAAAAACCTTTGTCACTCTGTACCTTTGAACCTTTTTAAAAATCTATTTTCTTCAATTCTTTATAATTAGCATATAACCTTCGCAATAGAGTTCCGTACAACAATCTGTAGAAGCACCAGAATATCCCTAAGAAGGCCAGAGTTACAAGAAATAAAATACCAACCGTCATCATCATTGCTTTTCCGTTTGAAGATAATTTATCTCTTAAAAATTCCATTTCGGGATTATATACAAAGGCAATAAAAAAGCTGATGATTGAGCTTAAAACAGCCATTCCTAAATTGTACCAAACGTAGTATTGAACTGTTTTTCTGGTTTTCAAAATGCTGCTCATCAATAATTTGGTAGAACCTGTTGTTGATATTGTTTTGTAATTTTTGTAAAAAAAGTACACAAATATCAGGACTACTATATAATTGAAATAGGTTAAAAGTTCAAGATAAAATATCATTTCTGCATGTTTTATCTTAATCAGCATTTCATCTGTACTAAAAAAGAAGTTTGAAACTGTCCAGAATAATATCTCTAAAATGCTTATTATCAAAATCCACTTCACGATCGAAGAAGATTTTTTATGAATCATTTTGTAGATTTCATTTTCCGAAATTTGTTCAAAAGAATCCGAGTTCTTTTTCCAGTCTTTTTTTAATAAATCCAGTTCTTTCATAAATAATTTTTAAGGATTTAGTATTTTTTTGAGTTTCCCTTTAATTCTGTTCATTTTCACACGTGCATTCACTTCGCTGATTCCGAGAGTTTCGGCTATTTCTTGATAATCTTTGTCTTCTAAATACATAAAAACTAATGCTTTTTCGATGTCATTAAGTTGATAAACTGCTTTGTACATCAATTTAATTTGTTCTTCCTCTTCATAATTGTAATCAACATCTTTTACAAAATGTTGATGGCTTTCATATTCTACTGTCGATACGGTTCGTTTGGTTTTGCGGTATAAAGTAATGGCGGTATTTAAGGCAACGCGGTACGTCCAGGTCGAAAATTTGCTGTCGCCCCTAAATTTTGGATACGCTTTCCAGAGCTGAATTGTTATTTCCTGAAACAAATCTTTATGTGCATCTTCGCCGGCAGTATATAATCTACAAATCTTGTGGATTATATTCTGATTTGCCTGCAATTGCGCAACAAATGATTGTTCTAGGTTTTCGGTCATAATGTATTAGTAGTTATGAAATCATTTTTGTTACAACTAGTTTTTCTTTTTACCACGAATTTCACAAATTTCCCAAATTCTGCATAAATTTGTAATTATAAAGAGAAATAAAAATTCGTGACGATTCGTGTAATTCGTGGCAAACTCTTATAATTTTCTGGTTTTATAATAATTCACCATCAAATCTAAAAATTTACTATAACTGTCCATACCGTCTTTTTGATTGTTTGATTTCAGGAAATTATCATAAAGAAAATAAAAACCTTCATCGAGAAAAGTATTATATTTTTTGTGAAAATCCTCGCTTTCCTTATAGTTTTTTAAAATTCCAATATGTACTGATTTCTTTAACTGATTAAAAACTTTCTCGTTTTTATATTTCCAGATTCCCAGACAATAATGTAATGTAAAACTATATCCTGCATATTGATAGTAAAGATTGTCGTTTTTAAGAGAAGCCAAAACACCAATAAAATTGCATTCATTTTCACTGGCAAAACCAATTTGATGTGCCATTTCGTGAGCTGTCGTTTGAGGAAAGTTGTACATTGGCAGTAAGTCATTAATTTGTGCTTCGTTAGTAAACGGATTTAAATAACCGCCAAACCCCATATATGTCAGAGGTGTGCTGAATAATGATTTCTTAACACTTAAGATGTTATATTTAAAATAAGGATGTTCTTTGGCTAAATTATCATAACCATTTAAGATCATTCGAAATGATTCCTTTTGAGAGTAAGGAAAAACAATTTTTGCATTGTCATTTTTTGTGATGGAAAATTGAATTTCATTCGTCTTAACTATTAGTCTTTTTGTAAAAGCTAAAAATTCAGCATCAGTATATTCTCTTTTGATTTCCATTTTTTCGAAAAGAGGTTCGCGATAATAGTTAAAAGCCCATAGTACATGAAAGAAAAAGTAAAAAACTGAAATTTTGCCTAAAATTTTTAAAAGATGGTCTTTCCAATCTGTTTTCCATGTTTTTCGTATTTTCCAAAACCAGCTTATTATAGACAAAAGCAAAACAGCATAGATGCAATCGCCGACTGAAAACGGAATTTTTCCTAAAAGCGATCTTGAAAAGTGTGAAATTCTAACAAATAAATTGTTGCTGTAAAAGCCTTCAACAAAATCCGGAAAATAGGGAAGGATTTTTAAAAAGATAATTTGAATTAATAGAAATAAGGGTAAAATGTATTTTGATTTCACAATTTAAATTTTGGATACGTAAATATAAATACAATATTGAATGATAAAAAAAAGTTAGCCACGAATTCCACTAATTTTCACTAATTAATTGTTTCCTTTAATTTGTACATTCCGATTTAGAGCTATTTTAATTAGTGCTAATTCGTGAAATTTGTGGCGAAAAAAGTATTTAACTTTGTAACTTTGGAGCTCTTAATTGTTAAACTTCAAACAAAATATAATGAGTCAGGAAATAAGAAATCTGGAACCGAAAGCACTTTGGAATAAATTTGCAGATTTAAACGCCGTTCCGCGTCCGTCTAAGAAAGAAGAACGCGTAATCGAGTTTATGAAAAACTTTGGAAACAGCTTAGGTTTAGAAACTTTTGAAGACGAAATTCGAAATGTAATCATTAGAAAACCTGCCACGCCGGGAATGGAAAATCGCAAAGCAATTGTAATGCAGGGACATCTTGATATGGTGCATCAAAAAAATGCAGATACCGTTTTTGATTTCGATACGCAAGGAATTGACATGTATGTTGATGGTGACTGGGTTCGTGCTAAAGGAACAACTCTGGGAGCTGACAATGGGTTAGGAGTAGCGACAATCATGGCCATTTTAGAGAGTAAAGATATTCCGCATCCTGCAATTGAAGCGTTGTTTACAATTGATGAAGAAACAGGAATGACGGGAGCCTTAAATTTAAAAGGAGGAATTCTTCAAGGACAGATTTTATTGAATTTAGATACAGAAGAAGACGATGAAATTGATATAGGATGCGCTGGAGGAATTGATGTAACGGCTACAAGAACGTATCATGAAGAAGAAGTTCCTGAAGGTTCAGTTGGTCATATTATTACTGTAAAAGGACTTAATGGAGGACATTCAGGAATGGATATTCATAAAGGACTTGGTAACGCCAATAAAATTATGAATCGCTTGTTATTTGATGGTTTTGAAAACTTCGGATTACAAGTTGTTGAAATCAATGGTGGAAGTTTACGAAATGCTATTCCGAGAGAAAGTGTTGCTAAAGTAATTATTTCTGAAATGTTTGATGAGGCCTACACTTTTGATATGCAGGAAATTATCAATGATATTAAAGCTGAATATAAAACGACTGAACCAAATCTTACTATTGAAATCGTAAAATGCGATTTACCAGAAAAAGTAATGGATTTAGGTGTTCAGGAAGGAATCATCAGAGCAATTTATGCCGCTCATAATGGTGTTTACAGAATGAGTGCAGACATGGCTGATTTGGTTGAAACTTCAAATAATATTGCCAGAGTTATTGTAAAAGATGGTGAAATTTTAGTTGGATGTTTAACGCGTTCTTCTGTTGAAAGTTCAAAATTTGATTTGGCAAATTCATTGCGTTCTGCGTTTGAATTGGTAGGTTGCGAAGTAGAACTTTCCGGTTCTTATCCAGGCTGGACACCAAATGTAAATTCTGAAATTTTAGATACTTTGGTAGGAATTTATGAGAAACAAAATGGTGAAAAGCCAAAAGTTGTAGCTTGTCACGCTGGTTTAGAATGCGGAATTTTAGGAACAAATTATCCTGATATGGATATGATTTCTTTTGGACCAACAATTCACGGTGCCCATTCTCCAGATGAAAGAGCAAGTATTTCATCTGCTCAAAAATATTGGAAATTTGTATTAGAAATTCTTTCGAATATACCGGTAAAATAAAGTTTACAGTCGCAGTTTACAGTATTCAGTTTGACTGAACTGTAAACTGTGACTGAATACAAAAATTAGTCTCTTTTAGGAGAATTTTTCTTTTCTCTTTTTTCTTCTTTCTTTTCTTTTGCTGTTTTCAACGGCTCTTTTTTAACCGTTTTTTTAGCGTCTTGACTCTTTGCCATGATATTTAAATTTAGTTATTTCTTTTTTTATGTAAGTAAATATAACTATAATATTCTGATTTTATGTAGAATATTATTTTAAAAAGTCTCCGTCAATTATTAGCAATTCTACGCCTTTTGTTGTTATAGAACGATGCGAACTTGCATCATCAGAAACCACATAAGTCATTCCTTTTGAAAGTTCAAATTTTTCTCCGTTTTCTAATTCGCTTATAAATTCACCTTCCATACAATGTACAATATGCCCTTTTTGACACCAATGATCTGCCATATAATTTTCAGAATAAGTTACTTTTCGAAGGCGTAAACCGCTTAGTTGTAACGTTTGCCAATAAGCTGTTCCGGTTTCTCCCGGATGTTCTGTTTTTTCAATTTGTGTCCAGTCAATAGTTTGAAAAGGTATTGTAATCATGGTTTTTTGTTTTAGTTAATGGATGTTTTTTTGATTTATGCTAAATGTTGTGGGGGAATATTAAAAATTTTATACTGGCTAATTATTTTTTAACGCAGAGAAAGCAAAGGTTTTTCTGCAGAGTTCGCTAAGGTTTAAGTTGTGTTACACAATCAAAGTCCGCAAAGCTTTGTGAACTTTGTGTTTTTTACAAAACTTAGCATATTAAAAAATACTTTGAGTTCTCTGTGGTATTTTTTTTCTCTCTACACAGGTTTTAGGATTGATTAATTGTTTAAACAAAAAATCCTCAGTTACGAATCGTAAATGAGGATTTTGATTTTCTGGTTAAAAGGTAAAATTAATTACGTTTTAGTACTTTATATTGTTCATAACAGGCGCTAATTGCGTCCATAATTTGTAAATCATTTGCAGTTTGAATAAAAGAATCAGAATAGTTGCAGCGCTGCAAAATCTCCGGAATTTCATCTTTACTAACGCCTAAAAGTACAGAAACAGTTTCGCGATCGTATTTTGATTCCAAAAGATTTCTCACCGTATCGTCTTTCTTCATTTCCTTTAATTTCTTGAGCTCTTTTCCATTTTTTCCAAAGAAACCATATAAAACGTCAGCTGGATTAAAAATAGATCCTAATACCTTTCCAAAAGCATTTGGCGAATATTCTCCGGCTTCATAACCTTGTGTAAGACCTGAAATGCTGTAACGATAATTTTCTTTGGTAGGAATTAATTTTGAGTCAACTTCAAGATAACCGGTTAAACTAAAAGGCGCAATGATAACTTCTTCAAGTGCAATCGCTTTTTCAGTAAGCTGAATTCTGGTTAC
Source organism: Flavobacterium sp. AK-345 (assembly GCF_058310175.1). Lineage (NCBI taxonomy): Bacteria > Pseudomonadati > Bacteroidota > Flavobacteriia > Flavobacteriales > Flavobacteriaceae > Flavobacterium > Flavobacterium sp. AK-345. Next base: position 149,885 of record NZ_JBZEER010000002.1, on the reverse strand, counting down.
TTTATTTTTTATCCAGTCATTCGTAACTCTAATTCTCAAAGACTGAAAACCTAAAATCGAAAAGTGAATCGTATCATTTGGCTGTACATCAATTTCAAAGTATCCTTTAGCGTCAGATTTTGCTCCACGAACTTTGTTTGTGTTAATGATATTTACGTTAGGAAGAGGTTGTTTACTATTGTCATTGATAATGTATCCTGATACTCTTTGCGGAACATTAGATTCTGTGTCTTGTGCAAAACCAAAAGTTGAGAATAGTGTAAAAAAGAAAACTGCGAAATATTTCATATCCTGATTTAAAGCACTAAAAGTAGTAAATCGGGATTAAATATTTCGCAGTCTTCGAATATAATTATCAGAAAATTAACAAAGCAAGAATTGCTGCTTTTAGTATTTAAGTAAAAAGGAGCAAGGAGATTTAAATTTTGTTTGAATTACAAGACTCGTCAATTCAGAAGGAGATTTTTATATAAAAAAAATCCCAAATTCCAAGTATGTCTGGAATTTGGGATTTTGTATTTTAAGATATTGACTTATTAGTCTCTTCTTGGTCTTCTTGGTTTTGGTGAATCACCAAAGCTGTCAGAACGTCTTGGAGCTCTGTCTGAACCTCCTTCGGTTCTTGGAGTAGAGCTTCTAAAACCACCTTCTCTTTTTGGAGCAGATGAGTTTCTATCACTTCTAAAACCGCCTCCTTCTCTTGGAGCTGAATTTCTGTCGCTTCTAAAACCTCCGCCACCAGAACCTTCACGTCTTGGTCCGAAACTGCCTCCGCCAGAACCTTCACGTCTTGGCCCTCCAGAAGAACGTCCACCGCCAGAGCGTCCGTTATGGTCACGTCTTCCGCCACCATCATTTTTAGAAATTTCAACATTAATACGACGTCCTTCTAATTGTACGTTGTTTAATACTTCCATTACTTTATCAGTGTGCTCAGGATCAGTGTTAAAGAAAGAGAAACCTTCTTTTACATCCACTTTGAAAACGTCATCACGACCTAAATCTAATGTCTCTTTCAGGTAATCCTTAAGAGTCATCCAATCGAAGTTGTCTCTTGAACCGATGTTTACAAAATAACGAACTGCTCCGTTATTATTGAATTCTCTTGGCTCAGAATCAGTTCTTTCGCGTCTTTCTCCAGATTGGGTAGAAATATCTCTGTTCTTTTTGTAATAAGCAATAAAACGGTTAAATTCTACTGAAACCATTTTCTTAATCAATTCTTCTTTAGATAAACCTTCAAGAACATTGTTAATAGCTGGTAAATAGTTGTCAATTTCGTGATCAACTTCAGTATCTTTAATTTTAGTTGCTAAGTGCAATAATTGAATTTCGCAGATCTCAATTCCAGATGGGATTGTTTTTTCTTCGAATTTTTGTTTGATAATTCTTTCAATAGAAGAAATTTTACGCAACTCACTTTTTGTAACAATTACAATAGAAGTTCCTAATTTTCCAGCTCTACCAGTACGTCCAGAACGGTGATTGTATGTTTCAATCTCGTCAGGAAGTTGGTAATTTACTACGTGAGTAATATTATCAACGTCAATACCACGTGCAGCAACGTCAGTAGCAACAAGCATCTGAATTTGTCTTCCACGGAAAGATTTCATTACGCCATCACGTTGCGCCTGAGATAAATCTCCATGCAATGCAGCAGCGCTGTATCCATCTTCAATTAATTTTTCGGCTACGGCCTGAGTATCTCTTTTAGTACGACAGAAAACCACAGAGAAAATGTCCGGGTTAGCATCAGCTAAACGTTTCAAAGCTTCGTAACGATCACGTGCATTTACTAAGTAAAATTCGTGAGAAACTGTTGCAGAACCTGAGTTCTTAGCTCCAACAGTAATTTCAACCGGGTCGCTCATAAATTGTTTTGCAATTCTGGCAACCTCTTGTGGCATAGTTGCAGAGAACAACCATGTACTTTTTTGATCAGGAGTATCAGATAAAATAGAAACGATATCCTCATAAAATCCCATGTTTAACATTTCGTCAGCCTCATCAAGAATACAGTAATCTATATTTTTAATGTTTACTAAACCTCTGTTAATCATGTCTTGCATTCTTCCCGGAGTAGCCACAATAATTTGTGCGCCTCTCTTAATGTCCCTAGCTTGCTCTGTAATACTAGCCCCGCCGTAAACTGCTACCACATTAATACCTTTCTCGTATTTTGCGTAGTTTTTAAGTTCGTTGGTAATCTGTAAACAAAGTTCTCGTGTTGGCGATAAAACTAATGCTTGTGTATTTCTGTTGTCAGCATCAATTTTTTGAATTAGCGGAAAACCGAAAGCTGCCGTTTTCCCTGTCCCTGTCTGAGCCAACGCAACCATATCTGTATCTTTTTCCAATAATAGGGGAATCGCTTTCTCCTGTACTTCTGACGGATTCTCAAATCCTAGATCTAAAATCGCCTTCAGTAACGATTCATTCAATCCTAATTGTTCAAATTTATTCATATATATTTTTAAAATAGGGTGCAAAATTACTGTTAATATTTCACATAAACTAATGCATTTTTAAGAATTATGCATTTGTTATGATTTGATTATCAAAAAGTTATGTTTGTCGCAATATCAATTCGATGTTAGAATGAATAATTTTACGTCTAGTAATATAAATTTTACCCTTTAATATGTTGTATTTAAAACAATTATTTTGTGGAGTTCAGGAAATCAATTAGTTGCTGAGTTGCTTTCGCACGGTGACTGATTTTATTTTTAATATCTGAAGATAATTCAGCAAATGTTTCAGTATAATTTTCAGGCTGAAATATAGGATCGTATCCAAAACCATGATTTCCAGTTTTATCCAGAGTAATTGCCCCTTTTGCAATTCCGGTAAATAAATGCTGTTCTCCTTTTATATTTAGTGCAATAACGGTCTTAAACTGTGCGCTGCGATCTGATTTGCCTTTTAAGGCATCTAAAAGTTTATTCATATTATCGTCAGCATTTTTTTGTTCGCCCGCATATCTTGCTGAATATACACCAGGTTCTCCATTTAGAGTCTTAACTTCCAAACCTGTATCATCTGCAAAACAATCGTAACCATATTTTTCAGTCACATAATTGGCTTTCAAAATCGCATTTCCTTCTATAGTATCAGCTGTTTCAGGAATTTCTTCGTGACAGCCAATTTCTTCGAGGCTTAGTAATTGTATTGATCCGTTTAGGATACTTTGAATTTCCCTGATTTTATTTAAGTTGTTTGATGCGAAAACAAGTTGCATAATTACGAGTTTAGATATGAGTAATTGAAAACACAAATTTAGAATTCTTATATTTGATAGTTGCCAAAAAAAATAAATAAATGCAGATATCCGCGCTCTATAAAAAAATAACACCTTTTGTTAAACCGTATCGAAAAATGGTAATTGCTACTTTACTGCTTACTTTTTTAGGTTCATTTGCGGCACAGGTAAATGCTTTAATATTAAAGTATACAGTTGATTCTATCAGTAAATTGATGGTAGCGCATGAACCTTTGTCCAAAGGATTTCATTTATTAGAGATTATTAGTATTGTATTGCTTACTAAAGAGTTGGTTTATTCGATAGTACAGTTTGGACAGAAGTTTTATGGAGAAAAACTGCGAATTTTTATAACCCGTGATATTTCTCAGTCAATAGTCGAAAAAATTCTGACTTACAGAATGGAGTTTTACACCTCTAATGAAAATGAAAGCGGAAAACTTCAAACCAGAATAGATTTAGGAATCAGCAGTTTGACAAGATTGGTTCAGAATTTTTTTATTGATATCCTGCCCTTATTTGCAAATGCTTTTGTTGCATTGATATTGATGTTTTATGCCAATGTGTATGTTGGTTTAGTAAGCTTGTGTATTATTCCTATTTATTTTTATGTAAGCCAATTGCAAGCCAGTAAATTAAGCGGTTTTAGAAGGAGAATGCGGAATTATCGTGAAACAAAGAATAACGGAATCATAAGTTTAATAGAATCTATAACGGTTATTAAATCTTTTGTTCGTGAACCAATGGAAGCCGATCGTCATAAAAATATTCAATTTGAAATGACCGAAAATCAATTGGCAACCAGAAAAACGAGTTTCATTTTTGAAAGTATAAAAGGTTTTATTGAACAAATTGGAGTTGTGATTATCATTATCCTGACTGCTTATTTTGTTTTGAATAATACGATGACAATTGGTGCAATTATGTTTCATATCATGTTGTTTAACAATGTTTCATCTCCAATTAGACAATTACATCGCATTTACGATGAAGTAAATGATGCTTTGATTTATTCAGAAGGATTTTTTGAAATTTTAGAATCTGACAGGGAAAAAGAAACAAGTGGAGATTATATTCCGGAGAAAATTGTTGGACTTATAGAAGTAAAAAATGTAGATTTTGTTTACCCGAATGGGACCAAAGCGCTTTCAAATATTAATTTTACCATTAAGCCAAATGAAACCAGCGCATTGGTCGGACTTAGCGGTGCGGGCAAAAGTACTATTATCAATTTGTTAGATAAGTTTTATCTGCCTTCATCAGGAAAAATTTATTTAGACGGAGTAGATTTAAATGATTACGATACTGATTTTCTACGTAAAAATATTGGTTTGGTTTTGCAGAAGAATCATATTTTTAAAGGCACAATTGCCGAGAATATTCTTTATGGAAATCCTGATGCTACAAAATCAGAAATTATTGATGCAGCCAAGCAAGCATACATTCACGAACAAGTAATACAATTACCAAAAGGATATGATTCTGATGCACATTTACTTTCAGGCGGGCAACAGCAGCGAATTGCAATTGCCAGATTGTTTTTAAAAAATCCGCCAATTATTTTTCTGGATGAACCCACAGCAAGTTTGGATGCCATTGCAACAGAGCAAATAAAAAAATCTCTGGATGCTATAAAAAAGGACAGAACCGTAATTATTATTTCGCATAGCATTTCTCAAATTATTGATGCTTCGCATATTATTGTATTAGAAAAAGGAGAATGTGTAGAGCAAGGAACACACGATGAATTATATGAGAATAAAGATGTTTATTATCAAATATTTACAGCGATGGCAAATAGTTTAAATATTGATAAAATTACACAGACACTTGAGTAAGAAAAATACGTATGTTCGTATTTTTGTCATCCCGAGGAACGAGGGATCTCCGCAAGAAACTCCTTATTCAAAATCGCCAATCTTTGTCGAGCTGCTTACGGAGATCCCTCGTTCCTCGGGATGACAAGATTGTGGTTTGGTTTTAATGAACTTTTCGATCTCCAAACAAAAATCATTCGTACATTTTAGGTACACAAAAATACAAAGATTCACAAAGGTCAGCTTTATTTTATAAATTTATCTAATCAATTAAAAACAAAACTATCTACCCAAAATTATAACCACAATGTTTACAAAAAAACTCATTTTTATTGCCTTAATGACCTTTTTATCTTTTATGAATATGGCCTATTCACAAAAAAATAATTCGTTTGATATTAAAAAACAACTCGATTATTGTGCAGAACAAGCATCGAAAACATTAACTGTAATTCCAAATGACGGAACCTCGCCAAGAAGTATCCCAACAGGAAGTAAAGAATGGAAATTTGTCGATTATAAAGATTGGACAAGCGGATTCTGGCCCGGAGAATTATGGTATTTGTACGAAGTAACCGGAGATAAAAAATGGGAAAGAGAAGCAGACAAATTCAGTAGATTCTTAACTCCTTTATCTGTTAGCAAAGCAAATGATCACGATCTTGGATTTCAAATTTTTAATAGTTTCGGAAATGGTTATCGATTAACGAAAAACAAGGCATACAAAGACGTTATACTGAAAACAGCCGATACTTTGGCGACACTTTTTAATCCAAAAGTTGGAACAATTCAGTCCTGGCCGCATAATAAATACGGAGGTCACAATACGATTATTGATAATATGATGAATTTAGAATTGCTTTTTTGGGCATCTAAAAACGGAGGAAATAAAAAGCTGTACGACATTGCAGTCAAACATGCCGAAACTACAATGCACAATCATTTTAGGCCTGATTACAGTTCTTATCATGTTTTAATTTATGATTATGAAACAGGTAAAAAAATAAAAGGAAGAACAGCACAGGGTTATAGCGACGATAGCATGTGGGCGAGAGGTCAGGCGTGGGCAATTTATGGTTTTACAATGACTTACAGAGAAACAAAAGACCCTAAATTTCTAGATTTTGCTCATAAAGTAACTCGTGTTTATCTGGATAAATTAACGACTGAGGATTTAATTCCGTATTGGGATTTTAATGCACCCAATATTCCAAACGAGCCAAGAGATGCTTCTGCAGCAGCAATTGTTTCTTCGGCACTTATTGAATTGAGTTCTTATACAAAAGATAAAAACCTGAAAAATGAATATCTTTCAAAATCTAAAAAGATGATTGTTGAACTTTCGGAGCATTATCAAAGTCATGAAGTGAACTCAGCATTCTTATTGCATTCAACCGGACATAAACCTGCCGGAAGCGAAATAGATTGTTCCATTAATTACGCCGATTATTATTATCTTGAGGCACTTTTAAGACTTCAAAAACTAAAATAATTTTAATGTTATGATTAAGAAAATAACCCAATCTTTGTTTGCAATTATTGTAATCTTGACCCTGATAAGCTGTAAAAATACAAAACAGAAGCTTCAGGAATATGTTGCCACTTATAATAGCACCGCTCCCAGTTTTAAAGCAGAAAATGTAACGCTTACTACTGCCAGAGGATATATCAATGACAACAAAATCGAATTGCGTTTTGAAACTAATTTAGAACAAAACGAATCTAATAAAACGGCAACTATAAAACGATTTCCGGATTTATTGAGAGAGATGCTTAATAAAGATCAAATTCCGAAAGAATTAGTAAATGAAGGCGTGCAATTTGATATTTATTTTTTGGCTGATGACAATACCGTGTTTGTAAAAGAAATAGTAAACGCTGAGACTATGTCGGAATTAATAAAAAAATAATCGACTTAGTTAAAAAAATGAAAGCCCTTTAAAATATGTTTAAAGGGCTTTTTTTGTGTCTGATAGGATTTTTAGTTTTGTAATAATTTATTTATATTCAAGTGGTTAGGTTTTTGTTTTTATTAACTTATATTGTTTTTGTCTGTAAAGTTTGTTATGTTTGAGTTAATATTTAACCATAAAACCAAAAAATTATGAAAAAAATTACTCAAATCGTATTTGTCTTTGCCTTTGTATTGTTGTTGATAAGCTGTAAAAACACCAAGCAGAAAATTCAGGAACATGTAAGTAATTATAATACTTCATCTTCTATAAAAGGAGGAAATGTTGTTAGTACTAGTGCTAAAGCATTTTTAAATGACAATAAAATTGAAATAAGAATTGAAACCAATTTAGAAGGAACTGAAATAAACAAACTGGCTTATAAAGACACTTTTCCTGATTTGCTTAAAGAAATGGTTAAAAACGATCAAATTTCTCCATCGTTAATTGAAGAAGGAGTAAAGTTTGATGTGTACTTTTTATCCTACAACAATATAATTCTTGCTCAGCAATTAGTTGATAAAGAAGAATTGGCTGTTTTAGAAAATGGTTCTGTAGCTGGAAAAGAAACAGCAAAGCTTTAATTTGAATGAATATCAAAAACATAATTTGTAAAAAATAAAAAATCCTCTTTGAAATAACAAAGAGGATTTTTTATTTTAATGTTTTCTAACATTGGTTAGGATGTCAGGAAAATAAATATCTGAAAGATGTGTGAATTCGTCTCCACGCATAAAAATATTAGGGCCAACATCCGCAAAAGATGTTTTGCCGGCTGCAGCCAAAAGTTCATTGGCAGCGTGTAAAGTGTTTTTATGAAAATGATACACACGATCTGATTTATCGGTGACAACCAAACCTTTCATTAGCATTTTATTTTGGGTCGCAACTCCGGTTGGACATTCATTATTATGGCAACGAAGCGCCTGAATACAACCTAGTGAAAACATAAATCCGCGCGCACTATTACACATATCAGCACCCAGGGCAACTGCATGTAAAATAGAATAGCCTGAAATGATTTTTCCGCTTCCAATAATTCTTATTTTATCACGAATATTTAATGCGATAAGTGTTTTATTGACAAAAATTAATGCAGGTTCAAACGGCATTCCAACACCATCAGCAAATTCTAAAGGAGCTGCTCCTGTACCACCTTCAGCACCATCAACAGTTATAAAATCAGGATAAATATCTTCGGCAATCATTTCATGACAAAGCGCTTCAAATTCGTTGGTGTTACCAATACACAATTTAAATCCAATTGGTTTTCCGTTTGATAATTTACGTAATTGTGCAATAAAATGAATAAGTCCCTTACCGTCAGAAAAAGCATGGTGACCGGGAGGAGAAAGAATCATCGTATGCGGTTTAACACCTCTGATTTTGGCAATTTGTTCTGTGTTTTTTGCCGCCGGAAGCACACCTCCATGACCTGGTTTTGCGCCTTGCGAAAGTTTAATCTCAATCATTTTTACGTTTGGCAGATTGGCTTTTTCTGAGAATTTTTCAGGACTGAAATTTCCATCATCATCGCGACAGCCAAAATAACCTGTACCAATTTGCCAGGTAATATCACCACCGCCTGCAAGATGAAATTCGGTTAAACCACCTTCTCCTGTATTTTGGTAGAAATTTCCTTTTTTAGCACCAATATTAATGGCACGAACCGCATTTTCGCTTAGCGAACCAAAACTCATGGCCGAAACATTAAATAAAGAAGCAAGATAAGGTTGTTTGCAATCTTTTCCACCAACCAATACACGCGGCAGTTCTTCATTTACTTTTGCCGGAAAAATGGAATGTTTTATTCCTTCGTAACTATCATGATTTAAGTTTAGCTGTGTTCCAAAAGGTGTACTTGAATCTATATTTTTAGCTCTTTGATAAACCAAAGAACGCTGGTTCCTTGAAAACGGTTTTCCGTCTGTAGATCTTTCAATAAAGTATTGTTGAATTTCCGGTGCAATCATTTCGAATAAATATCTGAAATAACCTAAAACCGGAAAGTTTCTTAATATGGCATGTTTTGTTTGAATGGCGTTATAAACACCAACCACTAATAGTATTGGTAAAATTATAACGAGTAAAAAACCGCGCTCGGTATAATAATAAGTTGCTGCAACAATTAGAAACAATAAGAATCCGTAGATAAAGAATTTTTTTCTCATGTTTTTAAAAAATTAAAAGGTAATAAAGTAATAATTAATTGAATCGTAATCTAACATAGACATGTTTGATTCCTTTTTTATCTGATTCTCTTTCATCAATTTCAAGAATATCAGTTAAAGATTTTAGCATTGGCGTAAGCTTAGAAAATCCATAATTTCTTGGGTCAAATTCTGGTTTTTTCTTCACAATTAAATTTCCAACATCTCCCAAAAATGCCCAGCCGTCATCATCTTCAATATCTTCAATTGTAGCTTCTATAAGGTCAATAGTTTGTTTGTCTATTTTGTGTAGTGCTTTTTCGGTAGGTTTTTCAACAGGCTTTTCAACAGGTTTTTTAGCATCTGCGGTAGCTTTAAGTTTTTTCTTTTGGATTGCTCCATCCAAAACCTCAATATAAATAAACCTGTCGCAGGCAACAATAAATGAGTTTGGAGTTTTCTTTTCGCCAATACCAATAACTTTCATGCCTGATTCACGCAAACGGATTGCCAAACGGGTAAAATCGCTATCGCTTGAAACGATGCAAAAACCATCCAGTTTTCCTGAATAAAGTAAATCCATTGCGTCGATAATCAATGCAGAATCTGATGAGTTTTTTCCAACCGTATAACTGTATTGTTGGATAGGAGTAATGGCATGTTCGAGTAAAACGCCTTTCCACCCATTTGAGTTTGGTTTGGTCCAGTCTGCATAAATACGCTTAGTAGTTGGTGTGCCAAATTTAGCGATTTCTTCCATCATACCTTTTACGTTACTGTACGGAACGTTGTCGGCATCAATAAGAACAGCTAGTTTTAAGTCTTTTACGTTATTTAAAGGCATTATTTACAAGTTAGAAAACAAAGGTAAAACTAAAATTGGTTTTTATTTAGACTTCATGATAAATATGTCTTTTGTTACTAATAAATTATTTTGGTTATAAATAAGATATTTTCTATAAAAATTAATTAAAGATAAATTTGTCTTTTAATATAGGTTTGAATATATTTGTATGGAATTTAATCAACTTAATATGTTTTCAAAAGCGTGCGAGTACGGGATTCGGGCTTCTATATTTATCGCAACCAAATCATCAGAAGGTGTTCGGGTTGGAATAAAAGATGTGTCAAAAGAAATTGATTCTCCTGAACCGTTTACGGCCAAAATAATGCAGATTTTAACCAAAAACGGAATCATAGCTTCTGCAAAAGGAGTGGGCGGAGGATTTGAAGTTTCGAAAGAAGCCGTAAAATCAATCAAATTAATTCAGATTGTAGATGCAATTGATGGAAACACTATATATAAAGGTTGCGGAATTGGATTAAAAGAATGTTCAGAAACACATCCTTGTCCGGTTCATAATGAATTTAAAAAAATACGGGAATTGCTTCTTACCATGTTAACCAATACAACATTAGAAGAATTAGCTTCGGGAGTTAATTCGGGCAATTTTCATCTTAAAATATTGAACAAAAACGAATAAAATTTTATAATTTAAATACTTAATAATGAATAAAAAAGTCAAAATTTCGATGCTTGTGTTAATGGGATTTTTAGCCATAACCTCTTGTGGGAAAAAAGAAACTGCACCAACTGAAGAGTCAACAGAAGTAAATGAAACTACAGAAGGAGAAGGGCAGGCGGCAACTGCAGTAAGCAACGTTTTGGTTGTTGAAGGAAACGATCAAATGCAATTTAATACAGGCGAATTAAGAGCAACTGCCGGGAAGCCAATAACTTTAACTTTAAAGCATGTAGGTAAAATACCAAAAGAAGCCATGGGACACAATCTGGTTATTTTACAGGAAGGTACAGATGAGGCTGCTTTTGCCACAAAAGCTATTACAGCAAAAGATACTGATTATATTCCTGCTTCAGAAAAAGCATCAATTATTGCCCACACTAAATTACTTGGTGGAGGAGAAGAAGATACAATAGAATTTACAATTGATAAAAAAGGAACATATAACTTTTTATGTACTTTCCCTGGACATTTTGCCATGATGAAAGGTGTTTTAATTGTAGAATAAACATAAAAAACTCTAATGTTTTATGATGCATTAGAGTTTTTTTATATCTCAATAAAAGATAATTTTATCTTTTATTGAAATTGATTAGAAATCACAAATAACTAAATCTAAAAAAAATGGAAAATTTAAAGAATAAAACAGTAGGGTCATTTGTAGCACAGGATTTTAGAACAGCGGCAGTTTTTACAAAATATCAAATCGATTTTTGTTGTAAAGGAAACAGAACCATAACGGAAGTTTGCGAAAAACAAGATATTGATGCAGATGTATTAATGCAAAACGTTTTTGATGTACTACAGTCTGAAAACGGAAATACAATAGATTTTAATTCCTGGCCATTAGATTTATTGGTCGATTATATTGAAAAAACACACCATCGTTATGTTGAAGATAAAACAACTATTTTGACGCAGTTTCTAGATAAATTATGTAAAGTTCATGGCGGAGGACATCCGGAATTATTTAGAATTAATGAGCTATTTACGGCAGGTGCAGGAGAATTGTCACAACATATGAAAAAGGAAGAATTAATGTTATTTCCTTTTATTAAACGAATGGTAAAAACGAAAGAATCTAATGGAGTTTTAACACAGCCTTCTTTCGGGACAGTTTCAAATCCTATTGCGATGATGATGCAGGAACATGAAAATGAAGGAGATCGTTTTAGTGAAATTGCAAAACTGACTGATAATTATACGCCACCAGCTGATGGATGTACAACTTATAAAGTAACATTTGCTATGTTAAAAGAATTTGAAGAAGATTTGCACAAACACATTCATCTTGAAAATAATATCCTGTTTCCTAAAGCTGTAATTCTGGAAGAGGAATTTGCCTAAAACTAACTAATTTAGAAATTAATGCACCAACTAAATCACAAATTTGACTTATGTTTGGTGCATTTTTATTTGAAAAGAAATGAAAATACATTTTAAACTGAATTCGGAAAAAAGTTGGGTACTTTGTTGTTTTCTCAACTTTCTCATAGCTTCAATTATGGGTTTGCTATTGCGTTTTTCATACCTTTTTCCTTTAAATGTAAATTATATTTATCTGCTTCATGCACATTCACATGTCGCCATGTTAGGTTGGATTTACATGATGATTTATATTTTAATCATTCATTTTTTTGTTCCAAATGATAAAAGAGAGAAACCAATTTACAATCAATTGTTCTGGACGACAGAATGTGCGGTTATCGGAATGATGATTGCTTTTCCTGTTCAGGGTTATGGATTGTTTTCGATTATATTTTCGACAGCACATATTTTATTAAGTTATGTTTTTTGCCGGCTCGTTTGGAAAGATACAGTAGCTGATAAAACCTATAATAAAAGGCTTTTATTGATCTCGATTCTGTTTATGGTTTTTTCCACTTTTGGAGTCTGGTGTCTTGGTCCGGCAATAAGTACATTGGGTAAGCAAAGTGTTTTTTATCAAATTGCAATTCAGTTTTTTCTTCATTTTCAATTTAATGGCTGGTTTTTAATAGCAGTTTTAGCATTGTTTTTACAACAATTTAAGGGTGGAATCAATCTAAAATATTTTAGAATATTCCAAATTTTGCTAATTATTTCAATCCTTTTAACGGTTGCATTTCCTGTTAGTTGGTTTGTTGATATGAAAATATTAAAATGGATAAATGCTTGTGGCGTTTTCCTCCAGCTTTTGGCTTTTGTATATTTCTATAAAATGCTAAAAGCTCAACTAAAGACTTTTAAAGCCAGTTTAAATTCAACAACCAAAATAGTTTATGGGTTGGCTTTTGGTTCTTTATTTCTAAAAATAAGCTTGCAATTATTGGTTTTGTTACCTTGTCTGGCTGAAACTTCTCATCAGGTAAGAAATTTTGTAATTGGATTTATCCACTTAACATCATTGGGTGTAATTACCGGTTTTTTGTTCGGAATATTAATTCAAAATAAAATGCTTTCAAATCAGTCTTATTTACTTTGTTTAGGAATGAAGCTTTTTATTTTGGGATATATTGCTACCGAAGTTTTGTTATTTCTTCAGGGATCATTTTTTTATTTTGACAGAGGAAAACTTCCCGGATATTACGAAAGCATTTTTGCAGCGAGTTTTTTAATTGTATCAGGATTAATTTTGATTGTAACTTCAATTATAAACAAAAAAACAAGAGTTGATTAATTAAAATCTTCTCTTGTTTTTCGACTAATCAACCTATTTAATTTTTTTAGCTTCTTCGTTTATTATGGTTATGGTTTTATCGTTATTTACTCCTAAACCTTCTTGCTGGTATATTAATTCGCCTTTTGGATTAAAAACACTTATAATATTTGAATGCGAAAAATCGATTGGCGAAATTTGCTTATAATTTACCGCAAGTACAGCAGCAAATTCGCGTGTGTTTTCTTCTGTAGAGCGAAGAAAAATCCAGGGATCCTGATTCATTTTATTTTCTATTGCAAAAGCCTTTAATCTTTGCGGAGTATCGGTTTTAGGATCAATACTTACCAATATAAGTTTTACGTTTTTTTTAGTTTGTTTGTCCAGTTTTGTTTCAATAGATCTCATGTCTGCCACTAATCTTGGGCAGGCAGCCTTGCACGATGTGTAAATCATTACCATGACAAGAACATTACCATTTAAACTTTTTAATTCGATATTTTTTCCATCCTGAGTTGTCCATTCAGAGGGTAAATTATAGATTGATAAATCACTAATTTCTTTGCTTTTTGGTATCGGTTGGCTTTCTTTTTTTTCAGAGTCTTTGCAGCTTTGTAAAGTAAAAAGAAGAATAAAGAGCACCAGTATAGTTTTATTCATTTTTAATAATTTAAAATTAAAGTTTCTTTGTATCAGCACATCTGAAACCAAGATTTCGGGTCGAATATTGCGCTTTTAGACTTCCTCTAAAAGCATATCGCATAAATGCAGCATAATCCATTAAATCAGTTGCATTGACAGATGCGCCGCCGCAAAAAAGATTTTTGTCTTCACTTTTATCTTTTCGGGATTCTCCTGATAAAAAAATGCTGTTAAAATCAGCGGTCCATTCCCAAACTAATCCATGCATATCATAAACGCCCCAGTAATTTTTAAATGTTTGCCCAATTGAATTTTCGTAGGTTTTTGATTTTTCATACCAGGACAAAATGTACTTATTGAATTCTGTTTTGGTTCTGGCATCTGTTTTTTTCTCATCAGCCATAGCTACATATTCCCATTCATCCATTGTTGGTAAACGCTTTCCCTGACACTCGCAGTATTTTTTGGCGGCATACCACGAAACATTTGTTACAGGCGATTTAGGATTTACATTTCCAAAATCAAGATCATTTTTCCAGTAAGCTAAATAACTTTCATCGGCAAAAATGCCTTTTATTTTAGATTTGCTAAGGCTTGGATTTTTTTTGATAAAACTTAAAAACTCAGCATTAGTAACAGGATAAACATCTATAAAAAACGATTTTACTTTTACCGGATTTTTCGATGTGGCCCCGTAAAGAGGGACAAATGAACCCTCTTTTACCGGAACCATTTTCGACTCTTGCGCTCTTAAGAATCCAATCTGAACCAAGAATAGAAAAATAATATAAATGTTTTTTGCCATTGTTTCTATTTTAGCGTTGTGCCTTAACCATTTCCGGTGTAACTTCTGTTTTATTATTACCCCAGTTACTATATATATAAGTCATAACATTGGCTATTTCATCATCTGAAAGATTTTGCGCTGGCATCACACTATTAAATTTTTTACCATTTACAGTAATTTCACCGCTTAAACCATGTAAAATTGTTTTGATAGCTCTTTTTGAATCTGCATTAAGATAATCTGATTTTGCAAGAGGAGGGAAAGCCCCCGGAATTCCTTGCCCTTCAGATTGGTGACAGGCAAAACAAGTTGTCCCGAAAATTTCTTTTCCAATTTTTATTTTATCAGCCAAAGTTCTTTTTGGAGTTGTTGTTACTGCGGTTTTAGTTTCAGGCATTTTTTGGATAGTTCCACCTTCCGGCAAATAAATACCTTCCTGAATAGTACCTGAATAAATGTTTTTATTTTCGGCACCTTCAACTTTTAATATTCCCAAAGCACCTTTATTAAAGGCTCTAAAAATAGAGTGGTCAACTAAGATGAAATTTCCCGGAGTTTCTACTTTAAAATCAACAATTGCAGATCCGCCCGCCGGAATTAATGTAGTCTGAACATTTTCATTCATCATTGTACCGCCTTCAACGTGAACATGATCAAAGATTTCTCCAATAACATGAAAAGAAGAAACTAAATTCGGACCACCGTTCCCTACAAATAAACGTACTGTTTCGCCCACTTTTGCGGTAAGTTCATTTCCGTTTGTCATCGATCCTACTTTTCCATTAAAAACAACATAATCAGGAGTTTCTTTAATCGCTTTATTCATATCAAAAGGCTGAAGTCCTTTGGCTCCATATTCACCCTGCGTGTAAAAATCGCCCTGCATTACATAGTATTCCTTATCAACCGGAGGAAGTCCGCCTTCTGGTTCAACCAAAATCAAACCGTACATTCCGTTGGCAATATGCATTCCCACAGGAGCAGTCGCGCAGTGGTAAACGTAAAGCCCCGGATTTATAACCTTAAAACTAAACACCTTTTCATGTCCGGGAGCTACTAAAGATGATGTTGCACCTCCACCAGGGCCAGTAACGGCATGCAAATCGATGTTATGTGGTAATTTATTGTCCGGATGATTTTTTAGATGAAATTCTACTTCATCGCCCACACGCGTTCTGATAAAACTTCCGGGAACAGATCCTCCAAATGTCCAGTACGTATATTTTACACCATCTGTCATTGTGCCTTCCTGTTCCTTAATTTCCATGTTTACCTTCAGTTTCATGGCTGCTCTTTTTCCAATTGGTTTTGGTACCATTGGCGGAGCGGTAAGTTCGGCATCCATTTGTCCTTCTGTTTTAATTGTAGTGTAATCGACTGGTTCTTCACTTTTTTTACATGAAGATAAAATTAGTACACAAAAAAAGGTGTATACAAATAACCTGATAACAATAAGGGCATCATTCTTCTTTTTCATAATAATTGGTTTACTTTAGTTTTAAATCTGAAGTAAAATTAAAAGACCGTTTTGTCTTTTATTATGATAAAAGTCATATATTACTTATATTTTTTCAAAAATTGTATTTAATAATTAAATAATTGATTGGTTAATTCTTGCAAAAAGGTTACAGTATTGAAGCTAAAGTTCAATATTTTCAATATTTTTTAATAAAAATAATTGGCTAACTCTATTTTAGAATAATAATCATTATTTTTGCACCCTGTATAAATAAAAATTATTACTTCAAAATATATTTATGGTAAAAGATTTATTCGAAAGAATTCAGAACAATAAAGGACCATTAGGAAAATGGGCTTCGCAAGCTGAGGGTTATTTTGTTTTCCCTAAATTAGAAGGTGAACTTGGTCCAAGAATGCAATTTGGTGGAAAAAATATTTTAAATTGGAGTTTGAATGACTATTTAGGTCTTGCAAATCATCCGGAGGTTCGTCAGGCAGATATCGATGCAGCTACTCAATTTGGCGCAGCTTATCCTATGGGAGCCAGAATGATGTCAGGACATACAAAATACCATGAGCAGTTAGAAAATGAGTTGGCTGAGTTTGTAATGAAACCAGCAGCTTATTTATTGAATTTTGGTTACCAGGGAATGGTTTCTACTATTGATGCGCTGGTTACTAAAAATGATATTATTGTATATGATGTAGATTCACATGCTTGTATTATTGATGGTGTTCGTTTGCATATGGGTAAACGTTTTACTTACAAGCACAACGATCTTGAAAGTATGGAAAAAAACCTGCAAAGAGCTACCAAAATGGCACTTGAAACAGGTGGAGGTATTCTTTTTATTACTGAAGGTGTTTTTGGAATGCGAGGACAGCAAGGTAAATTAAAAGAAATTGTTGCTTTAAAAGAAAAATATAATTTCCGTTTATTGGTTGATGATGCGCACGGTTTTGGTACACTTGGAAAAACAGGAGCCGGAGCAGGTGAAGAGCAGGGATGTCAGGATGGTATTGATGTTTATTTCTCAACTTTTGCAAAATCAATGGCAAATATTGGAGCTTTTATTGCTGCAGATAAAGACATTATCGATTATTTGAAATATAATTTACGTTCGCAAATGTTTGCAAAAGCGTTACCGATGATTCAGACAATTGGTTCTTTAAAACGTTTGGAATTATTGCGTAATCACCCGGAATTGAAAGATAAGCTTTGGGAAAACGTTAATGCATTACAAAACGGACTACGTTCAAGAAACTTTAATATTGGAGACACAAATACTTGTGTAACGCCAGTTTATTTAGAAGGAAGTGTGCCGGAAGCAATGGTAATGGTAAACGATTTAAGAGAAAACTACGGTATTTTCTTGTCGATTGTAATTTATCCTGTAATTCCAAAAGGAATTATTTTATTGAGAATGATCCCGACAACATCACATACCTTAGCAGATATTGATGAAACACTTACTGCTTTTGAAGCAATTCGTGAAAAATTAGAAAACGGAACATATAAAGAAATCGCAAGCAGAACAACAGTTGATTTAGACGCTTAATTTCTTTTAAAATAACGATTCCCTCATATGGGAATTATATAAAAAATCCATTCGTTTATGCGAATGGATTTTTTTTATTTGAACTAACTTTATAGTACTAATTATTAAAAAAATCAGATTATGAAAAAAGTATCAGCAATTACAATAATGATTTTAACCCTTTTTATTTCCTGTAAAAAAGAGGCTACGCTTCCCCCTCCACAAATAGAACCAAACCCTCCAAAAGAAGCAGAACTTGTGGAACCGGCAGGAGATCAATGTTATGCATCAAGACTTAACGGTAATATAGTAGCCTTAAGTTTTAATGTTAATTCTCATCAGGAAGTAAACGGAAAATTGAGTTATAACTTAACAGGAAAAGATAAAAACGAAGGTACCTTAATAGGAAACATGAAAGGCGATACATTAATTGCAGATTATACTTTCATGTCTGAAGGAGTTTCTTCTGTTAGAGAAGTGGTTTTTTTGCAAAAAGACGGAACCCTTATTGAAGGATATGGAGATGTAGTTGATGCTAACAATAAAGTGTCTTTTAAAGATAAAACAAAATTAAAATTTGATGCAAAAAATACATTAACAAAAGTTGATTGCCCGCAATAAGAAATAAAGAAATAAAAAAATTGTAAATAAAAAAGAAATCCCTTCGTAGAAGGGATTTTTTGTAAACGATAAATAGATTGTTTTCTTATAAGTTTTTCAGATACGTTTTTCTCTGACAGTGAATTTTTGGATCAAAGTTTTTCCAAAGTAAATGAATAGCTGTGTTTTCGGCTAACTCCGGGGTTCTGATGCAATTTTGAATTCCTTTTTCAGAAAAAGTTTTAAAATATTCATCAAAAATAATAGCTGTTACACCTTTGTTTTGATAGTCAGGATGAACACCAATTAAGTAAAAAACCACATCTTTACTCTTTTTTCGGGCTCTTAATAAATGAATAAAACCAAATGGGAATAATTTCCCTTTTGCTTTTTGTAAAGCCTCAGAAAAACTGGGCATTACAATGCTAAAAGCAACTAGGTTATCTTCTTTATCAACAACAAATTTAATATATTCAGGATTGATAAAACTGATGTATTTTTTCTTAAAATATTCTTTCTGAACATCTGAAATTGCTACAAACGAAGCTAGTTTTGCATAGGATTCATTAAACAAATCAAACATTTTGTCAACGTGTGGCATAATGTCTTTTGTTTTTGTAAATGTCAATGCTCTTAAGCCATATCTTTTTTTGATTAATTCCTGAGCTTTCAGGAAAAATTCAGGTTTTACATTTGAAAACGGAAAAATACTTTCGATATATTCTTTTTCGACCTGAAAACCTAATTGTTCAAAATGAGTAACATAATACGGATTATTGTACCAGGTAATCATAGTTCCCATTTGGTCATAACCTTCGGTAAGAACTCCAACTTTATCTAAATTCGAAAATCCCATAGGACCTTCAGCATGTTCCAGATTATGTAATCTTCCTAATTCGTAAACTTTTTCCAATAAGGCTTTTGTAACTTCAATATCATCAATTACATCAAACCAGCCAAAACGAACTTTTCTTTTATGCTGATTATTGACTTCAGACCAATTAATAATCGCTGTTATTCGACCAACGATTTCATTATTTTTATAAGCCAGATAAAAATACGCCTCGGCACTATCAAAAGCAGGATTTTTTGTTTTGTCAAACGATTCTAATTCATCTGCAATAATAGGCGGAACCCAATAAGGATTGTTTTTGTATAGTGAAAACGGAAATTTGATATATTCTGTTAATTCTTTCTTGGTTTTTGCTTCTTTAATTGTAATCATTAAGATCGTTATTGTAAAATCTCTTTTATATAGAGAAGTTGGTTATTAATTCTTATTCGTATTTAGATTTACGTTTTCTTTCCTGTTCCTGATAATCAGTTTCTTTCTCCGATTTCTTTGATTTCGGATCTTTTGCTTTTTTATCTTTTCTGGATTCTCTTTTAAATTCCATTTGTTTTTCCTTGTACTTACCGTCATAACGCCATGAAACTCCAACTCCGCCATACATAATAGAAGGCGAATTTTTAAAGTTTGTACTTATTGATGCGTCTACCTGTAAATTCGGATTAATTAAGTAAGCAGCTCCTCCACGAACAATAGCGTCACTGTAAAAATCACTTTTATATCCTTGATTTTCAATGAATCCAGACCATTTATCATTAAATCCATGCGTCAAAGTTAATACATATCCGTAACTTGGATAGTCTGTTGTAATATAATCTGCAATAATATTAGTGACAAAAACCCATTTTCCGCCTCCAAAAACGTTTTGGGTAATCAATGCCACCTTTGGAGAAATACTTGACTCTGGAGAAAAAGAATACGGATTATCAGCTCCGACAAAATTAGCTCCTGCAAATACCGAAACAGCCGGAATTAAGGAATGCCAGTCAAAGCGATGATTGGCTTTATAGCTGTAAATGTTTTTCGTTTTTTCGTAGTTTTTAAAGGGATCATAAATTAAATATTTAGCTCCCAAAATAGTTTGTCTGAAATTATTTTTTTTGTAGCTTGTATACGGAGTATCAAAGTTTTCCATTTGATATTGCAAGTCCAGGACGAATTCTAGTTTTTCAAGAAAAGCGCCGTATCTAAAAGTTAAATCGGTTCCAAAACCACTTGCATCATAATTTAATAAATCGTGTTTTTCTTTGATGCCGTAAATGCCAATTTCGGCCTGAATTACTGATTTACCAACTGCATAGGCAGACATCGTTTCACCTGGCCTGTTGGAGTTAATAACATCGGTATATTGCGCAAAAAATAATTGTGGTGCAAAAAAAAGAGATGCAATAAGTAGGTGTTTAATTTTTAACATAAATCTGTTTTTGGGATTAAAAAGATATAACGCATTTCAAATGTACATATTTTATTATTTATTTAAGATTCATATTTTAATTTTAAACAATGGATTTATTAATTTTGGAAAAAAATTATATGATCATGCAAGAAGCATCTTTTTCAGGTTTAATAAAAGCTATTGTATACATGATAGCATTTTATTATATTTTTAAATTTTTAGCCAGAATCTTTTTGCCTGTATTGGTAAAAAAAGCGGTTGAAAAAGCAGGAGAGAATTTTCAAAAACAACAACAATATAGCCAGGATAATAGCTGGCAAAAAACTCGTAACAATAATGATGAAATAATCATCAATACTGCTAATGCAAAAAATCCACGCGAAACCAAAAAAGTGGGTGATTATGTTGATTACGAAGAAATAGATTAAGTTTGTGCCCTAAATAATAGGAATCATCATTTAACCTAAACTAACCTAAATTGAAAATAGTAAATAAGTTCTATCCGCATGCCCTTGTTATATTGGGCTTTATTCTCGTTTCCTTAATTTATTTTTACCCGGTTTTACAGGGAAAACAAATTTTCCAATCCGATATTGCACAATATACCGGAATGGCAAAGGAGCAAAATGATTTTAGAGCTGCAGAACATAGTGAACCTTATTGGACAAATTCGGCTTTTGGCGGAATGCCAACGTATCAGTTAGGAGCCAACTATCCAAATGATTATGTAGGTAAACTAGATGATGCTTTACGTTTTTTACCACGTCCTGCAGATTATTTATTTCTATATTTCCTGGGTTTTTACGGATTGTTGTTAGTTCTAAAAACAGATCCGCTAAAAGCATTTATTGGCGCAATTGCGTTTGGTTTTTCTACTTATTTAATTATTATTTTAGGAGTTGGTCATAATGCAAAAGCGCATGCTATTGCTTATATGCCGCTTGTAATTGCCGGTTTTATACTTGTTTTCCAGAAAAAATACATTTGGGGAGGCTTACTCACCATGTTTGCAGTTGCACTTGAAGTGAATGCAAACCACTTTCAAATGACGTATTATCTGTTGATATTCTTATTAATTCTTTCAGGATATTTTACTTTTCAATTTATTAAAGACAAAGAATATAAGCCATTATTAATATCATTTGGAGTTTTGGCAGCGGCAGGGATTGTTGCTATTGGTGCGAATGCAACTAATTTAATGGCCACAAGCGAATATGCTAAATTTAGTATTCGTGATAAAAGCGAATTGACTTTTAATCCGGACGGATCTAAAAATCAAACAACAGCTTCCATGACAACTGATTATATTACAGAGTATAGTTATGGTATTGCAGAAAGTCTGAACTTAATTGCCCCAAGAATTTTCGGAGGATCCAGCCATGAAAATGTTGGAACCGATAGCCGTATGTACTCTTTTATGATTGAGCAGGGAGTTCCATCAGATCAGGCACAAGATTTCGTTTCCGGAATGCCAACGTATTGGGGGGACCAGCCAATTGTCTCTGCGCCGGCTTATATTGGAGTTGTGGTTTTCTTTCTGGCGGTTTTAGCATTATTTATAGATGAAAGAAAAATAAAATATGTATTTCTGGCAGGTGCGTTATTTACATTGATGCTTTCCTGGGGAAAAAATTTCTCATTGCTAACGAACTTTTTTATAGAATATGTTCCAATGTACGATAAGTTTAGGGCAGTTTCTTCTATTCAGGTTATTTTAGAATTATGTATTCCTGTACTTGCTGTTATGGGGTTACAATCTTTTTTTAAGTTTAAAGATGAACCAAAATTACAGCAGAAAGCACTAGTTCAAACTGGAGTTTTTGGTTTGGGAGTTATTGCTATTCTGGTAATTGCCAAAGGATTTTTTCATTTTACGGGAATGAGCGACAGTGCATACATGGAAAGTTACGGACCAGCTTTTGTTGATGCTTTAAAGGATGACAGAAAGAGTTTGTATTCTGCTGATTTATTGCGTTCGGGATTTTTTATTGTAGTAACATTTGGAATTTTATGGTTGTTCATCAAAAATAAATTTTCACAAAATACTACTTTAATTATTGTAGGGTTTTTGATGATCTTCGATTTGTTTTTTGTGGATAAAAGATATGTTTCCGCAAAAGATTTTGTGAGCCCGGTTCAAATTGCATCTCCATTTCAGGAAACTCCTATCGATACTAAAATTTTAGAAGACAAATCAGTATATCGTGTATTTGATGTTCAAGGCCAATTACAAGGAAGATCTTCTTATTTTCATAAAACAATTGGAGGATACAGTGCTGTAAGACCACGAAGAATGCAGCAATTAATGGATTATCAAATTCAAAAAGGAAACATTGAAGTACTTAATATGTTAAATGTTAAGTATGTAATTCAAACTAATAAAGAAGGAAATGAGGTTCCTGTTGCAAATCCCGATGCAAACGGAAATGCATGGTTTGTAAGTTCGCTAAAGTTAGTAAACAGACCAGATGATGTTATGAAAGCTTTGGATCATTTAGATACTAAAAACGTTGCGGTTTTTAATGTTCATGATTATGAAGGTAAATTTAAAAGTGCCAGATTAAAAAAACAATGGGATACTACCGGAACTATTAAAGTTGTGGAATACAAACCAAACTACATAAAATATCAATCAGATAATAAAAAAGATGGTTTAGCGGTATTCTCTGAAATTTATTATAAAAATGGCTGGAACGCTTATGTAGATGGACAATTAACAGATCATTTCCCTGTAGATTACGTTTTAAGAGCAATGGAAGTTCCGGGAGGAAAACATACTATCGAATTTAAATTTGAACCACAAGTTGTAAAAACCGGAGGAACGATTGCATTAGCAAGTTCAATTGGAATGTTATTACTTTTAATTGGAGGTATTTATTTTGAGAATAGAAAGAAGTATACTGAACAGTCTTAATAAATAGTCTCAGTTTTAACTCTGTAAATCTTCGTGAAATCTTTGCGAAACTTTGTGAAACAATAATTCCACAGAGATACGCAAAGCTTTCACAGAGATACACAAAAGAAATTTTAAAAAACCTTTGTGAAACTTAGCGAAATCTTTGTGAATCTCTGTGAAACGGAATAAACCAAATGGAACAAAAAAAACTCTTAATCATTACTTATTATTTCCCGCCAGCCGGAGGTCCCGGTGTACAGCGCTGGTTAAAATTTGTAAAATATTTACCTGAATTTGATGTTCAGCCCATTGTTTATGTTCCGGAAAATCCAACATATCCAATTATTGATGAAGGTTTGGTTAGTCAAATTTCTGATAAAGTTATTATTCTTAAACATAAAATTTTAGAACCGTATCAATTAGCTTCTGTTTTTTCGAAGAATAAAACCAAGAAAATCAGTTCAGGAATTTTTCCTCAAAAGAAAAAACAAACCTTTCTGGATAAAACATTTTTATGGGTGCGTGGAAATCTTTTTATTCCTGATGCACGTGTTTTATGGGTAAAACCATCTGTGTCTTATCTCGAAAAATACATCAGGGAAAATAATATTGATACAATTGTAACGTCTGGCCCGCCACATAGTTTGCATTTAATAGGTTTAGAATTAAAAGAAAAATTAAATGTAAAATGGTTTGCTGATTTTCGTGATCCGTGGACAACAATTGGCTATCATAAAGCATTGCGTTTATCAAATTACGCTGCTAAAAAACATAAAAAATTAGAAAGTAAAGTTTTAAATACTGCTGATACAATTATTGTAACCAGCAAAACAACCAAAGTAGAGTTTGAAGCAATTACAAATAAACCAATTTCGGTAATTACAAACGGCTATGATATCGAAAATGTAGAGAAGCAAACTTTAGATACCAAATTTACTCTGGCACATATCGGTTCATTTTTATCAGATAGAAATCCTCCTTTTTTATGGGAATGTCTGGTTGAATTACTAAAAGAAATTCCTGATTTTAAAACGCATTTAGAAATTAAATTAATTGGCGCCGTGAGCCAGGAAGTTTTAGATGCTATTTCGCAATTTAATCTAATGGAGTATTTGAATCTTTTAGGTTATGTTTCACATCATGAAGCAATTGCTCATCAAAAAAAGTCACAGGTTTTGCTTTTAATCGAAATTAATTCTGAAGATACGAAAAGTATTATTCCGGGTAAATTGTTTGAATATATGGTTTCGAACAGACCAATAATTGCAATTGGCCCGCAAGGTTCTGATTTTGCAGATATTATAAAAGAAACAAATACAGGAGTATTTTTTGATTATTCTGAAAAAGCGAAATTAAAAAGTGTAATTTTGGACTTTTATAATCAGTTTTTGGAAGGAAAATTACAGTCTCATGGCGTTGGTTTACAACAATATTCACGAAAAAACCTCACCAAACAATTAGCACAATTGATTAACGGATAGTGCAAAAATCTAAAATCTAAATTCAGAAATCCAAAAATGGGTATTGTTTTAAATCAGTCTTTCAAAAATACTATAATTACTTATATAGGTTTCGGTATCGGGGCCATTAATACACTTTATTTATACCCTGTTTTTTTAGGTGCAACCTATTATGCTTTAACTAATTATATTCTTTCGGCAGCAAATGTTATTATGCCTTTATTTGCCATTGGAATGCAAAATACGCTGGTAAAATTTTATTCACAGTATAAAACAGAAGAGGAAAGAGAGCAGTTTTTGTCCTTTACAGCTTTGTTTCCTGTTTTAATGTGTATTCCTTTAGGGATTATCGGAATCTTTTTCTTTGATGATATTACCGCTTTTGTTTCTAAGGAAAATCCTGTTGTAAAAGAGTTTATGTATTTAATTCCGTTTATTGGGATTTGCATGGCGTATTTTGAGATTTTTTATGCTTGGGCAAGAGTTCATATGCACTCTGTTTTTGGAAATTTTATTAAAGAAGTTGGTTTAAGATTATTCTCGACAGTAGCTTTGGTAGGTTTATATTTTGACTGGATAACATTAGTGCAGTTTGTTTATTTAACGGCAGCGATATATTTTATTGCGTTTTTAATAACCATGTTTTATGCATTTTACATTAAAAAGCCTAAGTTTCAGATTAATATTCCTCAGAATGTAAAAGATGTTATGGAGTACACTTTCTTCATTATTCTTTCAGGAAGTGTGGCCAATTTACTTTTAGATGGTGATAAATTGATGCTGAATCAATACATGAAAATTGAGAATATTGCCTATTATTCTGTAGCAACTTACATTGCTTTGGTAATTTCGGTTCCAAGTCGCGCAATGCACCAAATTGTATATCCGATTACGGCAAAATTAATGCACGACAACAAGCACGACGAATTGAATGATCTATATAAAAAGACATCGATAAATTTACAAATGGTTGGTGGTTATGTAATGTTATGCATTTTTGTAAACATCAATCAATTGTATGAATTAGTTCCAAAAGAATACAGCGGAGGAATTTCAGTTGTATTTATGATTGGTTTGTCGAAATATTTTGATTTGATATTAGGAAACAATAACGCTATTATTTTTAATACAAAATATTACAGAATGGTATTGTATTTAGGACTGCTTTTAGTGTTTTTAACAATAGTCTTAAACATGATTTTTATTCCAATTTTTGGAATTACAGGCTCTGCATTTGCGACTTTATTATCTATTACATTATATAGTTTGGCAAAATTACTTTTTGTGGTAAAAAAGATTGATTTGTACCCATTTACAAAACAAACTATTTATTCAATGCTATTAACTTTTGTATTGTTTTTAATGTTTTATTTTTGGGAATTTCCTTTTTATCAATTAATTAGTATTGCTTTAAAATCGATATTGGTAACAATTCTATATGTTTATTTAAACTATAAGTTTGATATTTCTCCAGATATCAACAAGGTAATTGATGGTCTTTTGAGAAAAATAGGTTTTAAAATTTAGTACGATTTTATTGAGAAAACAGAAAGTAATCTAAATTCAATTCTATTTTGTTTTATATTTGTTAGAAGGATAACTAACTTATTTATAATAGAATATGAAAAATAAATTACTTTGTTTTCTAGTATTGTTTGTTGTTTTATTTTCTTCCTTCGCTATTGCCCAAAATGATACCATAAACGCGGCACAGAAAACGGTTTCATTAAAAGGGTATCCGGTTTCGCCTTTTAAGGACACACTTTTTTATGTTTATAATAAAGTTGGTTCTTTTTCTGCAGAGAACAGGGCAAATGCTATTACAGAAAAAATCAGAAAACTTTATCATGATTCTTTTTTTGAATCAGATTCTCTTGTAGTTGTTCCTTCAGATATTTCTCAGGATATCACGTATAAAGGTGATTTTATTATCATGTCTATTTTGGATATTGATGCAAAAATCGAAAATCAAACTACCGCTTATATTGCAAAACGAAATCTGAATTTAATCAAGAAAGCAGTTATTTATCAAAATGAAAATTATTCGCAATTGCCTAAACGATTTGGATATACAGCGTTATTAATTTTAATTATTGGAGTCGTTTTGTTTTTGGTTGGAAAGATTTTCAATCGTATAAAACTTTATCTTTTAAAAAATAGCGACAGGTA
Source organism: Flavobacterium sp. AK-345 (assembly GCF_058310175.1). NCBI lineage: Bacteria > Pseudomonadati > Bacteroidota > Flavobacteriia > Flavobacteriales > Flavobacteriaceae > Flavobacterium > Flavobacterium sp. AK-345. Next base: position 122,747 of record NZ_JBZEER010000002.1, on the reverse strand, counting down.
TTTTAAAGGCTTTAATTATAATAATATCAATATCCTTTCGCCGCATAAGCAACAGTTTTTGTTGATGCGGTTGTTCGGCTTTATTAAGATCTTTACCTTGATTTTAATAGTTTATTTTTCGCTGCCTGTTCTGTTTAGTATTTTTCCTGCTACAGAAGCTTATACTACAACTTTATTACGTTGGATTTTAACCCCTGCAAAATTAGCCGTAATGGGATTTGTTGGTTTCTTGCCAAGTTTGGTAACAATAATAGTCATTATTATCATTTTTAGATATTCTATAAAAATCATTAAGTTCTTTTTTGATGAGATAAAAAAGGAAAACATAAAAATAGATGGTTTTTATAATGATTGGGCAATGCCAACATTCAATATTATTCGGTTATTAATGTATGCTTTTATGCTCGTTATTATTTTTCCGTATTTACCAGGATCTGATTCTCCAATTTTTAAAGGTGTTTCGGTATTTGTTGGGGTTTTATTTTCATTAGGATCTTCAAATGCAATTGCAAATATGGTTGCAGGATTGGTAATTACTTATATGCGTCCGTTTAAAATTGGCGACTTTATTAAAATTGGCGATGTAAGCGGAGAAGTAATTGAAAAAACAGCATTAGTAACCCGAATAAGAACACCAAAATTTGAAGACATAACAATACCAAATGCGACCGTTTTATCAAGTACTTCAACCAATTTTTCTGCAAATACAAAGCAGGCTACAAACGGTCTTTTAATTCATACAACTGTTACAATTGGTTACGATGTTCCGTGGGCAGCTATTCATAAAGCATTAATAGAGGCCGCCTTAAAAACAGATATGACAGAGAAAACACCGGAACCTTTTGTGCTGCAAACCAGTTTGGATGATTTCTATGTTTCTTATCAAATAAATGTCTATACAAAAGAACCTACAAAACAACCCAGAATTTATTCTTCCCTGCATCAAAATATCCAGGATTCCTTTAATGCTGCAGGAATTGAAATTATGTCACCACATTATAATGCTTTGAGAGACGGAAATACGACAACGATTCCAGTGAACTATTTAGGAAAAGATTATGAAGCGCCATCTTTTAGTATTAGAAATAAAGGTTAAAGTGTTGCTGTACAGATTGAAACCTTAAAATTTTAACAGTGGTTGTTTTGTTATTACTATTATAAAAATTAATTTTATATAAGAATTTATCATTACTTTGATTCATTAAATAAAAAATATCTTATAAAATGCAATAAAAGTAAAGTTGAAATGTTTTTATTTAAAGAACATTACTGATAGTTTTTACCAAAACATAATAGTTATAATAACTACTTGGATTAATTTTAATTTGATAATTATGAAAAAAAGTCACCTTAGTCAGGAACAGAGCTTACAGGTATTTTCTAATATGATATCAAATAAAGTTCATAATGGATTTACGCTTGAAGAAAGAAATGACAAATTGCTTTTTGCCGTTCTTTCAAAAGGAGGAAAGGTCGTTAATCATGGTTTGAATTTTACCATTTTTTGCCTTACCTTAGGATTATGGTCATTTGCATGGCTTTATCTTACTTTGGAAGCATCAAAAAAGAAAAAAATATTGGTTGCTATTGACGAGGACGGTTTGCCGTTTGAAGAAAGATGTTTGGTTGCTTAAAAGAAATTAAATTTCAAAAAATAACTTCCAAATTCCAAATACGTGATTAGAGTGTATTGGAATTTGGAAGTTTTTATTTAGGAATATCTTAAAATAAGATTTGCTTTCCTGCAAGGTTTTCAAAACCTTGTAGGTATAGATTTAAATCACATAAAGTTTAAAATCTAAATATTGTAATACCTACAAGGTTTTGGAAACCTTGCAGGAATAAGAGTGTGATGGTTAGAATTTGGAATTTATTATTAAAGTTTATCTTTTAAATAAATTCCCGTTACAGATTCTTTTACTTTTACAATATCTTCAGGAGTTCCGGCTGCTAATAAATAACCACCGTTTTCCCCTCCTTCAGGACCTAAATCAAGAATCCAGTCGGCGCATTTTATCAGGTCAAGATTGTGTTCAATTACAATTATAGAATGTCCTTTTTCAATTAGTGCATCAAACGAAGCCATTAACTTTTTGATGTCATGAAAATGTAAACCCGTTGTTGGTTCATCAAAAACAAATAAAGCTTTATCTTTTGTGGCACCTTTTACTAGAAATGAAGCCAGTTTAATACGTTGTGCTTCACCGCCGGAAAGGGTAGAAGAAGATTGTCCTAATTGCACATATCCCAAACCAACATCCTGAAGCGGCTGTAATTTTTGAGTGATTTTGGTTTGTTTATTTTTTTCAAAAAAAACAATAGCATCATCAATAGTCATTGTCAGAATATCGTTGATGTTTTTTTCGTCAAAATTAATTTCCAGAATCTCTTTTTTGAAACGTTTTCCTCCACAAGTTTCACATGGCAACGAAACATCGGCCATAAATACCATTTCGACGTTTATAGAGCCTTCTCCTTTACAGGTTTCACATCGGCCGCCATCTACGTTAAAAGAAAAATGTTTGGCCTGGTAACCTCTTATTTTAGATAATTTTTCTTTGGCATACAAATCACGAATGTCATCATACGCTTTAATGTAAGTTACAGGATTAGATCTTGAACTTCTTCCAATTGGGTTTTGATCAACATATTCAATATGTTTTATTTGCGAAAAAGAACCTGTTATATCGCTAAACTGACCAGCTTTTTCGGCAGCACTTTCCAGTTTTTTCTGCATTGCCGGAAACAAAATTTTCTTAATTAAGGTACTTTTTCCGCTTCCTGAAACTCCGGTAATTACCGTTAAAACATCCAAAGGAAAGGTTACATTAATATTCTTTAAATTGTTTTCTCTGGCGCCAATAATGTCAATATGATTTTTGAATTTTCTTCTTTTCTTCGGAACTGAAATTTCTAAATCTCCATTTAAATATTTAGCAGTTAAAGATTCTGATTTTAAAATTTCTTCATAAGTTCCCTGCGCGACAAGATTTCCTCCAAAAGTTCCTGCTTCCGGACCAATATCTATAATCATATCGGCAGCTTTCATAATATCTTCGTCATGCTCAACGACAATCACCGTATTACCTAAATCACGAAGTGAAAGCAAAACTTTAATCAGTCGTTCAGAGTCTTTTGGGTGTAAACCAATACTTGGTTCGTCGAGAATATACATCGAACCAACCAAACTGCTTCCCAATGAAGTTGCCAGGTTTATACGTTGCGATTCACCTCCCGAAAGTGTAGCAGAGTTTCTGTTTAAGGTTAAATAATCTAAACCAACTTCTGTTAAAAATGATAAACGATTGTTTATCTCAAGCATTAAACGTTTTGCGATTTGTTGTTCGTAAACATTTAGTTCAAGATTTTTGAAAAAAGTAACCAAATGTTTAATTGGTAAATCAACTAAATCAGAAACTGTTTTGCCACCAATTTTCACATATGATGCTTCTTCTCGTAAACGTTTTCCGCGACAAGCGTGACATTTTGTTTTTCCGCGGTAGCGAGACAACATCACACGATTCTGAATCTTATAATTTTTTTCTTCAAGTTCTTTAAAGAAACCGTTTAATCCCTGAAAATATTTATTTCCTGTCCAGATAATATCTTTTTGCTCGTCTGTAAGTTCAAAATATGGTTTATGAATAGGGAAATCAAATTTATAGGCATGTTTTACCAATTCGTCTTTGTACCAGCTCATACTATCGCCTCGCCAAGGGTAAATAGCACTTTCAAAAACAGATAAAGAGGTATTTGGAACAACTAAATCAGCATCAATACCAATAATATTTCCGTAGCCTTCGCAAACCGGACAGGCACCATACGGATTATTAAAGCTGAATAAATGCACGTTTGGTTCCAGAAATGTAATTCCGTCCAATTCAAAATTATTAGAATAAGAGAATCTTTTATCTGTACCTAATTCCTGTAGATAACAAATTCCTTTTCCTTCAAAAAATGCTGTTTGCACGGCATCTGCAAGACGATTGTAGAATTCTTCTTCATCCTTAACAACAATCCTGTCAATGATCAATAAAATATCTTTATTGTCTAATTTATGAAGATCAGTTGGCGTAAACTCGTCCAGACGAACCATTTCTTTATCAACCAAAATACGGGCAAAACCTTGTTGCAGAAGCACTTTAAGTTTGTCCTCGAGTTGGCGTCCTTCTTCAAGATGGATAGGAGAAAGTAAAAGCCATTTGCTATCTAATTCGAAATTTTTTACATCAGAAACAACATCGGTAACGGTATTTTTTTTGACTTCCTGACCTGAAATTGGCGAATAAGTACGTCCAATTCTGGCAAACAAAAGTTTAATATAATCGTAGATTTCAGTTGAAGTTCCAACTGTAGAGCGAGCGTTTGTTGTATTTACTTTTTGCTCAATGGCAATTGCCGGAGCAATTCCTTTAATATATTCTACTTTTGGTTTGTCTAATCTGCCTAAAAACTGGCGTGCATATGATGATAAACTCTCTACATAACGACGCTGTCCTTCGGCGTATAAAGTATCAAAAGCCAGACTCGATTTTCCTGAGCCTGAAAGTCCTGTAATGACTACAAGTTTGTTTCGGGGAATAGCAACATCTACATTTTTTAAATTATGTACCTGCGCTCCTTTAATGATAATATTATGTTTGGGGTCTAGTGTAGAAAGATCAATTTGCATAAAAAAAGTCAATTTTTACAAAAGTAATCAATTTTGAATTGAGTTTTGTTAATGAGATTGTTACAAATTTTAACTAATTGCTTAGCTGAATAATTTTGTTTCACGCAGATTTTGCAGATCTGAGCAGATTTTAAATTAAAAATAAATAATCTGCTTAAATCTTTTAAATCTGCGTGAAATAAATTACGATTCTTTGTGCATTTAAATGAAGTGAAATGCCTTTTTAGGATTCCAAAATCTATGTTTCTATGTGTTTAAATTAATTATTGTTTTAATGGAAAAATACCCTATTTTAGAACTGCTTTAATACTATTTTAATATTCTGACCAAATTTTGAAAACTAAACTTTTTACTCTTTGTTTTTTAATGGGTTTTGTCCTGTTTTCTCAGGAATTACCGCCAATTGTAAAATATCCTTCAACTGTTTACGGTGCCGGAAATCAAAGCTGGATGATTTCGCAGGACGAACAAAATCGCATGTATTTTGCCAATAATGACGGACTTTTAGAATACAACGGCACAAATTGGGAATTATATCCAACTCCAAATGAAACCATAATGCGATCTGTAAAAGTAATCGACAACAAGATTTATACAGGTTGTTATATGAATTTTGGTTATTGGACAAGACAGACAAACGGAAAATTAAAATATACCTCGCTAAGTGATACAATCAAGAATAAAATCCTGGATGACGAACAGTTTTGGAACATTTTAAAATACGATCAATGGATATTATTTCAGTCTTTGAACAGAATTTATATTTATGATACCAAAACAAAAAGCTTTAAAATTATTTCACCTAAAAATGGTGTTATAAAATCATTTAGCACTAAAAATTCAATTTATTATCAAACCATAAACGAAGGTCTTTTTGAAATAGAAGGAGGAAAAGGAAAATTGATTTCTGATAACCCAATTCTAAAAAAATATACAATTGTCAATGTTTTTACAATTGATGATGGTTTGTTGATTCAGACGCAATTAGATGGATTTTATAAACTTACAGGAACAGCTTTAACGCCTTTTGCAACAGAAGTTGATGCGCAGATAAAATCGGGTTTTGTGTACAGCAGCCAACGACTTCAGGACGGAAGTTATGCTTTGGGAACTGTTTCTAACGGAATTTTTATTTTATCGAATACGGGAAAATTAAATTATCATATTTCGCAAAGCAAAGGACTGAGCAACAATACAGCTTTGTCTTTGTTTGAAGATAAAGATCAGAATGTTTGGGTGGGTCTTGATAACGGAATTAACTGCATCAATCTGCAAACGCCGGTACATAGTTTTACGGATGATACAGGAGTTTTAGGAACTGTTTATGCCTCAATCTCGCACAATGGAATGTTGTATGTGGGAACGAATCAGGGATTGTTTTGTAAAAAATACCAAAGCAAAGATAATTTTCAGTTTATAAACGGAACAAAAGGACAAGTTTGGTCTTTGTTTGCTTATGATAATACGCTTTTTTGCGGTCATGATTCGGGAACTTTTATTGTAGAAAATACTTCGGCCAGAACTATTTTTTCTGGTTCGGGAACATGGAAGTTTGAGCCTTCTCCGAATAATAAAAACATTTTGCTTCAGGGAAATTACTACGGAATTTCGGTTTTAGAGAAAGTTAATAAGCAATGGAAATTCAGAAATAAAATTGAAGGTTTTAATTATTCATCAAGATATTTTGAAATAACGCCAAATCTTGAAGTTTATGTAAGCCATGAATACAAAGGGATTTTCAGGTTTAAGCTGGATAATTCGTTTTCAAAAATCAAAGAATTTCATGCTTATTCTTCTCCAAAAAAAGGAAAAAATGCCAGTTTAACAAAATTTAATAATGCGATATATTACGCATACAAAGGCGGAATTTTCAAATTAAATCCAACTACAAAACAGTTTGAAAAGGATAAATTATTAAGTTCTATTTTTGAAAAAGACGAATATACTTCGGGTAAATTAATTGTAGATCAGTCGAATAAAATCTGGCTGTTTTCTAAAAATTACATTCATTATTTTTCTTCAAGCAAACTGAGTAATCAGTTAAAACAAAACGTGATTCCAATTCCATCTTCTTTAACGAATTCGATGTTGGGGTTTGAGAATATTACGCAAATTTCAAAATCAACGTATTTAATAGGAACTACAGATGGTTATTATACGCTTAATATTGACGATTTGAGTTTTAAAAACTATGCTGTTTCTATATCCGGTATTTTTATTAATAAGCAAAACCAGATTTTAAAGAATGTTGTTTTAAATGATGAAGGAAGTTTTAAATCAAATGAAAATAACATTACTTTAAATTACACTGTTCCGGAATACAACAAATATATCAATTCTGAATATCAGTATTTATTAGTAGGTTTCCAGAATGAATGGAGCGAATGGAGTACAAAATCTTCGGTTAATTTTAAAAACCTGTCTCCGGGAAAATACACGTTCAAAGTTCGGGCGAAATACGCCAATACACTTTTGCAAAACACGGCAACTTATACGTTTGTGGTTTTAAAACCTTGGTATTTAACCAATCTGGCGTGTTTTATTTATTTGCTGTTGTTGATTGTCATTGGTTATTTTATTAATAAAGCCTATCGTAATTTTTATCAAAAGCAAAAAGAGAAATTAATTGAAGAAAACAATCTTCTGCTTGAGATTAAAGAGCTTGAAAACGAGCAGCAATTAATGAAACTTAGAAACGAGCAATTATCTCAGGATGTGGATAATAAAAATAGGGAATTGGCAGTCTCGACAATGAGTTTAAATAGCAAAAACGAACTTTTGGCTTTTATAAAAGAGGATTTAAAAAAGACTTCGCAAGACGATAATAAAAACATCAAATCTGTTATAAGAACCATCAACGATAATATTACCGAAGAAGATTCCTGGAAGGTTTTTAAAGAAGCATTTGACAATGCTGATAAAGATTTCCTAAAGAGAATTAAACAGCTGCATCCATTACTTACTCCGAATGATTTGCGACTTTGCGCTTATCTTAGGCTGAACCTTTCATCCAAAGAAATAGCGCCATTGTTTAATATTTCTGTGCGAAGCGTTGAAATTAAAAGATATCGTTTGCGTAAAAAAATGGATTTACAGCACGAAATCGGTTTAGTCGAATATATTCTTGCTGTATAGGAAGTCAGAAATTCCTTCAAAAACGCCTATACAACACCACAACATTAACGTTTTCTTGTATTTATTACACTTATTTGTTAAAGAAATTAACATTATGATTTTCTAGGTAAACCGAGCTATTTTTTGTCATATATTAAATTTAAGTAATTTTTTTTGTGATGTATGTTTTTTGTTGTGGTTAGTTTTATCGTATTCTTAAAAGGATGGGATATTTTAGCTTCAATAAAAAAACTAACTAATTATGAAACCAAAATTATTATTAATGGTATTATTACTGTTTACATCTTTTGCGTTCTCGCAGACTTTTGATGTAACCGGAACTGTACTGGATGGCTCAGGTTTATCATTGCCGGGCGTAAATGTAAAAGTTAAAAGTTCGTCTCAAAGCACAACCACAGACTTCGACGGATCTTTTAAACTGATCGGTGTTTCAAACGGCACCACACTTGTTTTAAGTTATATTGGTTATCGAACGCAGGAAGTTGTGGTTTCAGGACCAAAAGTTACGGTAAAAATGAGCGACGACACCAGATCTTTAGACGAAGTTGTTGTCATTGGTTATGGTAGCCAAAAGAAAAGAGAACTAACAGGAGCAGTTTCTGTTCTGGATAGTAAAACACTTGATATCCTGAAACCTGCAAGAATTGAGCAGGCGTTACAAGGAACAATTTCCGGTGTAAATGTTACAACACAATCTGGAGCTCCCGGCGCGCCTATAGATGTTCGTATTCGTGGTATTGCTACAAACGGACAAAACGGACCCACTACGATTATTGACGGCTATGTTGCAGACCTGAATGTTTTAAACCCGAACGATATTGAAACCATAACGGTTTTAAAAGATGCTCAAGCAGCCATTTATGGAACGATTGGTGCAAACGGGATTATTTTGGTTACAACCAAAATGGGAAAGAAAAACTCAAAAACAAGAATTTCTTTTAATAGCTACACCGGATTTCAGGAAGCTTCGAGAAAATTGTCCATTCTGGATGCAACAGAATATGCTTTGTTATTAAATGAAAGTTATGCCAATGGCGGAAGAGCACTTCCTTATCCAAATGTAAGCGGTTTAGGAAAAGGAACAGACTGGCAAAAAGAAGTTTTAGGGAAAGGTGTTCCGTTATTAAACAGCGATTTGACCATTTCAGGAGGATCTGAAAAAATCACCTATTCTATTAGTGGCTCACACCTGGATCAGGAAGGTATTGTTGGCGGCGATAAATCAGGTTACCTGAGAAATACTGCCAGAATAGCATTAGGAGCAGATTTGAGTGATAAATTCAAGCTAAAAACGAATGTAATCTATACCTATTTTAACAGAAAAACAATTAATGAAAACGGATTAGGATCTGTATTATTTAATGCCTTAAACGTACCGGCTACATTAAGTCCGTATGATGCAAACGGCAATTTTACATTAGTGCCAAGCACAACAGGATTTGGAACAGAAATTATTAATCCGCTGGCACAAATAGAAAACACGTACAACGATTATAATTATAAAAAACTAAACGGAAACTTTGGTTTAGATTATAAAATTTTCAAAGGATTTGTGTTATCAAGCTCCATAGGATTTAATACCGCAAATAGTGAAAGCAAAACATTTGATCCACAAATAAGTTATGGAGGAAAAGTTTTTGATGTTCAGAGAAGTTCTGTAACGCAAAGAACTGTAAATGACAATGACTATTCATTTGATATTTATGGAACTTATAATGCTAAAATAGCAGAGAACCATAATATTACCGCAACATTAGGTAATACAATCTATAAACAATGGGGAAATTCTGCCGTTGCAACAGGTTATGATGTGCCTAATAATTCATGGGAGTTTGCAGATCTTTCTTTAACTAAAGGTTTACCAACTGCTTTAAATACGGGTGGTTACGTTTACGATCAAAGAAGAATTTCTTATTTTGGAAGAGCACAATATGATTATAAAGGAAAGTATCTTTTTTCAGCAATGATCAGACGAGATTCCTCAACAAAATTTGGTCCGGGTAATAAAGTGGGATATTTCCCGTCTTTTACAGCAGGATGGGTTGCTTCTGATGAAGGTTTTTTTGGAGAATCACAAACGTTTAACTTCTTAAAATTCAGAGTTAGTTATGGAACTTTAGGAAATGATCAAATACCGAATAATGGGTATTTAAGTATTTTAAATGGTGAAGCAACTTATGTATTTGACGGGTTATTAGTAAATGGTGCGGCAACGGGACAAATACCAAATCCGGATTTAAAATGGGAAGAAGCCAAAAAGTTTGATGCTGGTTTAGATTTAAGATTATTCAATGATAAAGTTTCTGTAGTCGCAGATTATTTTATCGATACCAGAAAAGATTTATTAATACCAAATATTCCGGTTTCAGGAATTATAGGAGTTGGTGCTCCGGGGGCAAGTGCTCCAACAATGAATGCTGGTACTGTGAGAAATTCAGGATTTGAATTTGCGATAGACTACAAAGAGAAATTTTCAGATTCATTTTCAATGACATTAGGTTATAATGTAACCTTTCTTAAAAATGAAGTTATAGAAGTAAATAACGGAACCGGTTTTATCGAACAAGGTTCTTTTGGAGTTGGTCAACCAGCCGCGGCACGTATGGAAGCCGGAAAACCAATTGGATATTTTTATGGATATAAAACAGATGGAATTTTTCAAAATCAGGCCGAAGTTGAGGCACACCCGTCGCAATTGGCTTTAGGAGCAAATGCTTCTCCGGGTGATATTCGTTACAAAGACATAAATGGTGATGGAGTAATTGATACCAAAGACAGAACAGATATTGGCGACCCAATTGCAGATGCTACAATGGGTTTCAATATTCAGTTAAATTATAAAAACATTGATTTTGCCGTATATACATTTGCATCAGTAGGAAATGATATGGTTCGTAACTACGAAAGAACACTTTCAGATGCCAATCGTCTTGATTATGTTTTAGACAGATGGACAGGTGAAGGAACAAGTAATTCTGTACCAAAAGTAACTACAGGAGCTACAGCAAACAATGTGTTATCAGATTATTTTGTTGAAGATGCTTCTTATCTTAGAATTCAAAATGTACAATTAGGATATACACTTGATCCGAAAGTGACTCAAAAAGCAGGAATTACAAAGCTAAGACTTTATGCCGGAGTAAATAATCTATACACATTTACTAAATACAAAGGGTTTGATCCGGGTGCTTCATTTGGACCTACAAATCGAGACGGAGTTTCTCAATCGCCAATTGGTGCCGGAATCGATTACGGATTTTATCCTGTTCCAAGAACTTATTTATTGGGCTTAAACATTAATTTTTAATTTCAATTAAAATGAAAAAATATTTATTTACTACTCTGGTAGCGATAACATTAATTCTAACTGTAACAACTTCTTGTTCAGACGAATTTGTGAATCCAAAACCTGAATATTCAATCGACTCTGAGAATTATTTTAATTCTAAAGAAGATTACGATCAGGCATTAATTGCCACTTATGATTTGCTGCAATCAACATATGTAAATGTTTTATTGGGAGAAATTGCTTCGGATAATACATTGGCAGGAGGAGAAAGTCCTACAGATGTAATTGGTTTTCAGCAAGTAGACGATATGATTCACACTGAAGTAAACAGTAACTTAAGAGATGTCTGGAACTGGATGTTTGCCGGAGTTCAAAGAGCCAATTATATACTTGAATTTCAAAACAAAACAGATTTTGCAGGAAAAACTCAGCTTATAGCCGAAACTCGTTTTTTAAGAGCGTATTACCAATTTGAATTAGTAAAATGGTTTGGTGGTATACCGATGAAAGGCGATGTGAGGTTTAAAATTGGAGATGAAAAAACAATTCCGCGTTCATCAGTTGCAGAAGTTTATGCTTCTATCGAAGCTGATTTGGTTTTTGCGTCGGCAAATTTATCTCCAATTGCAGCTCAAAAAGGCAGAGTTACAAAAGGAGCTGCTCAGGCATTATTAGGAAAAGCGTATTTGTTTCAGGGTAAATTTTCGCAGGCAGCCAGTACTTTACAAGCGTTAATAAATACATCACCTTATTCCTTAGAAACAGATTATAATAAAATGTTTGAATTAGATGGAGAAAACGGACCAGAATCTGTTTTTGAAGTACAGTATACAGATGTTGAAGGAGCAGGTTTTGGTTGTTTACAATGTAGTGAAGGAAACGTTGCCGTAGGTTTTAGCGGAATCAGAAATTATTCAGGACCAGTTTTCTCTTCCGGATTTAGTTTTAATCTTCCTACTCAGGAATCATCAGATGCTTTTGAAACTGGAGATAAACGTAAAGCTGTTGCTATTTTAGATATTGCGGCTTGGGCCGGGGCTAATAGTGGAGTAACTTATGGAAAAGGAAATGAGGATACAGGATTCTTCAACAGAAAATATCTTCCAAGAAAAAGAAGCTCAGATGCTGCCGGAGATTTGAATTTAACAAACCCGAACAACTACAGAGCAATTCGTTATGCAGATGTTTTATTAATGGCTGCAGAAGCTTATAACAGAGGTGAAATTGATGATGCAAAAGCCAGAGAATACCTTAATCAGGTTAGAAGACGTGCTTTTGGAGATAACAATCATGATATAACAGCTTCCGGAGCTGCCTTAACGGATTTTATTTTAGCAGAAAGAAGAGTAGAACTTTTTGGAGAAGGACATCGTTTTTTCGACTTGGTAAGAACCGGAAAAGCTGCCGGAACTATTCCTGGTTTTACAGCTAACAAAAACGAGTTATTTCCGCTTCCAATTGAAGAAATTCAGTTTGCAAATGGAAATTGGGAACAAAATCCTGGATATTAAAAAACATCAATTATGAAAAAATTACATTCTATTATAAGTCTTTTCGTTTTGGCAATATTTTTTAGCTGCTCAAGCGATAACAGCGATATTGATTTAGAAGGTTTAGGCGCTCCGACTAATGTATCGGCTTTGACCACAGTTACGCAGGACAATACAGGTAAAGTTACCTTTGTGCCAAAAGGCGAAGGCGTAACACAATACAAAATTAGTTTTGGAGACGGAAGCGCAGATTCTGATTATATTGGAGCCGGATCAACAGTTGCACACGTATATAAAGAAGGCGTTTATAAGTCTAAAATTACGGCAATGGGACTTAACGGAAAAACTACCGAAGTAGAAAAAGAAGTAGTAGTTTCGTTTAAAGCACCAGAAAATTTAGTAGTTGAAATAACAAATGATTTAACGGTTTCTAAAAAAGTAACAGTTAAGGCAACAGCAGATTTTGCTTTGTTTTATGATGTTTATTTTGGAGAAACAGGAAAACCAGATCCAATTTCGGCAAACAATGGCGAATCTGTTTCGTATACCTATCAAAACCCGGGAGTTTACACGATTCGTGTGGTTTCAAAAAGTGCTGCCATTAAAACAACAGAATATACAGAGCAATTTGAAGCAATTTTAATTTTGGCACCCACTTCTGCAGCACCAACACCAACCAGATCTGCGGCAAATGTTATTTCATTGTTTAGTGATGCTTACACAAATGTACCAATGAGTACATGGAGAACTTCATGGTCTGATGCTGTATTAGATGATATTAGTATTGCAGAAAATGCAGTAAAAAAATATTCAAATTTAAATTTTGTGGGTGCAGAGCCAACAGCCACAATAGACGCTTCGGCAATGACATATCTTCATATTGATGTCTGGTCTTTGGATTTTTCAGAATTCAGAATAAAATTAGTCGATTTTGGAGCTAATGGCGTTTATGAAACAGGAGGAGATAATGTTGAACATGAAATTAAAATTACAGCTCCTGAGCAGGGAAAATGGGTAAGTTTAGATATTCCTTTAAGCGATTTTACAGGATTAACAACCCGCGCCCATATTGCACAGTTAATTTTTTCAGGAAATCCTAGCGGAAGCCATACAGTGTACATAGATAATTTTTATTTCTATAAAGAACCGGCAGAGGCAATTAAATTACCACTTGATTTTGAATCTTCTACTTTAACATATACGTGGGGTGGATTTGGAAATGTTGATGCGTCAGTTATTGCAAATCCAAACAAAACCGGAACAAATGTTTCTGATAAAGTTTTAAAATTAGACAAAAAATCAGGAGCAGAAACCTGGGGAGGGGCAAGCCTGAATTTAGAAAATACGCTTGATTATACAAAAGGAACAACTGTAAAAATAAATGTCTGGTCGCCTAGAGTAGGTACTAGTATTTTATACAAAATGGAACTTTCTACGTCGCCAAAAGATGGAAATGGTAATCCAACAGTAGCAATTGAAGTAAGTGCCAAAACAACTGTAGCAAGTGCCTGGCAGGAATTGACCTTTGATCTTACAACGGCACCGGGTTTTAGTACGAGCATTAAATACGACAGAGTAATTTTATTTCCGGATTTTGGAAAAACGGGGGCAGGGGAAACTTTTTACTTTGATGACATCAAACAATCCAATTAAAAGAAGAAATCATGAACAAAAAAATAATCATAAAGATAGTATCCTTATTTACGATTCTCCTTATGGCGGGTTGTCAGAAAGATGATTTCGCATTTGGGTCAATAGATACGCCAACAAATCTTCAGCTAACTGCTGAAATTGTTGGAAAAACAGCCGATGCTCCAGATGGAGACGGTTCAGGAATGGTAAAATTAACCGCGACTGCAGATAATGCAATTTCATATAAATATGTATTTAGCGACGGAACTTCAGAAAATTCTCCAAGCGGCAAGTTTACCAAACGTTTTACAAAAACAGGAGTAAACACTTATACTGTAACGCTCATTGCTACAGGCAGAGGAGGAGTAGCATCAAATATTACGCTTGATGTTACAGTTTTAAGCAACTTTAGTGACGACGAAGCGGTTCAATTCTTAACGGGTGGAACTTCTAAAAAATGGTATTGGTCAGCTTCAGAACCAGGGCATTTAGGCGTAGGTCAAAATGATGGTGATGAGACTAAAAATTTCTATCCAAACCATTATCAGGCCGGAGCTTTTGAAAAAGCAGGTTCACCGACAAGTAGTTGTTTGTATGATAATGAATTGACTTTTTCTCTTGATGGGGACCAATTAAAATACCAATTAAATAACGGAGGAGCAACATTTTTTAATACTGCATTTGCAAGCGTAGCAGGAGGAAGTGGATCAAGTGATTCTTGTTTGACTTATGATACCGGCGGAATAAAAACCGTTTCTTTAAGTCCTTCAGAATCTGTTGTGACAAAAAATAAAGATCATGCTAAGCAAACTCGCGGAACAATGATGAACTTCTCTGACAACGGATTTATGGGGTATTATATTGGTCAGAATTCATATGAAATTCTATCTATAACAGCCAACAGAATGGTAGTTAGAGCTATAATGGGCGGTAATGCCTCATTAGCCTGGTATCATATTTTTACGACTACAAAACCGGTTCAAAATACAGGTCCAGAGGTTGATTATACCAATTTGGTTTGGTCAGACGAATTTAATGTTGACGGAGCTCCAGATGCAACAAAATGGAATTACGATCTAGGAAGAGGACCTAATAATGATGGCTGGGGAAATAATGAAAAACAAAACTATACAAATTCAGCATCAAATGTTATTGTTGAAGGCGGAAACTTAAAAATTACCGCTAAAAAAGAAGCTTCCGGAGGTGTAGATTATTCTTCGACAAGACTAAAATCGGATGGTAAATTTAAGTTTACGTACGGAAAAATTGAAATCCGCGCCAAATTGCCTATTGGAAAAGGAACATGGCCTGCAATCTGGATGCTTGGATCTAATTTCTTAACCAAACCATGGCCGGCTTGCGGAGAGATTGATATTATGGAACACGTAGGAAACAATCAAAACGTGATTTTAAGTACGCTTCATTATCCGGGACATTTTGGCGGCGGCGGAAACACGGGTTCTAAAACGATTCCAAATGTTTCGACAGAATTCCATGTTTATAAAGCAATTTGGAGTCCGGCATCAGTAACTACTTATGTCGATGATGTACAAATTCACAAAGTTGCCAATGATGCCACTCTTCCGTTTAATAGCGATTTCTTCTTAATATTAAATGTAGCGATGGGAGGAAATCTTGGAGGCACTATTGATCCCGCCTTCACACAATCGACAATGGAGATTGACTATGTAAAAGTTTATCAATAGATTATAATTAATTAGTAGAAAGTATTAGAAGGTCAGTTCAGGCTGGCCTTCTAATTTTTAAAATTTAAAACTATACGATGAAAAAAATAGTTGTACTAATAATGTTCTTAACGGTTAGTTTTTGCTTTGCACAAAAGGTAGAGAGAAAACTAATATGGGAAGAAAATTTCAATAAAAAGAAAATAAACGAGTCCTTTTGGAATTTTGAACTCGGTGATGGCTGTCCAAATTTATGCGGTTATGGAAACAATGAAAGACAAATTTATACCAAAACCAATCATGAGATCAAAGAAGGTAATTTAATTATCGAAGCCAAAAAAGAAGGAAATAAATATACTTCGACAAAAATCACAACCAAAGGCAAAAAAGAGTTTTTGTATGGTCGCATCGAAGCAAGAGCTAAACTGCCGGTTGGTCATGGTTTATGGCCGGCATTCTGGATGCTGGGTGCCAATATTGATGCCGTAAAATGGCCTAAAACAGGCGAAATAGACATATTAGAATATATTGGCCGTGATCCGCACATGGTATATACTACATTGCATACACAAGATAGTCACGGAAACACAATCAATACAAAAAGAACTGAGTTTCCAACTATAGAAGAAGGGTATCATGTTTATGCCATTGAATGGACAAAAGAAAAGATTGATTTTTTTGTTGATACCACTTTGGTATATACCTTCAATCCCGAAGTTAAAAACGAAGATACGTGGCCTTTTAATAAACCATTTTATATAATTGTAAATTTAGCTATCGGAGGTAATTTTGGAGGACCAGATGTAGATGATTCTATATTGCCTCAAAAGTATTATATAGACTATGTTCGTGTCTATCAATAAAAAAATAAATACTAATAATACTACTAAAAAGTAGGTGTAAGTTGTTTAAAATAAGATATTTAAATTATTTACGCCTCTTTTTTTAATTTGTTAAAACATTCTAATTCTTTCATATTATTAAGCACTTTCATGGCAAAGTTTAATTTTAATGTATCGTATTTGTAATTTTATTATTAATTATTACTCCATTCATTTGCTTTTTAAAAAAAATATTTGTTAAATTTGGACTCAATATTAACATAACTCACGATAGGCCTATTACATAAAATTACTTTTTAGAAAAATTACTCCAAATTTTAATCAAAAACTAAAAAAGTAGTATTATGGCTGATCTGCATATTCCAGACGCTCTATTAGTGAAAAACTATGTCGAAGGCAATGAAAATGCCCTTGCGACATTGATAAAAAGGCATGAGTCTAAGATATATGGATTTATATATTCTAAGATAGCTGATAGAGATATTTCAAATGATATTTTTCAGGATACATTTATTAAAGTTATTAAAACTTTAAAATCCAATTCATATAATGAAGAAGGTAAATTTTTACCTTGGGTTATGCGAATTTCTCACAATTTAATTGTAGATCATTTCCGCAAGACCAAAAAAATGCCAATGTATAGAGAAACAGAAGAGTTTTCTATTTTTTCAATTATGTCAGATGATTCATTAACAATCGAAAATAAAATGATTTTTGATCAGGTTGAAGTAGATCTTAAAAAGATAATTGAAGAGCTTCCTGAAGATCAAAAAGAAGTTCTTGTAATGCGTATGTATCAGGATATGAGTTTCAAAGAAATTTCAGAACTTACAGGTGTAAGTATCAATACTGCATTAGGAAGAATGCGTTATGCCTTAATGAATTTAAGAAAAATAATTGATAAACATCAAATTATTTTGACCAACTAATAATATTTTGAGCATTAGTGCGTTATACTATTATAAAACATTTTTGATAGTATGGCGAAAATTTACTCTAAGAAAGCATTAGCTTCTAAAAACTTAAAACCTAAGAAAGAAGTAGTTTCTTTTCTATTAAACTATTCACAAGCTCTTACAGTTGTGAAAATTGAAGATAAAAGTTTTGAGATTATAGCTAATTAAACAGCCCACTACTTTGGTCGGATGTTTATTTCGAAAGAAAAAACCAAATGGTCGTTTTGGTTGAAAGCTCACTATTTGTATGTAAATACAAGTAGTGAGTTTTTTTTTGCCGTAATTTTAAGTCTCTTTTTTCTGTTATTGTTATCGTAATGTTTTCTAACTTTTAATAAAATAATTTTCAGGATCTCCTCTTGATTTAATGCCTGAGTTTGTTAAAGTTTGATATTTTAAGTAATTTTTATTGATTTATTCAATATTTGTTTTATTTTAGTTAAAAAGTTTTTTTTTATTCAAGTAAATTACTTTATTGAATAGTTTTTCGTATTAAAAAACTTTGAATGCTAAAAATTGCTCAAAAGTAAGCTAAATATCAGGTAAATAAATGTTTAACCAATAACCAATAATATATGAAGAAAAATTACACTACTCAATTTCATTTTATTTGTTGTGCATCTTAATGTTACTGTTAAGCAAAAGATTTTTTTTGCGTACTAATACTATAAGTGCTATTTGTCCCCAAAAGCGACTATAAATAACCACAATAGCCGTTCAAATCTATTTAACAACCAAACTAAAATGAAATGAAAAAGAAACTAAAAATATTATCAATTTTACTATTGATAAACTACGCAGCATTTGCGCAAAAAGAGGAAATCAAAGAAGCGCAATCTTATTTTGATAAAGGAAAACCTGAAGAAGCTTGTGCGATTTTAAAAAAAGTAGAATACTTAGTAATTAATGCACCCGATGAGGTAAAATCCGATTTCTTTTTTACAAAAGGAAATGTTTATAAGGATTTGGCAACCAAAAACATAGATGCTGCAGCAAATTTCGCAATAGCTTCTGGTGCTTACCAGGATGTGCTTTTGTATGAAAATGATTCCCGCAATTACAAATACGCCTTTAAAGCAAATTTAGCTTTAAAAGAAATGAAATCTAAACTTGTAGATGGAGCATACAATGATTTTAAAGCAGGAAAATACAAAGAAAGTGCAGATAAGAGTAACGAAGTTTACCAGTTTGATAAAAAAGATACACTAAACCTGCTTAATGCAGCTTCGGCTTCCTTAGCAGGCAAAGATTATTCTTCTGCAATTAAATATTATGAAAAACTAAAGAAAATAAATTATAGCGGAAAAGGGATAATGTTTTACGCTACCAATAAAAAAACAAAAGCAGAAGAATCTTTTATTTCCAGAAGTGCAAGAGAATCAAATATTGCAGCGGGACTTTATGAAAAGCCAAGAGATGTCTGGCCGCCTTCTAAAAAAGAAGAAATTTTAAACTCATTGGCATTTTCTTATATGGAAACAAAAGATTATACCAATGCCGAAAAATATTATGAAGAAGGAATACAGTTAAATCAAAACTGCATAGACTGTTATATCAACCTAGCTTATGTTAAAATCCAATTAAAGAGAGTATTGGTAGATCAGATGGCTTTACTTGGGAATAGTCCGCAGGAGATGAAAGAATACGATAAACTGGATGCTAAAAAAGATGAAATAGTACGAAGTGCCATTCCATATCTTAAAAAAGTATTAGTCATCGAACCAAAAAATGAAGACGCTTTTAAATCGCTTTTAGGAATTTACAGATCACTCGATATGACGACAGAATACAACGCATTGAAAAGCAGTCAATAAAGGTACAAACACGAATTTCACGAATTGGCACTAATTACTAGTTTGTGAAATTAATTTCGCAAAATAAGTTTAACAATTTAGATTTGTGCTAATTAGTGAAATTCGTGTTATAATATATGTATCACTTTTAGATGTTCTTTTTAAGAGCTTCTTCTATTATTGATTTTTTGCCAATTGTTCTCGTAATAATATCTTTCTCTAAACTCCAGCCTCTTGCAGGCGAATATTCACGTCCGTACCAAATAATTTGCAAATGCAAATCGTTCCATGTTTCTTTAGGAAATAATCGTTTAGCATCTTTTTCAGTCTGAACCACGTTTTTTCCGTTTGAAAGATTCCACCTGTACATTAATCTGTGAATGTGCGTATCAACCGGAAAAGCAGGAACTCCAAAAGCCTGAGACATTACCACACTTGCTGTTTTATGTCCAACAGCCGGCAAAGATTCAAGCGCCTCAAAACTCTGCGGAACCTCACCATTATATTTATCAATCAAAATCTCAGATAAGCCATGAATTCCTTTCGATTTCATTGGCGATAATCCACATGGGCGAATAATTTCCTTAATTTCTTCCACCGACATTTTCACCATATCATACGGATTATCAGCCTTGGCAAAAAGCAAAGGCGTAATCTGATTTACACGAACATCAGTACATTGCGCAGATAACAAAACAGCAATAAGTAATGTATAAGGATCTTTATGATCTAGTGGAACAGGTATAGTAGGGTAGAGTTCTTTTAACGTATTTATAACAAATTGTACGCGGGCTTCTTTATTCATTTCCGTATTTTTATTGATGTAAAAATAGCATAATTTTCATGATGTGCCTAATCCAGCTTTCCGTTACAACTCCTCATTGTCAAAGTAACATTTTTAAGCATTAACAAGAGCTTCTTCCAGTCGCTTTCTTAATGCAAAAAATGTAAACTTTCACAATTCCGGGGTTTTCACTTCAATCTGGGGCATGATAATTATAAATTGTTAATTATGAATTATAAATTATAAATTATGAATTATGAATTGCAAGTTATAAGTTATCAATGGAAGATATTGAGCCCAATCTATAATCTTGACTCTTTATTCTATATTCTCTATTCTAAAAAAAAAATCTAAAATAAAAAAATATGACAACATTAAAAGCCGGCGATAAAGCACCAAACTTCTCAGGAACAGATCAGGATGGAAAAACACATAAACTGGCAGATTATGCCGGAAAAAAGTTAGTAGTTTTCTTTTATCCAAAAGCAAGTACACCTGGGTGTACCGCAGAAGCCTGTGATTTAAGAGATAATTTTGAGCGTTTTAAAGCCAATAATTATGAACTTTTAGGAGTAAGTGCCGATAGTGCAAAAGCACAATTAAAATTCAAAGACAAATACGAATTTCCTTTTCCATTATTAGCAGACGAAGACAAGTCTGTAATCAATGCTTTTGGTGTTTGGGGGCCAAAGAAATTCATGGGAAAAGAATATGACGGAATCCATAGAACAACTTTCGTAATCGATGAAAACGGTATTATCGATGAGGTAATTTCCCAGGTAAAAACAAAAGAACACGCAGCGCAGATTTTGAAATAGGAGATTTTGTTTCAGATTTCACATAGAGATGCACAGCAGTGCGTCTTCATATTGTGTTAGACGTACTGCTGAGACGGGATCTTTGTCAAAGTTTTAAACTTTGACAAAGATTACGTAACAATTGTTAGGCAAAGACAAAAAATCCGCGTTAATCTGCGTCTTCGCAACGCGAATCCGTGTCATCTGCGTTGAACCAAGATCGCAGTAAAAACCTGAAACAAAATCAAAAAAAATCCCCGAAGAAATTTCTTCGGGGATTTTTTTAAGCGTTTTGTTCCAGTTCCTTTTCCGGATGATATCCAAAAAGGTGGTGCTCCTTTATTATTTCCGGAATACCGGCAGGAAGCATATGTTCCCAACCTGTTTTTCCCTGATTGATCATTTTTAAAACTTCGCGAGAGAAAACCTCCAGATTATTTGGGTCATAATTAGCGATATCAACTACTTTTCCGTTGAATTTAAAGAATTTGTACAATTCTTTCATTCTTGGATGTACTTTTAAATTGCTTGAATTCATTAATACACCATTTTCATCCAGCATTGGGTATAAGAAAACTTTCATATCGCGGTAGAATAATTTCCCGAAAGCTTCCAGGATTCCACCACTTAAATGGCGGTAATATTTCTCATCAAAGATATCAACAAGATTGTTAACTCCCATCGCCAATCCCATTCTTGCTTTGGTATAATTAGCAAAATATTCAACCACTTTATAATATTCCTGAAAATTCGAAATCATAACGGTTTGACCAAGCGAACAAAGCAATTCGGCTCTGTCCATAAAATCGCGTTCATCAATTTCACCATCCGAACGTAAATTAGAAAGTGTAATTTCGAAAACCACTAAAGTATTGTCTTTTTCAACCTTATTTTCTTCGAGAAACATATTTAATGATTTCTCATACATATCCATATTTACTTTCGTAACCGGGCGGAAACTTCCTCTTAAAGCAAGTAAGTTCTTTTTGTATAAAATCGCAGCCGGAAGAATATTTTTTCCTTCAGGATTAAACATTACCGCATCTGTCATTCCGTTTTTAACAAGCTGTAAACTCATCAAACGGTTGTCAACATCAGCAAAACGTGGTCCGGAGAAGTTAATAGTATCTATTTCAAGCTGGTCTTTATCTAAGTGATCGTATAAATAGCGAAGTAATCGTTTTGGGTCGTTGTATTTGTAAAAAGCACCGTAAATTAAGTTTACACCTAAAATTCCTAGTGTTTCCTGTTGCAGTCTGGCGTCAGTTTCTTTAAAACGAATGTGCAGGATAATTTCGTTGTAAGCTTCGTCTGGTTCAATTTGGTATCGAATTCCAACCCAGCCGTGACCTTTAAATTGTTTGGCAAAATCTATGGTGGCAACCGTATTGGCGTAACTAAAGAAAAGCTTATTAGGGTGTTTTTCGCGGCTCAAACGTTCTTCAATTAGTTCACCTTCAAAGGTCAACATTTTTTTAAGTCGGTTTTCTGTTACGTAGCGTCCGTCGCCTTCAATACCGTAAACGGCGTCACTAAAATCTTTATCATAGGCAGACATTGCTTTTGCAATAGTTCCCGATGAACCTCCGGATCTAAAAAAATGCCTAACCGTTTCTTGTCCAGCACCAATTTCAGCAAATGTTCCGTAAATATTCTCGTTTAAATTAATGCGTAACGCTTTGTCTTTTATAGAAGGAATCTGTTCGATGACCTTGTCACCTTTGAGTTTTATTTCTGTACCCATTTTATTTTAAATAGATTTGTTACAAAGTTAGCAAATTAGGCTTCTAATGAAAGAGAAATAATCCCTATTTTTGTAAAAAAAACGAGTTCAATTGAAGATCTATTTTTTAGGTACCGGTACTTCTCAAGGTATTCCAATTATTGGAATCGATCATCCTGTTTGTAAAAGCACTGATGCTAAGGACAAAAGGCTCCGCGTATCCATCTGGATTACGTGGGATAATCATTCGTATGTCATAGATTGCGGGCCCGATTTCAGGCAGCAAATGCTTTCTTGCGGCTGTAGGCATATCGATGCGATTTTATTCACGCACGAACATGCAGATCACACAGCAGGTTTGGATGATATTCGCCCGTTTAATTTTAGACAAGGCGAAATTCCGGTTTACGCGCACCAACGTGTAATTGATAATTTAAAACGCCGTTTTGATTATGTTTTCGAAACCGTAAATAAATATCCCGGTGCGCCAAGCGTAAAAACCATCGAAGTGGTAAATGACAAACCTTTTGCTGTTGGCAATAAAATGGCAATTCCCGTAAATGTAATGCACGGTGAACTACAGGTTTTTGGCTACCGAATCGATGATTTTGCTTATTTGACAGATGTAAAAACGATTCATGAAACTGAGATTAAAAAACTGCAGAATTTAAAAGTTTTGGTCGTAAACGCCTTGCGTGTAGAACCTCATGACACACACTTTAATTTACAGGAAGCGCTTGATTTTATCAATCTGGTTAAGCCTGAAGTTGCTTATTTAACGCATATTAGCCACGTTTTAGGATTTCACGAAGAAGTACAAAAACAATTGCCTAAAAACGTTTTCCTGGCTTACGACAATTTAGAAATTACAATTTAATTATACCTACAAAATGAAAAAATCCTTAATGCTTTACCTTTTTATCCTTGCGATATTAATGAATATTTTTACTTATATGTTTTACAGCCGAGAAGTAAAATTTGGCGAAGAGAGATATGAGAAAACTACAAAAAAGCTGAGAGATAGTATCAATTTGGTTTCAGGTCAATTGGCCGAAGCAGATTATTTTTCTTTATCGCATAATGAAAATGCTCAAAATTATTTTGACAACAGTGCTTCTGGTGGAAAAGTAATTTTATACGAAAAATTGATTCCAATTGTAACCGAAAAATTATTAGACCTAAATTCCAATCCAAAAGGGAATCCTTATACAGGACAAGATATAATTGATGGCAAGAAGTTTATCATCAATAAAGTCAAAATCTTAAACCACAGATGGATTATCGTTGATTTCAGTAACGGAGAATTATGGGGAGAAGCTTTATTGAAATACTTTGTTAACGATGACGAAAGCATTTCTTTCGAAACAAATCAGTCGCTTTTATATCAAAAATAAGAAAGATTTTTCCTATTTTTGTATTTAATCAATAAATAGGAAAAATGAAAAAAGTATTTTTATTTTCAGTTATTATAGCTCTTTCATTTTCTTGTGCGACAAAAAATGCAAATGAAAATAAAGCGGTAGATGAGTCAAAGCAGGAAAAAATTATGGTAGGTGGGGATTCAGATTCTCATGGCTGTAAAGCTTCGGCAGGCTATACTTGGTCTATTGTTAAAAACAAGTGTATCCGAATTTTTGAAGGCACAAAATTATCTCACGCCGAAGAAAACGGAAAAACATATACAACAGCTGCTTACGTAGTTTTCGAAGGCAACAAAGCAGAACTTTTTTTAGATACTCAAAAAGAATCGATCATTTTAGAAAGAAAATCTGAAGGAGATTCGTGGGTAAATGGTGATTTACAATTAATTCCCTGGAAAGGTTATGTTTTGAAAAAAGCGGGGAAGATAATTTATACAGGACAATAAAGTTTACAGTCGCAGTTTTTAGTCTCAGTTGCTGGGACTGAAAATTGCGATTTTCTTTTTATTATTTATTTGGATAGTAGTTTTATTTATTTTCAAAATAGGGTAGACTGTCATTGATAATTGTTTTAATTTCAATTTCATTTTCCAATTTAGATATTAAATGAATATGATGATCTCCATTATAAGGATCTTTTATTATGATATTCTCACATATGAAATCATTATTTAGATTTTTCTTTTCAAACATTTTACAAAATAAGTTACTTCTAAATTGAGCATCTGAAATATTCTGACGATTTTTATTTTTAGTAATTGGATCGTTACTGCAATAAAAGTATAAAACAACATTATTTTCATCAAGAAACTGTTGAATGGCTGATGAAAAGTGAAACAAAGTTTTTCCGTTATTTATTTGGTTTGGTGTTTCCATTACCTCAATTGTAATATCTACAATAGGTAAAATAAAAGTTTCCGGAAGATGATATTTGTTAAATTCTGTGAATTTTATTAGATATTGAAATCCTTCAACCGTTATATACGGTATAATTCTATCAAGCATTTTTTATTGGCAAATTATTTTTTCGGAAAATATTTTGCCCAATCAGCACGCATTTGTTCTTTACGTTCTTCCTTAGCTTTACGTAAATTCCTTAGATTGTCTAAAAGACGATCAGAAGGTTTGTCGATATGAATAGTTGAAGTTTTCATTTGACAAAGTTACATAATAATTACGAAAGAATAAATTTAAATAATATACGTAAAAACTTACAAATTGTAATTTAGATTTATTTAAACGCATTCAATTAAAATAAAAAAAAATTATTCCGCCAGCCAATTCTTAAAATCAAAGAAGTTTTGTGGAGCAACTCCATGCCCAACAGGATATTCCTTATAACTAACCGGAATATTTAATTTTTCTAAAATAGCAGGTGTTTTTCTTGCCCATTCGATCGGAATAACCTGATCTACAGTTCCGTGAGAAGCAAATATTTTTAAGTTTTTAAAATCGTTTTTCTCAAAATCTTCCTTAATAATTTCATGGTTAAAATAACCACTCATCGCTACAACTCTCTGTACTTTTTCAGGATAAGAAATTGCAACAGAATAGCTTAAAATAGAACCCTGACTAAAACCAACCAACGTTATATTATTAGCATCAATTGGATAATTGGCAACCAATTCATCGATAAATTTTGCGATTACATCACGAGATGTTTTGGCTTGTTCATTATCCGAAAATTTATTCTGATCGGCATCAAAATTAATTGCGTACCAGGCATAAGCTCCGTATTGTAAATCATAAGGTGCTCTTGCCGAAATGATATAATAATAATCAGGAAGTTCAGTAGCAAACGAAAACAGATCGGCTTCGTTGCTGCCATATCCGTGTAACAAAAGCAAAACAGGATTTTTATCTAAAATTACTTTTGGTTCTTGTATTTTATATTCTAAAGATAGATTCATTCTTTGGAAGTTATGAGTTATAAGTTTTGAGTTATGAGATTCCTTTAAAGTTGATATAGTGTAATATAAAATCAGTTTTTATCTGCGTTTTTGCTTGCAAATCCGCGTCATCCGTGTTCAAATTAATACGCTAACAAAAACAGATTTGCTAAAGCGAAAACGCGGATTTTAACGGATTTCTTTTTTATTGGAATTTAAATTTTACCCAATCGATTTAAACCACTTTTGAAATATATTTCCAACTAAAGGAATCGGTCTCATCTGTCCCTGAATAGCACTGAAAATTCCGTAAGTCCATAAAATAGAAATACAAATCCACATTGGGAAAGTGATAAAAAAGCTGTCAAAATTACTGATTATAGCTCCGAAAGAAATAAACGTAAGCGATAAACCTAAAGCCTGACGAATATGAAAAGAAGCAAAACTATTTTTATTTTCAGAGTTCATAGACATTGCAATTAAAACCCCAATAATTAAAATATAACTGGTAATTGCGATTGATTTTCCCTCTTCGATTGAATTATTCATTGTAATTATTTTGTGATAACAAGTTGGTTTTGATTTAAAATTCCGTAGACAGAACCTTTAATTTCAGTTCCTAAAAAGGCAGAGTTTTTAGATTTTGAAAGAATATTTTCTTTCGTAAAAGTTGATGTTCCTTCCGGAGTAAAGAAAGTAAAATTAGCTTTTGAACCTTCGGCAATTGAAGTATTTTCAAGACCAAAAACTGTTTTCCCTAAAGTTAATTTTTCAATTACAGTTTCAAGTGGTAAAACGGTTAATAAAGCTCCAAAAGCACTTTCTAAACCAATTGTTCCATTTTTGGCTATATCAAATTCCATTTTTTTGAATTCAATATCAATTGGATTATGATCTGAAGTAATCATGTCGATAGTTCCGTCTAAAACAGCATTTATAAGTGCTTTTCTATCCGCTTCGGTTCTTAAAGGCGGAGTTACTTTAAAACGAGTATCAAAACCTTCTAATTTTTCATCTGTAAGAACCAAATGATGTACAGCGACGCTACAAGTTACTTGTAAACCTTTTGCTTTTGCTTCTTTAATTAATGCTACTGATTTTGCTGTAGAAATAGTCGGTATATGAAGTTTTCCTCCTGTATATTCAAGTAAAAATAAGTTTCTTGAAATTTGAAGTTCTTCGGCCAGATTCGGAATTCCTTTCAAGCCTAATTTAGTCGAAACAATTCCTTCATTCGCAACTCCGTTTCCTTTTATATTTGGATCTTGAGAATAAGTGATTACCAAACCATCAAAATCCTGAACATATTGCAAAGCGATTTTTAGCAAATTGGCATTGTCAATACTTTTATTATAATCTCCAAAAGCAATCGCTCCGGATTTTTTCATGTCAAATAATTCCGCCATATCTTTTCCTTCGCTGGCTTTGGTCAAAGCACCAATTGGATAAAGTTCTGTAGCAAAACCATTCGCTTTATTTTTTACAAAATTTACCTGTGATTGATTATCAATAACAGGGAAGGAGTTGGGCTGTAATGCAACAGCTGTAAAACCACTTTTTGCCGCAACGTTCAATCCGTTTGCAATAGTTTCTCTGTCTTCGTAACCTGGTTCTCCAAACGAAACGCTGCTGTCAAACCAACCTTGAGAAATATGCAGATTGTCGAATTTTACTTCGGTTGAATCATCAATATCAAGAATCGAAGTTCCTATTTTTTCTATTAAACCATCTGAAATTAAAAGATCAACAGTCTGGTTATGAAACGGACTTTCTGAATCTATAATTTTGGCGCTTCTGATGATTATTTTCATATGTAGATTTTTTTTATTGAAATCGTAATCGTTATTTTTTAGAGATTCCTTGTCATTTCGACGAAGGAGAAATCACATCCAGAGAGCGACGTACTGTGTGTCTTCACTTTATGTGATTTCTCCTTCGTCGAAATGACAAACTAAGCGAAAGAAACAATTATGTTTTACTTTACAAATTTGATGATCGCCATTTCTAATGCTAAAAATAACAGTGCAAAGATAACAAACCATTTCCAAATTTGGCTGTCAGTTCGCTCAGTTTGTAGCGTGTTAAAAATGGTCGAAATAGTATCGGCAGTTTTAAAATCTGAAACTACATTTGTATTTATCTGATTTAAATCGCTTTCACTTCTTTTATAATTAAAACTCAGGTTTTCGACTGATTCTTTTTTATCAAAAACGCTATAATTTCCCGCAGTTTCAGGAAAATCATTGAATGTTAATTTGACTTTATTATTCAATATTTGCTGAATAGGAATAAAGGAATCATCATTTCCTTTTACTTCTAAAATGGCATCTTTGCTCAATAAAACATCAACAAAATAAGGCTGATTATTGCCAATCGTTAAAGCATTTACACCCGTTTTTTGATTATTTTGTCCCATTTTATAAAAAAGCGGAACAATTAAAGGTGATTGCTGAAAATTTGAATTGGTTGTATTTATAGGTGCCGAAAAAACAGTAATTCCGGAAACCGGATTTTGAATCATTGTTACAAATACACTTTGATCTTCATAAGATAAAACAGCGGGATACGCACTTGAAATATCAAATGATTTACTTGTTTTCGGATATTGAAAATTCGTGATTTTATTTTCGAAAACGCCTGAAAATAAGGGATGATCAAAGTTGATTTTGGTGATTAATTTGTCTTTGTTTTCAAGGTTTTTAAACAGAATTTTTCCAAAATTGCCTAAAAAAGTATTCAGGTTTGAAATGGAACTTTTCTCAGCAGGAATCACAACCAGATTTCCACCTTTTGAAACAAAGGCCTTCAAAGTGGTTTGCAAAGCCTGAGGAACTTCAATTAATTCATTGAGAATGATAGTGTTTTGTTTTTCTAAACTATTATAATCCAAACTGCTAATCGAATAATTGCTGTAATTAAATTCGGCAGAAGTATAAATTCTGGATAAGAAATTACTTTTTTCAGGTTCACCAATGCTAATCACATTTGTTTTTTTAGCTTTTGAAATGCTGAAATAAAGTTTGTTGTCGTAAGTAAGGCCATTATCTTCAATGGTAACATATCCGTGAAAAGCTTCTTTTGGAATCGTAAAATTGATTTTCTTTTTCTTCGAATCAAAATTAATTATCGTTTTGGCAATCAATTTTTTCTGATTGTACAATGCCATCGAAATGGGTTTAAAATCTTCACCGTAAGCAGATAAATTAATACCGATTTCGTAGAAATTTTCTAAAGTCTGATTGATGAAAACACTGTCAATAGAAACGTTGTTTTTTTGTTCGGCTTCCGGAATTATGAAATACGGCTTTTCTTCGGTATCAATATTTTTTACATCTTTTTCTGCTAAACCAACAGCGTCTGTAATAATAACAATGTCTTTTTTATGTGCTGATTTATGTGCTTTTATTTTTGCCATTATTGACGAAAGTTCAAAAGGAGTTGCACTGTATTTTAAGTTTTGCAAAGAATTTTTAGAAGCTTTAATGTCTGTATTCCAAAAATTTTCGGTGTTTGTTAACAACGAAAATTGTGCAGTTTCGGGCGTGTTTTCCAATAATTCCTGAACGGCACGTTTTAATAGTTCCCCTTTTTTGCCTTTTGCCTGCATGCTAAACGAATTGTCTAAAACAATGTACATTTCGTTTGTTGCATTTTTGCTGTCTTTGGCTTCAAAAAATGGCTGTGCAAAGGCTAAAATTACACATGTAAGTAACAATAAACGTGTCGCTAATAATAGTCTTTTCTTGATTTTAGAACTTTTTCGTGTTTGTACGGCAAGTTCTTTAAGGAAACGGACGTTTGTAAAAAAAGAGGTTTTAAAACGTCGTAATTGAAACAAATGAACCAAAATAGGAACAATCAATAAAAAGAGAAAGTATAGAATTTCGGGCTGTTTAAAGTGCATTCTGGCTTTGATTTACTTCGCTACGTTTTGTTTTTCGCGGAGATATTGGTCAAAAATACAAATTTTTAGTTAAACCTTACAGGGATATTTTTTAAACCATATAAGTAATATAAGATATCATAAGTAAAGCTTCATTATGAGTCAATTAAATGAACTTATATATCTTATATGGTAGAAAAGAACAAATTCCAGTTTGAAAAATGTAACTTTTGGAATTTCATTTGTAACAAAAAAGAAACTTTGTAACAAGAATATTCAGTATTTTAGCTAATTCAAAAAACTATAAAAAAACTATGAAAAGATTGTATATTTTGCTTTTTTCAATTTTAGCTTTTACGAATATGGAAGCACAAAACAAATTTAATTTATTGGTAGGAACCTATACCAATACTTGCGATAGTAAAGGAATTTACGTTTACGATTTTGATGCTAATTCAGGAGATTTTAAATTAAAAAATTCTACAGAAAAAGTGGTGAGTCCGAGTTATTTATCAGTTTCTGCAAATAATAAATTTATTTATGCGGTAAACGAAAACGGAACTCAAAGTTCGGTAAGTGCATTTGGCTACGATTCAAAAACCGGTAAACTTAAATTATTAAATACAAATGCTTCATTAGGAGCAGATCCTTGTCATTTAATCAATGATGATAAAAATGTAATTATTGCTAATTATTCCGGCGGAAGTATTGCTGTTTTTAAAAAGAATGCCGATGGTAGTATTACAGAAGCACAGCAATTAATTCAGCATGAAGGAAAAGGACCAAATGCAGCGCGTCAGGAAAAAGCGCACGTGCATATGGTAGTTTTTTCTCCGGATAAACAATTCGTTTTATCCAATGATTTAGGACAGGATAAGGTTTTTATTTACAAATATAATGCAGCTTCAAAACATGAAATCCTGACTCTAAAAGGAACTGTTGATGTAAAAGCAGGAAGTGGGCCAAGACATTTAACGTTTAGCAAAGACGGAAAGTTTGTTTATCTGGTTCAGGAATTGGATGGTACTTTGACAACTTTTAGTTATGATAAAACCGGAAATCTAAAACTAATTGCCGAAACTAGTATTCTTGCAAAAGGTTTTACCGGAGGAACTGGTGCAGCGGCAATAAAAATTTCACCTGACGGAAAATTTTTGTACGTAACTGATCGTGTTGATGCTAACAATATTTCGGTTTATAAAATTCTTAAAAACGGAAGTATTGAATTGGTTGAACAACAAAGCACTTTAGGAAAAGGCCCAAGAGATTTTGCAATTGATCCTACAGGAAATTTCCTTTTAGTTGGACATCAATACACAAACGATATTATCATTTTTAAAAGAGATAAAACCACAGGAAAACTTAAAAATACCGGGAAAAAGATTGAATTGTGTTCTCCGGTAGGATTGATTTTTACGAAGATATAATTTTTAAGATGCTAAGGTTCTAAGTTACTAAGAATCTAAGTTTTTATATAGACAAAAGTTTATAATTTAAAAAAGCCCAAAAGATGTGAGATAAATTCTTATCATCTTTTGGGCTTTTTCTTAATCTTAGAATCTTAGTCACTTAGAACCTTAGCATCTTTAAAGAAACTATTTGTCCTTATCTTTTCTTTTCTTGTCTCTCGTTTTCAACATGTTTCTGTTAACAGATCCGTGAGTTTTCTTTTTGGTTTTTGAAGGCCCTCCAAGATTGACTTTCTTATTTTTTTTAGCCTTATCATGAAAAGCACCTTCACCGTCCAGTTTTACTTTTTTCATTAAAAACTTAATTGGCTGTTTGTCTTTTTCAGGTTCGATTAATTTGGCTGAAATTTCGACTTCTTCAGGAAATTCTGCTATTTCAAGTTCCTGATTCATTAAAACTTCCACTTCCACTTTAAATTCTTCTTCACGAGGCGTGATAAAACTAATTGCGGTTCCTGTTGCATCTGCACGACCTGTACGACCAATTCTGTGCATATATAATTCAGGAAATTCCGGAAGTTCAAAGTTGATAACGTGTGAGATATTCGAAATATCCAAACCTCTCGCCATAATATCAGTTGTAATTAATCCGCGAAGATTTCCTTCCTGAAATTCTGCCATTGTACTCAAACGATAATTTTGAGATTTATTCGAGTGAATTACACCAAATTGTCCTTCAAAATGTTCTTCAATTCGGGTATGAAGCATGTCTGAAATCTTTTTATTATTAACGAAAACCAAAACACGTTCCATGTTTTCGTTTGTTTCTAATAAATGTTTTAAAAGGTTTACTTTTGTATTGAAATTAGGAACGTTATAAGTGATTTGAGTAATATTTTCAAGCGGAGTTCCTGAAGCAGCAAGTGTAACTTCTTCCGGAAAATCAAAAAAGTCATTCAAAACGGCATCTACTTCATCTGTCATAGTTGCAGAGAATAAAATGTTTTGACGTTTGGTTTTCATCATCGCCAAAAGTGCTGTCAATTGGGTACGGAAACCTAAATTTAGCATTTCATCAAACTCGTCAATAACTAATTTTTGAGTTTCATCAAAACGAACTACAGCATCAAGAGCTAAATCCATCATTCTACCCGGAGTTCCAACTAAAATGTCAACTCCTTCATAAACAGCTTTTTTTTGTGTATTGATGTTTACACCACCAAAAATTCCAAGTGTTTTAACCGACATATATTTGGTTAATTTCTCGATTTCATCTACAACTTGAACTACTAATTCACGGGTTGGAACCAGAATTACAATTTTTGGAGTATTGGTAGGGGTAAATTTGTATAATTTTAAAAGAGGCAATAAATATGCAAATGTTTTACCGGTTCCGGTTTGCGCAATTCCCATCATATCGCGACCTGACATAATCACAGAAAAGGATTTTTCCTGAATAGGAGTTGGCGTAACAAATCCTAATTCGTCGATTGCTTTTTGTACTGATTTTGGAAGATTGAATTTTTCGAAAGTGCTCATTTACATTAAATTTTGTGCAAATGTACGTTAAATTCGTGGTTTTTTGTTAGATTTCTGTTATTGATAGCAATGTACACATTGGAACGTATCGTTTGGACACAAATATTATAAATGAATTTTAAATGCTAATTTCACGAATTTGCACAAATTCTAAAGGTTAACTTAGTTTGTGAAATTAATTTCGCGAACGAATTAGTGGCAATTAGTGAAATTCGTGTTGAAATATTAAAACCCTTCAAAAACACCCAAACCAAATAAAGCAAAATCATATTTTACTGGATCTGCAGCGTCCATTTTACGAAGCTGTAAGTCTAGTTCTGCCAATGCTTTTCCATCATTTTGCTTTCGCGAAAGTATTCCAAGTTTGCGAGCTACGTTGCCGGAATGAACATCAAGCGGGCAAGATAATGCGGCTGGCGAAATGGTTTTCCAAATTCCTAAATCGACTCCTTTTGTATCCTGACGAACCATCCATCGCAAATACATGTTGATTCTTTTTGCTGCGGAATTATTTAAGGGATCTGAAATATGTTTTTGTGTTCTTGGCAAATGATCAATTTCGAAGAATGTTTTTTTGAATTCGCTAATGCTTTTCTGCAAACTGTCTTTTTCCTGATTTTTGGCGAAAACAGTTTCAAGACCGCCGTGATTTTTATAAATGTGCTGTAAACCTTTTATAAATCCACTAAAATCTTTTCCGTTGAAGGTACGATGTACAAAATTTTCGAGACGTTCCAGATCGTTTTCAGAGTGTGACATAATGAAATCATAAGGTGTATTACCCATTAATTCCATCATTTGATGTGAGTTTTTGATGATCATTTTGCGGTTTCCCCAAGCAATTGTTGCGCTTAAAAAACCGGCAATTTCGATATCTTCTTTTTGAGAAAATAAATGCGGAATCTGTACGGGATCACTTTCTATAAAATCCTGATTGTTATATTGAATGACTTTTTCGTCAAGAAATTCTTTGAGTTCTTTTTGGTTCATGTGAAATGAATGTTCTTGTTTATTCGGGTGCCCTAGCCCTGATGGGAGGGAAAATCCTTTTGTGCCGGGGTTCGGCACAAAAGATTGGAAGGACAGCAGGAAATAGCTCCTAATCCTAATTACTAATTTGTCCGTCGACCATTACGAGTTTTCTATCAGCCATATTGGCTAATTCTTCGTTATGGGTTACGATTACAAAGGTTTGTCCGAATTCGTCGCGAAGCTGAAAAAATAACTGATGTAAATTTTCGGCAGATTGTGTGTCGAGATTTCCGGAAGGTTCATCGGCAAAAATAACATCTGGTTTATTGATTAAAGCTCTTGCTACAGCAACTCTTTGTTGTTCTCCGCCCGAAAGTTCGTTTGGCTTGTGATTTATTCGATGTGATAAACCTAAATATTCTAATAGCTTTTTGGCTTCTTTTTCGGCTTCTGCTTTTGATTTATTGGCCATAAAAGCGGGAATACAAACATTTTCTAAAGCTGTAAATTCTGGTAACAATTGATGAAACTGAAAGATAAAACCAAGATTTAAATTTCTGAAATTGGATAAGGTTTTGTCTTTTTTGCTTTTCTTTTGGAAATATCTGGTATAATAAATAACCATTAAGATAATTGGTAATAACAAAATACCAACCGTTACTAATCTCACAATATCATCGTAGATTTTAGCTCTGAAAAACAATAAAAATACAGCTAAAATAATCACATAAATACTTCCTGCCCAGGTAATAATTTTGAACGTTTTTTCTTCTTTTGAATTGTCTTTTTCAACATCCTGAAGTGTTAAAATATTTTCTCCGTTAATCGTTAATGACGAATTTGTATTTTGTTCGGGTTTGTCTAAAGTTCCTAAAATTTGCAATAATGTAGTTTTTCCGGCACCGGAAGCACCAACTATAGAAACAATTTCTCCTTTTTTAATATGTAAATCAACTCCTTTTAAAACTTCGAGTTTATCGTAGAATTTATGTATGTTTTTTGCGTCTATCATTTTGAAACTGTTTCTACAAAGAAACAAAGATTATGATTAGAATCAAATTCTTAAATTTAAATTCCAAAGTTTAAAAATTCCAAATTCCAATTCTTAATCTAAAATCTACAATTAAAAAAACTTGGCTTGAAAATTGAAGAAGTGGTAATTAAGAAAAAAAATAGCGGTTAAAAATAAATTTACTTAGTGAATTATTTTTAAATTCGATTAATCTCTAAATAAAACAAAATGCAGGATTTGAATGTTGCGAATGACGAAAGAATGAGAAAGCTTCTTTTAGGGCTTCTTTTTGATGGTATCGGAATGATTTCGTTTTCGATTCCGGTACTTGGCGAATTTTCAGATGTAATCTGGGCGCCAATTGCGGCTTTTATTATGAGCAGAATGTACAAGGGAAGAGTAGGGAAGGTTGCCGGTTTTTTGACTTTTGTTGAAGAAATAATTCCGTTTACAGATATAATCCCATCATTTACAATTACGTGGATTTATACTTATTTTTTTCAGAACACTAACAAAGATGCTTAGTCTTTAAATAAAAATCCCAATCCTATACTTTTAAGCATTCTTTTTTCGAAAGCCCAAAAGAAACGAAATTGTCCAAAAACAGTTCCGATAGCAACCAATAAAACCTGATAAATTGGGAAAATAATAATTAGCCTAATTAAAGTAAACCAACCTCCAAAATCTTCTTTTGTAATGCCTAACCATACACAAAAAGGTTTAGACAACCATGCAGATGCCGATCCGGTGATGGCAAAAACGATAAATATGATGACCAATTGAAAATTTGAGGTGATGCCCCAACGTTGCTTTAATTTATTCATTTTTATTAGTAATGATTACAAATATAGCAACATTATCTTGATGGTACATATCCCCAAAGCTTTTGTTTGTAAGTATTTTGAAAATAAATCATGTAGTTGTAAATAAGATAATTTACTTCGTAACCGTACTTAATAGTCGGGTTGTAATTAATGCTCATTTCGTACAAGTCAGGATTGTAGCGTTGTGGTTGTAAAACCCTGTTATTCCATTCTGTAATATACAAATTGTTCTTGTTTTCCAGATAAGACAGAGAATGATAATTTCTAGGAAAAGCTCTCGAAGCCAGCCAAGTGCTAAATCCGTTATCAATAATTATGACTTCATATTCGAGAGAATCATTTGCAATTCTAACGGTATCATTTACGGCAACATTTTGTTTTACTGCATTGTCAACCGTCTTTTGAGACGTTGAACAAGCAATAATCGTAAACAAAACAATTAATATGTAAATGCAGTTTTTCATAGCTTAAAGTTACGATTTTTTTTAAGATGCTAAGGTTCTAAGATACTAAGATCCTAAGTTTTTTAAAATGGCGCTAAGATTCTAAGTTTTTCCTTAGTTTATAAAAAAAGCTGTTTACTTAAATGTAAACAGCTTGCATTATTTTTTTTCGACAAAGATTTTAAAAATCTTAGAACCTTAGCATCTTAGTATCTTAGTATCTCAGAACCTTAAATTATTTACTCTTAAAAAGTCGCCCAATAAATCCTGAAATTCCACCTTTGCTTTGTGTTACTACCAAAACATCGGCAACATCAACTTTTCCGTCTGCGTTTTGGTCTAGGCCAAATTGCATTCCATATTTAGAAATAGTATCCATAATGCTTGATGCCTGACCACTGTTTCCTGAAATTGCACTGATGATATCCGAAATTTGAAAACCACTATCATTTGGGTCTTTTGCTTTATTTACTAAAGAATTTAAAACTTGTGGAATCATACTTGCCGCAACACCGGAAGAAGCTTCACTGCTTAAACCAAATTTTTGGCCCAGACTTCCTGATAATTGCTGCGTAATTTGCTGAACAATCGGATTAGAACTGTCTATTGATGATTTTCCACTAAACAGACCAGCTAATTGTTCTGCACCACCTTCTGAAGCAATTTTTTGCAATCCAGCAAAAATAGAATTACTTGTTTCATTTACAACGGCCTCGTTGTGTTCATTTGGGACTGCATTGTTTTTTACAATGGCATCACCTCCGTATTGTTGTACTAACTGCGTTAATTGTTCAAACATGATATTTAAAGTTTAAAATTACACAACAAAATTAATAAAAAAGAAAGGGATTTACTACAAAAAATGCAGTAAATCCCTCTAAAGTTAATCTTTTTATTTTATTATTAGCTCAACAAAGAAATAATTTGTGAGGCTAATTCAGTTCCAATTCTGTCTTGTGCTTCTCCTGTTGCAGCTCCAATGTGCGGAGTCAATGAAATTTTCGGATGCATTAAGATTGCCATTTCCGGTTTTGGTTCGCTTTCAAAAACGTCTAAACCAGCAAAAGCAACTTTTCCTGAATCTAAAGCTTTTACTAAAGCAACTTCATCAATAACACCACCACGAGCACAGTTTACGATTCCAACACCGTCTTTCATGATTTCAAATTCTTTCTCACCAACGATATAACCGTTTTGAGCAGGAACGTGCAATGTAATGAAATCAGCTTCTTTAAACAATGATTCTAATGATTGAGAAACAACTGTCGTAGTGATAGACTGACCATCAAAAAACTCAACTTTGATATCTACTTTAGGAATAAAACTATCTGCTGCGATAACTTTCATACCTAAACCAAGTGCCATTTTTGCAGTAGCCTGACCAATACGGCCGATACCTACAATTCCAAGTGTTTTTCCTCTTAATTCAACTCCGTTTGCGTAAGCTTTTTTCAAACCGTCAAAGTTTGAATCTCCTTCAAGAGGCATATTTCTGTTAGAATCATGTAAAAAACGAACACCAGAAAATAAGTGTCCAAATACCAACTCAGCAACAGATTCTGATGAAGAAGCCGGTGTATTAATTACGTGAATTCCTTTACTTTTTGCATATTCAACATCGATATTATCCATA
This sequence comes from Flavobacterium sp. AK-345, assembly GCF_058310175.1. Classification (NCBI taxonomy): domain Bacteria; kingdom Pseudomonadati; phylum Bacteroidota; class Flavobacteriia; order Flavobacteriales; family Flavobacteriaceae; genus Flavobacterium; species Flavobacterium sp. AK-345. The sequence continues at coordinate 84,924 of NZ_JBZEER010000002.1, read as the reverse complement.
CCAACACCACCACGACCAATAATTTTTAATCCAGGGCAAGCATCAATAATATCTTTACGAACTTTGGTTGCACTACGAACCAAAACAACGTCTACATTATTTTCATTAACAAAATTAGCCACTTGTTCCTGAGCTACTTTTGTAGTTATAACTTCAAATCCACCTTTTTCTAAAGCCAGAATTCCACTTTTAGAAATTCCATCATTCGCTAATACTTTCATTTTAGTTTATGTGTTTATTTGGTTAATCTTAAATCGTAAGATTCGTTAATTAACATATGTGATATTTTTTTCTTTTTGTTTAGGAGCTAATCCCGCTATCCGTTGCAATCTTTTATTTTTTTAAAGAAAAAAAATAAAAGGATTTCCACTTCTATCGGGGCTAAAAATCCCGTATTCATTATAAATTTTCGTGTAAACTGAAAACTAAACTTTAGATTCCAAAGCTTTCATTACATCTACTAAAACCTGAACACTTTCGATAGGCATAGCATTGTAAATAGAAGCTCTGTAACCACCCACAGAACGGTGTCCCGGTAACCCTGAAATTCCTGCGGCTTTCCATAAAGCATCAAAAGTTTCTGTGTGATCAGCGTTGTTTAGCAAGAAAGTAACATTCATTTTAGAACGATCTTCTACTGCTGCAGCACCTTTAAATAATGGGTTTCTGTCAATTTCAGTATAAAGTAAATCTGCTTTTGCGTCGTTTAATTTTTCAACAGCAGCAACTCCGCCTTTTTCCTTAATCCATTGTAAGGTTAATAAAGAAACATAAACAGCAAAAACCGGAGGCGTATTGTACATACTTTCTCCTTTAATATGTTTAGCATAATCTAACATACTAGGAATTGTTCTTCCGTTTTTCTCTAAGATTTCTTCTTTAATAACTACAAGAGTAGTTCCTGCAGGTCCCATATTTTTTTGAGCTCCGGCGTAGATTAAATCAAATTTAGAGAAATCCAAATTGCGTGAAAATATATCAGAACTCATATCGCAAACAACAGGTACATTTGTTGCCGGGAATTCTTTCATTTGAGTTCCAAAAATGGTATTGTTACTTGTACAGTGAAAATAATCAGCATCACTTGGTATTGTGTATCCTTTTGGAATATGGTTGTAATTTTCTTCTTTTGAAGAAGCTACAACAACAGTTTCTCCAAAATATTTAGCTTCTTTTATAGCAGCTGTTGCCCATGTTCCTGAATCTAAATACGCGGCTTTCCCGTTTTCTTTCATTAAATTATAGGGAGCCATTAAGAATGCTGTACTTGCGCCACCTTGTAAAAATAATGCCTGATATCCTTTTCCCTGAAGTCCTAAAAGTTCTAAAGCAAGGGAGCGAGCTTCTTCCATTACTGCAACGAAATCTTTGCTTCGGTGCGAAATTTCCAGAATAGAAAGTCCTGAATCATTAAAATTTAATATTGCTTTTGATGCCTTCTCAAAAACTTCTTGAGGTAAGATACTTGGTCCTGCGCTGTAGTTGTGTTTTTTCATGGTTGTTGTTAATAGTCGGAAATTTTAAAGATGCAAATTTCGGCAATAGGAGCTGAAAAAGCGATAAATTATTCGAAATAATTAAACATTTTTTTACTTTGTTGTTAACAAAAACGTTATAGTATCAACGTTATCTGCATAATCCCACAATTGAGGATTTTGTGTTTCTCCGAAGGGAATACTATTTTTAATTAAATCGTTGCTTACGATGCATTGAATTTGTTCGGAATCAGTTGCAAGACGACTTTGCAGATCTTCGATGTTTTCGTAAAATTCATAAAAAACACTGGAAATAGGTGAGGCGTAACTCGAATCTTCTTTTAAAGTAAGAAAACCATTGTCCAGTAATTTGAAATTACTCATCAAAAATACGGCTTTGTTATAATCGTAATTATTTGCATATTTTTCGTAGTGAATAACGTCCTGATATTTAAAAATAGCCTGAAAAAAAGCATCAAATGAATAGCCCTTCGGAACAAAAAGTTTAGAAACATTGCGACATCCCAAACCAAAATACCTAAAAATATCTTCGCCCAGCGCTTCTAATTGTTCATGTGTTTCTTTTCCGTTTAAAATGGCAGCCGAATTTCTGTTTTTTCGAATGATTGAAGGTTTATCTTTAAAATAATATTCAAAATATCTGGCTGTATTATTGCTTCCGGTGGCGATTACGGTATCAAAATTTTCCAGTTTTCCTTCCACGAAAGTGATCTTTTCTTTTAAGCTTTCATCAACAGCAATCAAATATTTGGCTAAAAAAGGCAATAAGTGCTGATCGTTTGAAGAAGTTTTGATCAAAGTTTTATTTCCGGTAATTAAAACGGAAAGAAAATCATGAAAACCTACCAATGGAATATTTCCGGCTAAAATTAGCGCTACTGTTTTTTCGTTTTTGTTATCCTGAGTGTCAAAGGTATATGCCGAAAGCCATTTGTCGATATTTTCTTCTGTCAGCGCATCTGCCCATGATTTTATTGCAAAGTACACTTGTTCAGGTGTATACCATCCATTATGAGATTGTGATAAATAGATCAGCTTTTCGAAATCATCAAAAAATAAATCGTTATGCAAAACATCCGATTTTTTAATTGTATCGTTTTCAGAAAATTGTTTCAGAAATTTTCCTAATTCAACAAAAACACTTTTTTTTGTTTCTAATGTCATAATGTTTGTTTATGAAGAGTTTTGATTGTAATTTTGCACAAAAATAAGCTATATTAAGTTATAAGACAAAGCAGAATAAAATCTTCACATTATTATTTTTCAACTTGTAACTTTTAACTCATAACCAAGAAAAAAATGGCAATAATTATAACTGACGAATGCATCAATTGTGGGGCTTGCGAACCAGAATGCCCAAATACAGCAATTTATGAAGGTGCCGATGATTGGAGATATAAAGATGGAACGAGTCTTAAAGGAAAAGTAATTTTACCAGACGGAACTGAGGTTGATGCAGATGATGCTCAAACACCAATTTCTGACGAAGTGTATTATATTGTTCCGGGAAAATGTACCGAGTGCAAAGGTTTTCATGATGAGCCTCAATGTGCCGCTGTATGTCCTGTAGATTGTTGTGTACCAGATGATAACCACGTAGAAGATGAAGAAACCTTGTTGAATAGACAAGCATTTTTGCACGGAGAATAATATCTTTAATTCAATTTAAAGATCAAAAAATCCTGAACTTAGCTGTTCAGGATTTTTTTATTTACGAAATATAAGTTTTTTATTATTTTTATACTCTGTTATGCTATTTATAATGATTTATTTTGTTAATTTGATGGCAATATTTAAATAATTGCCTATGAGAGGACTGCTGCTTTTATTTGTTATTTTCGTTAATACTGCCATTTTTGCTCAAAAAGTGGAGTATTCTATTGTCGTAAAAGATATTGAAACACAACTGCCAATAGAAAATGCAACTGTGTTAATTATGAAAACGAAACAAACTTTAATAAGTAATCAGGACGGAAAGGTAACTTTTGAATTGGAAGGTGCATCTAATGTTCAGGTTTCGGAGACCAATTATGAGAAAGTGACACTTCGTTGGGGATCTTTAAAACCGGATTTATTTGTTGTTTATCTTAAAAATAACAACAACAATAAATTAGAAGAAATTGTAGTATCCAAAGAAAAACCAGAAAAAAACCTTCAAAGAATTGTTTCTAATTCCAGGCAGAAATTGGCCAATGCTTACCGATTAAAAGTCTATGTAAGAGAGTTTTTTATGCTGGATAATAAATATTCTTATTATAATGACGGATTGGTTAATTTTCAATTTGATGGAGATCAAAAGAAATCAACAACAACATTATTAGTAGAACAAAACAGATCTTATGGATTGCTGGAAAATGATGTTTCTGCCGATTTAATTGGATATAATTTGAATAATATTATGGAGAATTATTCAAATTTAAAATATTTTGACCCTCTTTTAGATTCAAAAACAAAGAAAGAATATGAGTTTACAACAACAGGACATCCAAATAATAAGGATTATTATATAATGTCTGTAACGCCGTTGGATAAATCTAAAAAGGCATTGGATACTTTTGAAATTATTTACGATCCGACAAAAAAGTTAATTGTAGAATTCACTATTATTATAAAGCCTGGTGATCTTGCTCAAATAGAAGAACAAACAAAAGTAGGTTCAAAGAATGTTACCAGATCACAGGTTAAAGTAACGTACAGAATTGATGATGAGGATTATTATTTACTAAGCTCAAATGAAGAAATTGCGTACGATCTTATTTTAAAAGATCAGGTTAAAAAAAACATTCAGGTTCGAAATAACTTTATCACAACAAATTTTAACAGACAAAACTTTACTTATAAAGAAAGCGATGTTTTTAAGGAGAAAACACTTTTTAATAAGCAGAACAAAATCCTGACCAAGTATTGGGATTTATCTGGGTTTACAGCTACTGAAGAAGAAAAAGGAATTATAAATTCATTAGAATTTAAACTTTAATTTTATTTTCTTTTTTTCGCAACAATTACAAAAGTATCGTAAGCGTATGTTTTGCGGTCGATAGTTTTGATTATGTCAAAATTATTCAGGTATAAAAACAGCTGTATCTCATTAAGAGTAAAAACGCGAACGGTCGAAAAATCATTTTCTATAATTTCCTTTTTGCCATCCACCAAAGTGTAATATTGAGCAGTCCATTCGAGCATAAAATTTTCTAAGGAATTATTTGTATCCCAATGACTTTCTCTGATATAATTGACGTTTTCGTATTTGGCTTCGTGCGTAATAATTGGGTTTTCTTTGGTAAAAGGAATAAACCTGTTGGCGTCTATAAAATCAAAAATGATAACACCGTCATCGTTTAAGTTTTTATAAAGCGAATCAAAAGTTCTGTTCATGTCATTATTTGTAATGAGATAACTTGTAGATCTTCCTGTAATTAAAATAGCATCTACAGGTTTATCGAGTTTAAAATCACGCATGTCTCCCTGAGTAAAAGAGCAATTTGAATTTCGTTGTCTGGCTATTGAAATCATATCGTCACTATAATCCAAACCCTGATAATTTTGATTATTTTGGTCGAACCTTTTTGCAAGATTTCCGGTTCCGCTTCCAATTTCAAGAATGCTTGAAGCTTTGTTTTGCTGAATTAGCTTGTTGTAAAAAGCATATTCTTCATCATAATCAACAAAAGTCTGGTACATCGCATCGTATATCGCTGCCATTTTTCCATCATATAAATTTGCCATAATTTGAAAATTTTAATATAAAAATATAAAAAAGGGCTGTCATAACGACAACCCTTTAGCGTTATTAACTAAATATGAATTAAAATTTATAGTTTACAGATAAGTTAAACATCGTTCCTAACTGACTGAAATGGAAACCATCATAAGTCATTCTTGAATAACGTTGGTTAAATGTAAGTAAGTTAGATTGTTGTTTGGTTTGTACAGGATCAGCTAATAATGCTGCTCCAGCTTCATTTTCTGCTACGAATTTCCATTCAGGCAGAACATTAAATAAGTTATTTACATTTAATGCAATTGTAAGTTTTTCAGTAGCACTAAAATTAACACCTAAATCAGTAACAATTTTAGGAATAAATTCTGTTTTTAAGTTAGCTGCCAAATATTCTGCAGAACCAACTGGTGCATTTGGATCATTTGTAGCTAAACCATCCTGATTAAAAGTAGTTTTTCCAAAATATGTATTGTTCAGAGAAAATCCGAATTTACCAATTTCGTAGTTTATACCAAAAATCCATTTTGTCTCAGGTCTTGAAGTAAAAGTCAATGAATTTAAAATATCCCCGAATGAATTGTTAGTTACAGGAGAAATTCTTTTATTTTCTAAAGTAATATTTCCAGATACGTTAAATCCTAATTTACCTTCGCCAATTCCAATATTATTATAATTGGCTACCACATCTAAACCAGAAGTTCTGGAATCGAATGAGTTAGAAAACCAAGCCACATCTCCAAATTCAGTATCTTGTCTGTCTCCTAATACAATTCTGTCTTCTACTTTAATATTATAGTAATCAATTGTAAAATTGAAGTTTGTAAAAGGTTTTGCACCAATACCAACAGTTATGTTAGTTGATTTTTCAGCATCTAATTGTGGAATTCCTAATTGACGCGCCTGAGGAGAAACATTATTAATAATACCACTTATTTGAATTCCTTGTCCGGCTACAAATGAGTATTGAGATTTTTGAGTATAAATTTGGTGTAAAGTTGGAGCTCTGAATCCTGTAGAAACCGATCCTCTTAAGGTAATTTTATCGTCAAGAAATTTATATCTTGTACTTGCTTTCCAAACTGTTGCGCCACCAAAATCGCTATATTCTTCATGACGAACTGTTCCGTTTATTAAGAAGTCTTTTGTGATATCATAAGCCACATCCAAATAAACCCCCACATTGTAACGGTTCCATTTTCCTGAATTTTCAGGTCTGTTTCCTGCAAATGAGTCAGCACCTGTACCGTCCCATGAAGCTTTATCACCTTCCATAACGGTAAAATATTCAGATCTAAATTCAGTACCAAAACCAATACTGATTTTGTCAGATATAATTTTAGAAACATCAATATTTCCAACCAGGTGATTAAAAGATGTTCCTCCTGGTTTAAACGAAATTGGGCTGTTTTCTCTGTAAACATTGTTTCCGTCTGCATCAAGAATCGAAGATCTGTTTACTGAGTTGTTTACCGAATAAACTTGTTTGTTACCCCCAACTGTTATACTTGCGTCTGTGTTCCATCCATTTTTAACGGTTTTAAAACCTAAAGTACCATTATAATCACTTAAATCTCCTTCGAAGGTTGGGCCATATCCATCATAAGAAGGATTTGCGTCATCACCATTTCCGAAGAAATCATTCAAATAAGGATCATCAGACAAAGGTCTCCAATAAGGTGTTCTGAAATTCGCAAACGAGTTTACTTTTTTGTAAACATAGGCAGCGTTATAATACAAACTTGTATTATCACTAATTTCGTTTCCACCATTAATTAAGAATTTTGCAGCAGCTGTTTCAGGTGAACCATTAATGTTTCTTGCATCAGGATACCTGCTTAAGAATTCATTTACGGTTGCAACAGCAGCTGGTGATCCGTCTAAAAAGTCATTTGCTTCACCTTGAGCATCAACTGTTCCAGGTCTGTTAGCTAAATTTACTTTAGAGAAATCTACAGTGTAATTCAAAAAGCCTTTTTCGCCAACAGTAGTTCCTTGGTTTAAACTCACGCCCAACATTTCTCCATCTCCTTCAGAAGTAATTCCGCTTCTTACAGTCAAAGATCCATCAGTTCTGTTTTTCTTTAAAATAATGTTCATTACACCCGCAATCGCATCAGATCCGTATTGAGCAGAAGCCCCATCACGAAGGATCTCAACTCTTTCGATAGCGTCTGTTGGGATAGCAGAGATATCTGCACCCGTTTCTCCACGTCCCGGAGAAGTTTGTACATAAAGTAATGAACTTAAGTTTTTACGTTTACCATTAATAAGGATTAAAGTTCTGCTTGGTCCCATGTTTCTAATTTCGTACGGATCCAGTAATGATGTAGCATCATTTACAGGAGTTTGTACTGTGTTAAAAGACGGAATCTTGTACTGCAAAGCCTTATCAAATGTGGCCTGTCCTGTGGCCGTTAAATCTTTAGAAGATAAAACATCAATAGGTAAAGCACTTGTTGTATTACTTCTGGCTGCGGTTCTGGAACCTGTAACAACAACTTCATCCAAATTTTGGCCTCCTTCTTCAGATAAAGCAACATCAATTTGAGGGGAGTTTGCCAGCCTGGTTACGCTGTTATACCCCATGTAAGTAAAAATTAATGAACCTCCTTCTTTAACTGTAATTTTATACGACCCGTCAATATCGGTAGAAACACCGTTATTAGTACCCTTTTCGACAATGTTAACACCAGGCAGTGGATTGCCTGTATTGTCTTTTACTACACCAGAAATTTGCTGTTGTGCAAAAATGACGACTGTGTTAAATAGGAATAATAGAATTGCAATTTTTTTCATGTTTAATCTAATTTTGGTTAAAATTTGTATGTTGGTTTGTTAAATATTGTGATAAAAATAGCGTTATTTAACAAAACATTATAAAAAAGTTTGATTTTTTTTAAGAAAAGTCGTAAAAAAACATATATCGTCATTTTTTGTTTACTTAAGAGGTATTAAATCTTATATTTGCAAAATTTTAAGGCTAAAATCTATCATTTTAGCAAAAAATTAAAAAGAAGAAAAAACGTTCAAATAAGAGGCTAAATATTTGATATATAAATCAATAATGACGGTGTCTGACAGAGATAAAATCAAATAAAAAACAAATATTATCTACATATGAAAGCAGGAATTGTAGGATTACCAAATGTTGGAAAATCGACTTTATTTAATTGTTTGTCGAATGCAAAAGCACAAAGTGCGAATTTTCCGTTTTGTACAATCGAACCTAATATTGGTGTTGTTAACGTTCCGGATCCAAGAATAAACAAATTAGAAGAGTTGGTAAAACCAGAACGTGTGCAAATGGCAACTGTTGATATTGTAGATATCGCAGGTTTGGTAAAAGGTGCGAGTAAAGGTGAAGGACTTGGAAATCAGTTTTTAGGAAACATCAGAGAGTGTAATGCTATTATTCACGTTTTACGTTGTTTTGATAATGATAATATTGTACACGTTGACGGAAATGTAAACCCAATTCGCGATAAAGAAACTATCGATATCGAATTACAGTTGAAAGACTTAGAAACTGTTGAAAAACGTTTGGAAAAAGTAAATCGTGCCGCTAAAACCGGAAATAAAGAAGCGCAGACTGAAAAAGCACTTTTAGACAGAATCAGAGAATCATTATTGCAGGCTAAATCAGCTCGTACTGTTGTACCTCAAGGAAATGATGAAGAAGTTTTAATGGAATCTTTTCAGTTGATTACTGCAAAACCAGTTTTATATGTTTGTAATGTTGATGAAAATTCAGCCGTAAACGGAAATAAATATGTAGATCAGGTTCGTGAATTAGTAAAAGATGAAGATGCAGAAGTAATTATTCTTTCAGTAGGAGCAGAGGCTGATATTACAGAATTAGAAAGCTACGAAGAGCGTCAGGTTTTTCTTGAAGATATGGGATTAACAGAGCCGGGAGCATCCGTTTTAATTCGTGCAGCTTACAAATTATTAAAACAGCAAACTTATTTTACAGCAGGTGTAAAAGAAGTTCGTGCCTGGACCATCAACATTGGAGCTACAGCGCCACAAGCAGCCGGAGTTATCCATACTGATTTTGAAAAAGGATTTATTCGTGCAGAAGTTATTTCATACGAAGATTACGTTCAGTATGGTTCTGAATCAAAAGCAAAAGAAGCAGGAAAATTTAAAGTAGAAGGAAAAGAATATATCGTAAAAGATGGTGATGTAATGCACTTCCGTTTCAACGTTTAATTTTTTTTTCTTTTAGAGAATAGAAGATAGAATAAAGAGAATAGATAGAACTGCTGGAGAAATTCAGCAGTTTTTTTGTGTTTAAAAATTACAAACGTCAGGCTGAGCGGAGTCGAAGCCCTTCAAAGTAGAAAGACTTCGACTCCGCTCAGGATGACATTCGTTTTCAAAATAAAATCTGCAAAATCTGCGTGAAACAATAAACACAAAGCATAAAATAAAATCCGTCAAAATCCGTGTCTTCGCTTTAGCGAATCCGCCTAATCCGCGTTCCATTTTCAACTTCAAAAACAAATAAAATTTGAAGTTTAATTTTTTGGCTCAAAAATTGGTTATCAGAAAAAAGTATATTTTTAACAACCAAAAACAAACCAATCAAATGCTAAAAACTTTCAAAATTCTGGGCTGGGCTATTCTTGCCATTATTACTTTTCTTGTCCTATATATAATTGCAGTTTATCTGATTTCTAAAATTACCGTTAACTCGGATAGCGCATTTATTAAAGAACAAAAAACAATTCCAATTTATATTCTCTCCAACGGCGTTCATACAGATATTGTCGTTCCTGTAGTAAATGATATAAAAGACTGGCGCAACCAAATTCAGTTTAGCCAGACACAATCCAAAGACAGTTTAATGAATTTTATAGCTTTCGGCTGGGGCGATAAAGGTTTTTATCTCGACACGCCAGAATGGTCAGATTTGAAAGCCAGTACAGCCTTAAAAGCTGCATTTGGTGTAAGTTCATCAGCGATGCACACTACATTTTTCAAACAATTAAAAGAGGGTGAAGATTGTAAGCGAATTTTAATCTCTAAAGAAAACTATCAAAAGCTGGTTTCTTATATTTCAGACAGTTTTAGTAACCCAACAAATCCGGAATGGATTGAAGGACACAGCTACGGAAAAAAAGATGCTTTTTATGAAGCAAAAGGAAGTTACAGTCTGTTTTACACTTGCAACACCTGGGCGAATAATGCTTTGAAAGCCGCCAATCAAAAAGCCAGTTTATGGACGGTTTATGATAAAGGGATTTTTTGTCATTATAAATAAATCGTCATGAATAAGATATTTTTAATTCTTGTTTTAATTCTTGTTTTAGCTTCATGTAAAAAAGAAGAAGCTTTTAGTGTTGATGGTTTTTTATTTTATTTTGAAAACCCTCAACCTATAAATGATTCGGAATTGAATAGCTTTCCTTCTAAATTTAAAGGATTATATATAGGTAAAGACTCAATTTTTATAAGAATTGAAGAAAGCAGAATTTTAAGAGAATACTATTATAAATTTAAAGTTCATAGACAAAAAATGGATTCCTTACGATCTGAATATGATCTTGTTGATGGGGATTTAATTACAAAGGATACAAAGGATAAATTTAAAGTGTATAAAAAAGGTGATTCGATAGAATTAGTAAAGAAAAACATAGACACATTATTCAGATTGTCTTACAATCAAAAACTAAAACGTATCAATCGTCAATTGGTTTTGAATACACGAGATTCTGTTTTCTGGAAAATTAGAATAATTTCATTAGAAAAGAATATACTTAGGTTTAAAGATATTTATTTACCAGAAGATTTAAAAAAATTAGATTCACTTACAGCGATTAAAGGAAAAATGTTAGACTCACTTTCGTACCTAATAAAGCCAACTAGAAGAGAATTTAAAAATATTTTGAAATTAAAACATTTTGGTGGTGATCGGGAATATAAAATAGTTACTGAGTAAATAACATGGTAAAAATGTAAAATTTGTTCAAAAAGCAACAATTCAAAATTTTAACTTATTGTTTAAATTTGAGAGAATATCCAAAAATCGAAGTATCGTGAAAATTAAGAATATATTCTCCAAAACGTGGTTTCTGCTCAAGAATACCTTTTTAGAATTTAATGATGACAACGCTATTAAACTTAGTGCTGCATTATCCTATTATACCATTTTTGCATTGCCGCCCTTATTGATTATTATCATAACAATTTGCGGTTTTTTCTTTGGTGAAGAAGCAGTAACGGGGCAATTATACGGACAAATTAATGAGATGGTTGGAAATGAAGCAGCAATTCAGATTCAGGAAGCTATAAAAAACGTACAACTTTCCGGAAGTAATGTTTTTGCAACCGTTTTTGGTATTGTAATGTTACTAATAGGGGCTTCGGGGGTTTTTGCAGAAATACAAAGTTCCATTAATTTTATTTGGGGTTTACGGGCAAAACCAGACAAAGGCCTTAAGAAATTCATACAAAACAGATTAATGTCATTTTCAATGATTGCTTCAGTCGGATTTTTAATGCTCGTCAGTCTTTTGGTAAATACAACTCTAGATTTGGTAAGTACCCGCTTAAAAATATACTTCCCGGAAAGTACTGTTTATTTGTTTTACGTCGTAAATATTTTCATTGTTTTGGCTAGTATTACGCTTCTTTTTACCATTATTTTCAGAACATTGCCAGACGGAAAAATAAGATGGAAAGATGCAATTATCGGTTCATCAGTTACGGCTGTACTTTTTATGATTGGTAAATTTGCTATAGGATTTTATTTAGGAAGCTCTACAGTGGCATCAGTTTATGGTGCGGCGGGTTCTGTAATTATTATTTTGGTTTGGGTGTATTATTCAGCAATAATTCTGTATTTTGGGGCAGAATTTACCAAAGTATACGCCAAGTCATACGGAGGAAAAATTTATCCAAATGAATATTCAGTAGAAATACAGAAAGAGATTTTTGAAATAGAAAAATAAGATTTACCACAGATTTTACAGATTATAAGGACTTCGTTATGATATTTTTAATCTGTAGAATGTAATCTGTGGCAAGAACTTTGCTGTCAGATATAACACAAATACCACAATATGAAAATTATAGCCTTTGGAGGAAGTAATAGTCAACAATCAATCAATAAAAAAATGGCAACTTATGCTGCAGGTTTAATTGAAAATGGAGAAGTTGAAGTTTTAGATTTAAATGATTTCGCAATGCCATTATTCAGCGTTGATTTAGAGAAAGAAATCGGTCAGCATGAAAAAGCAAAAGCGTTTTTAGCCAAACTGGCAAGCGCAGATATTTTAGTCGTTTCTTTGGCTGAAAATAATAACAACTACTCAACAGCCTTTAAAAATATTTTCGATTGGTCTTCCCGAATTACCAAAGAAGTTTTTCAGCAAAAACCAATGTTACTAATGGCAACTTCGCCGGGTACAAGAGGCGGAGCTTCTGTTTTAGAAATTGCGCGTAATGCTTTGCCAAGATATGGAGCTGAAATTAAAGGTACATTTTCGTTACCGGCCTTCAATGCTAATTTCGATTTAGAAAAAAAACAAATTTCTAACGCCGAATTAGACAAAGAATTAAAAGATATTATAAAAGATTGTTTCTAATTTTATGACACCAAAAAAGATTGTTTTTTTACTCCTTATAAATGTTATTTTCCTGTATTCTTCATTTGCACAAAAATATAATGCAGTTGATAACATCGTTTTAAAATACCCAAAAAGTTTTAGTACAACCGAAAAATTGGCAGAGAGAATCGAAAAGGATTTTACCTCTGATTACGATAAAGCGAGAGCTATTTATAGCTGGATTGCTTTTAATGTAAGGTATGATTATGCTGCGTTTTTGAATCCGCCAAAATCGCAGGGCTTTAGCTATCGTTCAGAAGCCGAAAAACAAAGAAAGATTCAGGCGCTGAATGATCAAATGGTTGAAAAAGCATTTAAGTCTAAAAAAGCCGTTTGCGAAGGTTTTACGGTTTTGTACCAACATTTGGCTTCATTAGTTGGAATTAAATGTGAAATTGTTCGCGGAGATTCTAAAACCAGATTAGTAGATATTGGACGAAAAAATACTTCTTCAAATCATGCATGGAATATGGTTTTGATTGATAAAAAATGGAGATTGGTAGACGTTACCTGGGGCCAAGGCTATTATGACAGCAGCAAAGGCCGAATGGCAAATGATTTTTCTTCTGTTTATTTTGATACCGATCCTGATTATTTTTTTGCCAAACATTTCCCAGATTCCGAATCTTATTTAGGTGATAAATTAAGCAAAGAAGATTTCCTGAACGGACCTTTAATTTATAATAAAACAATTGAAAAAGATTATAAAATCAAATCGCCCGATTCTGGTATAATTGAAGTAAGGAATGGCGATAAAATCACTTTTGAAATCAAAAATATTTCAAAATCAGATCAGTTTTATTATTTAAATAAAAGAAATCAACCCGTTAAAATCACTAACGGAAGAGAGAGAAAAGGCGGTTTAGAGTTTCTGATAACTTTTGATAATACAATAGGCGAGTATATTACTTTTTTTGTAGACACAAATAGTATTGCAGCATTTAAAATAGTTTCCAAGTAAGAATTTTTAGCAAAGTTGATTTATATCATTTTCTTCTTTTATCGAATTGGCGTATCTTAGCTGTTACGGATTTGAAAAAAAATATAGCAACTTGCCTTATGGAAACAACTTTTTTGAAATCAATTTTAGATAATGATTTCTACAAATTTACGATGCAGCATGCCGTAATCAGACTTTTTCCAAAGGCTAAAGTGCGTTATGGATTTATCAATCGCGGTAAACATGTTTTTCCGGAAGGTTTTGCAGATTTGCTTCGAAAATCGGTTGATGCATTGGCAGATTTGCGATTAACAAAAGATGAAAAGCATTATTTATCTCACTATTGCCCATATCTCGATCCTACTTATTTAGATTTTTTGCAAGGATATAATTACGATCCTTCAGAAGTTAAAATTACTCAGGAGGGATCTGAAATAAAAGTTGTTGTAGAAGGTTTCTGGTACCGAACCATTTTGTGGGAAGTGCCTTTAATGGCTTTGATTTCTGAACTTTTTTATAAATCAAATCACTTAATTCGACTGAATGATGAGGCTATAAAAACCCTCACTAAAAATAAGATTGACAACTATAATAAATTAGGGGTTTCTGTTTTAGAATTTGGTACAAGAAGGCGTCATTCTTATGATGTACATGTTTTGGTTAATGAAACGCTGCGAACTTTTGGCTCAGAAAGTTTCATCGGAACAAGCAATGTCCATTTTGCTATGCTCAACAACAAGCGCCCTTTAGGAACTCACGCACACGAATGGTTTATGTTTCATGCCGCACAATACGGTTTTAAAATGGCAAATTCAATCAGTCTTGAACATTGGGCACAAGTTTATGGCGGTGATCTTGGAATTGCTTTAACGGATACATACACAACAGATATATTCTTCAATCAGTTTGATAAAAAATACTCTAAACTTTTTGATGGTGTAAGGCACGATAGTGGAGATCCTGTTGAGTTTGCTCAAAAAGTAATTTCTCATTATGTCAAAATGGGAATAGATCCAAAATCTAAAGCTATTGTTTTCTCTGATTCGCTTAATTTTGATAAAGTAAAAACGATCGCGGACTTTTGTAAAGACAAAATTAAAATGTCATTTGGCATCGGAACCAATTTTACTAATGATGTTGGATTGCCTTCCATGAATATGGTAATAAAATTAACTGACACAAAACCAGATAATACCCATTGGCAGGGCGTCGTGAAACTTTCTGACGAAAAAAACAAAAATACGGGAACTCCCGAAATGATTGCTTTGGCAAAAGAAGTCTTGGGAATCAAATAGTGTTTTTTATTTTAGAACCAATATTTTCTACTTTTAAAGTGCGTATTATTTTAAAATCAATTTAAATAGAATTCAAAGCTGTTATTATTCGTAACAAAAAGAAAATACGCTTTTATTTTTTAGCTAGAAATGGTACATTAGCCGAAAATCCAATTCATTTATGCTAGAGCAAAATCAATATAACGAAGATAATATCCGATCACTCGACTGGAAGGAGCATATTCGTATGCGTCCGGGAATGTATATCGGAAAATTGGGAGATGGATCTTCGCCGGATGATGGTATTTATATTTTACTAAAAGAGGTTTTAGATAACTGTATCGATGAGTTCGTCATGGGCTCCGGAAAAACGATTGAAGTTACCATCAAAGATAAAACGGTTTCGGTTCGTGATTATGGACGTGGAATTCCGTTAGGGAAAGTAGTAGATGTAGTTTCGAAAATGAACACAGGAGGAAAGTACGATTCTAAAGCTTTTCAGAAATCTGTTGGTTTAAATGGTGTCGGAACAAAAGCGGTAAATGCACTTTCGAATTATTTTCGTGTAGAATCTGTTCGTGATGACAAACAAAAAGCAGCAGAATTTTCAGGAGGAAATCTGGTTTTAGAAGAAGATGTAATCGAGACAACCAAACGTAAAGGAACAAAAGTAACTTTTACGCCAGATGAAACAATCTTCAAAAATTACAAATTCCGTATGGAATATGTTATTAAAATGGTCAAAAACTATTGTTATCTAAACAATGGTTTAACTATTATTTTTAATGGCGAAAAATACATTTCTGAGAATGGTCTTAGAGATTTATTAGAAGAAACCATTAATGAAGATGATTTAGAATATCCGATCATTCATTTGAAAGATCATGATATCGAAATCGCTTTAACGCACAGTAAAACACAATATAGCGAAGAATATCACTCTTTTGTAAACGGTCAGAACACAACACAAGGAGGAACGCACTTAGCAGCTTACAGAGAAGCAATTGTAAAAACCATCCGTGAGTTTTACAACAAAAACTTTGAAGCTTCAGACGTTCGTAAATCGATTGTAAGTGCGATTAGTATTAAAGTTATGGAACCGGTTTTTGAGTCTCAGACTAAAACAAAATTAGGTTCTACAGATATGGGTTCTGATGATGGAACGCCTGCGGTTTCGGTTCGTACTTTTGTAAATGACTTTGTTAAGAACAAACTTGACAATTATTTACACAAAAATCCGCCAACAGCAGAAGCTTTATTGCGCAAGATTTTGCAGGCAGAACGCGAAAGAAAAGAGTTATCAGGAATCAGAAAACTGGCCACAGATCGTGCAAAAAAAGCCAATCTTCATAATAAGAAATTAAGAGATTGCAGAGCGCATCTCCCGGATACAAAAAACCCTAGAAACTTAGAAAGTACACTTTTTATTACCGAGGGAGATTCGGCTTCCGGATCGATTACAAAGTCACGTGATGTAAATACACAAGCCGTTTTTAGTTTGCGTGGTAAACCGTTGAATTCCTACGGAATGACGAAGAAAATCGTTTATGAAAATGAAGAATTCAATTTATTGCAAGCTGCTTTGGATATCGAAGACGGACTTGAAAAACTACGTTATAACAATATCGTAATCGCAACCGATGCCGATGTCGACGGAATGCACATTCGTTTGTTGTTGATTACTTTCTTTTTGCAATTCTTTCCCGAATTAATCAAAGAAGGACATTTGTATATTTTGCAGACACCGCTTTTCAGGGTTCGAAATAAAAAAGAAACCATCTATTGTTATTCTGAAGAAGAGAGAAGAGACGCCATCGAAAAATTAAAACCAAAACCGGAAATCACTCGATTTAAAGGTTTGGGAGAGATTTCTCCGGATGAGTTTAAAAACTTTATTGGAGAAACGATTCGTCTTGACCCAATTATGATGGATAAAAATACTTCGATAGAGCAATTATTGTCTTTCTATATGGGGAAAAATACCCCGGACAGGCAAGAATTCATTATCAAGAATTTGAAGGTGGAGTTGGATACTATTGAAGATGTTGCTATTTAGAAAATAAAAAAAATATAATATTGCCAAACGATCTTCAAAATAAAGTTATATTTCATCAAGTTGCCGAGTTACTTCAAAACGCCCGGCAACAGGTTTTACGTACCGTAAATTCAACAATGACAATTACCTATTTTGAAATAGGAAAAATTATTGTTGAAGAGGAGCAAAATGGAAAAGATCGGGCTGAATATGGGAAACAGCTTTTAAAAAATCTTTCTAAACAATTGACAAAGGAGTTTGGAAAAGGGTTTTCTATCAGGAATTTAGAGCAAATAAGACAATTCTATATTATTTATTCAAAATCCGAATCATTGACTCGGATTTTAGGGATTGAAAATACGCAGTCACTGACTGCGGAATTCAAATCTCAAAAAACGCAGACAGTGTCTGCGGAATTCAAGAAACTAGATTATCAAACCTTGTATTCATTTTTTAAATTGACTTTTAGCCATTATATTTTTTTAATGAGAATTGATGATGAAAAAGAAAGACGTTTTTATAAGATAGAATCTGAAAAACACAATTGGAGTGTAAGGGAATTAAAACGTCAGTATGATTCGGCACTTTATACAAGATTATCTTTGAGTCGGGACAAAGAAGGAATTTTAAAACTTTCTGAAAAAGGTCAGATTATTGAAAAACCGAAAGACATTATTAAAGATCCTTATATATTAGAGTTTTTAGGATTACCTGAATTGCCTCAATATTCTGAATCACAACTTGAAGAAGAAATCATAAATAAACTAGAACACTTTTTATTAGAATTAGGTCACGGTTTTACTTTTGTTGGAAGACAGCAAAGAATTACTTTTGATGATAAACATTTTAGAATTGATTTAGTTTTTTATAATAGAATATTAAAATGTTTTGTTCTTATTGATTTAAAAATAGGAGAATTAAAGCATCAGGATTTAGGGCAGATGCAAATGTATGTAAACTATTATGATAGAGAAATGCGATTGGAAGATGAAAATAAAACTATCGGAATTATCCTCTGTCAAAATAAAAGTGAAGCTGTAGTTAAATATACATTACCTGAAAATAACGAACAAATTTTTGCAAGTAAATACAAGACAATATTGCCGAGTGTTGAAGTTTTAAAAGAGCTCATCGAAAACAAATAATATAAAATTTATAATTTCGAATATAAATAAATGAAAGACGAAGAAGACGATAACATAATTCCAAACGACGACGAAAATAATTCAGACGAAAACCAACTTGATGAAAATCAGGAAGGAGACGATGAAATTATCGACGTAGACGCTAAACATTTTGAAGGACAGCATTTTTACGAGAATCAGGAAGAAGAAGGAGAAGACGTTATTACGAAAGTAACGGGAATGTACAAAGACTGGTTTTTGGATTATGCTTCTTATGTAATTCTTGAACGTGCAGTTCCGGCGATTGAAGATGGTTTTAAACCAGTTCAACGTCGTATTATGCACTCTCTGAAAGAGTTGGATGATGGTCGTTATAATAAAGTTGCCAATGTTGTAGGACACACCATGCAGTATCACCCTCACGGAGATGCGAGTATTGGTGATGCAATGGTGCAGATTGGCCAGAAAGATTTATTGATTGACTGTCAGGGAAACTGGGGGAATATCTTAACGGGCGACGGAGCTGCGGCTTCTCGTTACATCGAGGCACGTTTGTCTAAATTTGCTTTGGAGGTCTTATATTCGCCGAAAATTACAGATTGGGGAGTTTCTTACGATGGTCGTCGTGCAGAACCAAACAATCTTCCGGTAAAGTTTCCGTTGCTTTTGGCACAGGGAGCAGAAGGAATCGCGGTTGGTCTTTCGACTAAAGTTTTACCTCACAACTTCAATGAATTAATTGATGCTTCGATCAAAATTTTAAAAGGAAAAGCATTTACATTATATCCTGATTTCATGACTCAGGGTATTGCCGATGTGTCAAACTATAATGACGGATTGCGTGGTGGACGTGTTCGTGTTCGTGCGAAAATTTCACAATTAGACAAGAACACTTTGGTGATTACGCAAATTCCGTTTTCGACCAATACGACTACTTTGATTGACAGTATTTTGAAAGCCAATGATAAAGGTAAAATCAAAATCAAGAAAATTGAAGACAATACGGCGGCAGATGTTGAAATTTTAATTCACTTGTTTCCAGGTGTTTCTCCAGATAAAACTATTGATGCTTTATTTGCTTTTACAGCTTGCGAAACTTCTGTAGCGCCTTTGGGTTGTGTTATTGAAGATAACAAACCTTTGTTTATAGGAGTTTCTGAAATGCTGAAAATTTCAACACACAGAACTGTAGATTTACTTCGTCAGGAATTAGAAATTCAATTAGAAGAATTAAAAAACAAATGGCATTTCTCGACATTGGAGAAAATCTTCATTCGCGAAGAAATGTACATTGATTTCAAATTGTATTCTGATAGGGAATCTCTTTATAAATATTTATACGACCGATTTGAGCCTTTCAAAAAATCATTCGTCAGAGAAATTAATGACGATGATTTACAGCGATTGACTCAGATTCCGATGATTCGTATTACCCGTTTTGACTCTGATAAAGCCGATGATTTTATCGCTAAGTTAGAGGATGAAATGAAGGAAGTAGAGCATAATTTAGAAAACCTGACTGATTTTGCAATTGCATACTTTACTAAATTAAAAGAGAAATACGGAAAAGGCCGCGAGCGTCAGACAGAACTTCGTGTTTTTGATAATGTTGAGGCTACAAAAGTAGTTTTAAGAAATACAAAACTTTACGTAAATCGTGAAGAAGGTTTTGTTGGAACAAGCTTGAAAAAAGACGAATATCTTACGGATTGTTCTGATATTGATGATGTTATTGTGTTTCTCCGTGATGGAAAAATGCTTGTAACAAAAGTTGATGCAAAAACATTTGTTGGAAAAGATATTATTCATGTTGCTATTTTTGATAAGAGTGATAAACGTACGATTTACAACATGATTTATCGTGATGGAAAATCAGGCCCATCATACATTAAACGTTTTAATGTGTCGGGCGTAACGCGTGATAAGCCTTATGATTTGACGAATGAAACAGCTGGTTCTCAGGTGGTTTATTTCTCGCATAATCCGAATGGAGAAGCAGAAGTAATAACAATTTTATTGCGTCAGGTTGGAACAATCAAGAAATTGAAATTTGATATTGATTTTGCCAAACTAGCCATTAAAGGACGTGCATCAAAAGGAAATTTGGTAACCAAATATCCTATCAAGAAAATTGAATTAAAAGAAAAAGGAATTTCGACTCTATTACCAAGAAAAGTTTGGTTTGATGATACCGTAAAACGTCTAAATGTTGATGCAAGAGGAGAATTATTAGGTGAATTTAAGCCAAGTGATAAAATCTTGATTATTAATCAAAGTGGTAAACTGAAAGTTATAATTCCGGAGTTATCGACACATTTTGATGAAGATATGATTGTGTTGGAAAAATGGAATCCTAAGAAACCTATTTCTGCTATTTATTATGACGGAGAAAAAGAGCGTTACTATTTGAAACGTTTTTTAGTCGAAAATGAAGGAAAAGAAGAAAGTTTTATTACAGAACATCCGAATTCACAATTAGAAATCGTTTCTACAGATTATCGTCCGATGGCACAATTGGTTTTTGCTAAAGTAAAAGGAGTTCAAAAAGAAGATTTACATATTGATGTTGAGGAATTTATAGCTGTAAAAGGTTTTAAAGCTTTAGGAAATCAGTTAACAACTGAAAAACTAAAACAAGTTAATTTATTAGACCCGTTACCTTATGAAGAGCCTGTTGAAGAAGTTCCTGAAACGCCGGAGATTTCAGAGGATGATTCGGTTGAAACAGAATTAGATGACGACGGCCAGATTGGTTTAGTTTTAGAATAAATTTTAAAAAAGCGCTAAGATTTTCTTAGCGCTTTTTTTACAATATATTTTACTGATATCTTTTATCAGTCAGCGTTTTCATAAAGGCAACAAGAGCCTTTTCTTCCTTTTTATTCAACTTTAATTCATCAAAAGGAAGTGTTTGGTTTTCTACTTCATATCCCAGACCTTTTCCACCACCTTTATTATAAAAATCAACAACTTCTTCCAGAGTTTTGAAAACTCCGTTATGCATGTATGGAGCTGTAATTGCAATATTTCTAACTGTCGGAGTTTTGAATGCTCCAATTAGCTGCGGCATTTTATTATACAAATAACGACCAGAATCCAGGCTCAGTTTTTTCCCGTTTGCTTCAGCAGGAGTTCCAATAACTTCATGTTCGGTTTTTGAGTAGTTTGGAGGAACAGTTCCGTTAAACAAAGGCGTAAAATGACAAGTTGCACATTTGGCTTTACCCATAAAAAGATTCATTCCTTCAATTTCTTCATTATTCAATGCATTTTTTTCTCCTCTCATGTAAAGATCAAATCTCGAATCAAAAGAATTTAAAGATCTCACATAACTGGCAATAGCATTTTGAATTTGCCATGCCTCAGGTTTAGTAGTTTTTGGGAATGCTTTTTGAAATAATTTTATATAATCCTGATCTAATAAAATTTTTGCATGAATATTTTCCATAGAGCCATGCATTTCATCTTTATTTTGAATAACATCAACACTTTGCTTTTCTAAATCCAACTGACGCATATCCCAAAACTGAGCATTTTGTAAAGATGCGTATGTTAAGGTAGGAGTGTTTCGGGTCAAATTAGTTCCAGTTAAAGAAACATTAGTTTTTAAGCCATCTGTAAAAGCTTTTTCCGGATGATGACAAGAGGCACAACTTCTGTCATTGTTTTTAGAAAGGCTTTTGTCATAAAATAATTTTTCTCCTAAAGTTGCTTTGTCAGCCGTAAAATTATAATCTTTTGAAAGAACAAATCCATTTACATCAAAAGCATCTTTATCAAATAAAGTAGCAATAGTAGGTTTTAAGGGACTATTTTTTGTTACAATTTTTATATTCTCTTGCTGTTGAAAAATTTTAATTTTCTTTGAAATTGGATTTAAATACTCGGTTATAAAAAAAGCCCTGTTGAAAGCGTTGAAGTTATTATTGTCAACACAATACTTTTGCGCTTTAAGTGTTAGTTTTTTTAAATCGGCCAGTATTTTACTATTTGGGTTTATTTTTTCAAATATAACCGGAATCTCTATTAAGCTTTGACTGGTTTCAGGAATTGAAGATTGTAAAACAGGACTGTCAAAACCAGTGATTCCTAAAGCAATGATTCTGTAAACGTTTTGCTGTACCGCATCTAAAACATAATTATTACTAATTGTTATAACTTCAAAAGTGCTTTGTACCTGTTTAATGTTCGATTTAAAAATATTTAGTTCTCTCATTAGATTTTCTTTATTTTCAATTTCATATTCAGGATAGATTAATTCTTCTATTACCTGAAAACCATGAGGTTCAAACGACCTGTTTTCTTCAAGTTCCATTTCGTCCAATGCAGGTCCATTCATAAACCTGGCTGTTTCAGGAATGAAATATTCAATCGCCCATTCTGTTTTTTTATAAGCAAGACGAGACTTTTTAAACTGTTCCAGAATTTCTTTTTGTGATTTATTATGATCTGCAAGATTTATAAATTTTTCAATTTCGGTGTTTAATTTACTTAAATCAACTAATAAATCCTGTTTGATGGTGGTTTGTGAAACCTTATTTTCTTTGCATGAAAAAAACAAGCAAAGCGATAAAAAGAGAAGAATAAAATGTTTCAATTTCATAATATTACTATAAAAGAAAACAACCCTTATTTTTAAAATAAGGGTTGAATTATTTAGATTAAAAAGATTAACGTTGCACGTTTCTGATAATTACAGTCTGACCGCCTTCTTTATTTGTATTAATTCCTGAACCATCTGCATTTTTAAATGCATCGCTTTGCCACGTATGAGGATGAATATTTACCGTAAAAGTATCCGGAACACCAATAATTTCTGAGATATCCTGCATTGCACCAAATTCCCAGCTTCCAAATCTCATTTCGCCTGTTTGATTGTACAATGTATTCCACGCTGTATCAGTTCTTTTATGGTTCATGTTTAACCAAGGCTTATTTTGTTTTGAAGCGATATTATACTGCCAGATATAAGAATCGTGTTTTGCATCGGCATAATAGCTGTCACCATCTTCCTGAATGTAAACATAATTTTCTGTAACACATAAATTATCAGGATTAATAATTCCCGTTCCTGGAGTACTGTCACCTTCAACAGCCAGCTCTAATGTTCCTTTTAAAGGATCACTGGCATCCATTTTTAATTTATAAACTCTTCCCCACATTGTGTAGCCTTCAACAGGAACGTTTGAAGCTGCCTGACCTGTAGCCGTAAAATAAACCTCTCTATTATTGCTTGCACTACCTTTTCTGTAATCAACGTCTTCGACTCTTGAAAAACGGATAGCACCCAATGCATTTACAGTTGTATTAATTACAGCACCGGTTAAGTTTTTAGCATCCGGAATTTCGACAAATGAAACTGGGTATGAATTGTTTAAAGTCATTGTGGTTTCTACCTGATTTCCGTCTGTTCTTTTTAAAGCATACAATTTTCCGTTAGTTAGATCACCAACAGTATTGCTCATATACATAATTAACTGACCGGCACTTGCGTGAGAAGTTGCATAAGATTGATCTTCACCAATAATTATAACTGTTTTCCCCGGATAAGCTTCCTTTGTTAACGGAACTGCATTTTCCATAGCCGCTTTTCCTAAAGCAGGTAAAACTCTGTCGGTTCTGCTTTTGTCTGTAGACAATCCCAGAGGATTAATTCCGTGAACCATACTTTCCTGACCACTTTCTCCAGCTGTTAAAAAGATAGGGCCAAATCCATGAACCTCAGGAGTTACCAAAGTTGCAGAACACAAACGTGTTAATCCGCCAATTCCGTCAACAAGATAATCTCCTTTTACAGGTTTAAACGTTTTATCAAAATAAACTCGTGAAACCGATTGCAAAATTTCGTGATTTGTAATCATGATGTAACCTTCTCCGGTCGGATTTTTCATTAATCCAGCACCGTCAGGCTGCGCACCGTAAATAAAAGCTGGCGATTCTGGTAAAACATCGGTAGTACTGATTAAAGTACTGATTTTAAGATTTTCGAAGCCAGTCATTGGATATACAAAAGCAGGAACTTTTGAATGTGATGTAAAATCAATATCTGCATTGACATCGTTAGAAGAGTCTTTTGAATCATCATTTTGGCAGCTAATTACAGAAAGTCCTGTAAAGCCCAGTAATGCTACTGATTTTAAAAAGTTAAATTTCATAATAGTTTGTTTTTTGTTTTTTAACAAAGCTATCTTTCAAAATCAATATAGATGTTATGCTAGTTTTTTCTTTTTGCTAATAAAAATAAGGTATATATTATTAAATAGTAAATAATTGATGCTAAATGTAAATTTTAGCTTCATAAAAAAATGTGAATTATTTGAAAATCTGATTTAAATTAATTTCTTTTTTCTCTTTTAATTTCTTTACAATTTTCAAAAACGCAATGGCAGTAATATAAGCGTCGCCTAAAGCGGTATGCCTGTCTTTTTTAGAAATATCAAATTTATCGGCAAGATCATCTAAGGTATAATGATCCTTTCTTTCAAATAAATGCGATTTAATTAAAGTCTTTTTATACAAATGTGCTGTATCTAAAGTTTTGTTCGTTAAAGCTGGCAAACCGTTTCTTTCCAGTGCTTTATTAATCATTGTAACATCAAAAATAGTGTGATGCGCGATAATAATTGAATCGCCTAAAAAAGTTAAAAATTGCTGTAAAGCTTCTAATTCATTAGGACGTTTTAAGACAAAATCTTTCAAAATACCATGAATCTGAGTAGTCGATTTGTCGTAATGATCTTGTTGAATGTAAACTTCAAAACTATCCTGAATCGATATCATATTATTTTGCAAAACCAAGGCGCCAATGCATAGTATTCTATCATTGTCATAATCAAAGCCTGTAGTTTCTGTATCTAAAACAACAAATCTCGTTTCTTCAATACTGATATTTTCATCAAATAAATTATCTTCTTTTTTCCAAAAATTAAATAAACTCATATTTATACCACATTTGAAACATTAAATCTAACACTAATCAATTCCTGAAGTTCTTTGATCGTTTTAAAAGTCCTTTTGAGTTTTATTTTTTCCATTTTTGATAAAGATTCCAACGCTATAAATTGACCCGAATCATTATGTAAAAGCCCTTGTTTCGTTCTAAATTTTAATAACGCTTTAAATGAATAAGAACAGGACAAATACAGCTCTCTATTGTTGGGTTCCAGTTCAGCCAATTTTTCAAAACGTTCGGCAGTATTACTAATTGATTTTACAGAGTGTGATAAAATCAAAACTCGTGCTGCATCTGTGAGCGGCATTAAAGCACGTCTTTTAATATCAAAATTATCTTTATTTGCACCGTCTTGTTCTACCAGAAATTGTCTAAAAAAGCCCGTAGGCGAAGGACTCTGTAAAGCGCCGCTCACTAAGTGAACATAAAAAATAGGGTTTGCTTTTACATTTTCAAAAATAAATTCAGAAAGTTCATTAGTAATCTCTGTATCACCATAAGTAACACTATAATCAAAGAAAATAAAAGAGAGTAAAACCTCATTTTTTCCCGGATTCGTAATCCAATGATGCACCTGGGTTTTCCATTCATCCAGACTCAAACACCATTTTGGATTTGAGGCCATCATTTCTGCAGGGCAATAATCGTAGCCAATATCAAAAAGACCTTTATTAACAAGAGCGGCAAATTTTAAAAAATAGACTTTTGTTTCATCCCTAAAAACTTCCGAAACATTTTCATATACAATTGCATTATCCTGATCCGTATGCAGCATTTGCTCGCTTCTTCCTTGGCTTCCAAGTGCCAGCCATGCAAACTTTACAGGTGGCGGACTGCTCATTTTTTCGATACAAATTTCAATAACGCGCGTTGTACAAGCTTCGTTCAATTCGGTTATGATTTTTGAAATCAATGTCATCGGAATATTTTGATCTAAATATCCCTGAAGCAATTGCATAATTCTGGCACGAATAGGTTTAATTTCCTTTGCTTTTTTAGCTCTTTTTAAAGCTTTTATCAAAACAGCAGGATTATTGCCCAACGCCACCATTACATCATGTTTAGATAAAATACCAACGGCTTTCGTATTTACAGTTCCGTCTTTTGTAAGACATAAATAGTTAATGTTGCTTTTCATCATTGCCATTTGCGCCTCTGTAACCGTCATTTTTTTAGGATACGTAACCACAGGCTTCGTCATAATCGTTTCGGCTGTAGTCAGGATCGAATAATCACCGGTGACAATCTTATTACGCAAATCTTTATCGGTAATAATACCAATCGGAAGCATTTCATCAACAATCAAAATTGCACCAACTTTTTTCTTATTCATGATTTTCGCAATATCTCTCGCTGTTGTCGACGGACTGCAAGTCACAATTTTCTTCGAATATTTTATAGGCTGTAAATCGAAAGAATCTTTTGTAGAATGTAAATTGTCGTTTCCTAAATCGTCGCCGTATAATTTATCTTTATGAATATCCGAATAAGGATTGCGAGTATTTGAAGCGTAACTTTCAATCAGGAAATTACCAACATTTCTGTTTTCCAGCGCATACGGCTTAAAAACAGCAATTGGAATCGCATAAAGAATACTTTCTTCATGAGCAACGGCTTCCATAATATAATTTTCCTGTGCCAAAAGCGGACGCAATCCAAAAATATCACCTTCATCACACATGTCCAAAACATTGTTTTTAGAACTTTTTTTAAGCGCAATTGCCCCTTTATGAACCACATAAAAAGAATCGTGCGTTTTATCATTTTCTGCAAAAATAACAGCATCTTTATCTTTGTAAACAATAGAAATTTGCTCAGATAATTTTTCAAGATCCTTTTGATGCATAAAATTAAAAGGCGGATAATCCTTTAAAAAGTCGGCAACTCTATGTGAAATCGTGTTTTTCATGTGTAAGATTTGAGTTGTAATTTAACATTTAAAATAGAAATGTAAAAGAAACACATTAAAATATTTATGTTTTACAAAAAAGGCACAAAAACACCAAGATATAAACTTTGCGTCTTTGTGCCTTTGTGGCAGAATTAGTAGTTTATTTAATCAATTTTATAAACCTTCCCACGTTGTTTTTCTTCAGAACCCACCATTCCAAATTCAAAAGTATATGAATCTTTAGAAGTATTTAAAATCTTCATGCTGATTGCTTTTTCCTCAGCCATGTTTTTTGGGTGTTTTTTCTGCAAAACATATTCGCAATCACTTACCCAGCGAATTGTTGATGTGTCTGTTTTTCCTTCAAAAGTCTCGATTTCAATATTATCTTTACGCTCAAAAACGGTTGTTTTTTTAACACCATTTACTTCAAACTCAAACTTGAATTTTCCGGTTTTAAAATCTTTGCAATTGTGTTCGGCATTATAACAGGAGAATAATGTGACTAGCGGTAAAAGGAATATAATTTTTTTCATTTTAAATATAAGTTGTTTTTTTAGGAGCTATTTCCTGCTTTCCATTTCAATCTTTTTGTTTTTAAAGAAAAAACAAAAAGGATTTCCATTGCAATCAGGGCTAGTGATATGCTTTGTGTCGCCTAAGCGAAGTCGAAGGATCTTATTTTAACCTTTTCAATTCATCATCAGTAAAGTTCTTGATTTCTTTTTCTTTGGCAAACTTTTCAGCATTGTAATTTCCGGATTTATTTTTCGGAATCGATAAACTATCCCAATCTCCATTTTTCAATTGTTTGGCATAAAAAACAATTTGCCCAACATGATACGGATAATGCGCCAACTGACGATTTATGGCTTCAATAACAGTATGTCCTTCGTTTCGAATATAAATAATATCCGAAAGCTGTTCTGGTTTTAAACTGTTTAAAGCATCAAGAAAACAATCCCAGCCTTTGTTCCAAACCTCGAGAACTTCTTCTTTCGATTGTAAATCATTTTCAAATTCTGCATCGCGATTGCGCCATTCTTTTTCACCGTCAGAAGTCAAAAAGTCAGTCCAGCGCGATAACATATTGCCGGAAATGTGTTTTATAATTGTTGCAATACTATTGGTGTCTTCATTTACAGAAACAAAAAGCTGTTGCGGTTCTAATTGGTCGATGGATTTTTCGCCGAGAATTTTATAATATAGAAATTGCTTTTTAACGCTTTCTAAGTAAGATACATTCGCATTCATGATTTATGTTTTAAAGCTTTAATATTTCGCTCCGATGGAGCTGTAGCAATTCGCTTATTTTTGTTCTATAAATATATTTCCCCGCTGGGGAAGTATTACGTTTATTAGAATTTTATATTTAAACAAACTCTTTTAGGAGTGTAATATTTATAGAA
Source organism: Flavobacterium sp. AK-345 (assembly GCF_058310175.1). Lineage (NCBI taxonomy): Bacteria > Pseudomonadati > Bacteroidota > Flavobacteriia > Flavobacteriales > Flavobacteriaceae > Flavobacterium > Flavobacterium sp. AK-345. Next base: position 56,469 of record NZ_JBZEER010000002.1, on the reverse strand, counting down.
AATTATATGTTTCAAGATGTTTAGCCTCGTAGAGGCGGCATAACTCAACGTTAATTAAACAATCTTAATATCATATTTATCCAAAAGCCCCACAATTCCATCATTAGAAAATTGCGCTTTTCTCATCGGATTAAATTCCGGATCTATTTTATAATTATAGGCAGTTTTAAAATTCACCGCAGCCAATTGTGTATCGTTAAAAATAGCACCTTCCAGATTACAATTATCAAAAATCGAACTTGTTAAATTGGTGCCGATAAAAGTTACTTCTCTAATAGAACAATTTATAAACTTGGTTTTAGGCATTTTTTTATTCGAAAAAATAGCATAATCCAAAGTGCATTCTTCAAAATAAACCTGAAACAAAAAATCATCACATTCGTTAAAAGCGATTCCAAGAAGTTTACAATTTTTGAAAGTCACATTCTTTAAACTCGTGCTGAATAAACTTGTCATAGACAAATTACAATCAATGAATTCACAGTCTAAAAAAGTGTTATAACCAAAATTACTGTTTGAGAAATCACAGTTTTTAAATACACAATCTTCAAACTCCCGATTGTTTATTTTTTTGTCGATGTAAACGACTTTCTCGAATGTTTTCTGAATGTGAATTAGGCTTTCCATCTGTATCTGGTAATTATAATATTTGAAATTGTAGTAGCGATAAACCGGACAGGTTTTTAAAACCTGTCCGGTTTACTGATATGTAAAATTAGTCATTAAACAAACCCTTCATAATAATTTTCAATCCATAAAAAATCAAAAACATAGCACTTAAACAAGCTACAATTCCAATTCCTAAAACCAGATAATGCCAGTTTGTATGCTGATTCTGAAAAGCATTATATATTAAGGAAGGTCCAATAAATAATAGCGGCAATGAACCTGATAGATATTTAATTCCTTTTCCCAGTAATTCTTTATTTGTTGCCATTTTTTAATTTTTGTTTTGAAAAGTTTCAGGTTTCAGGTTTTTTTAGTTTCAGGTTTTACTTTGCGAAATCTTTGTCAAAGTTCTAAACTTTGACAAAGATCGACATCAACTTTGCGATCTTAAAAAACTTTTTTTAACTCAAAGCTTTGTGATCTCTGCGAATCCCGATTGCTATCGGGATTGCGAACTTTGCGGTAAAAATCATGCAGTTAAGCAAACATTCTAGATAAAACCTTTTTACTTATTATAATTATCAACAGCATTCCTAACACTGCCATATTTTTTCAATAATTTAGAACCTTCTTCATATGAAACCGGAATTTCTCCCATAATCATTTTTACGCCACGATCTACCAATTTGATGTTACTCAATTGCATATCGACCATTTTATTTCCTTTTACTTTTCCAAGCTGAATCATGGCTGCAGTCGAAATCATATTTAGAACCAATTTCTGAGCAGTTCCGGCTTTCATTCTCGAACTTCCGGTAACGAATTCAGGACCAACCACAACTTCAACAGGAAACTGAGCCGTTAAAGCCAGCGGACTTCCCGCATTATTGGTAATACATCCCGTAAGGATATTATTTTGATTGCAAGTTTCTAAACCACCAATAACATAAGGCGTTGTTCCAGAAGCAGCGATCCCGATAACGACGTCATTTGCGCCAATATTATTAGCCTGTAAATCAATCCAGGCTTGAGTTGCATTGTCTTCGGCATTTTCTACAGCACGACGAATTGCGGTGTCGCCACCGGCAATAATTCCGTTTACCAAATCAAACGGAACACCAAAAGTTGGCGGACATTCTGAAGCATCAACAACGCCTAAACGCCCTGAAGTTCCAGCTCCGATGTAAAAAATTCTTCCTCCTAATTTTAATTTAGCAACAACTTGAGCCACTAAAGCTTCGATTTGAGGAATTGCTTTTTCAACCGCATTTGGAACGGTTTTGTCTTCATTATTAATATTAATAAGCAATTCATGAACCGACATTTTTTCTAAATGTTCGTATTTTGATGCTTGTTCTGTGGTTTTTATAAACGTCATTTTTTGTCGAAATAGTTATCCTCCAAAATTAAACTTTTTTATTCCAAATCAGGAAAAAGTACAAGCCAAACTCATAAAGATTTTTAATCTTTTTTTGTTGACTTTTCTTTTGAGGAAACTAGTTTTAGAATCTTGTTAAAAGAACTAAAATATTATATTTGTTAATTAATAAAAGAGAATGGATAAATTAGATTTTCTGCAAGGGATTGGTAAGATCTCTGTTTTTGTTTCTTTACTGCTGGCCTTTTTTTTATTAACGGTTAAAACCGAAAATAAATTGGCGAACAGATTATTTGCCTGGTTCTTTATTTTCTCGGCTGTCGATCTCAGTGGATTTTTTATTACTACTGTAACGAGAACTCAATTAAATTGGGAGATTTTCAGGTCAACTGCATGTTTATTCGGAATGCCTTTGTTTTATCTTTTTGTACTAGCGGTTTGTTATTCTGATTTTAGATTACAATGGAAACATTTAGTGCATTTACTGCCCTTTATAGTTGTCAATTTAGTTTTTATTCCAGGAATTTATTTAAACCTTGACACAGATAAAGATACTTTTCTTTCAAGGTTTAATCAATTGCCTGAGATTTATTTTATCCAGATTTTAATTGAATTTCAATATATATTTTACATTGTCAGCGTATTTTTGATCTTAAAAAAATATCGTGATATCTATTTAGAAAATTACGCAAATCCGAGTGCAGCAACTTATAAATGGCTTTTTCAGATTACTTGTGTGTTTCTTACTGCACATTCAATTGTGGCATTAAAAAATGTATTGCGTTACAGCGGATTTAGGGAAATATTTGTTTGGGCAAATGTACTTGTAGGAAGTATCGCTTTGTTTATAACCTGTTGGTTTATAATGAAAGCGCTCAATCATCCAGAACTTTTTAGAGGAGTTAATTCTAAACTAAAACTAACAAAAGAGATTCTGCCGGAAGTTGATGATAAATCTGTTTCAACAAATGTTCAGGATGATTTGATTACGGGTCAAATTTCGACATTGAAACAGTATATGGTTGAGAAAGAGCCTTTTCTCGATCCTTCGCTTACAATTCAGGAATTGGCCAATCAAATTGATATTCCGGTTCGGGATTTATCTGTTTTGATTAATCATAAAATGGATCAGCACTTTTTTGATTTTGTGAATGAATATCGCATTCAAAAAGCAATGAATATTTTGAAAGATGAGTCTAAAAATCAGCTTACGGTTTTAGAAATTTTATATGAAGTAGGTTTTAACTCCAAATCTTCGTTTAATACTTCTTTTAAAAAATACACGAATTTAACGCCGACAGCTTACCGAAACGCTTCATAATAAAGGTTTTGTAAAAAGTCGTACGTCACACGCAATAAAGTCGAACCAAATTCTTCAATAGAAAATGGTTCGACTTTTTTTTGTCGGTCGATTCCGGAAAATTTCTAAGGCAACTTTGCTTCAAATTAATCGAAACAAGTTTAAAAATTAGAAATCATGAAAAAAGCAAACCTCCTTATCTTTTTATTATTGCCATTCTTTTGTATAGCACAATCAACATTTAAATTAAAAGGAAAAATAGCAAGCGAAATAACTCCATTAGAATGGGCAGATGTTTCAATCTTAAATTCAGAAGAAAAAATTGTTGACGGAACAACAACGAAACAAGATGGAACTTTTGAAATCAATCTTAAAAAAGGTTCTTATAAAATAGGCGTTAGTCTTTTGGGATTTACAGATTATGAAAAAGAAATTTCGATAGAAAATAATACTGATTTAGGAACTATCATTTTGAAAGAGAACGCCACCACTTTAGGTGAAGTTGTCGTTCAATCCAAAAAGAAAACGATCGAACAAAAAACAGATCGTTTGGTTTATAATCTTGAAAATAATGTTACTACGGTTGGCGGAGATGCGTTAAGTGCTATTAACACCGCGCCTGGCGTTGTGGTGCAGAATAACACGATCAATATATTAGGAAAAGGAACTTCGCGAGTTATGATTGATGGAAGAATTATTGAACTAACAGGCGAAGAACTGAATAGTTTTTTAAAATCGATATCGGCAAGTGATATTAAGAATATTGAAATTATCAGCAATCCGCCGGCAAAATATGACGCTGAAGGAACTGGCGGACTGATTAATATTATTATGAAAAAAGGAGTTCGTGATTCCTGGAAAAATACGACGACAGTTTCTTACGATCAAAACAAATTTGGTGTTTCTACTTTAAGAGATAATTTCTTTTACAATAAAAACAAGTTTAGATTTTCTTCCAGCGTAAATGCAAAAACGGGTTATATAAATGCTACTGACGATTTAAAGATATATTTTCCTGACGGACTTTCGCATATGAAAAGTGTAACGAAGGTAAAAACGGAAAACCTTTCCGGAAAATTGGCTTTAGATTATGACCTTTCTGAGCGTACTACGATTGGTTTTCAATATTTGAATGACAGAAACAATCCTGATTTTAAATCGGATATTTCGATTCATAACTATAATACTCAAAATCAATTGGACAAAATTACGTTGAATAAAAGTAATACCGATAGAGGATCAGGAAATCAAACTTATAACGCACATTTGATCACTAAACTAGATTCTTTGAAACGAAAATTGTCTGTTGATGTGGATTATTTTAATTACGATTCAAAATTCGACAGAAATTTTATAGCTAATAATTATACACCAGATATGATATTTACAGATGTAAATCAGGCGGGAAGAAATATTTCGAATCAGGATATTGATAACTGGAGTTTTAAGGCCGATATGGAACATCCGCTTCAAACGATCAATTTGTCTTACGGTGCCAAAATGAGTTTTACAAATAGTATTAGCGATATACTTTATTACAATACAATTACAGGAACACCGGAACTTGATCCTAACCAATCCAACCGATTTAAGTATACCGAAAATAATCAGGCAGTTTATGTTAATGCAGATAAAAAAATCAATGAGAAATGGAATTTTCAATTGGGATTGAGATTGGAAAATACTCAAACTACAGGATTTTCTGAAACGCTGAATCAGGAAACAGAGAATAATTATTTGAAATTGTTTCCAACATTTTATGCTTCTTACAAGAAAAATGAAAATAATACATTCAGTTTAAATTATGGAAAACGAATTAACAGACCTCGTTTTGATTTATTGAATCCGTTTAGAATTTACATTAGTAGTAATAGTTATTCTGAAGGAAATCCGTTTTTGAAACCTTCTTTTAGTGATAATTTTGAGTTTGCGCATTCGTATAAAGAAATCCTGAGAACAAGTGTTTTTGTTAATTCTGTTACAAATGGTTACGGTGTTTTATTTACTTCAAATCCGGAAACAAATACACAAATTGTAACACGTGAGAATTATTTTAAAAATTTGAGTTACGGAGTTGGAGAGAGTTATTCGGCAACTTTTGCAGATTGGTGGTCAAGCGAAAATTCATTATACTTTTTAGGGGCAAAAACTGAATTTATTAAAGATATCGATGCAACGCCATCAAATAGTTTACAAATTGATTTTTCGACAAATAATACTTTTATATTAGGGAAAACTACAAAGCTGCAAATTGACTTTGCGTACAGCACACCTTTTAAAAGTGGTTTATATGAAATAGGATATACGTCTAGCTTTGATATTGGTTTTAAACAGGATTTGTTTAATAAAACGATGCAAATTGCATTCTTGGCAAATGATATTTTTAATACGTCTTATTTAAAAGATTTTACTTCGGTTGTAAATGGCGTAAAACAGGTTTACAGTCAAACGGAAAGTAATAGATTCGTACGTTTATCAGTGGTTTATAATTTCGGGAATAAAAAGATAAATGTGAAGGAGAGAGCTTTTGGAAATCAGGAGGAGAAAAAGAGAACTGGAAACTAATTAGATAATTAGTCAATTAGAAAATTGAATTATGAAAATGGATGCACTGGATGTTCTTTTGTTTTGTTGCGTGAGGGATAGGAGCAAATTACCGAAGTAATGCGGATAGCCCGACCGAATTTGCGAAAGGCGCTCATAAGCGGCTTGTTAAATAGCGCCTTTTGTGAATTTGGTCACGCCCTAATTATAATAAAAATGCAAGTAAAATTCCCAGAACAATCATGGAAACTTTGGCGATATTGAATTTATGTCCTTCGCTGCTTTCAAAAATAATTGTTGACGAAATATGGAATAAAATACCAATTACAATGGCTGTAATTTCAGTATAATAGTGATTTAAAACGGGTAAATATTCTGAAGCAATTGTACCAAGCGGCGTCATAATGGCGAAAGTAATCATAAAAGCAAAAATGGCTTTTTTGTTTAAACCTGCGTTGATGAAAAACGTGGTTAAAATCACGGCAATTGGCAAATGATGAATCGCAATTCCAACCGCTAAACCATGATGATGGCTTACCGGAAAACCTTCAAGAAAAGCATGGATACACAGACTTATAAACAGGAGCCACGGAATTTGTGACATTTGTGCATGCCCGTGAACGTGTCCGTGTTCTGCACCTTTTGAAAAAAACTCCAGAATGATCTGAAATAAAATCCCAATCATAATAAATAAACCAATATTGTGATTGTGAGATTCGTAAACTTCAGGTAATAAATGCATTACGGTTAACGATAATAAAAAAGAACCACTAAATGCCAATAATAGTTTTAGATTGGTTTTGTTTTTTGGTTTTAAAAACAAAGCCACAGCATAGCCCAGAAGTACAGAAAATAAGGGTAATAAATAGTTCATCTTTATTGTTTAATCGTTGATTCGTTTAATCGGTTAATTGTTTTTTTGCTTAGCGATTAAACGGTTAAACAATTAAACGATTCACCAATTTATTTAAAAATCATGATTAATCGTTCGCTTTCGGTTTTGTGGAATTTTTTGAGTTTGTAGTCTCCAAAAATATCCAATAGAAAAATTCCGGCTTCAGCCATTAATTCTTCAAAATCTTTTAGGGTTAAAGCTTTTACTTTTTCGGTAAAATGGTATTTTCTGCCTTGATCTTCAAAATCTATTTCCTTAAAAATATGACCGTCCTGAACATATCTTTTTATTTTAAAATCGATGTCTTCAACAGTTTTAGTTTCTTCTGGTACCAGGGTTTCAATTACCTGATTAACATTCATGAAATCAATTACAGCAAAGCCATATTCTGATAAACTTTCCTTAATGGCTTTTAAGGTCGTTAGATTGTCATCGTCACTTTCGAAATAACCAAAACTGGTAAACAGATTAAAAATTGCGTCGAATTTTTCTTCAAAAGGTTCGCGCATATCGTGCACTTTAAAATGCAGGGTTTCGTTGCTATTTTTATTGGCTTCGGCAATACTGTTTTCAGATAAATCTGCTCCTAAAACATTAAAACCTAGTTGGTTTAAATAAATAGAATGACGCCCTTTTCCGCAAGCTAAATCAAGAACTTTTGCTTTTTCGGGCAAGTTTAAATAATGCGTTAGATTATCCATAAAAATCTGCGCTTCTCTGTAATTTCGGTCTTTATAAAGAATGTGATAATACGGAGTATCAAACCATGATGTAAACCAGTTTTCGGTGTTACGCTCCTGATTTGGTGTTGATGAGTTTGGTGCTTCAGACATTTATTCTATTTCAATTAATTCAAAGTCCGGCAAATTTAGTGTATTTTTGCCGAAAAATAACTATTTCGTGACGATACCTGAATAATCAGATGTGTGTATGCGATCGGAGTTTTTTTTAAACAAAAATAAAGATGGAAGAAAATTTTAGAATGATAGCCAAATGTTTTTTTGGTTTTGAGGAAATATTAGAAAAAGAATTGCGTGATCTTGGTGCGCAGGATGTCGAGAAAGGGGTAAGGATGGTGAGTTTTAAAGGTGATAAAGGTTTTATGTACAAAGCCAATTTATCGCTAAGAACAGCACTTAAAGTTTTAAAACCAATTTACTCATTTAGAGCTAATAATGAACAGGCATTATATAAAGGAATTTCGGGCGTAAACTGGTCTAAGCTATTAAACGCCAACCAAACTTTTGTAATTGATGCTACAGTGCATTCTACTTATTTTAATCACTCAGAATTCGTTTCTCAAAAATGTAAAGATGCAATTGTGGATCAGTTTAGAGAAAGAACGGGACAACGCCCAAGTATTGATAAAGCTTTTCCGGATTTAAGAATTAACGTTCATATCGATAAAGATCAGGTTTCGGTGGCTTTGGATACCTCAGGAAATTCATTGCACCAGCGTGGTTACAGAACGGCTACGAATATTGCGCCAATCAACGAAGTTTTGGCAGCAGGAATTTTGTTATTATCGGGTTGGGAAGGACAAAGTCACTTTTTAGACCCAATGTGCGGATCTGGAACTTTTCTTGCAGAAGCTGCTATGATCGCTTGTAATATTCCGGCAAATATCAACAGAAAAGAATTTGCCTTCGAAAAATGGAAAGACTGGGATAATGATTTATTCGATCAGATTGTAAACAGTTTAATGAAAAAAACAAAAGAGTTTCATTATACTATTAAAGGTTTTGATAAAGCTCCGAGTGCTGTTAACAAAGCCAAAGACAATATCAAAAATGCGAATCTTGACGATTACGTTACGATTTCTGAAGATAACTTTTTTGATACTGAAAAAGCTGTTGAAGGAAAATTGCATATGGTTTTCAACCCTCCTTATGATGAGCGTCTGGATATTCATATGGAAGAATTCTACAAAAATATTGGTGATACTTTAAAGAAAAGTTATCCGGGGACAAATGCCTGGTTTATCACGGCAAATCTTGAAGCATTAAAATTTGTAGGTTTAAAGCCATCAAGAAAAATCAAACTTTTTAACGCAAGTCTTGAAGCCCGTTTGGTAAAATACGAAATGTACGAAGGAAGTAAGAGAACGAAGTTTCAGATTAATGAATAAATAGGTACAAAGAGATAGAGGTTCAAAGCGACAAAGGTTTTTTCTTTGCACCTTTGTACCTCTGTAACTTTGAACCTTTAAAAGAAAAAAAAATGTCAAAACTACAAGTAAGAGCTTTTTTATATCAATTAGGATGTTTCGCGATTTTATTTATTTTAGGTCGCTTTTTGGTCGCAACGTATACACAATTAACCGGACTTTGGATTCCGATGACGGCTTTTATTGTGGCAACTTTGATTTCGCCTAAATTTCAGGCGGTAAAAACCAAAGACGGTGAAAAGCTTTTCATGAAATGGATTTTTATAAAAGGAATTAGAGAAATAGGTTAATTTAGTTAGCCACAAAGGATTATAAAGATTTTTTTTTCACGCAGATTCTGCTTAAATAGATCAATTCTAAAGTTCACAAAGCTTTGCGGACTTTGATTGTGTAAACACAACTTAAATCTTAGTGAACTCTGCGAAAAACCTTTGCGTTCTCTGCGTTAAAAATAATTAAGGAATATTTAAAAAATAGTTATTTATGAAGATAATTGGACTTATAGGCGGAATTAGCTGGGTTTCTACAGCTGATTATTACAAACTTATAAATCAGGGAATAAATGAGAAAATAGGAGATTTAAACTTCTCAGAATGTTTGCTTTATTCTTTCAATTATGCTGATATAAAAAAGAATAACGAAAACAACGATTGGGATTCGACTTTTAAGATGCTTTTAAAAGGCAGCCAGTTTTTAAAAGCAGGTGGAGCAGAAGCCATTATTTTATGTGCTAATACCATGCATTTAATTGCTGATAAACTTGAAGAAGCCATCAATTTACCAATTATTCATATTGCTACAGAAACAGCGAAAGAAATTCAGAAGCAAAATCTTAAAAAAGTGGGTTTATTGGGAACCAAATTTACAATGGAACTGGATTTTTTTAAAGATAAGCTTGTTGCTCAGGGAATTGAAGCTATTATTCCGGAAAGTGAAAATGATAAAGATTTTATTCACACCACCATTTTTGAAGAATTAGGAAAAGGACTTGTAACTCCCGAAACCAAAAAACGTTATCTGGAAATTGCAAACGAATTAATAAAAAGAGGAGCTGAGGGTATTATTTTAGGATGTACCGAAATTCCGCTAGTGATTTTACCTGAAGATGTTGATGTTCCTGTTTTTGATACAACTCTGATTCATTCAAAAGCCGCAGTTGAATTTCAATTGTCTTAATTAAAAAATATAAAATTTAAAAGCCACTAATTCACGAATTAAATAATCAATTCGTGAATTCGTGGCTTTTATTTATTTATGAAAATTATTTCTTTGGACTGCTTTTTTGAATTTCAGGTATAATTACTTTTTTCTTATAAAGCGGAATAAAGTAAGAAACAGTATAGTTAAAACCAATTCCGAAATTACCGTCATACGTTCTGTTGAAACCTGGAATATACAGATTATCAAAACCATCAGGTGTTTTATTGGCTACCAAAAGCTTTAACTGAACAGAGAAACCTACGAATACATTATTAAAAACTTTTGCTTTTAAACCTGCTGTAACTTCAAGCCATCCTGCTGTTAAGCCGTCAAATTTTTGTCCCGCAGCAATTGCAGGTTCTTCACCCCAATAAGGATTTGCGTTGTAAATTTTATAACTGTTCAATTGTTGGCTAAAGGTACTAAAACCACCACGTAAACCTATGCTTATGATGTTTTCCATATCAAGCCAGTTTTGGTATAGGTTATAATCAAAACCACCTTTAATATATGTCCCTGTTGCGGTAGAGTTTAATCTGTCGTCATCTGTAGTTTTATCTTCAAAACCAAGTTCTGCTGCTATATAGTATTTTTTTGTTAAACGAAAATCACCTACAATTTCAATTCCTTTATAATCTTTATCATATAAACCACGGGTTAGTTTATACAAATCGACACCCACGCGCAAACCATAGCGATTTGTTTTTGGAGGAATAACAGTATCAGTTTTTGCTTCCTGAATTACTGGTTTTGTAGCAGCTTTTGATTTTTCCTGAACGATTTTTTTTGTTGCTGTAGAATCTTGGGCGTTGACCAAAAACATTGAAAGCAATAAGCAAATACTAAAAGTATACTTTAATGTGTGTTTCATCTTCGTATTCAATGTTAAGATTTATTGGGGCGATATTTTGCATCCATAAACCATCACTGGTAGGATCTGTTTGTTCGTAAGGTGTTTGAGTATCCAGTTTAAAAATAGTTTTAAAACCACAAGCTCTTGATACATACACATTTTGCCTGGTATAATTAAATTTTAATTTATCAGTATTAACCAAATCTGCATTTGTATTATCTGAATTTAAAATAAAACTATAAGTGACTGTATCTTCATCTGTTTTTAATGGAATACCAATAGAATCACCGCTGGTAATGTACTTTTCGTCATCAAGGGCACTTTTATTGAAAACGATTCCTTCCGTCTGTCCGTCGCCAATTACTTTTAATCTTGTTACTTTTTTCTTTACAGTTGGATTATTAATATCGTAAAACGAAATTATTAATCGGGGAGTGGTTGGGGTATTTGCGTCACAAATATCATCCTTCTCGCAACCTGATAATCCAAAAGCAAAGAGTAATAAAAATGAGATTATTTTTTTCATTTATAATTTAGTTATCGAAGTTCTAAAAGTACAACATTTTCAACATGATGCGTTTGCGGGAACATATCAACCGGACGAACACGGGTTACTTTGTATTTTTCATCCATTAGAGCTAAATCGCGTGCTTGTGTAGCCGAGTTACAGCTTACGTAAACTACTTTTTTAGGAGCAATTTTTAAGATTTGATCAATAACGTCTTTGTGCATTCCATCTCTTGGCGGATCTGTAATAATAACGTCAGGTTTTCCATGCTGTGCGATAAAAGCTTCATTGAAAACTACTTTCATGTCACCAACAAAAAACTCACAATTTGTAATATTATTGCGTTCTGCATTTGCTTTAGCATCCAAGATTGCTTCCGGAACACTTTCTACGCCAATTACTTTTTTTGCTTTTTTAGAAACGAACTGAGCAATAGTTCCTGTTCCTGTATATAAGTCATAAACAGTTTCGTCGCCTGTAAGTCCGGCAAAGTCGCGTGTAATTTTATACAGTTCATAAGCCTGATCAGAATTGGTTTGATAAAATGATTTAGCATTGATGCTAAATTTTAAACCTTCCATTTCTTCCAGAATATAATCTCTTCCTTTGTATAATTTTATATCCTGATCGTAAATAGTATCATTTTGCTTCGAATTTACGACATATTGCAATGAAGTAATTTGCGGAAATTTCTCGTATAAATGATCCAGAATAAGTTCACGATTTTTCTTGTCATTTTCAAAAAACTGAATCAAAACCATGATTTCTCCCGTTGAAGCAGTACGAATCATAAAAGTTCTTAATAAACCTGATTGTTCTCTTGGGTTAAAAAATGCCAGATTATGTTCGTTGGCAAAATCCCGAATTTCGTTTCTGATCGCATTTGAAGGATCTTCCTGCAAATAACATTTTTGGATATCAAGGATTTTATCCCACATTTTCGGAATATGAAATCCCAGTGCATTTCTGTTTCCTAAATCTTCTGTACTTCCAATTTCTTTTTCGGTTAACCAACGAGCGTTAGAAAACGAAAATTCCATTTTATTTCTGTAGAAAAACTGTTTTTCTGAACCTAAAATAGTTTCAAATTCAGGAAGTTCAACTTTTCCAATACGTTGTAAGTGATTTTTTACTTCATTTTGTTTATAATACAACTGTTGGCTGTATTTCATGTTTTGCCATTTACAACCTCCACAAACTCCAAAATGATCGCAAATAGGTTCAATGCGATGTTCTGATAATTCATGAAATTTTACGGCTTTACCTTCGTAATAAGCCTTTCTTTTTTTGAAAGTTTGTACGTCAACCACATCTCCCGGCACGACATTCGGAATAAAGATTACTTTTCCGTCAGGAGCTTTCGCAACTGAAACTCCTTTTGCTCCGGCATCAAGAACCGGAATTTGATGAAAGACAACTTTGTCTGTATTTTTTCTTCCCATAGCGCAAAAATAAGGGTTTGTAAACTTTTACAAATTTAATTTTCAAAATATTTTACCAATTTTATCAATTTATTGAGTTTAATAACGTTTAAAAGGTAACTTTGCCTTTGCAACAATCCCCAAATGCTGCATTTTTAACCTATTTGTATTGTTTTTTTATGAAGTTGTACCACAAGCTTTCACAAATTAGCTTTTTAAAAAAGAGTTATGCCTTCAAATTTTTATTTGTTGCGTTTATTGGTATACATATTCCTCTAATCGGAATTTTGTTTTTTGTCCTTTATTATAATAGTGCTATCTCTCCAACTTCTATTTTAGTTTTTTCTTTGATAATGACTTTGTTGGCTACTTTAATAACATTGTTGATTTTGAATCAATTGATAAAACCTATAGCAATTGCATCAAAATCTTTGAACGATTACAGAAACAATCGAAGATTATCTGTTTTACCAACCGGATATTCTGATGAAGCGGGATTGTTAATGTGTAATATTCAGGAATCTATTTATGAAGCCGAAAGTTTTATCAACGAAAAACAGGATCTGATTTATATGCTTTCGCATGATTTGAAAAACTTTGCAGGAAATCCGCAAGGTCTGGCAAAATTAATTATTGAGGAAAATCCATCACAATCTGTAAAAGATATGGCTGCTTTAATTTGCGAATCGACCGATTTGCAATTTAGATATATCGAAAACTTTATAAAGCTATTAAATGAACAAGATCAGGTTGTAAGATTGAATCAGGAATTAAAAACGATTATTTTTCCGAATATTTTGCCCTTTATTAATGAACAGGTTGAGCAGCGTTTGCTGGATAAAAATATAAAATTAAGTCTGAGTGTAGAATTGGAAGAAGCTAAACTTAGAATTGATGAAGGTTTATTGGTTCAGGTTTTGGTTAACTTAATAAGTAATGCTATTAAGTTTTCTTATTTTGATAGTGAAATTAAAGTAAGAATGTACATTGAAAATGACCAGTTGATCATTACTGTTACTGATAACGGAATTGGTTTTGATAAAAATCAAATTAATGAATTGTTTAAGAAATTTACCAAAATGAGCCGATTAGGAACTGCAAAAGAAACTTCAACCGGAATTGGTTTGTATTTATGCAAAAAAATAATCGAAAGAAACCAAGGTGAATTAACCGCTGCCAGCGAAGGAAAAAATAAAGGAGCTGAATTTAAAATTGTATTTGAAATTTAGTTTTTCCTCCTTTTTATAATTTCGTAATTGATAATTGTAAAAAAATAAAAACAAGAATCGGCTGTAATTTTTCCCAGAATAATTCCGAAGAAATAATTTCCGCATAAAATCGGCATCCAATACATACAAAAAGGGCGAACTACCAAAAAGTCCAGAAATGCAGGATACCCAAATTCTAAGGCCAGGTTTTTTATAAGAGATATAACATCTTTTAATGTTGTGGTTTTTTCTAAAATCTTATTTTGCCTCGCTAATTTCCTGTATGAAGTAAAGATTATTACACCATAAAAAGCAAAATATTCTGCAAACGTAATCAAATATGCAGTTGTTAATCCGCTATAAATTTTACTGAAAAGTGATGTTAAAAGTGCAGCACTTGTACTGGCTAATTCAGCATATTTATACCGGTTAAACCATTCTTTAAAATTTGATTTTGTAAGCATTTCGAAAAAAAGATTCTAAGATTCTAAGTTGCTAAGGTACTAAGATTACTTTTGAAAAGCTGATGTTTCTCATTCCAGCAAAATTATATAAGAAAAAAACTTAGCATCTTAGCAACTTAGAACCTCAGAACCTTTAATGTTACCATAAATGATGAACGGAAGGTTTTATATATTCTTCATAAATAGCGTTCATAGCCGAAATTTTTTCAGCAGTTAATTTTGGCTGATCATAAACTGATAAATTAGACAAAACATGACTTGTTTTTGAAGCTCCAGGAATAATACAGCTAATATCTTCAAAACCTAAAATCCATTGCAAGGCATACGGTGCCAGATTTTCAGCTTCGGGAAATAATGCTTTTAATTCCTGAACCGCTTTTAAACCTAAATCATAATCAATTCCAGAAAAAGTTTCACCTTTATCAAAGGCTTCTCCGTTCCGATTAAAATTACGATGATCATCTGCTTCAAAAGTTGTTTTTGCATCAAATTTGCCTGTTAAAAGTCCGCTTGCTAAAGGAACTCTGGCAATAATTCCAATATCTTTTTTTCTGGCTTCTGAGAAAAATAATTGCGACGGACGCTGACGAAATAAATTAAAAATAATCTGAACCGTTGTAACATTCGAATATTCAATTGCTTTCAAAGCTTCTTCGACTTTTTCGACGCTTACGCCAAGATTTAAAATCTTGCCCTGATCTTTTAAACGATCAAACATTTCGAAAATCTCAGGTCGATAATAAACTTCGGTAGGAGGACAGTGTAGCTGAATCAGATCTAGTGTTTCCAATCCCATTCTTTTTAAACTGTCTTCAACATATTTCTGAAGCACTTTTGGCTGATAACCTTCATTTACATGCGGATTAATTTGTCGCCCACATTTTGTAGCGACATATATACGCTCAGATCTTGAACGAACGACACGCCCAACGGCAGTTTCGCTCAATCCATTTTCGTAAACATCGGCAGTATCAATAAAATTGACACCATTATCAATTGCTGTATTCAAAAGTTCGTCTGCTGTTTTATTATCAAACGGAGATCCCCATTTCCCTCCAACTTGCCAGGTGCCAAGTGAGATTTCTGATATATTGAAGTTTGTTTTTCCTAGTTTTCTGTAGTTCATTTCTTTAAGGTTCAGAGGTTTATAGTAGCAAAGGTTCAAAGGTTTTTTGTAGAGGCGCACAGCAGTGCGTCTTTTTTGCCCACAGATTTTACGGATTGAGCAGATTAACACAGGTTTTTTAAAGTTGTAAGAATTTGAGTTTCTAAGTTGCTGATTTTTTAGCTCAATAAGAAACTTAGAAACTTAGTGCCTTAGCGACTTAGTGGCTAATTCCTCAATCAAATAAATCCGAAGATAAATAACGATCACCGCGGTCGCAGATAACGGCAACAATAACTCCGGATTCTAATTGTTCGGCGATTTTCAAGGCAACTGCAACAGAACCGCCGCTGCTCATTCCGGCGAAAACACCTTCTTCAAGAGCTAATCTTTTTGTCATTTCTCTGGCTTCTTCTTCGCTTACATCAACAACAGTATCTACTTTTGAAGCATCAAAAATTTTCGGTAAATATTCTTTTGGCCATTTGCGGATTCCTGGAATTTGAGATCCGTCGCTTGGCTGCGCACCAATGATTTGAATGGCAGGGTTTTTTTCTTTTAAATAAGTCGAAGTTCCAATGATAGTTCCCGTTGTTCCCATTGCCGAAACAAAATGCGTTACAGTTCCGTCAGTATCATTCCAGATTTCCGGACCTGTAGTTTTGTAATGCGCTTTCCAGTTATCATCATTTGCAAACTGATTTAGCATCAAATAACCACCTTGAGCGACTTTTTTGTCGGCATAGTCCCGAGAACCAATAATTCCTTCGCTGGCAGGCGTTAAAATCACTGTAGCGCCATAAGCACGCATAGTTTGAGTACGTTCTTTTGTAGAATCTTCGGGTAAAACCAGTTCTATTTCAATTTGAAACAATTGCGCAATCATTGCAAGTGCGATTCCGGTATTACCGCTCGTTGCTTCAATTAATTTATCACCTTTTTTTATATCGCCTCTTTCAAGGGCAGATGCAATCATATTGTATGCTGCTCTGTCTTTTACGCTTCCGCCCGGATTATTTCCCTCTAATTTCAGTAAAAGTTTTACGTTTTTATTTTTAACCAAATTGACAGTTTCCATCAATGGAGTATTTCCAATTAGGTTTAGCAATTTCTGTGGACCCATTATTTTATTTCTTTTATTTTAACTTCAGTTGTAGTGGTATTCATGACAATAGAACCTGCCGGAATAGATTTTGTTACCCATGCATTTCCGCCAATAATACTGTTTTTGCCAATTGTAGTCTGACCACCCAAAATAGTTGCGTTGGCATAAATGCAAACATTTTTTTCTACAGTTGGATGACGTTTTGCATTTTTCATTTCCTTGCTTACGCTCAATGCACCAAGTGTAACTCCCTGATAAATTTTTACATTTTTTTCAATCACGGTAGTTTCTCCAATAACAATTCCTGTGGCGTGATCAATAAAAAATGGCGAAGCAATTTGTGCTCCGGCATGAATATCGGTTCCGGTAATACGGTGTGCATATTCGCTCATTAATCTCGAAAACAATAACAAATCAAGCTGATATAATTCATGGCTTAATCTGTAAATCGCAATGGCATAAAAACCGGGATAGCCTAAATAAACTTCATCAATACTATTTGATGCCGGATCATTTTCTAAGATATATTCTGCATCCTGATTTAGTTTTTCCAGAACGCCGGGCAATTTTTCCAGGAAACGATCCCAGATAGATTCGCACATATTTTGAGGCTTTTTACAGGCCAGAACAGCTATTTCCTTAAAACGTATTTCGAGTTCGTCGATACTTTGATCTAAAGGCGCATTTGAATCAAAAAGAGTATAAAAAAGCTTTTCGGTAAAATCTTCAGTTTTAGTTTTGATTCCGTAATTTATATTTAAATGGCTTTTTAAAGCTTTTATATTCTCTATGATGGTATTTTTTGACACAATTATAAAAATTGGATGAATAATTTTGAAACGTTAAAAGTAAGGCGTTTTTTGTAAATAAAGGCACGAATTAACTAAAGAAATTTTGTTTTAAGAATTCTATTTGTGATAAATAAAAGAATTTTGAAAGGCAATAATTTATATGATTCTTAAGAAGTTAAATGTGTAATTTAGCCAGTCAAATATATTAAAAATGAAAAATAATCAGACTTTTAAGAGTGCTATTTCTAACCTGTCTTTTCCTGCAAACGAAAAAGTTTCAGGAAAATCTATCCATGATCCTATTTTAGGACTTATTATTCAGGATCATCCTTCTTTTTGTGATGCTGATTTTATTGCTGTTAAAGAATTAAATGACTACCGCCAGAAATATGTTTCAAATTATTTATCTACAGAAATTGGTACATTATCTGATCTTGAAAAAAGTGTTATTACCTCTTTAAAAGAAGATAAATCAATTGTAAGTATTGTAGAAGATGAAGAAGAAACTAGAAGTTTTGGTCAAAAAATAGCCGATAAAGTGGCAGACTTTGGCGGAAGCTGGACTTTTATCATTTCGTTTTTGCTTTTTATTGTCATTTGGATTAGTTCAAATGTTTATATTTTGGTGAATAAAGGATTTGATCCTTATCCGTTTATTTTGTTGAATTTGATTCTTTCGTGCATTGCCGCATTGCAGGCTCCGGTAATTATGATGAGCCAAAATCGTCAGGAAGAAAAAGACAGAACCCGTGCCAAAAAAGATTACATGATCAATCTGAAATCTGAACTTGAAATCAGAATGATTCATGATAAAATTGATCATTTGATTATGCACCAGCAACAGGAATTAATCGAAATTCAGAAAGTACAAATTGAAATGATGAACGATATTCTGAATCAGATTAAGAAATAATTCAGGTTAAAAAATTAAAAATAAAAGTGTTTGAAGTAATATCCGACAACCATAAATATGCCATTTATGACAGCCGAAACCCAAAGCATTTTTTGATTATTTTTTGATTTTTGGAAAAGATATAAAGCTCCAAATCCGAAAAATAAAAGAGTAGAATAAAGTGCCGGATACATCTTAAAAGCAGCAAAAAAATCACCCTGAAAAAGTAAGAATAATGCGCGTTGAAAACCACAGCCCAGACACTCGATTCCGAACAGCGTTTTGAACAAACAAGGCAGCATAAATTTCTCTAAATTCAAAGTGATTATTTTTTACAATTTTACAAAAAAATATCCGATAACATTTCAGGAGGTAGGAACTAGTATTTTAAAGTTTCATACTTTTGGATTCTTATACTTTAAAATATGAAAGCTTTTAAAATTTTAATAATGATACTTGCCATTTCGGTTGCCTTATATGAGCAGGTTTCGGCAGAAAAAAATATCTATATTATGGTAATTGCTATTGCAGTTTTCATGTATGGAATGATGCAGTTGAGTGCAAAAACGCCAAGTAAAAATCAAGAAAAAGAGGAGCATGATGTTGAATAAAGGAGATAAGGTTTCTGTTTTAGACGAAGCCATAAACGGAACAGTTGTTTCTGTAAAAAACAAGGAAGTTTTGATCGAAACTGAAGATGGATTTTTGATGACATTTTTTGTCAATGAATTACTTAAAATGCAAGATTCCAGTAATTTAATGAATTCTATTAAAAGAATTAATTTAGAAGAAATTTCAAAAGAGAAAACCGAGCCAAAACCAAGAAGTTTTGTAAAAGAAAAGAAAGATAAACGTGAAATTGCCGCTCCGGAATTTGATTTGCATATTGAAAAATTGGTTCCTAATAAACGTGGAATGTCAAATTATGACATCTTGACTCTGCAGACAGAAACGGCAAAAAGACATATCGAATTTGCGATTCGAAATCGAATTCCGAAAATTGTTTTTATTCACGGAGTTGGCGAAGGAATCTTAAAAGCGGAACTTGATTTTTTATTAGGCCGTTATGACGGAATAGATTTTCAGGATGCCAATTATCAAAAATATGGGTTGGGAGCAACAGAAGTTTATATTAAGCAAAACAATAAATAAGATTGTTTATTGAATTGAAAAAACTCAAAATAAAGCATAAAAAAACATCCGTTTTTAAAGTCAATTTCGATGAGAAATCAATTTTTAAAACGGATGTTTTTTTGTAAGAATTTAAAGCTTTAAAAGAATTGGATTATCTTAGTTTGCAACACTTGTTGAAAACGATCCAATTGCAAAAGTGTTCCCTAATCTAAAGCTGCTGTTTCCTTTTTGAAGTGTTACATTTTTAAGTACAATTGTGTGCTTAAATGCATTTGGTCCATCCGTAGTAGTTGTTACTTCAATAGAACCATTTGTGTCTGTAGCTCCAGTCCATGTTTCTTTTAAAGATGGAGTAGATGGAGTAGTAGTTTGGCAAAAATAATCTTCGGTCAAAGTACTGTTGTAAACTCGGTATAAAAGTTTATTATTGGTAGCACCTATTACCGCAGTTCTTGGCTGATTTAATGGAGTAACAGTGTTTTGAATTAAACCAGATTCTACAGCATCAATTGTTATAGCTGCTCCAGATACAATAAAATTATAAATTTGTCCTGATGTAGTACATTGTGCTGCTGTTTCATCAAATGTTAAATCTAATGTGGTTTCCAATTTTGTAGCAAAGTCTCCAAATACAATTTCGGGTACAGTTACATCGACACCGGAAACAGAATAAGTAACATTTTTAATTATAATGTTATGACTATATCCATTAATTCTAGTAGCATTATTGGCGTCAGGTTCTGTTGCTGTTTGTACGGTTTTTATTTCTATTAACCCTGATTTAGCATACCATTCATCTATAACTTTAGGTGATGTTGGCGGAATTAAACTACAGATATATGTTCCTGCTATTGTTCCGTCATAACCTCTGTAAACAAGTCTGTAAGTACTATTGTCAATATTATATTGATTTGGCACATCTATAGGTGTCGGGTTTTCCGGAAAAGTATTTTCAGGTACTTGCAATAGTAATGATTCCTGAGTTTTAAGTTTATAAACCAATAAATTCTCATCAGTACAGCTTGCAGAGTTTGTAATTGTACTAAAGTCAACGTTATCAACAGTTATATCACCATCATCGCAGCCATTTAATAAAAATGCGAATAACAGTAAGCTTGCATATTTTCTCATCATAATTTTATTTGGGTCAAAAATAGTGAAAAATTTGGCAAATGATATTTAAGAATTCACAATTGATATTTCTTAACTTTGCACTAATGAAAAAAGTATATCTCGATAACGCCTCAACTACAGCCATGCGACCTGAAGTTATTCAGGAAATGACAAAAGTGATGACTGAAGATTTTGGTAATCCTTCATCTACGCACAGTTTTGGACGAAATGGAAAAACTATTTTAGAACTTTCCAGAAAAAGTATTGCTAAACAGTTAAATTGTTCTGCACAGGAAATTATATTTACATCCGGCGGTACAGAAGCTGATAATTGGATTCTTCGTTCGGCTGTTGAAGATTTAAAAGTAACCCGTATTATAACTTCAAAAATTGAACATCATGCGGTTTTATATGCCGTTTTAGCTTTACAATCAGATTATGGTATTCAAGTTGACTATGTTGATGTAAATCACGACGGAAGTATCGATTTAACCCATTTATCAAGTTTATTATCTGAGGATAAAAAAACTATTGTCAGTTTAATGCACGTAAACAACGAAACAGGCGCTATTTTAGATCTTGACAGAGTTAGTGTTATTTGCAGGCAATACAATACTTTATTTCATTCAGATACTGTTCAGTCTGTGGGTAAAACCGAAATCGATTTGCAAAAAACTACTGTTGACTTTATTGTTGCCAGCGCGCACAAATTTCATGGGCCAAAAGGAATTGGTTTTGTTTTTATTCGTAAAAACTCAGGTTTGCAGCCATTAATTTTTGGTGGAGAACAGGAAAAAGGACTTCGCGCAGGAACCGAAGCGGTACATCAAATTGCCGGAATGGCAAAAGCGTTGTCTGTTACCTATGAAAATTTAGAGGAAGAAAGAAAATATATTTCCGACTTGAAAATGTATCTTATTCAACAATTAGAAATTCATTTTCCGGGTTTTAGAATTAACGGTAAAAAAGAAGATTTCTATAATATCATCAATATCATTTTGCCTTTTTCTGAAGATAAAACTTCGATGTTATTATTTAGTCTGGATATGAAGGGCATTGCCGTTTCCAGAGGAAGCGCCTGCCAGTCGGGAAGTATAAAACCTTCGCATGTTTTAAAAGAAATGCTTTCGGAAACGGATTTAAAATTACCAAATCTTCGAATTTCATTTAGTCATTATAATACCAAAGAAGATATTGATTGGCTGATTGAGAGTTTGAAAACTCTTTAAAAAGGGACAAAGAGACAGAGTTACAAAGGTTCAAAGATTTTAGAGAGTAAATTTTATAATCTAAAATCTACACTCTAAAATCTAAAATCTAAAATTATTTACGAATCACTTTTACCTGCGAATCGTTTGTTAGTTTTATAATCGTAGAAGGTTTTCCAGCAACTTTATCCTGATTTAATTTTACAACATAATCAACACCTTTAACGATTTCAGGGTTAATATCTTTAAATGCAATTGGAGTTGGCTGTCCAGAAATATTAGCCGAAGTCGAAACCAATGGTTTTTTCATTCTTTCTAATAATTTAAAGCAAAAAGGTTCTTTTACTACACGAACTCCCAATGAATTATCTGCTGCAATAATATTTGGAGCGACATTTCTTGGTTCATCCAAAATTAAGGTAGTTGGTTTTTCAGACAAATCTAAAATTTGCCAGGCAACTTCAGGAATATTTTTAAAAACATTGTACATCATTTTTTCACCATTCATCAAAACAATCATGCTTTGTGTTTCGGCACGCTGTTTAAGTTTGTATATTTTGGCAACAGCTTCAGGATTTGTAGCATCACAACCAATTCCCCATACAGTATCAGTTGGGTAAAGTATTATTCCGCCTTCTTTAATAACTTCATAAGCATTTATTATCTCCTGATTCAGATTTTCCATAACAACAATATATTTAATAAAAGTGGCGCAAAGATACTAATAAACTCTAAGAATCTCATGTGTTAATAGTATTCGAATATGTATGTAAAAAGCATTTAATTAATGTACGTTTGTACTTTGTTTATTGGATGTAACAAATTTGTTTGAAAATTAGTACAGTCATTTTAAACATTTATTTTTAAATGTAAAATATATAAAAAAGTAAATTTAGGAATGAAGATAATACTCGATTCACAAGCTTTTAATTATCAAAAATATGGAGGTGTTTCAAGATATTATACAGAGATATTTTCTGTTTTATCCCGAAATCCCGATGTAGAAGTTATTATACCATGGTTTTACACTAAAAATATTTATTATAAAGAAAGCGTCTTATATAATAACAGACAAAAAAAGCATAATTTTTTTCTGAACCTTCTATCTAAACTTGGAATAAGTATTCGAAAAAAAAGCAAAAAATTAAATTATGCAAGAACAATAAACGAAGGTTTGTCAGAAAGCAATTGTGATTTGTTTATTCCCACTTATTATGATCCTTATTTTTTAGATTATATCAACAATAAACCTTTTGTTTTAACAGTTTATGATATGATTCATGAATTGTTTCCTCAGTATTTTTCAGATGCAGATAAAATGGCAACAAATAAGTTGTTATTAATAGAAAAAGCAACAAAAATAATTGCCGTTTCTCAAAATACGAAAAATGATATTTTACGTTTATATCCACATATCGAACAAGAAAAAATAGAAGTGGTTTATCATGGAACTTCAATTAATGTAAATGAAAACATAAGAGTGGATTTGCCATCTAATTATATTTTATTTGTTGGATCCAGAGCAGATTATAAAAATTTTATTTTTCTGGCTGATGCCATCAAAGAGCTTTTAAAGAAGAATTCGAATCTGTATTTAGTTTGCGCAGGTGGCGGAAATTTTAATAAAGCTGAGAATGACCTTATAAAAGAAATTGGTTTAGAAAATCAAATTATTCAGAAAGATTTTGAAGAAGAAGAGTTGGGCAGTTTTTATAAAAATGCAAAATGTTTTGTTTTTCCGTCTCTGTATGAAGGATTTGGAATTCCGGTTTTAGAAGCTATGGCTTGTGGATGTCCTGTTGTTTTAGGAAATCATAGTTCGTTCCCTGAAGTTGCAGGAAATGCTGGTGTATATTTTGATGTAAATAGTAAAGAAGATTTAAAAAATAAAATTAATGATCTTCTGGGAAATGATGCTTTAAGAGCAAATTTTGCTGTAAAAGGATTGGAACAAAGCAAGAAATTTAATTGGGAAAATGCAGCTTTGCAATGTTTGGCTGTGTATCAAAAAGCATTGAAGAAATAATCTGAAAAATGAATAACTACAAAACAAAATCAGCTGTATTATTTTTGATTTTTAACAGGCCGGATGTAACTGAATTAGTTTTTGAACAAATTAGAAATAACAGACCTTCTAAATTATATATAGCTGCAGATGGAGCAAGAAAAGACAGGCCAAATGAAGTAGAAATTTGCAATGAAACCAGGGCAATTACAGCAAAAATTGATTGGGATTGCGAGGTTAAAACATTATTTAGAGAAGAAAATTTAGGGTGTAAATATGCGGTTTCATCTGCTATTGACTGGTTTTTTGAAAATGAAGAAGAAGGAATTATTTTAGAAGATGATTGTTTACCCTCTGAAGATTTTTTTGTTTTTTGTGATTCAATGCTCGAAAAATACAGATTCGATACAAGAATAAGACATATTGGAGGCACCAATTTACAAATGGGTCAAAAACGTGGAAATGATAGTTATTATTTTTCAAATTTAACTCACGTTTGGGGCTGG
The DNA here is from genome assembly GCF_058310175.1 of Flavobacterium sp. AK-345. Lineage (NCBI taxonomy): Bacteria > Pseudomonadati > Bacteroidota > Flavobacteriia > Flavobacteriales > Flavobacteriaceae > Flavobacterium > Flavobacterium sp. AK-345. The sequence continues at coordinate 32,063 of NZ_JBZEER010000002.1, read as the reverse complement.
GCATCCTGGAGAAGAGCCTGGATTGATTATGATGTCGAATTAGCGAAATACAAAAGTGCTGATATTGAGAATACTTTCAAATTTATTTTTAATAATATCATTGTAGTAGAAAGCTGGAGAAGCATTTTTAATAAATTATTGAAAAATGAAATCGACACTTGGGATTATCAATGGACAATAACGAATTTTTTTAATAATGGCTTGTCGATTATTCCAAACGTAAATTTGATTAGTAATATTGGTTTTGGTGCAAATGCTACACATACAGACAATTCTAATGATGCTTTTTCGAATCTGAAAACCGAAAAACTTTTGCAGATAACTCATCCATTAGTAATGCTTCCTAATAAAGAGGCGGATTTTTTTACTTTAAATAGAGAGTTTAAAGTCAAAAAAAGAAAGAGAAAAAAAATGTGGAGGAAATTAAAATTTTGGAAAAAATATAATAATTAATTGATATGAGTAAAGTATCTGTTATAACAGTAAATTTTAACGACAAAAAAGGATTAAGCAAAACACTGGAAAGTGTAACCAATCAAACGTATAAAGATTTTGAATTTATTGTAATAGACGGAGGAAGTAATGATGGAAGCAAAGAATTAATAGAACAATATCAGGATAAAATCACACATTGGGTCAGCGAAAAAGACAATGGTGTTTTTAATGCTATGAATAAAGGAATTAAAATCGCTACCGGAGATTTTGTAATTTTTATGAATGGTGGAGATTGTTTTTATAATAATTCGGTATTAGAAGATACTATTCCGGATTTTACATCAGAATTTGATATTTATTATGGTGATAATTATAAAGAAAGTAATGGTTCAAAAAGATTAAAAACATATCCTGAAAAATTAAGTTTCTCTTTTTTTTATAACAGCTCAATAAATCATCAGTCGACTTTTATAAGAAAAACGCTTTTTGATGATTATTTTTACTATAATGAAAACTATAAAATTGCATCAGATTGGGAATTTTTTATTTATGCAATATGCTATAAAAATGTTTCTTATAAATATTTGAAGAGAACAATTGCTATTTATGATTTTACCGGAATTTCTTCAAATCCAAAGTTTAGGGATTTATATAATGAAGAGAAAAAAATAACTTTTCAAAAATATTTTCCAGCTTTTATGGAGGATTATAAAGAAGTAGAAGTTTTAAATTCAAAAAGATTCTTACAATTTCAGCATATTAAAAATTTTACAGTTCCCTGGAAACTATTAAAAGCTTTTATTAGCTTATTATTACTATTTTTGCCTAAAACCCCTAACAAGTAATTTCAATTTATACTCTTTCCTGAATATAGAATTTATGAAAAAAATACATGTAGGCTTTTTGTTTTCGCACGATTATGAAAAATTAAAATTATCCATACCGCCTGTTTATGCTGCATCTGACAGAATATTTATTGCGATAGATGAAAATTACATTACATGGTCTGGAAATAAGTTTGAGGTTAACCCTGATTTTTTTGAATGGCTTAAAGAAATAGATACCGAAAATAAAATCGAGATTTATAGGGATAATTTTTACGTGCCGTCTTTAACCGAAATAGAGATGGATACTCGCGAGCGTCATTTACTTTCTTTGAAAATGGGAATTGGAAACTGGCTTGTTCAGGTAGATAGTGATGAGTACTTTTTTGATTTTGAAAAGTTTGTTTTAGATTTAAGAAAACACGATCATTATCTGGATAATCCCGAAAAAAATAAAATTCAAATAGCCGCTTTCTGGGTTATACTATACAAATATACAGACAATGGAATTTTGTATGTTGATTTGCCAATGAAAGCAATATTTGCAACAAATTATCCTAACTATAACTTAGCCAGAAGAACAAGCTCTCGTGTAATTTATACGAATAATATTGTTTTACACGAATCGTTGTCAAGAACAGAGAAAGAATTGCGTTTTAAATTAGAAAATTGGGGGCACAAACGTCAGGTTAATGCCGGATTTATTGATAAGTGGATTAAAGTAAACGAAAAAAATTATAAAGAACTTAGAGATTTTTATTACATAGAACCGAACCGCTGGAAAAAACTAAATTATTTTCCGAGCAGAGATTTGAAAGAAATCAAGGATTTTGTAGTAAATTCTAAAGTATTGACCATTTCACCAGTTTACTTAGCTTTGAAGAACTTTGGACAATGGTTTAAATTTTTATTTAAATAAATTAATATAAAATATCATTGTAAACTTTTAAATAAGCAGCAGCTGCTTCCTTCCAATTAAAGCTGGCAGCTCTGTCTTTTAAAAGCGTCTGACATTCAATTTTATTATTTTCGTGATAATTCAATCCTTCAAAAAGAACTGTTTTCATGTAGTCAGGATCAAAATTAGTCCAATAATTGGCTGCATTTCCGCCAATTTCCGGTAAAGAAGTTTTATCAGATAGAAATACAGGCTTTCCAAAACTCATTGCTTCGATAGGAGGAAGTCCGAAACCTTCTCTTATTGAAGGAAATAGAAAAGCAACACAATTTTTCATGTAAAATTGCTTGCCCTCATCACTTACCCTTCCGGTTAAAAACACTTGGTTTCCAAGACCATTATCGGCAATTAATTTTTTTATTACTGCGCCATATTCTTTCGTATCATTTCCGGAAATTATTAAGTTAAAATCTTTTACAGACTTCATCATGTTAATAATTGCGATATAATTTTTTCGCTCAATAAAGTCACCAATTGTATAAAAAAATGGTTTGTCGACAGGAACCTTACTAACAAAATTAGATGTATCTAATAAAGTAGATATTGGGTTTCCGTTATAGATTATATATTCGGGAACATCCGGAATTTTAAAATAGTCATGTGTTTGTTTTTTTGCAAATTCAGAAATATAAGTAATTGCAGTAGCTCTTTCCAGTTTTTCTTTAAATAAGCAATTTCTTTTGTGATCCATATCTTTAGATATTTCCTCAACAAAATTTACATCATGAATCGTTAATAAATATTTTGTATTTGTACGCGGTTCAATTTTAGTGTTTTGATTTACGGCATGCCATAAATCATACTTGCCAAAAGGTCTAAAGGACTTGTACCTGTGAAAAGATCTGTATTGGTGGTATTTGAATTTGTCTCCAAATTCATTTTTAAGTAAATTCGGTTTCCCGGAATTAAGGTAGATTTTTAAGTTGTCAAAAGAAAGTTGTTCCATACCTTTAATTAATTCATAATTAAAAGTTCCTAACCCGGTTGCTCGGTTATTTATGTTATGAGTTTCTAAAAAAACACTCTTTTGCTGTGACATTACTTAATTTTTTCACGAAAATACAATATTAATTTGATGTGTTAAATTGTATATGTATTTTTGTTGTTTATAAAAATATACTGATGAATTTTAAAGTAAATCCCGCTTTTGAAAATAGTACCCTATCTGTACTTGATAATATTAAAACGTTTAATAATTCAGGAACTCTTTTTGGAAATGGTGATCGAAATAAAATAAAATTGTTTGAACTGAACGGAACAACAGTTAATATCAAATCTTTTAAAATACCAAATATCGTAAATAAAATTGCTTACAAATATTTTCGAAAGTCAAAAGCAAGACGTTCGTTTGAATTTGCAACAATTTTGTTAGAAAAAGGGATTGGAACTCCGCAGCCAATTGCATTTCTTGAAAATTTTAATGCTATTGGGTTAAAAGACAGTTATTATGCAAGTGAGCATTTAATTACTGAATTGACCTATAGAGAACTAGTAGAAATTCCTGATTATCCGGATCATGACAACATATTAAGACAGTTTTCGAAATTTACTTTCGATTTACATCAAAAAGGAGTTGAGTTTTTAGATCATTCACCAGGAAATACTTTAATCAAAAAAAAGACTGAAAATAAATATGATTTTTTTCTGGTTGATTTAAACCGAATGAACTTTCATGCCGATATGACTTTTGAACAGCGCATGAATAATTTTAGACGCTTAACGCCTCAAAAAGAAATGATTGCAGTTATGAGCAATGAATATGCAAAGTTTTATAAAGATAAAACAGAAACTGAAATTTTTGACACTATGTGGAAAGCAACGGTAGATTTTCAAGAAGAATTTGCCAGAAAGAAAAGACTGAAAAAGAAGCTTAAATTTTGGAAGTCTTAGCTTGTTTAATAATTTTTTTAAGTTCCTGATAGCGTACAAAAACGCTTAAAGCATTTAAGTAACAGATAATAATTCCTTTTCGGCCATCCAGAATTCCTAATCGTAAAAAATACTGATTTAAAAATTTATAAGCAGGGCGCAGATAAAAATGATAAAATCCTGGTTTTGTGTTTTTTATAAATTGTTCCTGTGCTTTTAATTTTCCATAAAAAATCATTTTTTGCTTGTATTCGTTGTAACTGGAATACGAGTAATGATTCAGTTTATGTTTTAATTTTTTTGTTTTTCCGTTTACAATTAATTTTTCATGCACAATTTTATTGACATTATAATGTGCATGTTCTTTTTTGAAAAGTCGGATGATTTTGTCAGTTTGCCAGCCGCTGAAACGTATTTTTTTGTTTTTGAACATAAAATTTCGATAAACAAAATAAGCCGAAGCGCTGTCTTTTTGATTTATCGTAAAATCTATTTCCTGTTTAAGTTTAGGCGTCAATCTTTCATCGGCGTCAATAAAAAGAATCCATGAATTTGTGGCGAGATTTAAAGCATAATTGCGTTGTAAGGCAAAATTATCAAATGTGCGCTGAAATATTTTTACATTTTTAAATCCTGATACAACCTCAAAAGTTTTATCGGTACTAAAAGAATCTACCACAATTATCTCATCGGCAAAAGCCAAATCGTCAAGAAGTGTTTTTATATTCGACTCTTCGTTGTAAGTAATGATTAAAACTGTTAACCGCTGTTTTTCTGCCAAAATCATTTTATTTTGTGCTAAGATTTTGGATTAAAAAAGACTCAATTTTAGCTGCAAAAAATTCTGGTTTAAATTCTTTATATAAAGATAATGCGTCTTTTTTGAGCATTTTTTCAGTTTTATTTTCAAATAAATCAGGACGATAATCTTTTAGATGTACCGAAAGATGATGAATTCCATCTTCAAAAGTAGCCCAGATTTTCTTTTCAATCCACGGAGAAAAAATAATAAACGAAGGTTTTTCGAGCGCTTTTGCCATATTTATAGCTCCTCCGTCATTACCAATTATAAAATCGCATTGATTTACAATACCAATAAAAGAACGTAAATCTCCACCTAGTAAATCAAAATAAATTTTTTCCTGAGTTGAAGGCTTGCAGGTATTAAAAACAGTTTTGGCTTCTTCGAGCTGCTTGGGGAAATAATTAAAAAGAATATTTACATCGGCATTATCAGCAACATAATCAATAACTTTTGCCATAAAGTCTAAAGGATATGTTTTTAGCTTTTCACTTCCCAAAAGACTAATCATAACTGTTTTTCGATCTTTTCGAACCAGATGTTTTTCAAAAATTGCAATCGCTTCCTGATTTTCTTTTTCTGAAACAAACAATTTAGGGATAGGATCTATTTTAATTTTTAAATCCAAAGGTTCCAATAACGAAAGTCGCCTCTCTATTGCTAAGCCCAAGTTTGTTTTAGGAAAAGGTTCAAATGGAACATTATCTGTATATAGAAAATTTCTTCCCGGTTTTTTATATGATATTTTTCTTTTAGCATTACTTAATAAAACCAAAATCCAGCTTTCTAATTTTGAATAAGCATCGATTAACAGATCGTATTTTTCTTTACGAATCTGAAAGGCAAGATTTAATAATTCCTTTTTGCTTTTTCGATGTTTCTCTTCAAAAAGAATAATATTATCAATACTTGAATTGCCTTCCAAAACAGGAGTTGTTGAGGAATAAACCAAATAATCGATTTGAGCGTCAGGATAGGCAGTACGCAAATTGTTGCATATAATGCTGCTGACTAAAACATCACCAATCATTTTTTGCTGAATTACAAGTATCTTCATAGATAGAATTAAATCTTTTTTAAGCGATTACAAATTGAAGCAAAAAAATCCAAATTCCAATCATATTATTGACCGGAATTTGGATTATTAAAATGTAAATTTTCTTTTATCTTAAACTTTTATACAGCAACATCGTACTCACGAAGTGCATTGTTTAATGAAGTTTTTAAATCCGTAGATGGTTTACGAGTACCGATAATCAAAGCACAAGGAACTTGAAATTCTCCGGCAGCGAATTTTTTAGTGTAGCTTCCAGGAATTACAACAGAACGCGCAGGAACAAAACCTTTCATTTCAACAGGTTCGTCACCAGTTACATCGATAATTTTAGTTGATGCGGTTAAACAAACGTTGGCACCAAGAACAGCTTCTTTACCAACATGCACACCTTCTACAACAATACAACGAGAACCAATAAAAGCACCGTCTTCAATAATTACCGGAGCAGCCTGAAGAGGTTCTAAAACTCCACCAATTCCAACTCCGCCACTTAAGTGTACATTTTTACCAATTTGAGCACAACTACCAACAGTAGCCCAGGTATCAACCATGGTCCCTTCGTCTACATATGCACCAATATTTACATAACTTGGCATCAAAATCACACCGCTTGAAATGTAAGCTCCGTAACGTGCCACAGCATTTGGTACTACACGAATTCCTTTTTCAGCATAATTTCTTTTTAGCAACATTTTATCGTGATATTCAAAAATACCAGATTCCCATGTTTCCATCTTTTGAATTGGAAAATACATTACAACAGCCTTTTTTACCCATTCGTTTACCTGCCATTTGTCACCAACTGGTTCAGCACAACGTAATTTTCCTGCATCAACCAATTCAATAACTTCTCTAATAGCATCAGTTGTTGCTGTTTCTTGTAATAAAGCTCTGTTTTCCCAAGCTTGTTCAATTATAGTCTGTAAAGAATTCATAAGTTTTAATTTTTTGCAAAGATAGCGTATTTGGGTAAAAGCAAAAAAGTAAAAACCTTTGAAAATGTTACAGATGTAACTTTTTGTTTTTAATTTGATAAATATTACGATTTGTTTCAGTTGATAAAAGTTATAAACAACCTCTAAAAGTTTTTTTAATATCAAAATATGACATAAGTCAGGTTTTGTGATTTTCCTTCAACTTAATTTCGCCGCATAATTCAAACATTAAATGAATTATTAAATGCCAATCCAGAAACAAATTTACATACATATGAATCAGGAAAATCAACTTCAGAGACAACAGCGAACTATTATAGATAAAGAAGTTTCGTGGGACAAAACTCAGGTTATTATGAGTAAAACAAATGCATTTGGTATTATAGAATACGCCAATGAAGTATTTGTCGATGTTTCGGGGTACGAAGATTATGAATTAATGGGGCAGCCACACAATATTATACGCCATCCGGATATGCCAAAAGTGATTTTTAAAGTGCTTTGGGAAAATCTAAAAAACGGAAAAAACTTTCATGCAATTGTAAAAAACTTAGCCAAATCTGGAAGGTATTATTGGGTAATTACTGATTTTGAGATTTCGCGTGATGAAAATGATGTAATTGTAAATTACTTCGCAAGAAGACAAGCCGTTCCACAGGAAGTTGTTGCCTTGCATATTGAGCCGTTGTATAAAAAATTACTGCAAATTGAAGCGGCAAGCGGAGTAGAATTTAGCGAAAAATATTTAATTGGTTTTTTGGAAGAAAAAAAGAAAAGCTACGTAGAATACATCAAAGAGTTGATTTTTGAACATGAAAAAGGTCATGCAAAATTTGCTCAGTATGAAGAACAGCATATCGAGGAAGAGGAAGAAGAAAGAGGTTTTTTTAAACGTTTATTTAATAGATAATATTTTTTTAGGTTTTAGATATTTGAATTTTTAGGTTTTTAAATATTTGGGAAAAGGATCCGTTTTGAGTTTTCAAAGCGGATTTTTTATGAATTTAAATTTATATTTTTTCTGGTTGCCGAGAATTCGAAAAAAAAACTAAAATAACTTATCTTTGATAAAAATTAAAAAATGCCAAGAATTCTCTCTATAGACTACGGACAAAAACGAACAGGAATTGCTATTACTGACGAAATGCAAATAATAGCGTCGGGTTTAACTACGATTCCAACTAATACTGTAATTGATTTTCTGAAAGATTATTTTGCAAAAGAAAAAGTCGAAGCTGTTTTAATTGGAGAACCAAAACAAATGAATGGTCAGCCTTCAGAAAGTGCTTCAATAGTCAAAGGATTTGTAACTCATTTCTCGAATATTTTTCCGGATATGAAAGTTGTTCGTGTAGACGAGCGCTTTACTTCAAAAATGGCGTTTCAAACGATGATAGATAGCGGCCTGAGCAAAAAGAAACGTCAGGACAAAGGTTTAATTGATGAAATCTCTGCTACAATAATGCTTCAGGATTACCTTTCTTCAAAACGATTTTAGTTTTTTTTAATCATAATCTTATGATGTTTTAATTTTTAGAAAAACATAACTTTTATCATGCTATTTTAGTTTTTTTTTGCAATTATAAAAATTACCTTTGCACTTTAAAAATAAATTACTGTTATGCCTGACAATACAATACGTTCCAATAGTGAAGTAGTGCTTATTGGAGCTGGAATTATGAGCGCAACTCTCGGATTAATTTTGAAAGAGCTGCAACCTGATATAAAAATTGAAATTTACGAAAGACTAGATGTCGCTGCTGCCGAAAGCTCTGATGCCTGGAATAATGCAGGAACAGGACATTCTGCTTTTTGTGAATTAAATTACACTCCCGAAAAAGCTGATGGAAGTATTGACCCTAAAAAAGCAATAAGTATAGCAGAATCATTTGAGGTTTCACGTCAATTCTGGGCGTACTTAGTACAGCAAAACAAAGTTCCGTCTCCTGATAATTTTATAAAAAGTGTTCCTCATATGAGTTTTGTCTGGGGAGATAAAAATGTAGAATATCTTAAAAAGAGATTTGAAGCTTTACAAAGCAATCCAATTTTTTCTCAAATGACATTTAGTACTGATTTTGAGCAATTAAAAGAATGGATGCCACTTGTAATGGAAGGAAGAGAAGCTAATGAAAAATTGGCTGCCACACATATGGCTATTGGTACCGATGTGAATTTTGGTGCATTAACCAGAAGCATGTTTAATTATTTAGAGAAACTGGATGGTGTTTCTTTACACTTCAACCATGAGGTTCAAAAACTAAAACAACGCGAAGATAAATTATGGCGAATTAAAATTACTGATTTGTCTACCGGTCAAAAACGTAAAGCATATACTAAATTCGTTTTTATTGGAGCAGGCGGTGGTTCATTGCCATTATTAGAAAAAGCAAATGTTCCTGAAGGAAATGGTTACGGCGGTTTCCCGGTAAGTGGGCAATGGTTGAAATGTACCAATCCGGAAGTTATAGCAAAACATCAGGCAAAAGTATACGGAAAAGCAAGTGTTGGTGCTCCTCCAATGTCGGTTCCGCATATTGATACGCGTGTAATTGATGGCGAAAAAGCACTTCTTTTTGGACCTTTTGCAGGATTTTCGACACGTTTCTTGAAAAACGGATCTTATCTTGATTTACCGTTATCTATAAAAGCAAACAATTTAATTCCGATGTTATCAGCGGGATATCACAATATACCTTTAACAAAATATTTGATAGAGCAGGTTCGTCAGTCTCCAAAAGACAGAATGAATGCACTTCGTGAATATTTACCAACGGCACGCTCTAAGGATTGGAAATTAGAAAGAGCGGGGCAGCGTGTTCAGGTTATTAAAAAAGACGAAAAAGAAGGTGGAGTTTTAGAATTTGGAACAGAAGTAATTAATACACATGACGGAACTTTAGCAGTTTTATTAGGAGCTTCTCCAGGAGCTTCAACAGCAGTTTCGATTATGATTGATTTAATTAGCAGATGTTTTACCAACCAAATTAAAACACCGGAATGGGAAGCTAAAATGAAAAATATGATTCCTTCTTACGGGAAAACATTAAATGATAAACCAGAGCTTTTAAAAGAAATCAGACAGCATACCTCTGAAGTTTTAAAATTGAATAATTAAGATATTTTAATTCTTATATAAACAACAAATCCAGATGAATTAATCTGGATTTGTCGTTTTAAGATCTTTCGTGTTTTTCAAAATTTTCTCAGCAAGATTGCTCATCCAGATTAATTGTTCGATAACCATAGAGGCTTCCTGCATTTTAGCCTGACGCGTTTCTTTATCAAGTTCATCATCTGTAGCCAAACGATTAAAATTGATGCGTTTTAGTTCTTCAAATTGCAAAGTCACATCTTCTTTATCAAAAAAAGTATCCGTTACAATAGCTTCATTTTTTAAAATTGAAATAGAATGATCAAGATTTGATAGAATGGTTTTTATAATATAATTAAACGATTCTGAGGCAGAAGTTGTCTGATGTGATTGAATATAAGTTGATAAAGAAGCCAATGCAGAAAGTACGGAATGATTTAAAACTACTAATTTGTTCACCAAAGGCATTGTTTTTTGTTTTGATTTTGGCTCTTGCATCATACGTTGAAACGAAGTCATTAAATTTCCAATTTCAACAAAGGCATGTTTTCTGGCTAATCTGTAAGAAGTAGGAACTTCTCCTTTTTTATTATAGAAATCAGCAATTTCTTTTAAGTAATTTCTATTAGAACGTATAGAATTTTCAATATGTATTGGTGTATTTATAAATTCCCATGCCGGCCATAAAAACTGATTGGCCAAAAAGGCTAAAACAGCTCCTGTAAGCGAATCTAATATCCTGAACTGAATAACTTCAACAACATTTGGTGTTAGAATTCCGTAAATAAAAACCACATACATAGTTACAAAAGTGGCACTTATTTTATAATTGATTTGTGTAAATGAAATTCCGAGTAGCATACAAACAATAGAAAAAATACTCAGTGCAACATGATTCTGAACCAATGAAACAATTCCGAAAGCGAGTAATCCTCCTAAAATTGTTCCGAAAATTCGATTATAAGATCTTTCTTTTGTTAAGCCATAACCAGGTCGCATAATTACAACGATAGTTAGCAAAATCCAGTAAACATTTTGAAAAGGAAGAAATTTTCCAACAATAAAACCAATCAAAATAGTAATCGTTAAACGTAACGAATGCCTGAAAATTGAAGATGAAAAACTCATATTTTCTACCAATGTTCGAAACGGGTAATATTGAGGCGTGAGGAATTTTTCCAGTTCTTTGTCCTTGTCTTTTAGTTTATAAGATTGCATCGCGAGCGAAAATGCCCTTTGAATAGTCTTGATTTTTCCAACTTGATTTTTTGCATATTTAAGCATGTTGGTTAACATTAAAACACCTTCGGCAGCTGCTTCTTTTCCTAATGTTTTTTCATAATCAAAAATGGCAAATTCAAGTGCGTCAAGCTCATTTTTCAAATCATGTTTGTCAACATAAACGGCAATGTGATGTACATTTTTAGAAAGTTTTTTTAAGGTCGAAGCCAGTTTATAAGCGACATTCTGATAGGTGCGTAAAACTTCCGGATGCTTGTCAAATTTTTCATGAAGTTTACTATGATCAAATGAGGTATATAATGCTAATTCCTGAATTTCGATCAAAGTAATAAAAACAAGTAACATTTTTCTGTTCTGGCTTGTGGCTGCAGAAGTATTTTGATTTCCAATAAGTACCTTTCTTAAATCTTCATTAATTAAATTTAATTCTACCTGAAGCGCTAATTGTTTTTCAATAATGGCGGTTCTTTTAGCTTCGGGACTCCATAAATCACCTCTTAATTTTAAATATTTTGCCGTTAATTTAATACCTTCGGCAATCTGCAATTCAACATACTTATAAGGTTGCACAAAATGAAAAACAAGTGATACTATTAGATATAAAATACATCCAATAAAAATAAGACCAGAATATTCAATAGCTTCCCAACCCTGATGTAAATGCCCAAATGATAACGAAATAGAAAGTAAAGCAGAAAAAGATACTAAAGTTGCTCTTTGCCCGTAAACAGAAATCATCGAACATAAAAAAAGCAATAAGGCTAAAAAAGGATAAAATAAAAACGGATACGGATAAGCAAAATTGACCAATAAATTAACACCAGAAACAATAAAAGATGCAACAATCAGTCCTTTGATTTTATGCTTTAAAGTACTCGGAATATCACTTGGATACGTAAAAAAAGCGCCTAAAGCAATGGTGAAACCAAGTTCGAAATATCCCAGAAAATTCAAAATTAAAACAGGAACAACAGAAGCAATAGTTACTTTTGAAGCATTTAAAAAAGAAGTGCTGTTGGTGAATTTTGTGATACGTTCGTACATATAATCAGGTTTACTAGCAAAGGTAAGAATTGTACGAATTACTTTGGCATAATTATGGATGAGTTTTTGGTCATAAAGCAAAAATGAGATTAATCTGTGTTTAGAATTATTCATTGACTATTTTTTACTATTTTTGCCAACTGAATTATAAGAATAAATTTCAACGTTTTTCAGTAGATAATACTTAAATTAAGAGTAATGATTTTACCAATTGTAGGATATGGTGATCCTGTTTTAAGAAAAGTGGGTGAGGCAATTACGCCAGATTATCCCGGTTTAAAAGAAACAATAGCAAACATGTACGAGACCATGTACAACGCTTATGGCGTAGGTCTGGCTGCACCCCAGGTTGGTATAGCGATTCGTTTGTTTGTTATTGATACGACGCCTTTTAGCGATGATGAAGATGTATCGACAAAAGAGCAAAAAGAGCTTAAAGGTTTCAAGAAAACTTTTATCAATGCTAAAATTGTTAAAGAAGAAGGTGAGGAGTGGAGTTTTAACGAAGGCTGTTTAAGTATACCGGATGTTCGTGAAGATGTTTACAGAAAACCAACTGTTACAATTGAATATTGTGAAGAAGATTTTGTAATGAAAACCGAAGTTTTTGACGGATTGATTGCAAGAGTTATTCAACACGAATACGATCATATTGAAGGTGTTTTGTTTACAGATAAAATATCTTCTTTGAAAAAGCGTTTGATTCAAAAGAAATTGAAAAATATAACTGAAGGTAAAACTTTTCAGGAATATAGAATGAAGTTTGCAGCTGCAAAAAAAGGAAGATAAAAACGATGTTCTTAAAGAAGAACATTAAACAAAAAAGAAATTCTTAATACTAATTTTAATAAACATGAATTTAGAGAAAATTTTAGCCATTTCTGGGAAACCAGGCTTATATGTATTGAAAGTGCAAACTCGTACAGGTTTTGTGGCAGAATCATTAATTGACGGAAAAAAAATTACAGTAAACTTAAAAAGTAATGTAAGTTTATTATCTGAAATCTCAATTTACACTTACGAAGGAGAAAAACCTTTAACAGAAGTAATGCAAATTATTGCGAAGAAAGAGAAAAATGGTCAGGCGATTTCGCACAAAGAAGATAATGCTGCATTAACAGCTTACTTTAAAGAAATTTTACCGGATTTTGATGAAGAAAGAGTTTATCCTTCAGATATTAAAAAAGTATTAAACTGGTATAATACACTTCAGGCAAAAGGTTTAGTTACAGATTTAGCTCCGGCTCCCGCTGAAACTGCTGAAAAAGCTCCAGTTGCTGAAGAAAAACCAAAGAAAGCTCCGGCTGCAAAAAAAGCAAAAGCAAAAAAAGAAGAATAGTAAATATCTTCAATTAAATATACTAGTCCTGTTAAGAGTTTTCTTAACAGGATTTTTTACTTTTACAATATTAGGTTTACAACCCAAAAAAACATCAAAATGAGTAAAGAACTTCAACTTCAGGCTTTCGAGAGATTATTAATTATTATGGACGAGTTGCGCGAACAATGCCCTTGGGATAAAAAGCAGACTTTGCAAACCCTTAGACATCTGACAATTGAAGAGACTTATGAATTAGGAGATGCTATTTTGGACAATGACTTAAATGAAGTAAAAAAAGAATTAGGAGATTTATTGCTGCATATCGTTTTTTATGCAAAAATAGGCTCAGAAACCAATGATTTTGATATCGCGGATGTCTGTAATGAAATTTGCGAAAAACTAATTCACCGTCATCCACACATTTATAGTGATACGGTTGTAAAAGATGAAGAAGAAGTAAAACAAAACTGGGAAAAACTAAAACTAAAGGAAGGTAAAAAATCTGTTTTAGAAGGAGTTCCAAGAAGTTTGCCTGCACTTGTAAAAGCAAGCCGAATTCAGGATAAAGTAAAGGGCGTGGGTTTTGATTGGGAAGAACCACATCAGGTTTGGGATAAAGTTCAGGAAGAACTACAAGAACTGCAAGCAGAAGTTACTGCCGGCGATCAGGATAAAATAGAGGCTGAATTTGGAGACGTATTATTCTCCATGATTAATTATGCCCGATTTTTAAATGTAAATCCTGAAGATGCTTTAGAGCGAACAAATAAAAAGTTTATTAAACGTTTTCAATACCTTGAAAGTAAAGCAGGTGAATTAGGAAAACCTTTAATGGATATGACACTTGCAGAAATGGATGTTTTTTGGAATGAAGCTAAAAAACTCTGATTATTCAGCTATTTTTTTTAATGCTTTTACATTTTTAAGAACAATTTTTTTACCAACCAATTCTATCAATTCTAATTTATTAAAATCAGACAATAAACGAATACAGCTTTCAGTAGCAGTTCCGATCATACCGGCTAATTCTTCTCTGGTAAGTTGTATTTTTAATGTTTTATCAGCGTTTTCTCCATAAAAATCATGTAAATAAAGCAATGTTTCTGCCAATCTTTGTTTTACGGTTTTTTGTACCAATGCAATTTTATCGTTTTCAGATTCTTTCAAATCCTCACAAACAGATTGCATCAACTTCATAGAAAACTGATTATTGTTATTAAAAAAGCCAATGATTTCAGATTTTGGAATAAAACAAACTTCCATATCAGCAACAGCTTTTGCAGTTAAATTAGCAGGTTCGTTACTAATCATAGAACGCTGCCCTAAAAGTTCTCCAGATTTAACGAGTTTTATAATTTGGTCTTTTCCGTTGGCGCTCAGCTTTGAAAGTTTTCCAACTCCATCCTTAACACAAAAAACACCATTGGTTACTTCACCTTCCTCAAAAATAGCATCTCCTTTTTTAATGATATAAGTAGTTTTGCTATTGGCAAGTTTAATGACTTCATCTTTATTTAAGGCTTGTAAAGAAGTAAGCTGGCGTACGATACATTGGTCACATTTACTCATGACAAGAAATTTTATGCAAAATTAACCAATATTAGTATCTAATTACATAATTATTCGATAAAAAAAATAATAAAAAATGTACGGCAGTAATTTGCCTTTTTTATTTTACTAAATTAGAATCATAATTTATTAAACTATGATAAATGTCATATTTATAGTCTTTTGCAATTTATAAACTTTGCATAAGTTAAAAAAAACAAATTATGAACGAGCAAGGTTGTTTTCATTGTGGCTTGACCATAGATAAAAATGAAGAAATCAATTTTGATGAAAAAAAGTTTTGTTGTAATGGCTGTAAAACAGTTTACGAAATTTTTAGTCTTAATGATTTAACCTGCTATTATGATTTTGAAAAATCCCCTGGCGCTACTCCACAAGATATTCAGGGCAAATATGATTTCCTTGATAATGAAGCCATCTTATCAAAAGTCCTCGAATTTCAAGAAGGAAACACAGCCATTGCGTCATTAAACATCCCTCACATTCATTGTAGTTCTTGTATTTGGATTCTTGAAAACCTAAACCGATTACAGTCAGGAATAAGTATTTCTCAGGTTAATTTTCCCGAAAAACGAGTTCGAATTACCTATAACTCAGAAATTGTTTCTCTTAAAACAATTGTGTATTTGCTAAGTTCAATAGGCTATGAGCCTTATATTAGTTTAGAAAATTACGAAACAGGAAAAAGCAATATTGACAGAACGCTAACTTATAAATTAGGAGTTGCATTTTTTTGCTTCGGAAATATAATGTTATTGTCATTTCCTGAATATTTTGAAATAAAAGAGTTTTGGCTCGACAATTATAAACCTTTCTTTAGAGCTTTAATCTTTATTCTGTCATTGCCTAGTTTCTTATATTCCGCAAGTGGTTATTATGTTTCTGCCTATAAAAGTATTAAAGCTAAAATGTTAAACATTGATATTCCTATCGCTTTAGGGATTATTGTCATGTTTATCCGAAGTACTTTTGATATGATTATGGATTATGGTCCTGGCTTTTTTGACAGCTTAACAGGTTTGGTTTTCTTCATGCTGCTCGGAAAGATGTTTCAAATTAAAACCTATAGCTTTTTAAGTTTCGAAAGAGATTTTAAATCCTATTTTCCTATTGCAGTTACCAGAATTAATCAGGATATTTCTGAAGAAAGCGTTCCTATATATGATATTTTAAAAGGTAATCGTTTATTAATCAGAAATCAGGAATTAATTCCCGTTGATGGAATTTTGATTAGTGAAAAAGCCGAGATCGATTATAGTTTTGTAACAGGAGAAGAAGTTCCGATAACTAAAAAATCGGGAGATAAAATATTTGCAGGAGGAAAGCAAATTGGTAAAATTATCGAAATGGAAGTTTTGCATTCGGTTTCACAAAGTTACCTGACACAATTGTGGAGTAATGAAATCTTTCAAAAAAATGTAGATCAAAAACATAAGACCATTACAGATGTTATTAGCCGATATTTTACACCAATATTATTATTAATTGCTTTTGCAGGTTTTGGTTATTGGATATTTATTGATGCCAATATAGCTTTTAATGTTTTTACTGCGGTACTTATTGTAGCATGCCCTTGTGCATTGGCTCTTACGGCGCCATTTACTTTTGGAAATATTCTGAGAATTTTAGGAAAGCGAAAATTTTACCTGAAAAATGCTCTGGTAATCGAACAATTGGCAAAAGTTGACACGATAGTTTTTGATAAAACAGGAACAATTACAACAAATAAAAAAGCCAATATTACGTATGAAGGAGATTTAATTTCTGAAGAAAATAATGTGCTTATCAAAAATGTACTTCGGGCTTCAAATCATCCTTTAAGCAGAATGTTATATGATTTCTTACCGGAAACAAAGAAAATTAAAACAGATGATTTTCAGGAAATAACCGGAAAAGGAATCCAGGCAATAATCCAGAATAAACAAATTCAGATTGGTTCTGCTGAATTTGTCAGGAATTCGGTTTCAGATACATCAGAAATTGAAAAAACTTCACTTCATATTAAAATTGATAATGTTTATTATGGCAGGTTTGTGTTTAAAAACCAATATAGGGAAGGTCTGCAAGAGTTGTTTTTAGAACTTAGTAAAACATATCAAATCAAAGTATTATCAGGTGATAATGATGGAGAAAGAGAAAATCTCGAAGCCATTTTGCCTAAAAATACAGAGCTGATTTTTAACCAAAAACCAGAGCAGAAACTTGATTTTATAAAGAAACTCCAGGAAAAGGGGCAGAATGTGATGATGGTTGGGGATGGTTTAAATGATGCCGGTGCTTTGGCGCAAAGTAATGTTGGAATTTCTATTTCAGAAAATGTCAATGTTTTTTCTCCGGCTTGTGATGCAATATTAGATGCAGGCGAATTTTCGCGACTCGATTATTTCCTGAAATTATCGCATAAATCAATTTCAATAATCAAGATGAGTTTTACTTTATCATTGCTGTACAACGTTGTTGGTTTATCTTTTGCCGTTACTGGCAATTTACTTCCTTTAGTCGCGGCTATTATTATGCCATTAAGTACAATTACGATTGTAAGTTTTGTGACTTTTATGTCTAACTATTTCAGTGATAGTAATTTAAAATAATTATAAATAATAATAAGGTAATTTTTCCTACTTTTAGTATATCTTTTCAATCATGATAATTATCATATTTTACAAGCCTGTTACCTATTAATTTTGTTAACATAAATTTAGGGTATGAGTGTCATTTATCTATTAATTTCAGTAAGTATTTTTGTCGCAATCTGTTTCTTTATTGCTTTTATTGTCGCTGTAAAATCGGGACAATATGATGATGATTATACACCCTCGGTCAGAATGCTTTTTGATGACGAGACCAAAATTACTTCAAAAAATAATATTTCACCAACCGAAGAAAAACAAGTATAATTATGGAAATGGAACAGTTTTATTACGACAACAAAATTGTAAAAAAATTCATTTACGCCACTATCCTTTTTGGAGTTGTGGGTATGTTAGTGGGGCTAACCCTGGCGGTTATGTACCTTTTTCCCAACATGACAGATGGGATCTCCTGGCTTAGTTATGGTCGTTTAAGACCTTTGCACACCAATGCGGTTATTTTTGCCTTTGTTGGAAATGCATTTTTTGCGGGTATGTATTACTCGTTACAGCGATTGCTAAAAGCCAGAATGTTTAGCGATTTTTTAAGTAATTTGCACTTCTGGGGATGGCAGCTTATTATTGTTGCCGCTGCTATTACTTTACCTTTAGGATATACTTCTTCAAAAGAGTATGCGGAATTAGAATGGCCAATTGATATAGCCATAGCGTTAATCTGGGTAGTAATGGGAATCAACATGATAGGTACAATGTTAAGACGTAGAGAACGTCATTTGTATGTGGCTATTTGG
This sequence comes from Flavobacterium sp. AK-345, assembly GCF_058310175.1. NCBI lineage: Bacteria > Pseudomonadati > Bacteroidota > Flavobacteriia > Flavobacteriales > Flavobacteriaceae > Flavobacterium > Flavobacterium sp. AK-345. The sequence continues at coordinate 13,531 of NZ_JBZEER010000002.1, read as the reverse complement.
TTTTATCTTGCGACGTTTGTAACAGTTGCTGTTTTACACATTTTCAATAATATCGAACTTCCGGTTTCTGCTCTTAAAAGTTATTCAGTTTACGCAGGAGTTCAGGATGCGCTTGTACAATGGTGGTACGGACATAATGCTGTTGCATTTTTCTTAACGACACCATTTTTAGGTTTAATGTATTACTTTGTTCCAAAAGTAGCCAATAGACCAATTTATTCTTATCGTTTATCAATTATACATTTCTGGTCTTTGATTTTTATTTATATCTGGGCAGGACCACACCACTTATTATATTCAGCTTTACCAAACTGGGCGCAAAACTTAGGAGTAGCATTTTCTATAATGTTGATCGCGCCATCTTGGGGAGGAATGATCAACGGACTTTTAACTTTAAGAGGTGCGTGGGATAAGGTGCGTGAAGAACCGGTTTTAAAGTTTTTCGTAGTAGCAATTACCGGATACGGAATGGCAACTTTTGAAGGCCCTATGCTTTCGTTAAAAAATGTAAATGCTATTGCACACTATACAGACTGGATTATTGCTCACGTACACGTTGGAGCTTTAGCATGGAATGGTTTCATGTCATTTGGTATCATTTATTGGTTAGTTCCAAGAATGACAAAAAGTAAAATATTCTCTACTAAATTGGCTAATTTCCATTTCTGGATTGGTACATTAGGAATTATATTATATGCATTACCTATGTATGTTGCAGGATTTCTTCAAGCTTCAATGTGGAAACAATTTAACCCTGATGGTACTTTGACTTACGGAAACTTCCTTGAAACCGTTACGCAAATCATGCCAATGTACTGGATGAGAGCAATAGGAGGTACTTTGTATTTAGTTGGTATGCTTACATTGGTTTACAATATTATCATGACAGTTAAAGCTGGTGAAACTGTAGAAGATGAATTAGCTCAGGCTCCGGCATTACAAAGAATAAGCAGTGGCAGAATAAATGGAGAAAAATTCCATTCATGGTTAGAAAGAAAACCAATTCAATTGACCATTTTGGCTACCATTGCTATTTTAATTGGAGGTGTAATTCAGATTGTACCAACAATTATGGTAAAATCTAATATTCCAACTATTTCAAGTGTAAAACCTTATTCTCCATTAGAACTTGAAGGCCGTGATTTATATATAAGAGAAGGCTGTGTAGGCTGTCACTCACAATCAGTTCGACCATTCAGAAGTGAAGTGGAGCGTTATGGGCCACAATCAAAAGCAGGTGAATTTGTATACGATCATCCATTCCTTTGGGGATCAAAACGTACAGGTCCTGATTTGTTGAGAATTGGTGGAAAATATAATGACAATTGGCATTTTAACCACTTTTGGAATCCACAAAGTATTTCTGCAGGTTCAATCATGCCAGGTTATAAATGGTTATTTGATAATAAACCAATGGACATTTCTTTAACTCAAAAGAAAATGCAGGCAATGGTTTCTTTAGGTGTTCCGTATTCTGAATCTGAAATTTCAAATGCGCAGCAAACATTAAGAACTCAGGCAATATCAATCGAGAAAAACTTAGAAAACGATCCTGATTTTGTAAAAAGTTACGAGGAAAGCAAGAAAAATGCTGCTGCAAGAGGAGAAAAATTTGTTCCGATGAATGAAAGAGAAATTGTTGCTTTAATTGCATATATACAAAGACTTGGAACAGATATTAAAGTAAAAGAGACTAAATAATAATAATATTATGTTCGAACAAATAAAACACAATATGGAGAATATATCGGGTATCGAAATTTACCCGATTCTCTCTCTGCTGATATTTTTCTTCTTTTTTGTATTCTTAGGTCTTTGGGTCTTTACATATAAAAAAGAAAAAATTAAGGAGATGAGTCAAATACCTTTAGATGAAGGAAGTAGTTTAATTTCAAAAGATATTTAAAATGAAAAAATTTTTCCCAGTATATGTAAGAGTACCGGTGATTTTCTTCATCGTTTTTGGATTGATGGAATATTTTATAGATTCAGGTGACAGAGCTGCTTTTATAAAATACCCAATGGTTTCAGTTTTTTTATTTGTATTTCTCTTCATCCTTATTGCAATTGAAATTACGTTAAGTGCTGTAAATCGTGTGATGTATCAATTAATGTCACCGGAAGAAAAGGCTCAGGCAGACCATGAAAACAGTTTAAGTCTAAAAGAAAGTACCTGGTACAAAGACCTAATGCATAAGCTTACTAAAACGCAGCCTATCGAAAATGAGGGGGCTTTGCTAATGGATCATGATTATGACGGAATTAAGGAATTGGATAATAATTTGCCGCCATGGTGGGTTTATCTGTTTTATGCCTGCATTATTTTTGGAGTAATTTATGTTGCCCGTTATGATGTTTTTGGTGCTGATGATCAGGAAATGGAGCTTAAAAAAGAAATGGCTCAGGCGAAAATTGATGTTGATGAATATCTTAAAACCGCACCTGATTTAATGGATGAAAAAACAGTTGTTTTGCTTACGGATAAAGAAAATTTAGATGCAGGAAAAGAAATTTTTACAACAAATTGTGCTGCTTGTCACAGAGCTGACGGTGGAGGACAAATCGGACCAAATTTAACAGATGATCGTTGGATTTTAGGAGGCGGAATTAAAAACCTGTTTCATACTATAACAAATGGAGGCCGTGATGGTAAAGGGATGATTTCATGGAAAGGAACCTTAAAACCTAAAGAAATTCAAAAAGTAGCCAGTTATATTTTGTCTTTACAAGGAAGTAATCCAAAAGATCCAAAAGAAGCAGAAGGGGAAGTTTGGGTTGATGAAAACGCTCCGCACCCCGATATAGCAAATGGAAAACCAGCTGATAGTACAGAAGTTAAAAAATAATAAGTCATGTCAAATTTACCAGACGAAGCATTTAGAGATACCATTGGAACTATTGACGAAGGTGGTAAGAGAAAATATATTTTTCCTAAAAAACCGTCTGGTAAATTCTATGATTATCGAAAATGGGTTAGTTATGTGCTATTGGCAATATTAGTTGCTAATCCATTTATAAAAATAAACGGAAACCAATTTATGATGTTCAATATTTTGGAACGTCGTTTTAATATTTTTGGTTTTCCATTTTGGCCACAGGATTTTTATCTTTTTGTAATTTCAATGCTCGTTGGTATTGTTTTTATAATATTGTTTACAGTTGTTTTTGGAAGAATATTTTGTGGGTGGATTTGCCCGCAGACTATTTTCTTAGAAATGGTTTTTCGTAGAATAGAATATTGGATCGACGGTGATCGTGGTGCACAGCTGCGTTTGTCAAGACAAGAGTGGAATGCAGAAAAAATTCGAAAAAGAGTCATTAAATGGACTATCTTTTTTCTGATTTCTTTTGGTATTGCCAATGTTTTTCTTGCTTATTTGGTAGGAAGTGATACTTTGTTTTTAATGATTGAGCAAGGACCTATTGCGCAAGCCAGTAATTTTATTGCGTTACTAATTTTTACAGGTGTTTTTTATTTTGTTTTTGTCTGGTTTCGCGAACAGGTTTGTATTATTGCCTGTCCTTATGGCCGATTGCAAGGTGTACTTTTAGATAATAAATCGATAAACGTCGCGTATGATTTTGTGAGAGGTGAAAAAGAAGAAGGACGTGCCAAGTTTAATAAAAAGGAAGACAGAGCTACTACCGGAAAAGGAGATTGTATTGATTGTCATCAGTGTGTGCATGTTTGCCCGATGGGAATCGATATTAGAAACGGAACACAATTAGAATGTACAAATTGTACTGCTTGTATTGATGAATGCGATTCTATAATGGATTCTGTTGGTTTGCCCAAAGGACTTATTCGTTATGCATCTGAAGATGAAATTGCAAAAAAGGAACCTTTTAAGTTTACTGCCAGAATGAAAGGTTATACTGCAGTTTTATTTGTTTTATTGAGTGTTTTTGTTGGAATGCTTTTTTTACGTGCCGATGTTCAGGCTATTATTTTACGTTTGCCAGGACAGCTTTTTCAACATAAAGGCGATAAAATTAGTAATGTGTACACCTATAAAATTGTCAATAAAACAATGAAGGATTATAATGATATTCATTTTGAATTGATTGATCAAAAAGGAGATATTAAAAATGTTGGTAGTGAGCATTTTAAAATTATAAAAGAAGGAATTTCGCAAGGAACTCTTTTTATAGAAATTGATCAGGCTATTTTAGAAAGTGATAAAACCAAAGTAAAAATAGGTGTTTATAACGGAAATGAGCTGCTTGAAACCAACACAACAAACTTTTTAGGACCGCGAAGTTTTAATTAAAAAATAATACCATGAAAATAAATTGGGGAACCGGAATAGTGATAGCATTTGGGTTATTTATGACCTTTATTCTATATTTTGTTTTTGAAGTACAGTCAAATAGTAAATATGATAATGATTTGGTTGTAGAAGAATATTACAAACATGACTCGCATTTTCAGGATGAAATGGCCCGAATTCAAAATGCACATGATTTACAGCAAAGACCAACTATAAAATATGTTGAGGACGGAGTAGAAATAATTTTTCCTGTAAAATTTGAAAGTGATAAAATAAAAGGAAACATATTATTATACAGACCTTCAAACAAAAAATTCGATTTTAATACGCCAATCGCTTTAACAAAATCTTCATTATTAATTCCTAAAAACAAACTCATCAAAGGCCGCTGGGATGTTAATATGGAATGGCAGTATGATGGAAAAAAATACTTGTCAAAAGAGGTAGTTTATGTAAATTAATAAGACGAAAAATGTTGTATTCTGCTTTCATATTCGGACTAATTAGTAGTTTTCACTGTATAGGAATGTGTGGTCCAATTGCCATGATGTTACCTGTAGATCATCAAAATGAAGTAAAGAAAACAACTCAAATTGTTACCTATCATATTGGACGTTTAACAGCGTATGCAACAATTGGGTTAATCTTTGGATTACTAGGTAGAGGTTTCTTTCTGGCGGGGTTACAACAAAAAATGTCTATTTTTATTGGAGTATTGATGATAATCGTTGTTTTGATTCCGGAAAAAATATTTTCAGAATACAATTTTTCGAAACCCGTTTATAAGCTCATTTCAAAAATCAAATCTAATTTAGGAAGTCATTTTAAAAACAAAAGTTATAAATCGCTTTTTATAATAGGACTTTTAAATGGTTTTTTGCCATGCGGAATGGTCTACGTAGCTTTATTTGGAGCAATAGCTATGCAAAGTGCCGGTTATGGAGTTTTGTACATGCTTTTATTCGGATTAGGTACCATTCCTTTAATGACGGTGGTAGTATATTTACATTCTTTATTAAAAATGTCTTTTAGAAATAAAATACAAAAAGCAATTCCTTATGTTGCTGTGATTATTGGTGTTTTATTTATTCTTAGAGGTTTAGGGCTTGGAATTCCGTATTTATCTCCATCAAATATGAGTTTATTTGTGCAGCAAGTGCCTAATTGTCACTAAATCTAAACCGTCATAGAAAACAAGCTTGTTTCTGGAGATTTTCTTTTTAAATGTAAATCAAAAGCCATGCAAATATTGCGTACAAAAGGTCTTCCGGCTTCTGTAATTTTAATTTTATTTTCTTCAATCACAATTAAGTTGTCTTTTTCTATTTCTTTTAAATCTGAAATTACATTGCCAAGATCTTTAAAATAAAGGTTTTCATTGCTCCATGAAGTTTCAAATTCGCATGTTAGATTTAGAATATGTTTTCGAATAATCAAATCCTCATTATCAAGAATGTGTCCTTTTACAACAGGCAATTTATCCCATTCTAATAATTGATAATAATCTTCCAGGTTTTTAGTGTTTTGCGCAAAACTGTACCAGCTATCGCTAATAGATGAAACACCCAAACCAATCATTAATTGTGTTTTTGAGGCGCTATAACCCATAAAATTTCTATGGAGTTTTTTGTTTTGAGATGCTTTATACAAACTATCTGATTGTAATGCAAAATGATCCATTCCAATTTCGTGATAACCATTTTTAGAAAGTACTTGTTTTCCTATTTCGTATAGTTTTCTTTTTTCGGCATCTTTAGGAAGATTCTCTTCATTGAATCCACGCTGACCATTTCCTTTTATCCATGGCACGTGTGCATAGCTATAAAATGCTAATCGGTCTGGTTTTAATGAATTTGTTTTTTCAACCGTATCCACAACATCTTCAATTGTTTGAAATGGCAGTCCGAATATAATATCGTGACCTATAGAAGTGTATCCAATTTCTTTTGCCCAAAAAGTTACTTTTGCAACATTGTGAAAAGGCTGGATACGATGAATTGCTTTTTGTACTTTTTCTGCATAATCCTGAACACCAAAACTTACCCGGCGAAAACCTAAATCATATAGTTTTTTAAGTTGTTCGTAAGTTGTATTATTTGGATGTCCTTCAAAACTAAATTCGTAATTCTCTGCCTTATTGGCAAAACAAAAAATGCCATTTATAAGATGTTCTAAATTATTTGTTGAGAAAAATGTTGGTGTTCCTCCGCCTAAATGTATCTCTTTTATTAAGGGCTTTTCCGGAAGTAGTCTGCAATAAAGGCTCCATTCTTTTAGCAGCGCTTTTATATAAGTTTCTTCAACTGAATGATTTTTTGTAATACGTTTGTTGCATCCGCAAAAAGTACACATGCTTTCGCAAAAAGGCAAGTGAATGTACAAGCTAATTCCGTTTTCTGAATTGCTTTCTGAAAAAGCTTTCTGAAACGATTCTATCCATTTTTCCTGGCTAAAACCAGCTTCGTTCCAATACGGAACAGTTGGATAGCTCGTATATCTTGGACCAGGGACATTGTATTTTTGGATCAGTGAAATCTTCATAAGAGTACATTTTTGGACTATCAAAATTAATTAACAGGCTTAAAATATAAAATGATAAATGTCATATTTATCGTAAAAAAAAAGAGACTCAAAATGAGCCTCTTTTTACTGAATTAAATAACTAACACTAAATAGAATCCTGAATGATTTTAAGCCATTTTTTTGCAAACTGATGATCTTGATAAGCACTTATTTGCTTAATTCTGTCGTCGTCAAAATCGTAGAATGGAATCGTGATTTTTTTTGATGTTTCTTTTTCCTGAAACTCGAAATCAATTTTTAAGATTGTATCTGAATTTCCGTCAGTAGTTGGAATTAATTTGCAGGATGAAACCGTTTTTAAATCTACAAACGTTGATTCTTGTTTATTGGGATTGAAATTCATTAAAATAAATTTTCTGTTTTTTTGATCAATCGTCAGCGTTTTATTGCTTTGAGATTCTGTTAAATCAAAATCTTCCGGATTTACCGGATTGAATTTCTTTTTGATATTTAAGATCTTTGATTTGTTTGCAGCACTTGTTCGTGCAGAAAAATATACCGGAATGGCTACTATGATCGCAATCACAATACCAATTATAGTTACACTTGTATCCATTATGTTTTTAAATTTGAATTAAATTACATGAAATAACAAACTGTTTTCGTTGTTGAAAACGGCCTGATTAATTTTGGAAGAAGATATTCTTCCCGATAAGTTTCATTAATTTAATTACCAGAAATAATGGAAGGGATAGAGCAATAAAGATATTTTCTTACTCTGATTTGAGAATTGATTGGCAAAATTTGTTGTTGATTTTACAACCTGATGACCGGGAATTGTCATCAATAAAGTTTCAAACCATTTAATTAAAACTGACTGGCTTGTTTTTATATTAGCCGCAAAATGATAACTGGCTTGTGGTTGTATAAATTCTGATGTGTCAACATTTTCTACTGAAAAGGCAGGATTCGTTTTTTTATTTTCATTTTTTGGTACACCAGCTTCACTTGCCTGAAAAGCAAATAAAGTGATGATCAAAAGTGATACAAAAATAATTGTTTTACGAATCCAATTCATGCTGGCGAAATTAGTTCATAAAATACAATAAACGAAACTTTAAAATGCTAATTAATGTTAAAAGAAGACATATCTATCCCCAACAAATGTAAAAAGTCGAGGATAAATCGTGTTATTGCTGCATTTTGAAATAATAATCGGCTGAATGTTTTCCGCCTCCATAAATCAAAAAGAAAATACAAAGTAATAATACAGCTATTGCCAAAATTAAGCTTTGAGAATGCATGTGTCCCATAAAATTAACAAGGACAGCTCCAAATAAAATTGGTAACTGAGCAGCTATTGCCCAACGGGTTAGCAAGCCAAAAACAATCATAATCCCGCCAATCATGTGAGCTGGTGCGATGTAATGCAAAAGAAACATTCCGCCGCCAAAACGATCAATAGGAGAAATCAAATCATGTAAATACTGGACATTCGTTACAAATGAAACTCCTTTCATAAATAAAAAAATACCCAATATAATACGTACTAAATCTACTGGTAAATAAGTGTGCGAATTGGCCCATTTATTTAAACTTTTTACATTTTCCATGATACTACGCTGATTAAAAATTACACACTAAGTTACTAATTTTTAATGAGATAGTTGTTTTTTAGAGATTTAAAATAAATTATGCATTATTTTTTTACGCATTTGAAAAAAAACTAAAAAGTTATACCTGAATAACGCCTAAATTAAATGGTTTTTGAATAGGAGCATGGTTGGCAGCTTCGATTCCCATTGAAATCCAGGTACGTGTATCTAGCGGATCGATAATGGCATCTGTCCACAATCTTGATGCCGCATAATAAGGCGAAGTTTGTTCGTCGTAACGTGCCTTTATTTTATTGAATAATTCAGCTTCTTTGGTTTCGTCTACGATTTCTCCTTTTGCTTTAAGCGAAGAAGCTTCAATTTGTGCCAATACTTTTGCAGCCTGAGTTCCGCCCATAACAGCAAGTTCCGCACTTGGCCAGGCAAAAATTAATCTCGGGTCATAAGCTTTTCCGCACATGGCATAATTTCCTGCACCGTATGAATTACCTACGATTACAGTAAATTTTGGAACTACTGAATTACTAACTGCATTTACCATTTTGGCACCATCTTTTATAATTCCGCCATGCTCAGATTTTGACCCAACCATAAAACCGGTAACATCTTGTAAAAATACCAACGGAATTTTCTTTTGATTACAATTAGCAATAAAACGTGTTGCTTTATCAGCACTATCAGAATAAATTACACCACCAAACTGCATTTCTCCCTTCTTGGTTTTTACAACTTTTCTTTGATTCGCAACAATTCCAACAGCCCAGCCGTCGATTCGGGCATAACCAGTTATAATAGTTTGACCATAGCCATCTTTATAAGCTTCAAACTCAGAATTATCAACCAAACGATTGATAATTTCCATCATATCATATTGCTCGTTTCTGGCTTTTGGCAGAATTCCGTAAATATCTTTTGGTTCAAGAGCGGGTTTTTCAGCTTTGATTCGGCTATAACCAGCCTTATCAAAATCGCCAATTTTATCTACAATATTTTTTATTTTATCAAGAGCGTCTTTATCGTCTTTTGCTTTATAATCTGTCACGCCGGAGATTTCGCAATGTGTTGTTGCTCCGCCTAAAGTTTCATTATCAATAGTTTCTCCAATGGCCGCTTTTACGAGATAACTTCCGGCAAGAAAAATACTTCCGGTTTTATCTACAATCAAGGCTTCGTCGCTCATAATAGGCAAATAAGCTCCTCCGGCAACGCAGCTTCCCATTACGGCAGCAATTTGCGTAATTCCCATGCTGCTCATTTGGGCATTGTTTCTAAAGATTCTGCCAAAGTGTTCTTTATCAGGAAAAATTTCATCCTGAAGCGGTAAATAAACCCCGGCACTATCCACTAAATAGATAATAGGTAATCTGTTTTCCATGGCAATTTCCTGCGCACGAAGATTCTTTTTTCCTGTAATAGGAAACCAGGCTCCGGCTTTTACAGTAGCATCATTGGCTACTACAATGCATTGTTTTCCTCGAATATATCCTATTTTAATGACAACTCCGCCAGAAGGGCAGCCGCCATGTTCAGCATACATTCCGTCTCCAACAAATCCTCCAATTTCAATACTTTTTGAATTTTCATCAAGCAAATAGGCGATACGTTCACGTGCTGTCATTTTGCCTTCGGCATGTAGTTTTTCAATACGTTTTTCTCCTCCGCCCAATTTTATTTTGGTGAATCTTTGTTTTAATTCAGAAAGTAATAATTTATTGTGATCTTCGTTTTTATTGAAGTTTAAATCCATAAGAAATTGTGGTTTTTACAAAATAGTGTTGGCTAATTTACAAAATCAATTGAAACTAGCATAATAAATTAATCCGTTTGGTATAATGCGTAAAATTTAATTAAACGCATAGAAACATAGATTTTATGTGTTTGAAAAGTAAATCAAAAGAAACTCTTTTCTAACACATAGTCCCGAGGCATAGGGATTTGTTGCTATTTGAATTTTTAAACTAAATTCACTTTTTTTAACTTAATTTGCTGTTTCATACTAATTGGTATTTTTTATGTCTAAAGCTGCAAACACCCGACTTACAATTCTTCAAAAAGCATTTGAATTGATTTATTCAAAAGGGTATCAAACCACGAGTATCGATGACATTATTGCGACAACTCAGGTTACGAAAGGTGCTTTTTATTACCATTTTAAAACAAAGGATGAAATGGGTGTTGCTATTATTGAGGAAATTTTAAGACCTACAATGCTGGAAAGTTTTATAAAACCAGTAGAAAATTCAGCAAATCCAATTGAAGATTTTTATAACATGATTTCGTATTTACTTCTCGACGATCCTTTTTTGCAGGTAAAATATGGGTGTCCTGTTGGGAATTTAACGCAGGAAATGACGCCATGGAATAATCAGTTTAGTAAAGCCTTGACTGAATTGGTCGATCAATGGAAAATTACTATTGAAAAAGCTGTTATAAATGCTCAAAAATTAGGATTAATAAGGAAAGATGTAAATGGCGAACAGGTTGCTTATTTTGTAATGTCCGGTTATTGGGGAATACGGAATTTTGGAAAATTACAAGATAATAATTCCTGCTATATTGTTTATTTAAAAGAATTTAAGAATTATTTGAATAGTTTGAAATAAATTCGATTTCAAATAACATACTAATTAGTATGTTTTTGAATATATTTGCATTGTCTAAATCAAAAAACAATGTATCAAACTCTTTTAATTAGCCATTCTTTTCTTAGATGGCTCGTATTAATAAGCTTATTGTATTCTATATTCAGGGCTTATAAAGGTTATTCCTCTCAATTATTATTTACCAAAACTGATAATGCTGTTCGACACTGGACGGCGACAATTGCTCATATTCAATTAATTTTTGGGATTTTAATTTATGTACAAAGTCCGATCGTGAAATATTTTTGGAAGAATTTTTCAGAAGGAATTCAAAATTCTGAAACTGCATTTTTTGGAATACTTCATATTTTCCTGATGTTAACCGGAATTGTTTTAATTACAATTGGTTCGGCTCTAGCCAAAAGAAAAAAAGCAGACAACGATAAGTTTAAAACAATGTTACTGTGGTTCTCAGTTGCCTTATTGATCATTTTTATTGCCATTCCCTGGCCATTTTCTCCATTTTCAAACCGACCTTATTTTAGATAATTATGAAACATTTACTTCAAACAAACATTGGAAGATTACGAATTATTGGATTTTTAGAAGGAACATCTTTATTGATATTATTATTTATTGCAGTTCCTTTAAAGTATGTTTTTGCAGAACCATTTCTAACCAGAATTATGGGAACAATTCATGGCGCTTTATTTTTGCTTTTTATCTTTAATTCAATAAGTGTAGGAGTAGAGCAGAACTGGAAATTTAAAGATACGACATGGAAAGTGCTTTTAGCCTGTATAATTCCGTTTGGGACTTTTTATATTGATGCTAAAATTCTAAGTAAAATTGGAATAACGTCTCAACAGTAAAATCAATTTAAATTATGGTTTTAGTATTTAAAACAAATGTCAATTCTTCTTCGAAAGTAAAAAGAATTGCTCCAAAATTGAATACCCTATTTCCGAATTCGAAATGGAATTTTGATCTTGAAGATTGTGATCGAATTTTACGATTTGAATCGGATAATGATATTATGAAAGAGATTATTTTTTTGATGAAAATTTTAGGGTTTGAATGTGAAGCGTTATGAATTAACGTTAAATGTTGTAGATAAAATTTAACCTCCCTGATCATTTTTTAACGCAGAGAACACAATCCCGATAGCCATCGGGATTCGCAGAGTTCACTAAGATTTAAGTTGTGTTTACACAATCTAAGTCCGCAAAGCTTTGGGTCCCGAGGCTTCGGAATGTGTTTTTACTAAATTTAGCATATTTAGAATCTTTGCGTTCTCCGTGGTAATTTTTTTTTCTATCTCCACAGGTTTTATAATTGATCCAGCGTTATAAATAAACTTTTTTTATTTGTATATAAAGCAAAAAAAAACAGAAGTCACCTTCTGTTTTTTTTATATAATTGTTTTTGGATTATTTTTTAGAATCACAAACCATTCTTTTTAAAATAGCCCATTGTTTCAAAGCATCACGAGCTTCTACTGCAGGATATCCTAACATGGTTTTTCCGGCAGGAACATCTCCGGTAACACCAGAACCAGCACCAATAACAGCACCGTCGCCAATAGTAGTATGGTCTTTTATAGATGCGCTTCCGCCGATAATAACACCATTTCCTAAAGTTACAGAACCGGCTAAACCGCTATTTCCGGCCATGATACAAAATTTACCTAATTTACTATTATGTCCAATTTGCACTAAATTATCAATTTTACAACCATCACCAAGAACAGTTGAACTAAATTTACCACGATCTACACAAGTATTTGCACCAATTTCAACTCCGTTTCCAATAATTACGTTTCCAATTTGTGGAATTTTTACCAAGCCTTTTTCACTGCAAGGACGGAAACCAAAACCATCTGCACCAATTGTTGCATTTGGATGGATAATGCAATCGCTGCCAATATGACAACGCTCACGAACCACAGTTCCAGACCAGATAATTGTATTTTTACCAATAGTACATTCATCAAGAATTGTCACGTTTGGATAGATGGTAGCATTAGCACCAATTTCTACTTTTGGACCAATATAACAACCCGCCCCAATTCTTGCTCCTTCACCAATAATAGCTGTTTCGTCAACTGTTGCAGTTTTGTGAATATTGCTATGGAATATTGGAGTAGGCGGGGCAAAAAGGGCTAAGATTTGAGACATAGCCAAATCAGCATTTTTTACCTTAATAAAAGCACGATTGTCTCCCGGCTCTATTGAAATGTCTTCGTTTACAACTGCAATTGAAGCTTTTGAACCTTCCCAGTATTTTTCATATTTTTTATTTCCTATAAATGAAATTTCTGAAGTTGTAGCTTTTTCTAGCTGCTCTGTTGCTGTAATGCATTGTGAAGTTGTGCCATAAATTACACCATTAATTACTTCATTAATTTCTTGAATTGAATAGGATTTCATCGAATGAATTTAATAGATTGTGGGGTTATTTTTTGCCAAATAAAATCAATTAGATTCGAATTACCTAATCTTATTTTGAAGTTTTTTAAATTCTTTTATAAATAAAGTTA